>JBGSJG010000004.1:0-453693 GCA_041742135.1 Patescibacteria group bacterium | reverse complement strand
TCCGGACAGGCTCTCAACCATTGCTACGTCAAACATGTTTGTTTTACCTGACCGCTGAACGCACACATATTCCTGAAAATCTTTTTTTGTTATCTGAGTAGCCATAATAGTCCACTAAGTGCTAATAAAATGATAACGATTACATACACTATCCCAAAGAAGCTTACGAGACGTTTTTCTAGTTTAGGATCAGCGTAGTTTTCGACCTTTTTTACAGGTTTAAAAATTTGCATATATTTTCAAGTTGATCTTTTATAAAATACATACTTCCAACGTGTCCAAAGTGAGGTTTAATGTCCTTTCCAACCTGCTTTTCCAGACCACTTTCTATTTGTCGTAACATGCTTAAGCATTGCTTTTTAAGCTTCTTATATTCCTCTGGTGCTTTAGGTTTTCTATTCATTTAACAAGCAATTATCATCAACTTCCTCAAGAAGTCAAATTTAGTTAGATTTCAACAGCACTCTGCTTTTTAGAAAGTTCTCCAGCACTCCCACCATCTTCAGGAGAAATCCTTTGCTGTTCGGTCACCTCTTTTCTGTATGGCTTACCGTGTTGAATAAAGATCTCCACTCGGCCGAATTTTACTCTGCGAATATCTTGAAGAATCTTCTCCTCAGCTTTACTAAGCACAATGGTGTTGGTGGTTTGCTTATTTATTTGGCTCATATTTCAGTCTTTTCTTCAAGGCAATATGCCAGTAGATAAGTGCTAACCAAAAGTCATTAGGACCAGTATTAGCCCATTCGCGCTTTGATTGCCCCAGCTTATCCGTTACCGTGCGGGCATACATAGTCTGAGCATGTTTAATTAGCACCTTGAATGCCGGATGGTCAGAGGAGATCGCAAATTTTATATTGCCCTGCCTCAGAGCAGAAATTGTCTCGTCCATTATTCTTGTGCGGGAAGAGAGTACTTTTATTTCATCCTCAAACTCTGTACTCTTGCTTTCTTTTTCATCAAAAAACCTGACCACTTCGAGCATTTTAGGGTCGTCTTTAAACCAACTCAGGTAAACTCTATAAGGGAATTCTTTTGCCAGAGCAAAGGCTTCTTGAGTATAAGGCTGGCCATCGATGACTATGACTCTGACGTCAAAGAATTTTATAAGGTCACTAGTTTGTTTCCACCGATCCTGGCCTTCTTGGTCTTGGAGAATGCCTATCCAAAAAATACCCAGTTTATTCCCAATCATTACGTGATTTCCTTTACCTGACCCCATTCCTGTATCAATTCCCATAACGTTGAATTCTTCTGAGGAGTTGACCTTTGAGTCAGTCAGATTGCGAACAAAGAGGCTTGAGGGTATTTTTTGCTCACTTGATAGGTAAGGCAAACCCAGAACAAAGTTAAAAAAATAGGTATCATCGTCAGCGTCTTTCTTTTCCTTGATTAGGTTGGCTGCACTTTTCCAGGGACAATGCATCTGGCTAATCCAATACCCTGAAATTGACCTTCCCGGATAGCGGGCTTCCCAACTGCCTAAGTTATTGATTTCTATTGGAGTTATTTCTTTCCGGCATTTATGGCAAATATAAATTCCACGACCTTCATCCACGTTTTTATCCCAATCCATATGCTGTCTGAAGCTACAGTGAGGACAGTTAAACCGCCAGTGCTTTTGGTCTGATTGCTCAAATATCTTATCTACACCATAGTCTGGTGTAGTAGGAGTTGAGAAAAAATGTTGGCTTCTTATTTTTGAATAGCCCATACGGGATGTGTAGTCTCTAACTACTTCCGGCTTTGATTTATCCAGTTCGTCATGGATGTTGCGATCTGAGGTAAGCATGATCGCTTCCTTCTCAGTAAAGGTTCCTTTAAAAAATAAAAATGATTTGCCAATCTGTTTTTGCTCAATTGAATCTGTATCTCTTGAACTGACTCCTTCTAAGATGCAAGGGTTTACTTTGATCAGCCGGTTAACCTTGCTTTTGACGAATTCACTTACATCATCGACCGTTGGAAGAGTGTATATCTGGTTGATACCCCAAAAGCGAGCTGCATGAAAGGCTCTCAAGATCTCCATCGTGCTGGCACCAACCTGAGAACCTTTACGGATGACCTGAACCGGTGAGCGATCTGAATAGACATCAAGCATGAAATTATGATCCTCGAACTCGATAGGATTACCATTTTCATTTTTTATTTCGTTCTCTGTGATCCAAAATAAAATGCTATTTTTTTGATGTTCTTCGTTTTTTGTCATAATAGTTTTTAATTGCTTGGTCTATTTCTTTTCCTAGCTCATCTTCCTCAGGTGTCGGCGGCTTTTGATCTTCTTCATTTATCGTGTGAGCCACTTCTGACTTGTTAGTAGACAAACCAAGCTCAGTTCTGAACATATCCCACATTGTTTTTACATCGCTTGCTGAAACTATTTCTCCTTTGCGGAGTTGTTTGATTTTCAAGTCAATGGAGCGCTTGAATGCTTCGGCGACCTTATGTTTTCGGTTTGTAGCAATGCGTTTTGTTTCTTCCCGAAGTGCCTTAAGATCTTCTTCAAGCTTCATATCTCGACGTTTCACCCACTGAAATTTTTTTGACCATGTTGCAAGGGTTCTTCTGGTCACAAGATCTCCCAAACGACCTCGTAAACCGGCTAATTCCGGTGAAGTTTCAGTGAAGCCTTGGTGAAGTCCTTCCCAGAGGCGAAAGAGTTTATCAAGGGTCCCAGAATCACAGTACACAAGCCACGCAACAAATTGTTGTTCTGTTTCTCCTGGCAACTTAGCTGTTACCAGTTTTATTGTTGAATTT
This sequence comes from Patescibacteria group bacterium, assembly GCA_041742135.1. Lineage (GTDB taxonomy): Bacteria > Patescibacteriota > Microgenomatia > UBA8517 > UBA8517 > 01-FULL-44-24b. The sequence goes on along the minus strand of JBGSJG010000004.1, from coordinate 450,933 downwards.
TTCTTTTTTCTCTTTACCATATTTAATTCAATTTGAGACGTTTGGTTCTTTTTCGAATCAGATCACAAAATTTCTCATCTCGCTCCATAAGGTAGGCAACTCTACCTACTTTATGTGCTGCAATAAGAGTGCTGCCGGAACCTCCAAATAGATCTAGAACTACTTGCCCGCGCCTACTACCACCTTTGACAGCTTTCATAATTAGCCACTCAGGTTTCTCAGTTGGGTGAACCATCTCGGTGACTGCTTTTCTGGGCATATTCCAGACATCGCTTTCGTTTGCTTCACCGGTGAAGATATGTTTTTCTCCTTGTTTCCAACCGTAAATAATTCCTTCTGCCTTAGTTTTTCCCTTTCCACTTTTACCCTTCATAATCTGCTCGTATTGCTTTTTATAATCACTCCAACCGACTGCAAATGATGGCTTTACCCAGACAATCGCACTACTAAATACAAATCCTGAATTAAACATTTGGTAGTAAAACAGAGGATAAGAGGTGTATCCGGTGCAAACATAAATAACACCACCAGGCTTAAGAGCATCTCTCATGCAATTGAAAAATCCTTCTGTAAATTTCTTGAAATCTTCTTGGCTTTGATCATCTCCAAGAATAATCCCTTTTTCAGTGTGGAACTTCCCTTGTTTTTCTTTACTTGTGTGAGCAACGTTATAAGGTGGGTCAGTAAATACCATATCCGCAGACTTACCATCCATTAGCTTTTTAACGTCCTCTGGGTTCGTAGAATCGCCACACATGAGCCTATGGGGACCAATTTGATATACCTCTCCATATTTGGAAAGTGGGTCGGTAATTTGCTTAATTTCTTCTTCCGTATCCCAGGAATTTTCTTCTTGATCTTCCAGAAGCATAGTGGTGTCAAGGAGGTTACTGACTTCAACCTCATTAAATCCGGTAATTGAGATATCAAAGTCTGATTGAGTTAAATCTGTTATTACTTGAGCTAATTTTTCTTCATCCCATTGGTCTTCAATTTTATTAAGTGCCAAGTTGAGAGCTTTTTCTTTTTCCAGCGGTAAAGAGACAGTAGAGTAAGGAACCTCCGTCCAACCAAGTTCTGTGGCTGCTCTTACTCGTTTTTCTCCTCCAACAACGACATTTTTTCTATCCTTGTGTGTGTTGATTACAATTGGGACCGGACATCCAAACTCGGTAAGAGATCTCTTGAGCTGTTCAATAACGTCCCTGGAAACCTTCCGAGGGTTATACTCGGCAAATCTTAGAGAGGTGATGGTAATAGTGGGATATGTTTTGTCCGTCATAATTGTTTTAATACCTTTTTAATAAACAACTTTATTTTTAAGATTCGTCGCAAATAAATCGGCATCTGAGAACCATCTGTTGGTAATAGTGGAATCATTCGCTTGCGCATTTCTTCCTGCAACTTACTTGAGACATGTCCTTCTTTTAATAATGGGTAAATTACATTTTTCATAAGCTATTTCTGTTAATACGCTGCAACTCTTTAGCCAACTGATCTCTTTGTATGTTGTTCAAGCTGGCATAACGTTTTTTCATGGCATTAAACGGAATACCATAGCTTTTAGCCAGTTTTTTGATCATCTTGGTTTTCTTTTGATTCATAGGTCACAATTTTTCTTTGTCACGCATTGTTTCGATAATCTTTAGGACTTTTCTGCGTTTTTCGATGTCCTCAGAATATCTGGCCAGAATATCCTTCTTGGTTAAATTTTCCTCTCTGGCACCTAGAGGAGATTTTTTGACCACCGTTTCTATCACTTTGTCATCCGGAACATCGGCCAATGTGCCAATCGCAATCTCCATGCGGATCATTTCCTCATGTACGGTGTTATAAATTTCGTCTAGTAGTTCTGATTTTGTTTTAATCATATTTTTAATACTCAACTTGAGATTCATTTTTCTTAAAGGTATTTTCATTCCACTCGAGAATTTTGCCTGTTTTTAGTTCAACGACCATATAAACTTTATTTCCGCTTTGATTATTTTTTGTGCCTTCAAAGTGATACTTTGGATTTTTAGACGTTGATCCTTTAGATCTTGATTTCATAGTTGATTCACCTCCTTTGTTTGGATAAGCAATTTGCCTATTTCTGTTATTACAGTTGTTGTGACTGCGTTGCCCAAACATTTGTATCGTTGGGTATCGCTCAAATCTTGTGTCCAATCATCAGGAAAACCTTGCAAGCGCTCACATTCTGTTGGAGTTAATCTTCTGATCTTCAAACCATCAAAGACTCCATGCTGATCTTGACTGGTGAGAGTGAAGGCTGGCTCGCCGTTGGTTTTAAACCTTCGACCATTTTGACGTTTCTTTTTTCTATCAGGTGTCAGAACTGGAATTGCATACAGGCCGGTTTTTCCACCAAGCCCACCGGCATTACCTGCTAAGGTAGAAGCAATCCCATCAGCCGCATACACGCGCTGACCTTGGCTAAAGTTTCTGCTGCTTTTTTTATTGTCTTTGATCCACATATCTCTTTTTCCTGTAATTCCACCTATATAGTGGAGGTAGGTTTCTCCTGAATTTCGCAGGGACCCATAACGGGCATCAATCGTGCTCGAAATCCTCGGCCCGATTCTTTGTTTTGCTGGCTTCTTCTTATTAAGAACTGCGTAGCTTTCTCCGATAGGAAATACTTCTGGTCGACTCGTTTTTCTAAGATGTCCGACAATGAACACTCTTTCCCTGTTTTGGGGAACTCCGAAATTCTTGCTGTTAAGAACTTGCCATTGATACTCATACCCCAGATCGGAGAGAACCCCAAGTATTGTCTGGAAAGTTTTTCCTTGGTCATGACTAAGTAGCCCTTTAACATTTTCAAGGAGAAAATATCGGGGTCTTTTGTCTCTGATAATCCGAGCAATTTCAAAAAACATTGTCCCTCTGGTGTCTTCAAATCCCAATCTTTTTCCTGCGATACTAAATGATTGACAAGGAAAGCCAGCACAGAGGAGATCGTGGTCGGGGATGTCTTTTGTGTCGACTGTTCTAATATCCCTGATGTCGCATTCTCCATAGTGTTTTTTGTAGATTTGGTTTGCATATTTATCCCACTCATTCGAGTATTCGCATCTAAACTTTGAGCTGGCTTTTTCAAGTCCATATCTGAACCCTCCAATGCCGGCAAATAGATCTATAAATTTCATAAGTCATGTTCTGCATTTGCTAAGGCTTTTTCATTTGCCTTGATTAGTATTTCGATTACTTCTTTTGTTATGCCTGAGGATGTTTCTGAGTGGCTTCGAAGCGCTAGGGTATTTACTTCCAATTCTTTGAGTGATTTCCTCGAAGGAACTAAGGTCGCTAATTCCTCTATTGAGAGAACCAACTCGCGCTCCTGAAGGTCTGTCTGTGTGCTTTCAACTGTGTTGACCCAATGTTCAGTGTTACATCCTGAAGATGGAGGGCAATAAACCTCACCTAAATCCTGGACATTGCTAGTGCTTTGATATTTTTCGTAGTAACTCAAATTAGCAATTCCACTTGCTACTGCCTGGCATGATTCCTCTAATGTGCTAAAGTGCATTCGGCAACTGCTCCACCCGAAAGGGTTGCCATCGCATGCTCGCTTGCCAAACGTGCTTTCAATACGACTAATGCCCACCAGAACATAGGGATCAACTTGATTTTTGTCGCCACAACTCACCAAAACTTCGCTTTCGAGCGGACTATCGACATCTCTCAATAACTCTGTGACAGCTTTTAACCTAAAGTCCTTAACATAATTTGTGGCAGGCGTGGAACTAGGAACAGGAGTCTGCTCTGGAATAGGAGATATAAGTTCGCTTTCCTGTTTCTCAAACAATATCCCTGAAAACATATTTCCAAGGAATATTGCAACTACGGCTAGTGGTATTAATAATATTTTTCTCATATAGCTTCGTTGGCACACCGCCAGTAAAACAATTTCTCTATGTCACGAATTCCAGCTGCATCTTTACAATAGGAGAGGGCAACGGATAATTTAGCTTGTTGTTTCTTCCTAAAGACACGTTTTATATGTTTGGCAAATTCCTGACTTGGATTGCCGTTTAGTCCTAATTCTTGCCAGAACCTGATTGCCTCCGCCTGCCATTCATGTTTGATTTGTCCGTTTATTTGGCTTGGAAGCTCATATTGGTTTAGAACTTCACTGATAGCCGATATGCCATTGCCTTTTCTTAAATTTTTTTGACGAAACCTATCGTTGTTTATTTCTTTGTCTATATCTTTGTTTGCTCTCATTTTGATACTCTGATTTGTCTCACTTTGAGATGCTTGGTATCTCGTATTGAGACTGTCAGTCTCATATTGAGATTCGGTTTTAATCATTACCGAATCAAACCAATTACTAGTCGCCTTAAGTAGAGCTGGCTGATCTGGGTGCTTTTCAAGAAGGCTTAAGTCCAGCCCCTTCTTGATCGCTCTAAATACTGTTGCTCTGCCTAAATCAAGATAGCCGGCAATCGTTTCCTTCCTGGCGTAACACCAACCCATCTGGGCGTTTTTAGGATTGCTGGCTAGGTTATGAATTAAGTCAAACACGCAATACTCATTAATAGTCAGACCGAGCCTCACTCGGGCCTCGTGATTTATAATCGTGTAGTTGATGCGGACTACTTTGTTCATTTTGATTTTTGGTTCGACATTTGTTCATAAGCGTTACTGTTTTTGCTAGCTTGCAGTTGTATCGAGTGGCTCTCTGTCGATGTACCACCTCTCAGCTGGAATACCTAAGTAATCGCCTACCTTTTTGACAGTCGAAGGTCTCGGATCACCGCCAATGACTAAAACCCGTCTGACTGTTTGGGGAGAGAGCTCAACATCTATTGCCAACTTAAATCTCGAAAGTCCTTTGGTAAGTCTAATTTCATCAAAGAGCTCACTATTAACTCTTTTGTCTTTATTGATGTAGATTGTTTTTTTTCGGGCAGTTGTTGTCATCTTTAATAACAAAGTACAGATTATTGTAATTTAGCTCAATAAACTTTATGATGATTTATGTTCATTTCTGTAAACTAATGTCATTATAGTAAGAAATCTCTTACATTTCATACAGAATTTGCTACAATAAAAATTAGATCTATTTCAAGAACCATGAATACTAAACAAAACCCTAAAACCAAATTTCAGGGACCAGATGATTTCTCTACCATTGGTCAATACCTCAGCAGTCTCAGAGAGGCCAAGGACCTTACCATGAGTGCTGTGGTTGATGAAATAAAACGATTAATAAAAACCAATGAACTGGAAAATCAATCAGCTATTTCAAGAGGATATCTTTCCAGTCTTGAGTCAGATAAATACATCCACCCGTCACCGTTTAAGCTCAAAGGATTGGCTGTCGTTTACAAAATTCCTTACGAACTACTGCTTAACAAGGCTGGATATTGGGATAAAACAAGTAAAAAAGTGAAGGAGGATGCATCATTTACTCTGATGTTGAAGGAAGTTCAGGACATGACAGTTCGTGAAAGACAGACAGTTCTGGATTACATCGAGTATGTAAAGTCCAGAAGAAATAAAAAATATGACAAAGGCCCAAAAAAGGGCTAGGCAAGTTTTACGAAAGTATAACCTGACTACTGCCCCTATCAATTTAAAAACAATTATTGATGGTGAAGAGTTAATTCTCGACGAATGGTCGTTTCATGGAAGAGTGAAGGAGATTTATCTTGGAGATAGCATCGGGATCGACCGAAATGCGGATCCCCAAAAACAGCGCGAGTTGATCGCCCACGCATTAGGACACCACTTTTTACATACAGGTAACCACCTGTATTTCGAACGACATGATCAGTTCACAACTTTTAAACAAGAGCATGAGGCACAATGTTTTGCAGCGGAACTACTTTTTCCAAGAGCAGAATTAAAAAAAGTTAAACATCTTACCACTAAAGAGATCGCCAACTTTTTTTCAGTACCAGAGGATTTTACTCAATTTGGAATGGATGTTGTTTTAAAGGGGGGCTTATGCCACTAGCTATGCTCATCTTTATGGATGAGTCTGGAGACACTGGATTCAAGCTAAAGACTGCTTCCAGTCGTTTTTTTGTGTTAACTATTGTTATCTTTGATAATCTTGAAACGGCAGAAGAAGCCAACCAAGCAATCAAGGATTTGCATGCCGAACTGAAATTTTCAGACAAAAGAGAGTTTAAATTCAGCACCGGCACTTCAAATAAATTGAAAATGGCATTTTTGCAAAAACTAGCAAGTCACAAATTCCGCTATAGATCTATCGTGATTGATAAAACCAGACTCGCTAAAATCAACCCTAAAAATCCAGAAGATAGTCTTTACATGCTTGTAACGGATCAGCTGTTTCTCAGAGCTCAGGATAGAGTCAAAAATGCTTCGTTGTTTGTTGACAGGACAACTCAGTCGAAGACGTTTATTCAGAAGTTCAATACTTACTTAAAGCGAAAATTAAATACTGATATGAAAAAGCTTATTGGCGATGTAAGGCATAAAGATTCAAGGAGTAATAATTTGCTACAGCTGGCCGATATGGTATGTGGAGCAATTTATTGTAAGTACAACAAAAATGATGATAAGTTCTACAAGATGATTAAGAAAAGAGAGGAAGATTTGTGGAAGCCCTATTAAACAAAGCGACCTCTGTGGCTAAGTTGAATCACTATTGCTAGTGTCAACGGTTCACTAAAAGTAGGGTACCTTCACCACAAAGACCATTCAGTACTTGTAATATGCCAAGATTTTCACTGTTAGTCAATGGAATTACCTCAAAAAGAAGTAGGTTCCTGCTACCAGTAGCAGTATAAAAATCACTCCTATAATCCACCCTGCACTGTTTGATTTCTTTCTTCGTGTCTCTATTGCTGAATATGTGAATGGTTGTCTTTTTTCTTGGTGAAAAAATTTCGGCATAAGTTAAATATAGCAAAATTGCTGGTTTGTTGTCTCCACTTGTTTACACTAATAACCCACTAATTTACACAAGTGAACAAAACTAGACACTAAGTTTATTGAGCTAAATCACCAGTTTCTGTACTTTAAGAGTTAGAAATGACAGAAACTGCCACAAAAAAATCATCAAATGCCGGAAACAACCTGATACTGACTAACTCCCTCGTTACCCGGGAAGAGCTTGATAAATTCAAGTTAATTGTGAAGAAGGATTATGGCGTGGAACTTTCAGACAAGCAGGCCATCGAACAAGCAACCGCACTCTTGAGTCTTTTTGACTACCTAATCGACTCTCGACTTGAATTAAAACGCGAAAGAGTTAACATCAACAACAACCTATAACTATTATTAGTTTTGGGTTACGAAAAAGATGCCTATGGAAACTTGTTTTATTTATTGCAGAAAATCTTCAGAGGACAAAGAGCGTCAAATTCTCTCACTCAACGATCAGGAAAACACATGCTCTGAGTTGGCAAAAGACAAGGGACTAATTATCCTCGGTATTTACAAAGAGAGTAAATCGGCCAAACGTCCGGACAAAAGACCTGAATTCAAGGCCTTGATTTCTAGAATAGCCAATGGAGAAGCAAACCGTGTTATTTGCTGGAAAGCAGACAGACTTTGTCGTAACGCCAAAGAAGGCGGTGGTTTGATTGATAAAGTTGACTATGAAGATTTAAAGATCATTACTCCCACAATGGACTATGACAGAAATAATTCAACATTTTTGTTTATCGAGTTTGGAATGGCCACCAAGTTTAGCAAGGACCTCTCTGATAACGTTAAGAGAGGAATGAACACCAAATTGCAAATGGGCTGGAAACCTGGAAAAGCACCCATTGGTTATTTAAATGATCCCATAAAACCTAAGGGTCAAAAAGAAGTCCTCCCTGATCCCGATAGATTTGATCTCTGTCGAAAATGGTGGGAGCTAATGATTTCTGGAAAAGAATCTGTTCTGAGCTCTTTAGAAAAAATAACCGCAATGGGTTTGCGAAGCACTCGAACGGGTAAGCCAATTAGTCATGCTGAGTCATTTAGGTTCTTTAGAAGAATATTTTATACTGGGCTTTTTGATTATAAAGGAGAAAGATACCAAGGTAAGCATAAGCCAATGATCACAATCGCAGAATATAACAGAGTGCAGGAAATCATTGACGGCAGGAAAAAAGTAATACAAAACAGCAATAACTTTTATTTTATGAAGCTACTCAAATGTGGAGAATGCGGCGCTTCAATTACTTGTGAACAACACAGCAAACGATACAAGAATGGGACTTTTCAAACTTTTGTATATGCTCGTTGCACAAAAAAGAACGGTAATTGCTCTCAACCTTATCTCAATGCAAAAAAGCTTGAAAAACAGGTGGGAGAGTATATTGCGGAGCTTGAGATCTCGCAGGGTTTAGTCGATTGGATGAGAGAAAACCTGAAACGAAGAAATGAAAAAGAGTTTGAGTTTGAGAGGGTCCAGAAGGGAAAACTTACGAGACGACTTGACGCTATTCTCACTGAGAAGAAAAACCTATATGGCATGAAAATAGAGGGCTTAATAAGTGAGGAAGAATATCAAAATGAAAAAAAGAGATTGATAAATGAGGAGACGCAAATAAAGGGCGGCATTGTATCGGATGGTATAGGTGTATGGACGAAAACTATGGAAGAGGCCTTGGCGTTCGCGTCAAAACTCACTCTGTTGTTTGAGACGGCAAAAGAGGATCCCATCGCAAGAAGAATGATCTTAAAGATACTTGGCTCGAACCTAGAGCTAAAAGACAAAAAAGTCCGAATTACCGCCAAAAAACTGTTTGTGTTCTTTAAACAGGTCGAGAAATCACAGAAAGGCGAAATTGATTGGCTCGAACCCGAAAATGGCTTGATAACTTGGGATAATCAGGCTTTTCCGCCTGTTCATTCTCATATGGAGCGGGTACCGGGAATCGAACCCGGGCCGAAAGATTGGAAATCTCTCGTTCTACCATTAAACTATACCCGCGAACTGGCGGATTCAAGCTATGCTTATACCCGCCTACGCTACGCTTCGGCAGGGCACAGCCCGCTTTGTCATATCTAAGTTATTATACCAAAAAGTTAAAGCTGGGGGATAATTTCGCCCTCTGAGGAAGCCTCGGGGGAGGCAGGAGCTAATTTTGAAATCTCAGCCGCAATCGCCTCACGAAATTCATCAAGCGATCTTGGGCTTTCAATCTTATTGCCATTTATAAAAAACGTCGGCGTGGAATCTAGCCCCATTACAAACGCCGCGTTATAGCTATCATTGACCTTACTTTTAGCCTCATCACTGTTCATGTATTTATCAAATTGCTCAACGTTTAGTGTTAGCTCACTCGCGTAATCTTTGAACGTGCTTCTTGGGTCACGCACATTTACCCAATCATCCTGGCGAGTGTATAAAATCTCAGCCATTTCCCAAAATGCGCCTTGGTCTGCAGCAGCCTCAGATGCCTGAGACGAAATTTGGGCATGTTTATGGATTGATCGAAGCGGAAAATGCCTGTGAACAACTCTTAAGTCATCTGGAAACTCCTCAGACAACTGCTTAACAATTGGCTGATATGCCGCACAAGCCGGGCATTGAAAGTCTGCATACTCAATCAAAGTTACCTTCGCATCTTCAGGTCCCTTGGCGTGATCGTTTGAACTAACTTCTGACGGACTAGTGCTCGCCTGTGTGGGAACTGGGGCTTCTCCACCTCCTCCACCTTTATACATTAGCCAAAAAAGGCCTGCTGCTGCCGCAATTATTGCACCAACTACAAGAAGTTTATTAGTAGAGCCGGAAGGGGAAGAGGACTTATTCTGCTCGCGATTTAGCTTTTTTCGCTCTCGCTTTGTGATCTCGGTCTCTTCCATGTGAGCCAGTTTACAATAAATATAACAAAAAGCAAAGTAGAGCTTGTGGCTGAAACCAAGCAGTAAAAGCATAAAGAGTTAAGCACAAAAACCATCACCGTGACTAGATAAATGCTCGTTATGAGCCCCAAAATTGATAAATGGCTTATTGTCAAAAAAAGCTTTCTGTTGCTCTTTAAATAGCAATATAGCGTCAGAGCAAAAATAACGCCGTAATAAAGGGCTCCAAACAGAGCTATTGGAATTCCAAAAACTTGTGAATAGATACTTGAGGTAACTTCATCACAGCCTCCAAAAATTGGGCAAGCAAAGGGATCACGAGTGAAATGCTGAATAGTAAGGAAGGCTGCATCCAAAAAACCTATCGCTGATAAGAACAAATATAAATAGATAGACACAGGCTAGATTTTAGCATAAAATTCCGTCTATGAAGGCGGAGTCTCTTTCCATAAGTTTCCTTACTGATATTGCAGATCTCAACACACCACCGTGGCCGAAAGGTGAAGCGCGCAATACGAGCCAAATACGTAAAAATTACGAGCGAATAAGACGCACAATTAACAATTTTCCAGCACTATTTCCTGATAAGGGGCCAATAGATTGCTTTGAATACTCAAGCCAAGGCTTAGGGTCTAGTCACCCTGCACTAATTACCCGCATAGCAACTCCAAAGGAAGACCCTGAAGTGTGTGAAGGTTGTAGGCTCAAAGACATCTGCCCCATTAATAATCCGGTAGTTTTGAAAAAATAACTCTATCAAGGTATAATTCTCGACCGTGAGAGAAACTTTACCTGAGACCATTTTTAGAAACGTTGCGCTAGGCGACCTACGCCCAGCCGATGATGCCTTTTGGGGAGTCAATGAAAAACTTACTGCCGCTGAGCTTAAAGATAAATATCCAGAAATTCGACAACAGCACACTGGCTCTCCAGTGCAACCAATCACAAAAGCGGAATGCGTTACTGTCAGCGAAATAACGTCTGCTCGGAAAAATCGAATTAAAGTCTTAACAAGGACTAGCTTTCCTGGTGAAGTTTGCAAGGGCTGTTACTTTGCCGAAGAAGCACCACTAAAAGGCAAACGGCCACGTTGTGCCATAAACGAGCAATTTAAAGCAAATCCCGAAATTTACGAAGCCCTTTATAATCAAACGAAATCTCCTGACGAGTGAAATGAGTCGGGGTGGCGAGATTCGCCGTGCATAACATTTCTATAGCACTATCGAATGAGACATCCAGACGAACGAAGTAAGTCGGGGTGGCGAGATTCGAACTCACGACCTCTCGCTCCCAAAGCGAGCGCTCTACCAACTGAGCCACACCCCGATATGCAAACTTTGCTAAGTAGGCAAGCTTTGCTTACCAACTGAGCCACACCCCGATAATTATTTTTTCTTAAATTATTTTTTCTTATCCAACTTGTCCAGTCCCAAACCCTTGACTCCGAAATATACCACAAAGGCTATGACTGTAAAGTCTACTATTCCGGCTATAAATTTTCCCCAGGCAATTTCAGCTCCACCAACGGAAAGATACATCTCGTCCAAATTTCCGGCCGCACCCAAAGCGATACCTATAACTGGGTTAATTATATCGTCTACTAGCGAGGCTACAACTTTTGAGACAGCTCCTCCCAAAATAAAACCCACAGCCAAGCCCATTACTCCTTGTTCACGTACAAAATTAATAAATCCTTTCATAGTTTCACCACCATTCTACAAAACTCTATTTCGGCTTGCCCTGAGACAAAGCCGAAGGGTGCCGAGGGCGGGGCTCGAACCCGCACGAGTTTTCACCCACACGCTCTTAAGGCGTGCGCGTATACCAATTCCGCCACCTCGGCCAGTTTAGAACCCTGTGTCTAAACGTAGCTACGTTTGTTGTATTATACCAACTAACTTGCTTTAGGTCTAAAGTCGAACTACATGGTTCTAACTGGCCTCGGCCGACGTTAGTTTTTCATTCAAATATCTTTTCAGTCTCCCTTTAAGAAATTTTCTACCTGGACCACTTTTCAAATATTTTTCTCTATTCAAAGCATCATATTTGTGAAGGCACGACTCGTAATATATTAAAGTTAAAGGTAGCTTGTGTTTGGTTGCGAACACTTTTTTAGCTAGATGTTCAGAGAATCGTGCTTTTAAATCGGAAGAGTATCCAATATAGAAATTTTTGTTTTTATCAAGAAGTACGTAAACATAAAACATATCATTTTCCGGCCAACGATGCCTCGATAAAGCCCAGAAAAACTGGGTGGGGGGACAGGGGACGGGAAATATATTCTGGATGAAACTGAGTTCCCACAAAGAATGGGTGATCGTGAATTTCAATAGCTTCCACGAGTTTTCCATCAGGAGAAGTCCCTGAAATTACAAGCCCAGCTTTCTCAAGTTCCTTTTTAAAATCATTATTAAATTCATACCTATGCCTGTGCCGTTCAAAAATCATAGTGTCACCTTTCGCCACTTTTAGCGGTTTATCTTTTCTTGGCTGCCACCATGGTGCGTTTTTTCCATCGCCATATTTTTTATACAACTCATAAAGACGCGTTCCGCTTTTAACTGCGCACGGCCAAGCCCCTAATCTGATTGTTCCCCCATACTGATTTTTTAATAAATATTTTTCTTGATCAGGCATCATGTGAATGACTGGAGACTTAGTCTCGGCATTCACCTCAGTCGAATTTGCATCTTTATGCCCCAGAATGTTTCGAGCATACTCAATCACTGCCATCTGCATTCCAAAACACAGACCTAGGTAAGGCACTTTGTTCTCACGAGCATATTCGATCGCGTATATTTTCCCTTCTGTTCCACGGCTTCCCCAGCCTTGAGGAACAATGATTCCATCAAGCCCGGAAAGTAGCTCCTTTGCTTGCTTTTTTGAACCTATTTTTTCACTATCAATCCAGCTAAATTTAGGAGTTACCCCTATTTTCCAGCAAGCATGCCGCACTGCCTCAACCACTGATACATATGAATCAACTAATTCAAAATCGCCAGTCGCGAAATATTTGCCGACCATTGCAATTTTTACCGTTTTGGGCCACTTTTTCATGGCGCGTGATGTCATAGTCTGCCACTCTTTAAGATCTTGGTGTTTTTTGTTTTTAAGTTTCAAAAGCCGAAGACAAGTTGTTGCCAGGTGGTGGTTTTGTCTATGAAACAGAAGAGGAACTTCGTATATCGTGTCCAAGTCAGGTGCCATAAATATATGGTCGGATTGGATGTTACAAAACAGAGCCAAGCGCTCAAGCCTTCTTTGATCGATTTTCATCGCCGCTCGGGCAATCATGATATCTGGTTGAATTCCCATACCATTTAAAATGCGGACACTTGTCTGAGCTGGCTTACTTTTAAGCTCACCGATATTATTTAAGAAAGGCAAATAAGTTACATGAACATGAATCACATCGTTTGGGTGCTTTAGTTTTAAAATCCTTGAAGCTTCATAAAAAATACCGTTTTGATACTCACCGACTGTACCACCCAACTCAACTAAAACTATTTGAGCATTATTTGTGTCCCCAGCTAGTTTAATACGTCGAAGTATCTCGTCCGTCACATGGGGAATCGCCTCAACATCTTCGCCCTGATATTCAAAAGCACGTTCTTTTCTAATTACTTCTTGGTAAATTTGGCCGGTCGTAATGTAGTTATCGCGAGTAAGGTTCTCGCGCAAAAACCGCTCGTAGTGGCCAAGGTCTTCATCGCTTTCAATGCCATCGTGAGTCACAAAGACCTCACCATGCTCCTGTGGCCGAATGGTCCCGGCATCAACATTTAGATACATGTCAATTTTAACAGGAGTGACCCTAAATCCTCGAGACTTTAAAAGAAAAGACAGCGAGGCTGTCGTAACCCCTTTTCCGAGGCCACTTACAACACCGCCGGAGACAAAAATATACTTCATTAAATGATGGCGTTACAGCCTATAACAATAATTACACAACCATATTGCGCCAGTGACATTAACATGTCAAGAGGAAAGAAGTTATCGAAAAGCTGAAAGAATTTTTGCTAATTCCTGCCATTCATTCGTATCTCCCAATACGACTTGGCTTGGCAAATTGTATGCAAATAGGTTAAGAGATATCGCAGTAGAATCGGTAAAAGCAACATAAGAGCGAATCAACTCGCCACTAATCGAATCGGCGGTATTCAATTGTATTGTTTCTAGCTCTCCAATAATCAAATCAGATTCGCTCGCGCGAGAAGCCTCTGAATAGTATTTGTTAATAAAGGCTTCGCGGTCGACCTCTTCAACTCTCTCTGCGAATAAGTCAATTTTTATTGCAACCTGCTCACCAAGAAACTTTTGCCAATCGACCATACCATGGTTCATATAAGCTTCAATGCCGTTGTAGTTGTAGTTTAGTAACGTATGGGATCCCTGCAGAATCTCGGAGTTGGCTTCATCAAATGGCACAAAAAACCATTCCTTGGGATAAGAAAGCGTGTAGCCAAAACGAGGACTGGTATAGCTCGACCAGTCGCTTGGAATTTCGGCAATTTGGCTAGCTTTGGGAGTGGGCGAAGTTACGGGAGATTCTACACTTTCTCGGCTAAAAGCAATAAAGCCAGTAACTATTAATGCTAAGACTGCAACTACAATGATGGTTTTATTCATTTTTTGTGCACCCGGGAGGACTCGAACCTCCAACCTTCTGTTCCGAAGACAGACACTCTGTCCAGTTGAGCTACGGGTGCGCTGACATATTATACCCTTAAATTTCAAAATAATTAAGATATTACGGTATAATTGTCGTATGGTCGGGCTAACTAAAGCAGAAGTCACGCATATGCAAATCTCACGCATTGAAAAGGAGATTCGCGATACCCCTTATCACAAAGGCACGGAGCACCATATCGGTAAGCTCCGAGCTCGCCTTGCGCGCCTTCGTGATACGTTTAACGCCCCAGCCGGAAAAACTGGTGGGGGTGGAGGCTATGCTGTTAAAAAACAAGGGAACGCTACGGTGGTTTTGGTAGGTCCTCCTTCTGCTGGTAAATCCACACTTCTCAACGCTCTAACCAATGCTGAAAGCAAAGTAGCGCCTTATGCATTCACAACGGTTTCCGTTATTCCCGGAATGATGAAATATAACGAAGCTTATATCCAAATTCTTGACGTCCCCGGGCTTATTGAGGGGGCAGAAGAAGGCAAAGGCCGTGGACGCGAAGTAATGTCTGTGGTTCGCGGAGCCGACATCTTAATCATTATGACCGATCCGACGCGTCTGGCTGCACTACCTAGAATCACAGAAGCTTTGGAGCGAAACGGGATAAGAGTTAACAAAGTGCCGCCACTGGTGCGAGTAGAGAAGAAACTCAAAGGTGGAATAACAGTCAAAACGAATTTACATCAAACTCTCGATCGAGAAACTATAAAGGATGTAGCAGCAGAAATTGGGGTACGAAATGCCGAAATAACCATTCAAGAAAAACTTACCATGGACACGCTAATTGACGCATTCTCGCGCTCGCTTGTTTACGTGCCTGCTCTTTATGTAGTTAACAAAGCCGATCAAGCTCGCAATCTAGATACGATCAGCAGTAATTACTTGGCAATAAGTGCTGAGAGGGGTCTAGGACTTGACGAGCTTAGGCAGAAAATTTGGGATGTTTTGGGGTTTGTCACGGTGTATTTGATAAAACCGGGGGATAATCCAAACCACGAAGACCCTATGGTTACAAAAAAGGGAAGTAGCCTTCAGGATTTAGCAATGCAAATTGGCCAAGATTTTGCCGATACCCACTCAGGAGCCAAAATTTGGGGTGAGTCTGCTAAATTTGCAGGTCAAGAAGTTAGTTTACGGACAAAAGTGGCAGAAGGGATGATGGTCAGGTTTATCTCTTAACAAGCTCGGGTGATATAATTGCCGTAAGCCGGGGTGGCGAAATTGGCAGACGCGCAGCGTTCAGAACGCTGTTCCCTTAACGGGAGTGCAGGTTCGACTCCTGTCCTCGGCACATGAAGATTCTTCACTATTCTGATCGGGGCGATCCAAATTTTATGAAACTGTATCAAGAGTGTGATGTACTGGTCACCACGGGTGACTTGGATTATTTTGATTTTTCAGGGCTTGAAGAGATTCAAAATAAAAAACCAGCATTTGGTGTTTATGGCAATCACTGCTCAGGAACATACCTTGAAAAACTTGGTATTACCAATTTGCACAACAAAGTCGTTGAGTTTGGCGGCCTCAAATGGGGAGGCTTCCAAGGTTGCCTAAAATACAAAGAGTCCAGCTTGATGTACACAGAAGAAGAGGCGAGTCTGTGGGCCAATTCGTTCCCTTACGTTGACGTTTTACTCCTTCATGCAGGGCCGAAAAACATGCTTGATGACCCTACAGATTCTGTGCACATAGGATCCGAAAGCGTTCGCAACTACGTATTAGACAAAAAACCGAAATTTGTTTTCCTGGGTCACCAATACTCTAACGATTTCATGGAACACGACGCCACAAAGCTTTATAGGACGTATCACGCGCGAATTATTGAGATAAACCCTTAATCTGCTAAAATATAGTTCTCGCCGGGGTGGTGAAATTGGTATACACGTACGCTTGAGGTGCGTATGGAGCAATCCGTGCAGGTTCAAGTCCTGTCCCCGGCACAAGAAGAGATAGGTTCAATGTAAACATTAGATCCAGCCTGGATTGGTTATATTTTAGTGATAATTTTGTCGTTTATCTCGTCTTCCTCCCTGAAACTCTTTTATATTTAGCCTGAAAAACGGTTCAAGTCCTCTCCTCTTATTTATACCAGCGATAATTGGTAGAATTGCTACATGGCAAATAAACTTTGGTATATTCAACAACTTGATCTTTTTAAGGGTGTTGCCCACGATAAATTAAATCAGATGGATAAACTGTTTGCGATGAAAGAATATTGCAAACGAGAAGTAATTTTTGAGCCAGGCGATAAGGATAAGGTATTTATCGTAAAAACTGGTCAAGTTGAACTCTATCAACTCTCTCCATCCGGAAAAAGGGTCATTATTGAGCGATTATTGCCAGGGAGTATCTTTGGCGATTTTGGCATTGAAGGCGAGTCTGAGTTATTTGTAGAAGCAACAACCAACTCATACGTCTGTTCACTACAAAAAGATAAGTTTTTTACACTTGTATCCCTTAATCCCGATATGTCAGAAAAGCTCATGAAGCAACTCTTTCAAAGACTGCTCCATGTTGAGAAGCGGATGTCATCAGTGGCATCAGATAACGCATTTCAAAAAATTGTAAAATTGTTTTTAAGTATAGGTACTAAAAAAACAGATAACGTAATGGAACTGCCGCATAAATTAACCCATGATGAATTGTCACAAATGTTAGGAATCAGCAGACAAACGGTAACCACCTTGATTAATCAGCTAGAGAAAAAGGGACTTATCAAACGCAATGGAAAAATAATCACCTTCAATCCACAAAGTCTTCAGAATCATTCTTCTTGAGTTTTGTCGTGTGGGCGACGGAATTACAGTTCACAATGCTTCATCATAGATACATGAAAGGCATATACGTTTGTGAAGACAATCCCGATCTTTCAGTATTCAAGGATAGTGATACTCATCCAAACAAGAGGTATATATTTATGAAACTGAACAAATATCAGGTTATTGCACTAGTTATCGTATTGTTAATAATTGTGATGGGAGCCGGTCGGATAAAAGACAATAAGATTGTCGTTAACGATGTACCAAGTGAACTAATGGTAGATATTCCCCAAATCTCCCCACATTATTTTGATTATTCACGAATCAGCTTGGCAAAAGCCAAACAAAATGGCAATACGGTACTTTTTTTTGCCGCTACTTCATGGTGTAATACCTGCTCAGCATTGGATCTGGAACTTAAAGAGCGAAGCTTAATCCTTCCCACTACTATTTCAGTGTTAAAAATTGACTACGATCACGACACAACGCTTAAAGCTGCATATGGGGTAACAACCCAACACACCATGATCCTTCTGGATCAGAGTGGAAAAGAAATGAAGCGATGGATCGGTAGCGGGATAGATGAGCTAGTGTCTCAAATAAACTAATATGTTTGTACTTTTACCTATCGCATTTGTTTCCGGCCTACTGACCGTATTTTCGCCTTGTGTTTTACCAATATTGCCCATTGTTTTGGCCAGTGGCATTGATGGCAAAACCAAGAGAATTAAGGGCATAATCGCCGGATTGGTTGTGAGTTTTACCCTGGCATCACTTCTTCTGGTAACGTTTGTCCGGATGTTCGGCATTTCTGCTGATCTGATCCGCGATATGGCAGTCTTTCTACTTCTCATTATCGGGCTAAATCTCGTTTTTCCTGAATTATGGACGAAAATACAAGGTGTTATTGAAAAGTATTGGCATATACAGCCAGTTCAAAAAATCGATGATTCATTCCTTGGCGGATTTGTTACTGGCATCAGTTTAGGAATTGTTTGGACTCCTTGCGTGGGTCCTGTTCTTGCCACAGTTGCAACACTATCAGCAACTCAAACAGTCACCATGAGCACATTTTTCATCACTCTGTCTTATGCGCTCGGGATAAGTGTACCTCTGTACTATATCGCTAAAGGTGGCACTTCTCTCTCAAACAGACTCGGATTTGTCAAAAAGCACAACCAAAATATCAGACAAATGTTTGGGATCGTTATTTTATTTACCGCTCTTGCCATGGTTGCAGGATTTGACCGTAGCCTACAAGCATGGACTCTTAATGCACTTCCTCAGTCATGGACACAAATTGGAGCAGAGTTTGAATCAAAATTGAATGTAAATCAGCTACTTAAATCGATAAAAATCAAATGAAATACCAATTACATAAAGATATCTACCGACCAATCATCCTCACTATCTGGGGAGTAATTATTATTGTCGCGTTTACAACAATCGTGCGTTCTGGAATTCCCTTGCATGATTATCCTCTCGTTATCTCAAAGACTGTTGCAGCGTATGGCTACATGGCTCCAATCCTGTTTATTCTTCTCTATGCGATTCGGCCTCTGATTTTCTTTCCGGCCACGATTCTCAGTTTATCCGCTGGATTACTATTTGGCCCCTGGAAAGCCATTATTATTCTTATAATTGCAGAGAACTTGAGTTCATCGGTTTCTTACTCCGCAGGAAAATATGTAGGGAAAAGTATGTTAGCTAAAATGGATAAAAATAATATTTGGCTACACAAGTTTGAATCGTACTTTCATCACAATGAATTTATAACAATACTAACATTGCGCTTGATATATGCGCCATTTGATTTGGTCGGATATTTTGCCGGAGCTAGCAATATCCGTTACAGTGCCTTTGCCCTGGCCACCATCATTGGCATTGTTCCAGGCCTTACCACAGTCGCATTTTTGGGGGGTTCTACTACTCATTCCATATACCTTTTGTTAGCCTTAATATTCTTTCTCTTGGGGATCGGTATATCGAAACTTATTAAATCTCGCTATAGTAAAGAGGCAGTATGAAAACAGATTTAATTTCTTTTGATTATGTTGTGATTGGAGCAGGATCGGGAGGGTTGCTGGTAGCCGTTGGGTTACTTCGCTTGGGTAAAAACGTGGCAGTCATTTCAGAAAATATCGGTGGTGATTGTACTCACTTTGGCTGTGTCCCGTCCAAAACACTTTTGCATCTAGCAAAAGAGCACCTGAGGGACTCAAATTCTGAGCACAAGACTAAATTAAGAAACACTGTGCTTGAAACCGTCAGACAGACGATTGCTTCATTTGCCGATGAAGAAAAAACCATTATTCCTAACGATCGATTATTTACAGGTACTGCTGAATTTGTCGATGATCACACACTCCGTGTTAAGCAAGAACAGGGCGCACAATTAGTCAGGTTTACCAAAAAATGTGTGATTGCAACAGGAAGTAGTCCGCTGCAAATTAATATACCCGGGGTGCCGAAGAGTAAAATTATTACCAATGAGGAATTTTTCTATTTAAAGAAATTACCTAAATCGATCTCCATTATCGGGGGCGGGCCAATCGGAGCGGAACTGGCTACCGCCTGTGCCAGTTTCGGCATTGAAACACATCTCATGTCCCGCAGTTACTTGCCAAAAGAACCAGAGCTTATTGCCAAAAAGAGTTTGGAGCTGCTCAAAAATTCTGGTGTTCACTATCATCCGGCGCGTCCGTTGAAACTGGAAAATGGAACTCTGCAACTTGATGATACTAGCTCTATTCCTGAAACCGAATATTATCTTCTAGCTCTTGGGAGATCTCCAAATACAAATCTACAACTGGAAAGCGCGCATGTAGCCTATGACAAATCCGGAATTACAGTGAACGAAAACCTCATCACAACCAACTCTGCCATCTTTGCCATCGGTGATTGTACCCAAAATCCTCAGTTTACACACCTAGCTGCCAATCATGGCAAATTTGTGGTCAAAAAAATCATGGTGCCATTTGCCAAACGGAGGAATCGTGCCCTTCCGAGAGTAACATTTGTCAGTCCTAGTATCGCCTCAGTTGGTTCGTTGGAGCAGACCAATACCTCGCATCCATTTGAGTTGGATTTCGCCCATTTAGATCGTGCCAGAACTAATTTTAATGAGAATTCCCGTGGGGTAATCTCAGTTGATGTACAAACTGGCCTCATCCTTGGCGCGTCACTTCTGGGTGACTTTGGTGAGGAGCTGATTAGTGTCATAACGCTTATGATGGATGAACGGATCTCAGTACTTCGTATGACTGACTTTATTACCCCATATCCCACTTACGGAAATATTCTCCATAATCTCAGCCGGGATTATCTGTCATATTTGTCTCAACACTGGAAAAAGCACCCATTTGGATCATTAAAACAATTTATTTCGTATTTACTGAATTAATATGTTAACAACTGGTACTAAAGCACCCTATTTTTCACTCAAGGATATCTACGGAGTTCACAGAACCTTATCGAACTACAAAGGAAAGAAACTGATGATCTCTTTTTATCGATACGCTGCCTGTACATTTTGTAACCTTAGGATCGCCGAGCTCATAAAGCTATATCCTGAGCTTTCTCAGTACAATTTTGAACTGATTGCCTTTTTCCAGTCACCAGCAGAAAAAATACTTGAGTATGCCGGTGCCAAGAAGCCACCCTTTCCCATATTTCCAGATCCCAAAAGAGAAATCTATAAACAGTATGGTGTCGTGCAATCCTCAACTTGGAAATACCTGCTTGGAATTATGAATCTTCCAAAACTTTTGCGATCTTTTAAAGACGGCGTTCATTGGGGAGATACGGACGGCGACACTAATTTACTGCCAGCGGATTTTTTAATCGATGAGCAAGGGAGCATAGCGACCGCCTATTATGCCAAAGATATTTCGGATCATTTGAAGGTTGAGGAAATAAAAAAGTTTATACATATTAAAAATTTATAAGGAGGTATTTATGGAAAGCGTACAAAAAGGAAAAATTACTATGTATGGTGCCACCTGGTGCGGTGATTGTCTGCGGGCAAAGGCATTTTTAGACTCTCTGGGTTGTGAATATGAGTTCATTGATATCGCCAAGGACGAATCTGCGGTAGCCAAGGTGCTAGAAATAAATAATGGCATGCAATCAATTCCAACGATTCAG
Source organism: Patescibacteria group bacterium (assembly GCA_041742135.1). Taxonomy (GTDB): domain Bacteria; phylum Patescibacteriota; class Microgenomatia; order UBA8517; family UBA8517; genus 01-FULL-44-24b. Next base: position 429,561 of record JBGSJG010000004.1, on the reverse strand, counting down.
TTTCCAGACGGGAAAGTCCTGGTTGAGCCGTCAAATGCCGAGTTGCAGTCGGAGATTACCAGTCTCCACGATAATAATTTGGTTATTTGCCACAAGCAGATTGATAAGCAATCTATGTAGATTGCACTGATTTTCTCTGGTGAACAAACCCTAATGCTAGAACGATAAGTATACCCATTATTGTTGTCATCACTGATTTAAATGACCAGTAATCCGATGCAGTAGTTAATCCGAGTATGTGGAAAAGATGGATTAGCTCATCAATAAATAATCCAAGCCCGATACCAAAGCTCATAGTTCTGTATTTCTGAGGAATAAACCTTCAAATCAGCATCAAAATAATTCCAGTATACATGTGGTGCCAAAAATCAATCTTTTGATTAAGAAAAAGATTGCTGTTCCAGATTAAATATAAATAAATTCTGGTTACCAAAATTGTAATGATGGTGATTTTACCCATAACTCATTATACGATTAGAATATTTGAATGACCGCTTTAAGTTTTACTAAAAGTTCCGCTACATGTATTTTTCGTACCCAATAAAGTTAAATAAATCTACGGCGAAGCCGCCGTCCTCAAGACGGCGCATAAATTCTCTGCTTTTTGCTTGAGAAAGTATATTAAGGCTTCCTTCCCATAAAATATTGCGGTCGATAATGGCTAGTTTGCGGTGGTGATTGCTTGTACATAGGAGTACTTGAATTCCTACGGCCTCGAATTCCTGTATTTCGACCTCTGACTGGTCATCGTAGCCATCTGTGTGCTCCCGTGGGTTACGGGGTCACTATGTAGATTTTGACACCGCGCCCAACCAAACGTCGAAACACTGGCCAAAATGTCTTCATTCTGGCTATTGTGATAAATGGACTTTCAATAATCACCTCATTCTGGCTTTGCTCCAAATCAGAGAGAAAGTGAGGGTAGAAGGTTTTTTCGTCGTGCAAGGAGTTTTTAATCATGTAAATCCTCCTCCGACTTCGATTGATACAGTTCCATTAACCTGGTAAAATGCACTAGGTAATTGTCGGAGAGCGGTTCAAAATAAGAATCGTCCTCCGCACCCGCGGTCGCATAGCTCAGTTGGTTAGAGCGTTCGGTTTACATCCGAAAGGTCCAAGGTTCGAGTCCTTGTGCGACCACACTGTTGTTTTTGCTCATCACAATTGCTATTGTAAATACATGGATATTGGAAAAGTTGCATCAGGAATAATTCTATTTTTTATCGGTCTGGTTGAAGTACTTCTAGGTTTTAGGTTTATCTTCATGCTTTTGGCCGCCAGTAGTACGGCACAATTTAGCAATTGGGTTTACGGAGCCACAGATCCTTTGGTATTTCCATTTCAAGGAGTTTTTCCTACTTTCACGGTTGCCAGTTTTTCTTTGGAGCTTGCAACAGTTCTTGGGATGATCGTCTACGGAGTGACAGGCTTTATTTTATTGCAGCTTACAAAATATTTTGAAGGTGCGGTGGTTAAGCCAAAGATGCCTTCTTCCGCGGTTACCCCAAGTGCACCGCAGCCGACTTATGTGCAACCTCAAGCGCCAACCATCATTCAACCTCAAGCTCCAGTCGTACAGCTACAACCCCAACAGCCGATTGTTAGCCAGCCCATGGCAGTACAACAACCTCAAACACAAGCCTACACACCGTTTGCAGCTCCTGTGCAAAACCCACCTCTAGCTCAAAACCAGCCTACGTCTTTCAATGATACTTTAGCTCAAATGCCTCCTGTAGCCGAGCAACCGCAAGCAGAAACCCCCACAAATTACTAAAGACTTTTTTAGATAACAAAAAACTGGTAGAATACACCAAGTATTGAATGCTGGGATAACAACCTTGCTTCGCAAGAACGTTGCTGCTAGCGCAGTAAGCAACCTTGCTACGCAAGAACGTTGTTCCATCGCTCACTTTGTTCGCGCTGGGATAGCCAAGTTGGTCACGGCGGGCGCCTGAAGAGCGTCAGATGCGGGTTCGATCCCTGCTCCCAGCACCAGCCTTCGCCGATGCGAGGCGGTAGACCCAAAGCGGGCCTGCCCGCCGAAGCACGAAGTGCGTAGGCGGGAGTAGTACAGTGGTAGTACGCTTCCTTGCCAAGGAAGAGGTCGCGAGTTCGAATCTCGTCTCCCGCTCATAGCCTGCTCAGTTAAAACATGAATCGAGAGCGTTTGGCGGATTATATATTTCAGAGAAAATACTCCACAGTTGAAGCCATGTATCTTTGCCGGAATGGCCGGGCTATAAAACTTGAACTAGAAGAACTTGGAACATTATCTCCAACGCAAGTATTCGTCCCTTACAATCAATTTAGACAGCTAGGGATCAGAAAAGATGATGTTGTGCGGCATAGCCCGTGGGGATTCATTGAAAATATGTCAATTAAGAATGGCGATTGAAGCATTTAGAAGTGAGGCAAAGCTCACCCACAGGAAGTAAGGGATCAGAAGATAAAATGCGAGTTTTGAAATCGGCCTAAATTTCACAAGCGTCATTAATATAAACACCCACATTGCTGCAATATTTAATAAGGCCAATTCAGGCGACTTCAGTCCAAAAAACACATAGGACCACAAAAAATTTAAGCCTAGCTGCACAAAGAAAAACCCTAATGCCTGCTTTACCTTCCTCTTTTTTATTCCTTTGGACCAAATTATATATAGCGAAATTCCCATTAAGGTGTAAAGGATCGTCCAGGCGGGAGCAAAAATCCAATTTGGAGGTGCAAAAAAAGGCTTATTCAAAAAGGCATACCAAGTGGGAATTGCTGAAATCGTAAATGGGGTCGACAGAAGCCCTGTCGCTTGGCAAACAGCAACCGAAGCTAGTAATTTTAAAAATCTAATCACAATTTCAGTATAGGCTTTTTTGTCATGATTTTCATTTTATGGGCAAAGAATGTAAAATATAACAGTTTTAGGCTAAAATAAGGCCCAGTAGCTCAATGGATAAGGCAAGCTTGTCCCTTGGCAACTGGTCGATTACGGCCCAGTAGCTCAATGGATAGAGCAAACGGTTTCTAACCGTTAGGTTGAAGGTTCGAGTCCTTCCTGGGTCACTCGCGGTCCCGTAGCTCAATGGTAGAGCAGTGCCCTCTTAAGGCAATGGTTGGAGGTTCGAGCCCTCCCGGGATCACAATTACCTTCTTGATTGTAAGAATATCTTCACGTAAGCTCACTGTTCTGCCTATGGAAAGAAAAGGTTTTAGTCGATTAGCTGTAGCTGTGGGATTTAGTGCTATCGTCGGGCTATCCCACGTATCTGCAGAAGATTGCGAGGCAAATCTTGATCTAAGAAATTGGGACAGAAGTGATTTGTCTGAGCTAAGACATGGCTATTGTCAAAGCGGAATTTTTATTCCAGGATTACCTACCTACGAGACTTGGATGGAGCCAGCTCCTATTCACAATGAAGGCAATGCGGTTTGGTACAACCCTGAGGTGATGCAAGAAGTTGCCGGCAATAAAGGCATTGTGCTCTCCACAATGGATCCAAGTTCACCAATACTAGATGGGGTAGCAGTTATGTCTCCGGCTGATGTAGGCAAAACTGTTTGGATTTTTAGAAACGAAGCATGGGAAGGCCCTTATCTTGCAATCGATACAACAAACCGTCAGCACATGTTTCGCTCGATCGACCACGTTGAAGAAACAATAGAAATCTCTTTTGAAACAGCCAACAGATGGGGCTGGATTGTAAGAAACGAGGATGGTTCAATTGATAGGCTCAACAGCAAAAAAATTGAAGAGGTCGAAATCTGTATTGGGCCAGACCCAAGTGTGTGTGCCGATACAGAACCAGTCGACTATCCCACATGGTGGCGAGACATGGCAAGGTTTGAAAACCCGAGCGGAGGGAGAAGTCTTAGCTACAGTGAGGTGTGGGATTTACATGCAAGTGCACAAGAAAACTCATCAAATTAGGCTACTCCCTAATTTGACTCAACTTGCCATCTATGGCATTCTTATCTCAGATGGAAAACGGTGGTTTTTCTGTGTTTAAGGGACTCTCACTTTTGGTAGTTTTTTTGGTATTAACTCCAGTTGCTTTACTGGTAAGTGTTTTTGCATTAATCTTTGTAGCTAGCCAGCAAACAACAAGCCCAACTGCGGTATTGGCTGCAAATACTACTGGTGCTAAATCTGGGGCAAACATCTTCGCAGCACTTCCCGACACGATGCCAAGCATCGAGTCTCGCGTAGGCACAAATGACGCACGAGTTGAGATTGTGAAAAAATACTTAAACAGATACAATTCAACTCTTCTCCCGCACGCTGATTATATTGTCCAAGTAGCAGACGAAGAGGAAATTGATTTCAGGCTAATTACAGCAATTGCTCAGCAAGAGAGTAATCTGTGTAAATTTATTCCAGAGGGGAGCTTTAACTGCTGGGGCTGGGGAATACATAGTCGTGGAACACTCGGGTTTAGCTCGTTCGAAGAAGCAATCAAAGTTGTCTCAGCTGGGCTTAAGAAGGAATATATTAACAAAGGGCTACTCACCCCAGAGGACATAATGTCCAAATACACGCCTCTATCAAATGGCTCTTGGGCTATTGGTGTCCGAAGCTTCATCGAGGACATGGAGTAATATGGCAGCTTACGACGGCTACGACTACCCAAGTTACTGGGACGCCAGAAACTACGAACACTTAAGCGAGGTCCACGCCGTCGAGAGCTTTTTTACAAAAATCGGCAACAAAAAAAATGTTGTTGATATCGGGGCAGGTTTTGGCCGCCTTGCCAATACTTACTCGAAGTTTGCCAAAAGCATAACTTTAGTCGAGCCATCCAGATCTCTTTTGACCCGTGCCAGAATGACTCTAAAAGGGCAGGCAAACCTTCATTTAGTAAATTCCACTCTTCAAAACATGGACAGTAAAATCAAGGCTAAAAAATACGATGTGGTCTTGCTGGTCCGTGTCATGCACCACATCAAAGACCCCGATGACGCGATAACTGCCGCAAGCAGACATCTTGATAAGGGCGGTTATTTTATTGTAGAGTTTGCAAACAAACTTCATGGCAAGGCGATGCTGCAAAACCTACTAAACGGCAACTTCACTTTTCCCCTTGATATTTTCCCTCTTGATAAGCGGAGCAAAAAAAACATAAAAAACAATTCCATACTTTTTCTTAACCATCACCCAGATATTGTAGAGAAAAGCCTTAAAGATCATGGCTTTACAATAGTCGAGAAACGTTCTGTTTCAAACGTAAGAAGTAGTGCACTTAAGTCCATTGCTCCTATGCCAATACTAATGAGCTTGGAGAAGTTGACTCAAGAGCCTCTTGCGAAGATTAATTTTGGACCTTCAATCTTCATATTAGCCCGTAAACGCTGACAAACTTGACAAACCTATAGCTATAGACTATAGTATCAACACGTTTCGAGGCAAAGCCCGTTTTTCGGGTCTGAGCGTCGGAATTTAGACTCAAAAGACCCCGATTCACCTCGGGGTTTTTTGTTGGTTAGATTTGTGAAAGTGTAGTCTAAAACAGCCTTCTAGGCAATATAACAAACTATGTCGAAATTACTTTTTCTGGTTTTGTGACAACGGAAAAATCCGTTTGTGAATAGCCCGGACAAGGGGTCTGAGGCTTGAATCGTGCGGCTCATTAAAAGTTCCGCAAATCGTTTCAAGGTCTAACTGCTTTAAATAATCATCAGGGTTAATGACCTCCGTCCCGTTCGCATCCAAAACACCCTTAGCCAAATGCAGCGAAAGCATTCTGCGTTGGCTTTTGTCCAAGTTTCTGGCGTAATGCCATTGCCCGTGATAAATCCTTAACAAGTTATCTGAATCTGCAATTGTTGCAACAGACAATCTTACCGAGTCACGTCTTGTCTTAAACCCACCCTTAGGCCGAGCCTTTTTAAGCTCTCTGGCTTCTGCGATCACCATGCAGGTTGCCCTATAACTGAATTTTTCCTCACGGTGTGTTTTGTTGTTGTAAACACCACTTGTCACTTGCATGCTTTGAGGTTCGCTACAAGCCACGACGCTGCGCTGGCTAAACATATCACGAATCAAAACATCAGATGTCTCAACCACTAGGTTTTCATCTGGACTGGCTGTAACTTCCCCGTGGACCAGCTGGGCAACTACCTGATCAGAATGCCCTGTAAATTTGACTTTAACAAGAGGATCGGGTTTCCCAAAGTTAACCTCAGTCGGCAAAGCGGGGTTACGGCCAACATGCACTGTCCAATCATTGTTTGCCTCGTACACGACGGGGATAGCATCAGGTAGAAACGATTTTGAGCCTAATATTCGAAGCACGGCGGTTGGTCCTTCATCAATCACACTGCCTCTCACGGTTATCCAATTACCAGCAGGCAAAAGGTGGATAAGATGCTGGCGAATGGCGGGCAAGGCTCCTAAAAAGCGGGTCTCAGAAAACATAAACGAACCTTCACCAGTTGGCACAGGTGTGCCTCGCTGATCCATGACAGGCAAAAAACGAACCATACCCGCTTCCGAAGTAACAGAAATTTCTGGACCTTTTATCCGCTCCACCCATAAATTCTATCAAACAATGTATAATATAGCTGACATTGAGCCGAGGTGGCGGAACTGGCAGACGCGCATGGTTTAGGACCATGTGGGGCTTATACCTCGTGCAGGTTCGACTCCTGTCCTCGGCACACAACAAAATCTACATTTTAATGATAAATTAGATGAAGATGTTACCTATTCTTAGGAGCTGAAACAGATCCTGAGTTGGTAACTGAACAAGTAGACGGAAGCCTGTAATACCTCTCGCACCAGCCATTTTGCTGGAAGTTTGCGGCATAAATGCTGAAGTCGCTAGTATTTACGTTGTTATCGTTATTGAAATCGACTCGGTCGTCGTAACCACTTTGTCCACACGACTTCCCCAAACTTGTCGAGAGGGCAGAATACAAGACGTTACAAGCCATACTTCTTGTATCTGCTGGTGCACAAGGATTAGTAGTGTCAGCTAGCTTAGTGCTGCACCAAGACTCATTTCTGTAATTCTTTGCAATATCGCTAAAATCGTAAATGTTAACAGTCTTGTCTTTGTTAACATCAGCTATAGGGTCATAGGCATCTTGTGGAGCATTCAAGGGTTGTATTCCAGTTGGACAGCTTTTGCCATAAGATGCTTGGAGTCTTGCAAAAAGCGCCTTACATGAGCTAGCGGTGCGATTGTTTGACATATACCTCATCATGGTCGAGGAAGCACTTTGCGAAGAAGCACCAGCAAAAAGGCTCGTGCCTGAATTAATAAGAACCAATCCAATCAAAAGCCCACACAAAATAACAGCAAGAAAGAACCAAGAACCTAATTTAAAACCTTTTTTACTTTTTCCTGAAGCCATAATTAAATTTAACTACCCATGTATGTGTTTGCAAGAGGCAAATTTATCGCTTACCAAAACTCTCGGCAAAACCGACACTAAATAACATTTCTAACTGAATCCTCACGATTGCAACGAGGGGCACTTTAGCTTTAGAATGAATTGTGAACGATCACAATATTCATATTCTTAAAGCTCACGATTTCCAGCTTGGAAAGATCGTAATCTTGATGATTCCTGGGATGGTATTTTTGCTTGTTCTTCTGGTTTACCTTAGTGTAAGCTCCTACAATCACCGATTAGCAGCTTCGACTCTGGATCTTGAAACTAGTGTCATGGGGGTTTCGCACCAAAATGCCAAGTAAACGCGTTCTTCTCACTATTTTTATAGTTGCTTTAATAGCTTTAGCGTTTTTTATACTTTTTGTTAAACCAAAAGGCGGGGTGATCGTGCCAAGCACTCCCACAGCAACGCCCATGCCGTCACTTCAAATCGGCGAGGTTTCTATAAATGTTGAAGTAGTTGATACTCCGGAGCCTATGCGTATCGGGCTTGCGAAATATTCAAGCCTACCTGAGAACAATGGCATGTTGTTTATATATTCAAGCCCTCGTCCGGTAGTATTTTGGATGAAAGGGATGGTTTTTCCAATTGATATCATCTGGATTGCCGACGGCAAAATAGTTGGCTTTGCCGAAAATGCCGTACCCGAGCCGGGCGTGGCTGATAACGAACTTAAAAAATACATTCCAAATGACCCTGTAGATATGGTCTTGGAAGTAAATGCGGGGTTTGTGCAAAAACATGAGTTAAAAGTCGGCGATAGCGTAATTTTTTAAACTTCCAAAGCACTTCTGCCAAAGCCAATTCGATCGTGAACCGCGTTTTCGGCTCCCAGCATGTTGGCCGTAGTTAAAACAAAACTTCCGAAGTGGTTGTTTACTTTATCCATAGTTTCGGCCAAATATTTCTTCTTGGTCCTGTTTTCAAACAAAGCAAGTTGGTAGGCCTTTGAGTCTGTCAAGTCATAGCAACTCACCGCCAACGTATGAACTGGCGAATAAATGTTTGCTTTGGATAAAATGCCAACTGCGCGAGAAAAAATTTCACTTGTGTAAAACATCGGTTCGGCCGTTCGCTCTCCGTGATGCCAAAACCCGCCACCTTTAAAATTTGCAAATACGTGTACACCGTACGCGCTCATACCGGCTCGCCTCATGCGGCTAGCTGATTTATTCACAAGCTTGGCCAAAATAGGCGAGAGTTCGGCAGTTGTAGTGTAATTTTGAGGAATAGAATAAGAATTACCAAAAGACTTACGGCCAAATTCAACGCCATCCACTTCCCAGCCACGAAGCCGCAAGAACCAGTAATAAGCGTTTACAGAGCGAAAGGCAGCTTGCAGGCGGGGTAAGTCGCTTGCGAAAAATTCACAAACCGAGCCAATTCCAACAGAGTTAAGCCTAGCCTCGTTTCGAAAGTTTATACCGCAAAGATCGCGCAAACTAAGAGTTTGATAAGCTTCGTAAAAATTCTCTTTAGTAATCTGAACCAAGCCATCTGGCTTTTTCATCCCAGCCGCCGTTTTTGCCAAGAACCGGTTTGGCCCAATACCAATAGACACACTAATCCACTCACCAATTTCAGATCGGATGCGATTTTTGATCTCTTGCGCAATGCTCAGCAAGCCCGCTTTGGCCAAAATTGCGTGATTTTCAAAATTAACCACAAATTCATCAATAGATTTAGGACAAACAGTCGGGGAATACTCAAGTAGTAAATTCTTTAGGGCCTGATGAATAAATCTATATTTTTGGCTGTCCGGAGTTTTGACGATAAGTTTTGGATAAATACTTTTGCCTTGCCCCACAAGCATGCCGGTTTTTATCCCTAATTTTTTAGCCTCAATAGAAGCCGCTAGGATACACCCCCGAGGCGAGTCGTACGCAGCAACCGCAATCGGGAGGCCACGAAGGCGCGGGTCTGCCTGCTGCTCAATGGTTGCAAAGCAGGAATTGATGTCTATGTGCATTGTCAAAGGTTCTGCGGGATTAAAGCCAAGAATACGTGTATCCATAGCTTTTTATATACCCAAACAAAACACGAAGTCAAGAGTAGATCTTGCAAAGCAAAATACGTGGTGCTATATTTGCGGCACATGACAGCCGAACTACCAAAAAGAGGAGGAATTATAGTTCACCACGCGGAAGTGACTCAGGGAGAAATCATCCCAATGCAAGATGGTGTGATTTGTGAATACGCGATCAAAGCTGATAGTCCAGAAACAGTGCAAGCAACTGCTGATTTAATAGTTGAAATTACAGGAGGCACACTGATGGAAGAGGGTCCGAAAGGGCAACTACGAACCTCGAGAGTTCACGGAACAAGTTTTGGTGGGAATCATCCTAAACATGCAACTTACATCCCAACCAAGGATAGAAAAGATATTATTCAGTAAGGATTCTTAATCTCCAAATTCTGCTCCGCCAATTGTGAATGATTCTTCTAGTAAACTTGAAAAACTTTTTAGTATGCTTGCCCTAACCGGAACTCTTTCCGACTTTACTACGTCAATTCCATGTTCACTTTCGACAATGTCCACACCACTATCATCCTTTCTGCGTTCTGCTTTCGTTCTCACCTTTATTGCTTCGCCGATCCACACGCGACAAGCAGGCACTCCATCTACAATTTCCAAGTTTTGCCTGAAAATTTGTCCCCGTCGTATCGATGAATAACCTCAGCTCTACATACTTCTGGATGAATTACTGTGATTTCATTTCTGTCTCCAATTTCCGTTCTGCTGGGATGTTCATAGGAAACCATAAATGTAAGCCCGGGCTGATAAGATTGCCTTAGCGGACAATCTCTTGTAACATCTCTTGTTTCTGGCCTGTTGCACAGATCGTAAACTTGGCGCTTAACGACACTAACCTGCGCCCTAATTATTTCGTCTTCACAATCTCTACAAGCCGATTGCTGTTCTTGCATGGTCGAGTATTATCTCAAAAACACGCCGTAAACGTCAACCTGCAAAGCTTTCCGAGATCTCGCCCAAGCGCCAGTTGAGCGAGCGTGTGTCAAAAACTAACTTAAACAAAACGCTTCCGCAAACTACAGAAAAAACATGAAGCAAGAGATCCCCTTCGCGATAGCTATGGTGAAGGCCAAGCTTACTTACTCGATAGAGCCTATTTTTCCAAACAATGCTACGAGGAATGCTTTTACCGGTTTTGCTATCATATACCAAAGAAACAGAAATTGGTTCGTTTATTTCATCGGCCATGTCTCAGACTATACCAAACAAAACCCGAAGTCAAGAAGCTAAAAACTATAAAACTTTCTTTAGCCTAGCCACAATCGTGGTCGTAATCATTACCGTTTTACTGTTGCCTAAAATTAACAAAAAACCCCAACTGGAAACACCTAGGCAAACTTATTCGATAAAAAGAGTAACTCCAGCTCCCTCGCCAGAAGAAACCTCATTACTCGAAGTAGCAAGCCAGCCGCCCGGAAATATAATTAAAATCGCGCGAGCCGATTTTGGCGAAGGCGGATATGTAGTTGTGAAAAAACTTGGAGTAGGGCTGGCCAGAAGCGAAAAATCAGAAGATCAAGTTAAAAATCTAGAAATTGCGCTTACTGACTCAACAAAAGACGGCGACGTCCTTGAGGTCATTTTGTTTGATAACGAGGATCAAGAAATAGAAAGAAAAGAAGTGTTCATCACCACCACTGCCATAACTCCATCCGTAATTTTGCCCAAAGATTTACAAAACTGACTCTTATATCTAAACTGAGTAATGAGTCTTGATCCACTTAAAAAGGCAGATATGCCTTCGCCTTTGAAGATTAGAAAGCTTATTGGCCCAAGTTTTATTATTCTTGGCGTGGGACTGGGAAGTGGGGAACTCATACTTTGGCCATATCTAGCTTCAAATTTTGGCCTAGGTCTTGCTTGGGCGGCACTTGTAGGCATCACTTTTCAGTTTTTTATTAATATGGAGATAGAGCGCTACACACTTGTCACTGGAGAAAGCATTTTTGTAGGACTCACCCGAAAATACGGCAAATTTGCCCCACCTTGGTTTATTCTTACCACGCTTCTTCCGTGGATGTGGCCGGGGATTGCCGCTGCTAGTGGAACAGTATTGGCGGCAGCTTTTGGAATTGAATACTCGGGCACAATAGGTGTTGCCCTTCTTCTTTCAATGGGTGTACTTTTTAGCCTAGGATCAGTCGTCTATAAGACTCAAGAAACAATCCAAAAAGGCATTATTTTATTGGGAGTGCCGTTTATTTTTATTGTCACTTTACTATTTGCCAAACCAACGGATTGGGGAGCCTTGGCCCAAGGCCTTGTGGGAAGCGGCGAGGGCTTTTGGTTTTTGCCTGCAGGCCTTCCTGTTGCGACTTTTCTGGCGGCTTTGGCGTATGCAGGGGCAGGAGGAAACTTAAACCTCGCTCAATCTTTGTATGTTAAAGAAAAAGGCTATGGTATGGGTAAGTTTTCGGGAAGACTAACCTCAATATTCAGTGGCAATAAAGAAAACATTTCTTTGACGGGGACAACTTTTGATATGACCCAGAAGAATCTCAAAAACTATCGTGTTTGGTGGAGGAGGATCAATACTGAACACGCAATCGTATTCTGGGCAACGGGAGCCTTGACCATGATCATGCTTAGCCTTTTGGCTTACTCGACTGTTTATGGAAATCCAAATACAGTATCTAGTATAAATTTTGTGATTCTGGAGGCCGAAACGATAGCTACTCGAACAATTCCCCAGCTTGGAACATTTTTCCTTCTCATGGCTGGAATAATGCTTTTTGGAACCCAGTTTTCCGTCTTGGGTAGTAATGCCCGCATTGCTACGGAAAATCTGGATATCATGAGCGAGACAGTAAAAACTAAAAATACGCCAAGATATTTTTACGTCTTTTTATGGATTCAAATACTAGCAGGGTGTGCAATTTTTGCCGCAGGATTTACGGAGCCTTTAGCTCTAGTGATTACAGGTGCAGTACTTAACGCAATTTCGATGTTTATTTACTCAGGACTTGTGCTTGTCATGAATCATACTGCTCTTCCCAAACCTTTAAGGCCATCGCTAATCAGGACAATTGCCGTAGGCTCGGCATTTTTGTTTTATGGAGGATTTGGGGTATTTACTCTTCTGGACCGGATTTCAAACCTTTAGCGGTAGATTGAAACTCTACAGGGTGTGGCCTGAGCGTGAAACGAATCTCTCTTGCTCCATCACCACGCTCGATCACACCTTGGTTTGCCAATTTGTTTAAATAACCCCTTACTAAACTTTTTGAGTTAATCCCAACATCTTGACATATTTCATCAATGGTAGGAGGCCATTGGAATTCGTTGATGTAATTTAGTAAATATGACGTTATATCTAAATAACGTTGCTCTCTAATTTCGGCTCTTTCTTTCACAGCCAAGATTATACACTAGGTTGTACAATAGGTGTGAATGGGAAAATCGGTAATCATATCAATTATTGTTTCTGCGATTGTTGCTGGGGGGATAGGCTTTGCAATCGCCAGAGCGCCTTCAGAAAGCTTTATCTTCGCGCCTTCTCCGACTCCCATTCCAACACCTCTGGCCAAATATCAGCTAGAAGCTCTTGCGAGTAAGACCATTGCCCAGCGAGAAATTGAGATTCGCGAAGTTATCACTGAAGAAGATGAGTATACAAGCTATTTGTTCGAACATTCTTTTGATCCAACTCTTGAAGATGTTCAAAATAAAATTGTTACCGGCCAAATCAATATTCCCGCTGGGGGGAACAATTTGCCGCTAGTCTTGATGTTTCGAGGCTATGTAGATCAAAGCTTATACGAAACGGGCATAGGAACTAAAAATGCGGCGGCTGTTTTTGCTTCCAATGGTTTTATCACAGTTGCCCCAGATTTTTTGGGTTACGCGGGATCAAGCAGCGAATCTGGAGATATCTTTGAAACAAGATTTCAAACCTATACTACCGCGCTTAGCATGCTTAGTTCTCTTGATTCAATTGAAAAATGGGACGGCAAAAATGTATTTATCTGGGCTCATAGTAACGGCGGGCAAGTGGCCCTAACGCTTCTATCGGTCACCAAACGCGCAATTCCCACAACGCTTTGGGCTCCTGTTACCAAGCCTTTTCCTTACTCGGTTCTTTACTATACAGATGAGTCTGCTGATGGCGGGAAATTCATCAGGCGCGAGCTGGCCCAATTCGAAGAAATATATGACGTTAACTTGTATTCTTTTACGAATTATCTTGATCGCATTGCTGCACCAATTCAGCTACACCAGGGAACCGCGGACGACGCGATTCCGGTTTCCTGGAGCGACTCGCTTGTGGCAAAGCTTCGCGCACTAGAGCTGGACGTTACATATCATAAATATCCCGGCGCGGATCACAATATGCGGCCAGATTGGAATACAGTTGTAGCGCGCGATTTGGAATTTTTTGAAAGTTACACAAGCAATTGACATTTGAACACGAATTCTTCATTATTGGGGTATGGCAAAGTCAAAAATTGAAAATCTAAAGCGCTTGGATGATCACGACCTCCCTGATGAAAGCGACCGCCTAATTAAGCTTTTTGGCAGGATTTGTGCAAATGTTATTGCTCTTTTAGTGGTCGATTACCTAATTGAAGGCTTTACTCTTGAAACTCTCGGGGCAACTCTCGTCGCGGCGATAGTCCTTGGAGTAATTAACATGTTTGTGCGCCCCGTGGTCCAAATTATTGCACTGCCTCTTACCGTCCTTACGCTCGGAATTTTTGCCTTTATTGTAAACGTCTTGCTTTTGATGGTGGCCGCAGAAATTGTACCTGGATTTGAAATCGACAGTTTTGTAACTGCTGCAATCTCATCGCTTCTACTGGCTTTAGTTAATATGTTTTTTCACAAGCTTGCAAAATAGCCATGAGTGACAAAAAAGAACCACAAAGTTATTCAAAAAGTAAAAGCAAACCGGGTGCTATTTTAGGCTTTAGGACTAGCAGTTTTATCAAAAACCAGAACTTCAAAGGTGGCGGAGCAAGAACAGGCTTTAACCCCAGCACTTTCAAGACCCAGCACAAGGGCTAATATGATATAATTGCCCGATGGCAACCAAAAAGACCGGTAAATCCGCCCAAAAGACAACTCCTTTGTCTCGGGATGGTAGTGGCACATTACAGCTAACTTTCACAATCCCATGGGACGAAATTGACATTAAAAGGAACGAAACGCTTGAAGAGTTGGCGAAAAACGTAGAAGTTCCCGGCTTCAGACGCGGCATGGCTCCAGTGGACAAAGCTCGCGAACGGCTTGACCCACAATATGTAATCGAAAAGACAATGGCAAAGATACTTCCCAAGCTTTTTGCGGACGCGATTGTTGCCAATAAATTAACTCCTGCAATGTACCCCAAATTTGAGCTACTGCACGCTCACGAAAACGAAGACTGGGAGGTGCGAGCAACTACAGCAGAATTACCTGAATTTGAACTTGGAGATTACCAAAAAGTAATCAAAGAGAGATTCGCCAAAGAAGAAAAAGCACCAGCACCAGAACAAAAAGAGAATTTGGCACTCGAAGCACTTCAGACAGCCTACACCTTTGCCATTCCCAAAATACTAATCGAGGAAGAGGTTAATTCAAGACTAGCCTCGCTTTTGGAGAGGCTTGAGAAACTGGGCTTAAGCTTAGAGTCTTACTTAGCCTCTATTAATAAAACTAGCGAAGCCTTGCGTGAAGAATACGGCGCACAAGCTGAAAGTGCTATTAGAATTGATATTGTGCTGGGTGCAATTGCCCAAAAAGAAAAGATGGAAGTCAGTGATGCCGAAGCTGATGAATTTATGAAAATAGCAAATGCGGCGAGCCCGAAATCCATTTCGGCTGAGCAAAAAAGTACAGTTAATTCCTTTTTGATTAAAAGAAAAGTTCTTGATAAACTGGCATCAATATGAGTTCTACGAAGCAGAACCAAAAAAAACCTTTCGCGAATCCTCTTGAACTATTGCGTGATGCAGGCCAACAAGCAAAACAAGATCTGCTTGAGCCAATGCCTGCTGAGATCATAAAACAAGTTTTTGGCCGCGAACTTCGAGCTAAAAAGAACTTCTCAGGTGAGATAATGCCCGGCCAGTCAGTAGAGCTAAAACGCGTTTATAGCGGTGAAGCTTCAGAAGACGACAAGCTTAAAAAAATGTATCTGCTGGAGCGAAGGCTCAGACAAGAAGATGAAACGCTCGTGGCCAGAAGAACAGCCGAGCTTCGTGTCCAAATTAAAGCTATTCACGAGGAAATTCAAAAGGCAGCGAAAGCTACCATCGCTTTAGCTGAGGAAGTCAAAATTGCCTCGTTTCAGGCTCCAGCCTCAGAGTCAGTATACGAGCTTTACTTTTTGGAGAGAATCTTTGAATTTATTAAGTCTTACCGTAAAAAGATTGAGAAAGCTAGTGTGTGGCTTGCCAGCGCCAACAAGCGCGCTGCCAAGAAAAACATGTGGGGAGCAAATTACAAAAAACACGGAGCCAAGTATCTACTTTCAGGTGAGCATTATTTGCAAAGATCTGCAGGCTAAGCTATAATCCACGCACAAACATGATAAATATTTCTCTCACAATCATCATGATTACCCTCCTCCTTACAGGAGAGGGCTTTCATCTGATGAGAGAAATATAACATAAGCCAAAACAACAAAAAGACCAAAACCTCTCGTCAGAGAGGTTTTTTTATTTGAGCGAAGCGACAACAAGCTTGCTTATTGGTTTAAGGGGGTGAA
Source organism: Patescibacteria group bacterium (assembly GCA_041742135.1). Lineage (GTDB taxonomy): Bacteria > Patescibacteriota > Microgenomatia > UBA8517 > UBA8517 > 01-FULL-44-24b. Next base: position 413,451 of record JBGSJG010000004.1, on the reverse strand, counting down.
AAATATGACAGCTGAAGCAAAATTTATAAGCGATTTAGTAACAGAAGAGTTCGGAGGTGATCCGCGAGTGGTTGCTGCATTACCAGAGACTCAGTTGAGAAAAGTACAATCCGAAGTCAAGCCAACGGCAGCAGTGCCAGGACAATTCGACCGTCCAGTTGTATTACCTTCGTACAGGCCAGTCTACCCGAGAGTAGAAGGTGCTGGACGAACGACCGATGCAACTAATGTGTTGGAGTAGCGCCTAAATTGTACGTGTTATATAATAGCACGTACTGGACGCTTAGCTCAGTTGGCTAGAGCACTTTCTTGACGTGAAAGGGGTCAGGGGTTCGAGTCCCTTAGCGTCCACATTAAACCCTCAACTATCTTCGTGACTTATGTTACAATAAAGCATGAGGCTTGAGGCTAAAACTGTTAAGGCGTATCTTGTTACTTTTGTAGCAATATTTCTTGGCAACATGATTCTTCATGGGTTTTTGCTCCGAGGCTGGAATGATGCTCATCTTGCAGGAATTACCAACCGAGAAGGAGTTCCGCCAATGCAAGCGATGTTACTGGATTATCTAATTCTTAACGCAGCTCTTTTGTACTTAATCAAAAATCTTGCTCCCAACAAAGATCCTAAAAAGTCATTTCTCATAGGCGCATTTTTCGGAGGAATCTTGTTTTTACACATTGGTTTATCAAATGTTTTTCTGCTTCCAGTTTGGCCCTTGGCAGTTATCCCCACAGATACAATTGCTTCTGCTATCGCTTTTGGCCTTGCCGGAGTTGTAGCTAATAAGTTTTTAACAAAATAAATTCATTTTTTAGCTAAAATATGTTACTATAGGACATATGAGTGAGCGTTTTTCTTACTTCGAAGAAGGCCCTGAGATAGAGCCTTTGACAACAGAGGAGCGGTATGTTTCCGCTAGTTGTTATGTTAGGCGATTTTTATCACGCCCCGAGGACCAGATCGAGGTAATTCAGAATGATCCTAATGCCCAACCGCGCAGAAACCCGTGGACAATACGGACACTAGATGACGGTAGACGGTCAGCGCAACTTGTCCCGGAGGTAATTATAAACGATCCCAGACCTGAACCTGAGGTTTTTAAGCGGCTCGCGACAGAAATTGTTGAAGGTAAATTGGATATCGACGATGGAGAATATTCGATTGTACGCGATCTTGAAGGCAGAGTATTTGCTAGATTAATGAGACCTGAGAGTGGACATACCTACGAGGCTGAATTGATCCTTCTTCCAGTTAAATCCGACAACAGAGCAAGAAACCATTTTCTATTAGCAATGGTTCCGTCTGAAAATTGCTTACCTCAAGCTCATAATCCCCGTAGCGAATCTACTGAACATGCCCACGAAAGAATGTCGATGGTCTCAGGTAGTACATTCCTCCATGTTGAGCCTTGTAAAACATCCGCAGGACTTTTGATTCATGCAACACGCCAACATCTTCTGTCCTTAATGTAAAAGCAGGTATCGCGTGATAAAATAAATAACTTTGGGCCCGTCGTTCAACGGCTAGGATACGTGGCTGGCAGTCATGGGATGGGAGTTCGATTCTCCCCGGGTCCACAATAATTCTTCCCTTTCTATTTATATGCTAAATATTCTTAAAACATATTACGGCTTTTTGGCCCGAAAAAAGATTTTTTTTGGGTTGTTTATTGTGTCCTTAATTTCTGGAGCTCTTCTAGGAAGCATCTTGCCATATTTTTACAAGTTGTTTGTCGACGCCCTACCGTCTCTTGATGGGCAAAAACTGATGCAAATTCTAGGAATATATATTGCAGTCAGAGTAGCTGGGCTTGTGGTAAGTATGATTTCTTACACATTAGGCGCCAAAGTCGTATTTGGCTCTGCAGTGGATGCTCGAACCGCGGTTTTTAAAAGAGTGCAAGATTTGGATTTTGCGTTTCATACAAGTAAAAGCACAGGTTCGCTAATAAGCGCCGTCAAGCGCGGAGATGGAGCATATTTTAATATTTTCCACACAATTCATTTTCGAATAATTAACGTCTTAATTGAATTTCTAGTAATGCTCGCGTTTTTGTCTTCACTTGATCTTCGAATAGGCGCCACGATGGTGGTATCCGTCTTGGCTTTGTTCGCGATTCTCAAGCTCGTCATAGGCTACAACATCAGAAAACGCTCGGAATTTAATGATGCTGAGGATGACGTTTCAGGAGTTATCGTTGATAATTTTATGAATTACGAAACTGTGAAGCTCTTTGCCAAAGAAAACTGGGAAAGAAAGCGATTAAGCGATGCCTTCAAAATATGGATGAAGCGCCTGTGGGCGTATGAAATGTCTTATAGGGTAATCGATATTGGCGTCGGCGGGATAATGACCGCAGGAATATTCTCGACACTTTTTGTTTCGATCAGACTCGCGGCAACAGGAGAGCTAGATATTGGTGAGTTTGTTTTGGTCGCTGCGTTCACAGCTTCTTTTTATCCTCAGATGTTTGAGCTAGTTTTTGGCTTCCGAGAAATATTTAAAAACTTTGTTGACATTGATAAGTATTTCAAAATTATCGCCGAGGAAATTAAAGTAAAAGATCCGTTAAAACCGGTTTCACTTACTAAAGTGAGAGGGGAAATAGAATTTAACGATGTTTATTTTAGCTACAAAGGCGGCCAAAATTATGCATTGCGCGGAATTAATTTGAATATCAGGCAGGGGCAATCTATCGCTTTAGTTGGGCGAAGTGGATCGGGAAAAACTACATTTACAAAAGCTTTGATGCGCTTTTACGATATAAAGCGAGGGAAAATTACCATCGACGGGATTGATATTTCGCGCCTTACCAAACAAGATCTTCGAAGCCACATGGGTGTCTTTCCCCAGGAACCAATTTTATTCAATAACACCATTGGATATAACATCAAATATGCAAAACCAGAATGTGGTCGAGAAGAGCTAGTTGCCGCAGCTAAGATGGCCAATATCCATGAGTTTATTGAAAGCATGTCAGAAGGGTACGAAACAAATGTGGGAGAACGTGGAATCAAGCTTTCAGGCGGTCAAAAACAGCGCGTGGCAATTGCTCGAATGATTTTGGCTGATCCGGATATTATTATTTTTGATGAGGCCACAAGCCACTTGGATAGTGAATCAGAAAGGCTAATTCAGGACGCATTTTGGAAAGCTGCAAAGAACAAGACTACGATCGTGATTGCGCATAGGCTCAGTACCGTCATGAAAGCGGACAAAATAGTAGTTCTTGAGCGGGGGAAGATTAAAGAAATCGGAACACACGGGGAGCTAATTAGCCGAGAGAAAAGCCTTTACAAACATCTTTGGAATTTACAGACAAACAATTAACACCTTGTAAGCCATTAAAATTTATCGTGTAATGCACTAAAACTTTGCGCTTTGCCCGTATCTTCAAATATTCTTTCAAGCACTTGCGCTGTTTGTTCATGCAATGCGTATCGCTCCTCTTTGGCCATAGAAGCAAAATCGCCGCCTTCACCCAAACCCAATTCGCCTGATGTTGCAAATACCTTACAACCGTCTGGTCGTTTCACTAAATAACCAGCATCTTTACATTTAATACTACGGACCACGTCGGGGTGTTCAAGTCTAATTCCAATATTGGATCCCAAAATTTCCTTATGAAACGCTTTTTGATCACCAAAAAGAATAATATCTCCTTCCGGCAAGTCATCAGGCAATTTTTTACCTTGGCGTAAAGCCATACGTTCAGCTTCAATCCTGCCGATTCTTACAAATTTCACTAAATCTCCATCTTTAAAAATGTCTACCCCGGCGCGAATAGCGTCGCGGAAAGGCATTTCTACTGAATCATCTCGAGTCTCTGTCATATATGCACAAGTTACTTCCATCCGATTATGGCACTGAGGAGCTAAATCGTCTAGAATTAAGTATGACCAAAAAAGAATTTTGGACTTATGCAAAAGAGGGGATGGTTAAAGGAATCTTCTGGTCCATTGGAGTGTCCATTGGCTTTGCGATTGTAACTACAGTGTTGGTTTTTGTATTATCACAAGCTGAGACGTTACCAATAATCGGCTCAGCGATTGCTTCTATAGTGGAGGCTACACTAGATGCCTTAGGAAGGTAGAATTTCCCTCGTTGATCTGTTAAAATTTACAAATGCCAGAAGAACCCGCACACTACCTTGAATTAAGAAGACAACTTGATGAGTACGTCAATGATCCAAAAAGCCTTGTAGCTAGAAATGTAATGATTCCAAATATGGAACATGGGTTGCCAATAATTCTTGAAGAAGCAGGAATCGCTTACGAAAATGTAGTTTACGAAAACGACAAAGTCGAAGAAGGAATGCCAGATGCCCCAATGTTTATCAATTTGCCTCTTGATACATCTCACGAGGCAAGAGAATCGCTTATTTCTAAATTAAGCGAGGCTGGAGTAAAAGATGTTATCGTTGGAATTAAAACGGCCGATGGCGGTCCTGCAGGGGATCCCCCAGACGCATAACTTGTCTTGATAATTCACATTACGGCTGTATAATAAACATAGCTTTGATCCAGACTCACCAACTGGGGAGCAAACGAGTGATTCACGTACGAATCAAAGAGAATTAAGGGGGGTGGAACCACGATTCGACAAGCTCATCGCGAGCTCTTCAAATCGTCCTCTCATAAGGGTATTATTACTTATGAGTACGGACAAAAAATCAAAAGAATACTTAGACAATCTTCGCCATTCAACGGCGCATTTATTAGCGGCCGCTGTAATGGAGTTATGGCCAGGGGCGAAGCGCACGATAGGCCCAGCAATCGATAATGGCTTTTACTTTGACTTTGACTTTGGTAACACCAAAATATCCGATGAAGATTTGCCCAAAATTGAGGATACGATGCGCCAAATTCTTAAAAGCTGGAAAGGTTTTGAACGCCACGAATTATCCGCCGAAGACGCCAAAAAAGAATATCCCGGAAATAATTATAAGCACGAGCTTATCGACGAGTTTGCAGGCAAGGGAGAAGTTTTAACTTTCTACAAATCAGGAGACTATTGGGACCTCTGCCGCGGAGGGCACGTTATGCACCCAGATGACGAGCTTAAGCACTTCAAGTTATTGTCCATCGCAGGAGCATATTGGAGGGGAGATGAGAAAAATACCATGCTTACGCGCATTTACGGCACAGTATTCCCAACAAAACAAGAATTGGATGACCATATGAATATGCTAGAAGAAGCCAAAAAAAGAGACCACAAAAAATTGGGTCCGCAATTAGATCTTTTTATGTTTCATGAAACTTCCCCTGGAAGCCCTTACTGGCTACCAAAAGGAATGATTCTGTTAAATACTTTGCTTGAATTTTGGAGAGTAGAGCATGCCAAACGCGGATACCATGAAACAGCTACGCCAATAATTAACAAGAAAGAACTGTGGGAGACTTCTGGACACTGGGAACACTATAAAAACGACATGTTTATCGCTGACATGGGAAAAAATGAAGTATATGGCATTAAGGCAATGAATTGCCCAAATGCGATGATTATTTTCGGAAGCAAAAACAGAAGTTATAGAGATCTGCCACTAAGATTTTCAGATAGCGATGTCCTTCATCGTTATGAAATGTCTGGAACTTTAAACGGACTTCTTCGCGTGCGTTCATTTAGGCAAGATGATTCTCACAACTTTGTTACCGAAGATCAGATAGAAGAAGAATATAAAAACATTCTAGACATCGCGGAGCTTTTTTACGGCATCTTTGGGCTTCAATATAAATTAAGACTGGGGACGCGACCCGATGGCTTCTTGGGCGATATCGACACTTGGAACAAAGCAGAAAGCAGTTTGCGAAAGATTCTAAATGATACGGTGGGGGAAGGCAACTACCTAGTAGCCGAAAAGGACGGTGCCTTTTACGGACCAAAAATCGACATCGTAATGAGAGATTCGCTAGGACGCGATTGGCAAATGGGCACAATACAGCTCGATTTTCAGCAACCAGCAAGATTTAAGCTCAAATACACCGACAAGGATGGTATAGAGAAAACCCCTGTTGTAGTTCACAGAGTGATTTATGGATCAATTGAAAGGTTTATCGGAATTTTAATTGAGCACTTTGCAGGGGCTTTTCCAGTCTGGCTCTCGCCAGTTCAGGTCAAGATTCTACCTATTACCGATCGGAACTTAGCATATGCAAAAAGTGTAGCTGACACACTGCGTGAGAATAGCATTAGAGTTGAGATTGACGAGCGAAGCGAAACACTGGGAGCCAAAATTCGGGACACACAAGCAGAAAAAGTACCATACATGTTAATTTTGGGAGATCAAGAAGAAAAAGATCAAACCGTAACCGAGCGACACCGAAGTGGGAAGGCAGACGGACCGTTTTCAATTGAAACTTTCATTGGATATATTAAAAAGGAAATTGAGGAAAAAGAACTTGACTAGATATTTTCTTGTACGCGATTGCTAACTCCAAGCTAATTTGTTAAAATTTACACTGTCGGCAAGAGAAGCTGACTTTTTTTGAATTGAAGAAAAAGTTTAACTGGCGCATCAACGAAGAAATTAAGGCTGAAAGTTTGCGTGTCTTAGGCGATGACGGGAAGTTAATTGCGGTACTTACTCGAGACGAGGCACTATCTAAGGCTCGCGAGGCAGGAAGCGACTTGATTGAGATCGCTCCCAATGCATCTCCGCCCGTTGCTAAAATTATTGAACTTGGGAAACTAAAATACATTCATGAAAAGAAAGAGCGAGCTGACAAGAAAAAAAGTAAGCCCGCAGAGCTTAAAGAGGTTCGCTTTAGTCCGTTTATCGCAGAAGGCGATTACATGACTCGTATCAGAAAAATTGATGGCTATTTGAAGAATAAACATAAAGTTCGGCTTGTAATAGTATTTAAGGGCAGACATATGGACAGTCGAGGCAGAGGATACGAACTTTTGAGAGAAATTAGGGAGCGCTTGGGCTATGATGTAAATATTGATATGGAACCAAAATTTTTAGGTCGTCATTTAGCAATGGTTATATCGCCCTTAAACTCAAAAAAGCTTGACAATTCGGCTCAATCGAGTACAATTTCATGACCTATGGCAAAAAGACAAAAGACTCGCAAATCCGCGACAAGAAGATTTAGAATTACAAAAAACGGCAAAGTTTTGCGCGGACGAGCTTTTACATCCCATTTGAATGAAAAAAGATCGGGCCAAAAGAGAATGTCTCAAAGAAGAGTTGTTTTAGTTACGGGAGCATATGCTAAGAAAGTTAAAAAAGCATTAGGTATAAGAAAGAGAAAACCAAAAAATGGCAAGATCTAAATCACCATCCGCACGAAGACACAGAAAGATTAAAAGCGCAGCGCGCGGCTTCAAGCAATCAAGAAGCAGCCGCCTCAAAGTTGCAAAAGAAGCATTAATGCATGCTGGGCAATATGCATACGTGGGCCGCAAAGACCGCAAAAGCGATATGCGCTCGCTTTGGATTGTGCGCTTAAACGCAGCTGTTCGCGAACATGGAATTTCTTACAGCAAATTCATCGCACTTGCCAAAAAGGCAAAAATTGAAGTCGACCGCAAGATCATGTCCGACATTGCAGTGACTGACTCCGAAGCATTCAAAGCGATTGCCGAAAAAGCAAAATCGTTTAGCTCCAAATAATTTCTGCTGTATAATACAAATTATGCAGGATGAAATAAGAAACATTCGAAACGAGTTCATGGCTTTGGTAAGCGATGTGCAAAACAAGCAAGAGCTTGAAGAGCTTAGAATTGCATATCTTGGAAGAAACGGCAAAATTAATCTTCTCACTAAAAACCTCAAAGACTTGGCAAGTTCCGAAAAAGCGGAAGTTGGGGCTTTGATTAATCAGACAAAAATTAGCATTGAAGAAGAGCTCCAAGCGTCTGAGGCCACGCTTCGCGATATTGCCCCAAAGTTTGACACTTCAGTTCCCGGAATTTTGCCGCCAGTAGGCCACACGCATCTTCTTACTCAGTCTATTCGCGAAATTGAAAAGATATTTACAGGGCTTGGGTTTGTTCGCCGCAGATATCCTGAGGTTGAGTGGGATTGGTATTCATTCACATCGCTAAATTTTCCCAAGAATCACCCAGCTTGGGACACTCTTGAAACTTATTTCGTGGATGCCCCATCTGACAACAAGCTCGGGGAAATGATACTGACGCCTCACACCTCAAATGGTCAAGTAAGGGAGATGCAGCGTGGCAAATTACCCATTCGCATGATTAATATTGGCAAAACCTATAGAAGACAAGCGGACATTTCTCACACGCCGATGTTTCACCAGTTTGAGGGCCTTGTGATTGACAAAAATATCGCGATTACTCATCTTAAAGGTACACTAGATTATTTTGCCAAATCATTCTTTGGAGAAGATCGCAAAGTAAGGCTTAGGCCACACAACTTTCGCTTTACCGAGCCCAGCTTTGAAGTTGACATAAGCTGTGACTTATGCGGCGGGAAAGGCTGCCGTGTATGCAAAGGCGGCTGGCTTGAGCTTGGTGGTAGTGGCATGGTCCACCCAAACGTTCTTCGCGCAGGTGGAATTGATCCAGAAATTTATTCTGGCTTTGCATTTGGTTGGGGAGTGGAGCGCGTCACGATGATGAAAAGCGGCATAAATATTCCAGATTTAAGAGTCCTATACAGTACCGATTTAAGATATTTGGAGCAATTTTAATATGAATATACAAATACTAGACAGTCACTTAAGAGAGTTTCTAAAAACTACTGCAACACCACAAAAAATCGCAGAGCTTCTGTCTTTGTGTGGCCCATCCGTTGACCATTTAACAAAATTTGGCAAAAACGATTGGGTTTACGACATTGAAATAACAACAAACAGAGTCGACTCGGCAAGTGTGGTGGGCATTGCACGCGAAGCGTCAGCTATTTTGCCGCAATTTGGCATTAAGGCTGAGCTTAAAAATATTGAAACAAAAGCCAAAAACTTAGCTACAAAGGATTTACTGCCTTTAACTGTTAAGCCAGACACTAAACTCAACAAACGAGTTATGGCCGTTGTTTTGGAAATCACTCAAAACGAAACTCCACAGTGGATGGTGGATAGGCTTGAAGCCTCAGGCATGCGCAGTAAAAATATTTTAGTCGACATTACTAATTACATAATGCTTGAAGTAGGGCACCCCACCCACGTTTTTGACTATGACAAAATCGACGATCATTTTTTGGGGTTTAGGCTCTCGGGCAAAGGGGAAACGGCAGTAAGTTTTGACAAGAAAAAGTATGTTCTTCCCGGAAACGACATAGTAATTGCCAGTAAATCGGGGGAGATTATCGATCTTCCAGGCATTATCGGCACAGCCAATAGCGTGGTAAGTGATAAGACAAAACGAATAATTTACTTTATTGACAATAACGACCCAGCCCTAATGCGTAAAACTTCCCTGGCACTTAATATCCGAACAGTGGCAGTTCAACTTAACGAAAAATCTGTAGATCCAGAGCTTGGCAAAACGGCGCTTTTGCGAGGTCTTGAGCTTTATATAAATCTAGCAAGTGGCAAGCCTGAGAGCAAAATTTACGACTTTTACCCAAACCCTTACAAGGCCAAAACGATGACAATTTCAGTGGATCTCATAAACCAAAAAATTGGCGTTGAAATTCCGCCCACAAAAATCCTTTCAATCCTTAAATCTCTTGGCTTTAGCGCAACAATTTCTAAGCAAGAAATTAAAGTAACAGTTCCTTCTTTCCGCGCACACGAGGTCGACATTGCCGAAGACTTAATCGAAGAAATCGCGAGAATTTACGGCTATTCAAATTTGCCCAGCGTCATCATGCCCGGCGAGCTACCACTTGAAAAAACTGATCCTGTATTTGAATTTGAAAACAACATCAAAGACATTCTCTCGGGACTTGGCGGAGTAGAGGTCTATACTCTTTCACTTGTTAGCCGCGAGATGACTGGGGCAAAATCACTTCGTGTCAAAAATCCTCTAGGCACGGACACTGAGTATTTACGCACAACACTCGAAAACTCTCTTATTCAGGCTGCAAAAACAAATGCAGGAAATACTAAGCCTTTTCACCTATTTGAATTAGCCAATGTTTATATAGCCAATAAAAATGGCTTGCCAGAAGAGAAGGCCATGATGGCTGGAGTATTTAGTAATTTTGATTTTAGAGCTGCCAAAGGAATTCTCGAAGCGCTATTTGTAAGCCTTAATATAAAACATCCAGTGACATTAAAAATCGTAGATCAGCATTATTATTATGAGTTCGAGGTCTTAGAGCTTCTAAATTGCAAAAAACCAAAAACTTACAAACCAATATCAAAATACCCGCCACAGATAGAGGACATGACTATAGTGATTCCTCAAGAAAAATCAGTCTCTGAAATAATTCAGTCAATCAAACAGGCAAGTAAGCTAGTTCAATCTGTTGAATTAGTTGACGTTTTTGAACAAAAGTATACTTTTAGAATTTCTTATCACGATTCAAGTAAAACTTTGAGTGACAAAGAAGTGGAAGAAGCTAGGAATGCGATTGAGAAAGCCACTGCTTCCTAATTGCTGCGATTATACCACTCATCGGAGGTACGTAGTCTTCATGAAGATCGAGAAAACCGTTGTAATCAAGGCTAAATTGATCACCAAGACCTGCACCCCCGGGCTTACATAACTCATAGGCATTTGCGATGTAATTTAATGCAGCTTCTGGAAGGATGCCATTTGCAGCCACAATTGCATCCCAAATTGGCTTTTGAGAAGAAGGTATTGCTTCAACAACAGTGTGACCAGTAAACTGCCCTTTCGAATCAACTTCAAGCCTGACCACACCAGCCTTTCGTCCCCTAAGTATTTCGATCGTCTCGCGCAACAGCTGCACTACTACGCCTTGGCTTGCTTCGATGTTATTTCTTTCTCTGGCAGTTCTAGGAAACCCGTGCCTCTTGACCTCGAGTACATCATTTAAGGCATTCAGCCTTTCTGCTGTCGCGCTCGCCGCTCGAGCCAAGCAGTCACCAATTGGATCATCGCAAAAAACTATAGTTGGCTTCAAGTCTGAAGGAACACCTGCCTGTTCCGATATAATCGCATACATTTTTGGCACTGTTTCAGAAGGCGATTCACAATTAACTTCACCCAAAACCTCAGGAGGCATAAATAAATATTATCACATCAATCAATCCTTATGGTGTTGGCGTGGGGGATGGGGAAGGAGTAGGCGTTTCCCAGCTTGATTTTACTCCAATTCTAATCACTCGCTCGCTCTCGTTACCCTCTGAATCCTTTGCTGCTGCACGCAAGGTGTGCGGGCCGTTTGGCAAATTCACCGTATGTTCATACGGGCCGCTTGTGAACGTGCGAACGCGAGTGCCATCTACCTCGAGCCAAGCTTCGGTAATTTCATGGATAAAATCGATTACAAATCGAACTTTTACTTCATTATTCAAATCACTATTTGTGTCGCGTGGCTCAATAAAATCTATGTTTATTGGCGCGGTACTGCCTGAATTACAGTACTCAGTGGGTGGGTGATATTTAGGTTCACTTTGAGTTTCCAACCACTTATTAATGCCTTCCATAAAGCGATTAACCCCTCCCGGCTCGCTCGTTGGGTCGTCCTCGCGAAAGACAAAATACTCTTTAAGATCATACGTTCCACGAGCTATGTCAGGAGCAGTTGCAAGCTTATTGTTGTCTCCTCGGCATACTTCAAGCATTTTGTGAACCGGATCTTCTCCCGGCTCAGTTCCTTTGATGAAAAACTCGCTTCTCGAAGGAAAGCCATCGTGCTCACGATATCCCGAGACAACATCGACAGAAGCACTTACCACGCCCTCTGGTGGCTCAAACGTGGAATTGGGCTTGCCTTCAAGAGAGGCAAGCAAAACCTTCCTCCAAATCGGTGTAGCACCAGAAACGCCCGAAGCCACTGCTTTCATTTTTGAATTGTCATTATTTCCCACCCACACCCCAACTAAGGCTTGCGCATTTCCGCCCACTGCCCAGTTGTCTCGAAGATCGTTAGTTGTACCTGTTTTAACCGCAACTTCACGGCCCGGAATGTTAAGTAGCGAATTAGTGCCAAAGGTTGCTGATCTTGCATTGTTGTCTGAAAGAATGTCGGCAATTATAAATGCTTCCTCGGCACTTAACACCTGTTCACCTTTCTTAGGTTTAACTTCTTCAAGCACATTACCATTGTGATCTTCAATTTTAAGAATCGCTGTTGGTACCACCTTGTTACCACCATTCATAAAAGCTCCGTAAGCGCTAGCTAGTTCCAAAAGTTTTACTTCACCGCCACCCAACGTAAGTGAAAGGCCCACACGGCTCATTGTTTCGCTTGTAGGCTCAAGACTGGAAATTCCCATGTCGTATGCAGTTTGCAATACGTCTCTTATTCCAACCATGGCAATCATCTTGACCGCTGGCACATTAAGTGAGTTTGCCAAGGCAAAGCGCAACTGAACCGGCCCTCGGTACGTACCATCGTAATTTACAGGTTCATAATCAGGTTGACCAATGCCTCCCGGAAAAATTGTAGGCACGTCCATAAGAAGTGTGGAGGCTGTGTAGCCCTCCTTCAAAGCAGTGACGTATGTAATCGGCTTAATAGCGCTACCAGGCTGGCGGGGCCTTGTTGTTACGTTTACCTGGCCATCGTAATCCTCGGCATTAAAGTCTTTCGACCCAACCATCGCTAAAATCTCAGTGGTTTCGGGGTCGATAACAACGGCTGCGCCATTTGTGATGTTTAAGCTTTCAACTTTCTCGATTTCTTCAGCAACAATCTTTTGAGCTTCTTCTTGAATATTGTAGTCAAGCGAAGTTGTAACAACCATTCCTCCAGATTCAACTGCCGCGGCGCCATAGCGTTCCTCTAAAATTTCTTGCACATACTGCACGAAATGCGGTGCTCGGAAAGACGCGCCTCGAGGCTGAAACTCTACATCGGGCAACATTTTTTGGGCTTCTTCCTCTTGCTCGGGAGTTATATAGCCATCCTCGCGCATTCTTCGAAGCACCTGTGTTGTCCGATTGATATACGCATCTGGCGTACTGGAATATGGCGAATATCGAGAAGGACTTTGAGGAAGCCCTGCCAAAATCGCAGATTCAATGAGATTCAGATCTTTTACACTTTTGCCGAAATAAGTTTCTGAAGCTGCCTCCACACCGTAAGCCGTGCCACCATACGGAACTTCATTGAGATACAAAAGCAAAATATCGTCCTTGGAATAACGCTGCTCAATCTGGAGAGTCAAAACAAATTCTTTGATTTTACGGATGATAGTGCGCTCCGAAGTCAGTAAAACATTCTTAACCAACTGTTGCGTAAGGGTTGAGCCTCCTTGAAGCTTGCGCTTGAAAATTATGTTATAAATCGCTCGAGCATAACCTGTAGGGTCAAAACCTTGATGGTTATAAAAATTACGATCCTCCACAGCGACCGTAGCCTGCCGCAGGTAAGTTGGAATATCGTCGATCTTTTCAACTGGAGTACGTCTTTGGTCAACAAAAATGTCGTACAAAACTTCACCATTTCGATCCAAAATTTTGGTCGAAAAACCATCTCGGCGGACGATCTTGTCTGGAGAAGGCAGGGTCAAACTTAGCAAGGGGATGGCTACAAAGCCCGCTAGGCTGGCCAAAAGAACACCTACAAAAGCAAATTTCGCCAGCTTTGCAAACTTCTTTTTGTCGTTGGGGATACTAAACTTGGGAAGCCTAAAGGAAGATTTTCCTCTCTTTCGCTCACGTAGACGGCTTTGCCAATTAGACATTAGTACATTTTAGCAAAATTCATGTAGCAAAGTCACGAAACTGGATAACAAAACAAACTTGCTATAAACTAGCACTATGGAAGAGAAAATTTTGGATTTAGTTACTCGCGGTGTGGTTAACGTTATCCCAAGCCGAGAAAAGCTTATCGAAAGGCTTAACTCAGGTGACAAGCTAAATATCTTTTTCGGAATCGACCCTACCGCGACCCGCATCCATTTGGGGCACGCGGTCCCACTACGCAAACTAAAGGCTTTTGTCGAGCTTGGGCACTTTGTAACATTTTTAATAGGGGACTTCACAGCTCTTATCGGCGACACCTCTGACAAAGATACTGAGAGGCCAAGGTTAACCCCAGATGAGATTGCGGAGAATCTAAAAACTTACAAAGAACAAGCAGAAAAGATTTTGGATTTTTCGAGCGTTAAAGTGGTGCACAACAGTGAGTGGCTTCGCCCCCTTCGCTTTGAGGACATTATCAAGCTTTGCCAGCACTTTTCGGTAGGGGATTTTGTTGGCCGAGAACTAATTCAAAAGCGCTTAAGCGACAAAAAGCCAGTTGGTCTTCACGAGACGCTCTATCCCGTGATGCAAGGCTATGACTCATTTCATTTAGACACAGACGTTCAGGTAGGTGCGGCTGACCAAACCTTTAATATGCAAGCTGGGCGCACGCTTTTGAAAGATTTAGCTGACAAAGATTCGTTTGTGCTCGTTACTGATTACTTGACAGGTACCGATGGCCGCAAAATGAGTAAATCTTGGGGCAACGCTATCTGGCTTACAGATAACCCAGAGGAAATGTTTGGCAAAATCATGTCGATCCGCGACGAGCTTATTATCCAGTACTTCACTCTGGCCACCGAGGTACCACTTGGTGAAGTTGAAGCTTACAAACAAGAGTTGGATAGCGGCAAAAATCCGATGGATCTTAAATTAATTTTGGCCGAGGCTATAGTTGGCGAGCATTATAGCCTTGAGGCCGCGCGTAAGGCAAAGGAGCACTTTAAAAAAAGCTTTCAAGAGCACACTCCTGATTTTGAAAGTTTTTCACTAGCTGACTGCAAATCACTTGCGGAAGTAGTAGCAGGGGCACTAGAATTAAGTATGTCAGAGGCTAAAAGACTCATCAAACAAAAATCAGTGGATGTTAATGAACAAACTGTCGATGACGCTAATTTTGAAACACAGATTGGGCAAAGACTAAAAATTGGCAAACGAAAGTTTATAGAATTAGTCTAATGGGAATTAAATTTAAAAATAAAAAGCAGTTTTTCGTAAAATTAATTATAATTATTGCGACTATTGGCTTGATTTTTTCCACGTTCCTTCCCTTTCTGAGCGTATTAATGTAAATTGGCTTAGATGAATGCAGATGACCCTGTTGGCATCCTCTCTGGAGTAGGCCCAAGTTTTGCGCAAAAACTGAAGAGCCTAGGAATAAACACCATTGAAGATCTCCTTTTACATGTACCTTCAAGACACATAGACTTTCGAAATAAAGTGGCCATTTCTGAGCTCAAAATTGGTGAAGATGTAACAATCGCCGGGCAAGTCGTCTCGATAGATAACGTGTTTACCAAAAACGGCAAAAATATCCAGCTTGCAAAGATATCTGATGGGGAACATGAAGTAGATGCGATTTGGATGCGCCAGCCATATTTACCTAAAATATTGCCTCCGGGAAGCTTTATCTCACTGTCAGGAAAACTGTCCTTTTGGGGTAAAAAAAGAGCTTTTGTATTTCCTGTATTTGAAAAATTTTCTGAAGAGACAATTCATACAGGAAGACTAGTTCCCGTTTATCCCGAAACCGCAGGAGTAAACTCTAAGTGGTTTAGAAAAAAAGTTGCAGAAGTACTTCACAACACTCAACTTAACGATTTTGTTGACGAGTCAATTCTCGGTTCTTTCAGTTTTGTAAATTACCAGACAGCACTGCAAAAAGTTCACAAGCCCGAAAACATCGAGGATTTTGCAGTTGGCATTAAGCGTCTTGCTTTTAACGAGCTTCTGTTAATGCAAATACAATGGGCTTTTAAAAAACTCTGGTGGAGCGAGAACTCAAAATCTCACAAACTTACTCTTACCGAATCACACTTGGACCAGTTTATCAAAAGCCTTCCTTTTAGCTTGACCCAAAGCCAAGTCGCAGCAATTAACGAAGTAAGGGCAGACATTGACAAGCCGGTGCCTATGAATAGGCTTTTAGAAGGAGACGTTGGCTCGGGCAAGACGGTTGTGGCAGCAACGGGGGCTTACGCGACCTTTGTTAACGAGAAAAAGGCCGTGTTTCTAGCTCCAACGCAGATACTTGCCCAGCAACATTACGAAACGCTAACTCGAGTGCTCGGCGGCTTTAATGCAAGAATTTCATTAATTACATCGGAAGGAATGGTCTCAGGGCTTGGCAGTCACGATATTGTGGTGGGCACACATGCACTGCTTTATCACGAAGATATTGTAAAAGATGCCGCATTTTTAGTAATTGATGAGCAACACCGCTTTGGAGTGGGGCAGCGGGCAAAAATTGCCAAGCTTGCATCAAGAGGAAAAGCCAATCCGCATATTCTCACCATGACTGCCACTCCAATCCCCAGAACCATAGCTCTTACAATCTATGGTGACTTGGAGCTTTCCACCCTTCACGAGCTTCCTCACGGAAGACTAAAAACCAAAACTTGGGTAGTGCCATCAAGCAAAAGAGAATCAGCACAAAAATGGATTGCGGAGCAAATTGAGAAAAATGGAGCACAGGTGTTTGTGGTCTGCCCCCTAATCGAAGAATCGGAAGCCGAATCGCTTTCGACTGTTAAAGCTGCAACTGTGGAGTTTAAGCGTTTATCTAAGGTTTTTTCAAAATATTCTTTGGCGCTTTTGCACGGCAGAATGAAAGCGAAAGAAAAAAACCAAATCATTTCAGATTTTAAAGATAAAAAATACGACATACTCGTGACCACACCGGTAATTGAGGTTGGTATTGATATCGCTGATGCTACCATTATCGTAATTGAAGCTGCCGAGCGCTTTGGATTGGCGCAGCTTCACCAGCTTCGCGGCCGCGTAGGAAGAAGTGCCAAACAATCTTATTGCTTGCTGTTTTCCGATACCAAATCAAAAATAGCCAAAAAAAGACTCCAAGCGCTTACTAAGTCGACAAGCGGCAAAGAGTTGGCAGAAATGGACCTTGAGATACGAGGCCCCGGAGAAATACTTGGCCTTCGCCAGCATGGAGCTGCCGAGCTTAAGATTGCACACTGGAATGATTACGAGCTAATTAAGCTGTCGCGCGAGCTGGCTCATGAAGTCGTCCACGATCAAGAAAAGTACAAAAAGATAATAAGTTACTATAGAAAAAAACAAGTATCCCCAAATTAAATGTGCGCAAGTTGATTCAATTTACTTTCTGCGTTTGATAAGCTAAAATACGCCTATGACACCATTACCGAAGAAGAAACATACAAAAGCCAGGACTGGCAAGAGGCGAGGCAAGTTTAAATTAGAGTTTCCAAATCTTGTTATTTGCCGCCATTGTGGCGCGAAAAAGATTAATCATAGAGTCTGCCCATCTTGCGGGAAGAAATAACTTAAGCGATGAAGTCTCGGCTGGACCCCAGGCATAAAAGGCGAAGAGAAGCCATAAAAGACCTTTTTGCATTCTCGTATAACGATCAAAAAATAGGCCCGCTTGCGCGTGAAGTTATGGCACAAAGCGAAAAGATTGATCTGGAAATTGCCGAGAGCGCGCCCCAGTGGCCGCCAGAAAAGCTCAACAGAATTGATCTCGCAATGTTGCGCCTAGCAATTTATGAGCTGCTTTTTACAAAAACGCCAAGCAAAGTTATCGTAGACGAAGCGGTGGAGCTGGCAAAAGAATACGGCGGCGAGAACTCCCCGTCGTTTGTAAACGGTGTTTTAGGGGATATTCTAAAAAGACATGATGAAATCTTATAAAAAATTATACAAAAACATTGACGACATTCGTGACAGTTTTTCGGATGCATTACTTTTAGAGCGGGCTTTGACTCACCGCTCCTGGATAAATGAAAACTCAATCCATGATGGAAATAACGAAAGACTTGAATTTCTAGGGGACGCAATACTGGAATTTGTAGTATCAGCCTACTTGTACCGCAAATTTCCTACAAAAGAAGAAGGTTTCTTGACTGCTCTTCGAGCCAACATTGTAAATACTCAGAACCTGGGAATGCTCGCCGAAAAACTTGAGCTTGGGCAACATCTCAAGCTTTCAAAAGGCGAAGAGCAGGGTGGAGGCCGAAAAAATGAGTCGCTTTTGGCTGATACTGTAGAGGCGATAATTGGCGCAATGTATATTGACGGAGGGCTAAAGTCAGCTAAGAATTTTATAGATAATTGCTTACTGACTAACGTTGACGAGACACTAAAAATGCCCCTTAAAGACAGTAAGAGTAGGCTTCAAGAGGTGCTCCAAGCTCAAGGCATGGGAACACCCAAGTATGGAGTGGTGAGCGAATCTGGACCAGATCACAACAAGGTGTTTATCGTGGAAGTTAGCGTAAACGGAAAACAAATTGCGGTTGGGTCGGGTAAAAGTAAATCTCGCGCCGAAAAAGCAGCAGCTGCAGTTGGGCTTGTAAATTTTGAGGTAAAAAGGTAAAATAACGTATGATTAAAATCAGACTAGCTAGGCAAGGAAAAAAGAACGACCCCTTCTATCGTGTTGTTGCTATAGATTCTTCTAAGAAAAGAGATGGTGAGCCTTTGGCAATACTTGGTTTTTGGAACCCTCGAGCGAATGTGATCAAGATTGACAAAAAAACAGTCGATAAATATGTATCCCAAGGTGCACTTGTTAGCCCGACAGTCTCGAAACTTTTAGAATAAACCCATGAAAAATGCACTAGAGTATATCCTCCAGTCAATAACTGGAAGCTCAGACTTTACAATTGAAGAGCAAAATCCAGAAGAAAACGTAGTCAACTTTGAAGTTGTTGCAGATCCAAACATAATTGGCTTAATTATTGGCCGTGAAGGCAAGACAATCAAAAACATCCGAAAGATCTTAAGCATTAAGGCTACCAAAGAACGCGTTGCAGTGAACATCAACGTCTCCCCAAAAGAAGCTTAAACTAAAATTCCAAGAAGAATGGATTTTCCCTCGGTACTACTTGCGTGGCTGGATCGCCCGAGGTAAAAACTTCAGGTCGCGTAAATGTCTGAATTGTATCAAGAACTGACTGCTCCTCAGGGGATAAACCTACCAAAGGCTCTTCTAAAGCAGGCAATTGCTCGGGAAATGGCGCAGAATATGCCATAAGGCCCAAGGTAGCCGTGACATCAGAAGCAAGGCCGCTTTTAATCTCTAGAGTCGAAATATTTATAATGGGTGTTACGCTAGATAGTCCGTCGACAAAATCTATAAGAATTTGAGTGCTGGAAGCCTGAGCTTCAAAACTAATTGTATAAGATACAAGTCCAGTTTCTTCGGCCAATGGCTGTGAAGAAATTGAAATATTTTCAAGAAGTATGTTATTGTCACCTGCTAAACTCTTGAGTTGATTCAGGATTAAAACTGAAGGGTTTTTGTCAGGAATTGCAAACGTTACAGCATTAGCACCTTCTTTGATGTCTTCCGACAATGCCTGAAGAGTTGCGAGTCTGCCCTCAAGAATGTTGTTTTTTGTGTCTTGCTGCGCGGTCTCTGCCAAAATCTGCGTTATTCTGGTGTACAAAAAATTTGCCAAAAACACACTTCCTACTATCATAAAAAGTGCCACTCCGGCGGGCAAAACTAGTTTGCGATATTTATTGTACTTCATAGCTAATATACTTGCAGTGTCACATCGTATCCGGTAAGAGAGTTATATGACAATTTTTCCAATATCAATGATGAAAATTGGCTATCTGCCAAGAGCGTTGAAAAAAGAGAAGCCATACTCGCCGAGCCTGAAATTTCAAGCTCTATAACAGACTTTCCAGAATCAACAGTGCTACTTACAAAACTGATGCCAGGAATATCCAGAGATAATATTTTTTGATGTTTATCAAAATAGCCCTCACTAATTCGTGAATTAAGCGCAGCTTGAGCTTTTTGAACGCGGTCGCGTATCAAAATTAAACTAGATTCACTTGACTGCAAGCTCTGTACACTAGTTGATAGTCGCTGGGCATCGTCGTTTGCGCTTTGCAATTGCCGCGCAAGAATAAAATATGCCCCACCTCCAAAAACACAAATAAGTAGGAAAACTGCGACCGAAAACATCGCGATTTTATTGATAGCGCTAGCAAACCTTAGCTCATTTTTACTTGGAGCCGAGTCTTTGGGTAGAAGGTTGATACTAACCATTTTAGTCTCCTCTCATAGCTAAACCTGCCGCGACAGCATAAAGGGGAGCATAGTTAGCCAAGCTTTTAGCAATGTTTGGATCTACTTTCACCTTGCCAAAAGCTGAGCCAATAACTACTTCTATTCCCAAATTACTTGTTAAAATAGGTGCAACACCGGGCAACCCAGCGGAGCCCCCAGCAAGAATTATCGAATTTGGGCTTTCTCCTTTGATGTTGAGCTGATAGTAATGGATGGCTTTTTTGATTTCAGTTACCACCATTTTGATTATTGGTTCCAAAGATTGCCCAACTTTGCCTTCGAGTTGATCCTCGCTTAGTCCGTATGTTCGCTTATATTCTTCTGCCTGCTGGATTGTAACCCCAAGCGACTGAGCCACAGCGCGCGTAAATGCGTCACCTGCTGTGGGGATAGAACGGGAAAAATAAAGCTGTTCGTTTTTAGTGATGGCAATGTCTGTCGAGTGAGCTCCAAAATCGACGATCAAGACGGCCTTTTCAGGCTGAGCCAAGCTTCGGATCATCGATACAAGCTCGGTTTCCACGCCAACAACATTTAAGCCAGCTTTACTACAAATATTTACATAGGTTTCGACCAAACTACGAAGTGCGGCCACCAACAAAACCAAAACTTGTGGAGGGTTTGCGTTTTCTACTCGCTCAATAACTTGATGCTCAATTATTGCGTCCTTGATTGGTATTGGAATGTATTCCTCAGCTTCCCATTTTACTGCCGAGGCAATCTCAGCATCGGTCAGAAGGGGAAATTGCATCACACGAGTAAAAACCTGAGTCTCTGGAAGAGATATTGAAATGTCTCGGCCATTGATCCTTGCGTCTTTGAGTAATTTTTTAATAACCCCAGCAATTTCAGCAATCGCTTTTTCATCGCTAAAAGATGCGTCAATCACTGGCCCGGCATATCCCACGGCGCCCGCAGACCGAAGAGCCCACTCTTTGCCCTCACGAGCAAGCTCGACTACCTTAATTGATTTTGATCCAATGTCTAGTCCTATACTCATTTTGTAAGTCCTCCCTCTGAATAAACGGCAGCATCAAAAATAAATGGTACTTCAGGGTTAAGTAAAAATGCATCAATTTTACGGCTCGAGTCTCCTGATACTCCAGTAGAACTAACTTTGCGGCCTTGAATTGGTAAGTTACTTGATGCACTAACGCCAAAGATTTGTGGCACAGTGTTATAAAGACTCGTCACACGCATGAGAATTGGGGTACTCGATGCGCCAATAAGAGCATCGAGATTCAAATTAGCACACGCAGCATAAGCCTGACCATCTATGTCTATGGCAGTAGCGCTTCCTGTAGCCAAAAAATTATTGGTGCTTCTACGGCTTGGATCTGGATCGTACCCAACTGGGCGAGTAGCATACTGGTCAGTAGCGTCTTTGTACAAAATATTAACCATAACAGCTGACAAATCTGATCCTACCTTTCCCCAACAAAGATTTAAACTTGCACCAGAAAAACACTCACCAGAACCAGGGCCACTACAATCCAAAACCTCACTGCCACTTTTTGTAGCAAGCCAAACAGAGCCGGATTCACCGCTTTCAAGTTCGAAAGGGTAATTAAACTGAGAGGCATTGGGCGGATAACGCTCAATGTTTGCTGTGAAACTACTTACGAGCGATGTTCCGTCCGCGGCGGGGAAAGTTTGCACAATGGGGTCCACACTACCATCAATAATACCTTGTTGAGTTCCGGTAACAAGCGCTTGTTCAACCCCTGCTTCAGCAGCAGAAAAGGCCCTTAAAGATTCCTCGTCACGGGTGGAAACTGTCACGCCTGTAATAGACCGTGAAACCACAGAAAGCGCCATTGTGGCTACAGCGGCCATAGCCAAAAGAACCAAAAGAAGAACCTGTCCGGAATTGTTTTTTTGCATAGTTGACTCCATGTTTCAGTTTAGAGGGACTACTTACACCAGTCAATAAGCCCTAAGAGTTACGCTCGTTTCGACTGTTATTGCAGAGCCCTCAACCCCAGTTGTTCCTTTAGCAACACCTTCAACCAAAATTTTTACTGTCGGCGGCAGATTGCCGACGGCCTGTGTGCAAGTAAACTTGCACTGCCTAAGACAGATATTTTGCTGGCTCGTGAGCCTTGAACCACTCCACGCAATTTGCGAATCAGGTGTGCCCGAACAGTCACCATCTTCCACACAAGTAAAGGTCGCTGCTGCTCCAGACTGGTCGATGTAATTTATTGACGACATCTCCAAGCCTGTACAGCTGGTTGCGTCTATACTTTTAGCTGATCGCAAATGCCGCTCAACAACTCCAACAGCGTTCTCAAGCTCTTCACGAACCATTGATGACGTGTCAGATTTTCTCGATCCTGACAAGCTAAATGCGGTCGAGCGAGCGACAACTGTCGCAATTAACGCAAAAAGCCCGATAACAACTAGTGTCTCAATAAGCGAGAATCCTTTTTTCATCTTGTCCTCCAATTGGTAAAATTAGTCGTTGCTTTCGACTCATGTAGCCCCGAGGCGTCACTCCAGCTTGTAATGATCTGGGCTTCTACTGATTCAGCTGCCGAATCATAAATCAAAACTACTTCGCGCTTGAATTTGGCGTCAATCAGTTCAGCGCTACTACAGCCTCCTGTGTTCCAGTCCAGCCCATTTAGGCAGTATGTTGTTCCTGCTTCGCTTCCGCGGCCGGAAAAAACTGCCCAATCAGCATCCCTTTGCGCGCGCAACCACTCAACTGCTTGCTGAGTATATTTCGCAGCTTGTGTCCTCTCGCCGGCAAAGGTTGAGTTTCCAATTGCCCCAGTCACAAGCCCAAGTAGTGCCACTAACGTCACAGCAACTACAAACACAGCAACCAAAAGCTCAAACATTGATTGGCCTTTGGTGTTTTTTATCATCTTATTTCACCCACAGGGCTTACAGAAACGGTCAAAGTGTAATCATCACCAAAATCAAGCCAGTCGTTAAAATTTACAGCACTAATCGATACCGCCGAACCCAAGTTGGTACCAAGATCCAAAGGCTCAAAGATGATCGGGTTGGTGGCAGGACGTGTGACTAATATCGAATTGTAATTCCTCTCAATTATGTTGTAGCGTGCCGAAGTTCCGGGGCCGGTCTCGCACTCAGCATAAACTTCGTAACTTCCGGGGGGGAGGATACTACTGGGGCTTGTGACCTCAAAACCATAACCCAAAAGTGTACCAGCACATCCTGACGGTTTGTAGCCATTTGAAGCATTAGACTGTGCCTCTCGAAGATCAGTAATAATTTGCCGTTTTACATTCTGCGTTTCCTGTCGTCTGGCGTACTCGCGATAACCAATCACACCGCCAATAAGAAGCAGGCCCATAATGCTAATTACCACCAAAAGCTCGATAAGCGAGAAACCTCTCTTCATGGCCTAGAAATTGAATAATTGCAACTTACACCAGTTTCGCAGTCGAGGCACCCTGTAACATTATAAGTAGTTCCCGGCGTCTCTTCGAGCAGGGCACAGAGCTTGTAAGACACAAACGGAGCAACCGAGTAGTATCTATAAACTCTAGGTGCTTTTGGATCATTTGGAACGTCTGAAATATAAGTAACACCGTTACAAGAACCACTGCCCATCAAAGTTCCTCCAAAAGACACACCGCTTGGATACGCGCCACAATCAGAACGATACAACTCAAGCCCGATTGCAACATTTTCCAAATCCGCCTTTCTCTTTCCATCTCGAGCGCTTTTTTGGGCATTAGTCAGAGCAAAAGTGGCAATGGAGGCCAACAATCCAATTATGGATATTGTCACCAAAAGCTCAATAAGTGTAAAACCTTTATTTTTGATCATTAAATTGGGCAATTTGCTGCATATGCACTAAAACCACTGACAGGTTCTTTCCCGCTTTTTCCGTTAGAACATACCACAAAATATTCGTCAGTCTTTTCAAGACGCGCCCACAAAACATATCGCTCTAGCAAAGCGTTCGTAATATATTTATAGTCCTGCCAGCTATCAGCAACTTTAGGGTCGCGCGCGCAGTTAGCTAGCCCCAAACGACTACATAAACCCACAGCATCGTATGGCTGAGGGCTTAATAGACAGAAAAAAGAAGAACACGATGGGTGCCTTGGATAATAAAAATCATTACCGTTTGAGTACAATTCCAAAGCAGTTTGGTACTCTTTCAAATCAGAAATACGCCTAGCGTCACGAGCCGAGGCCTGCGCCCCGGTAAATGTGATAACTGCAATTGTTCCGAGTGCCATAATTATTATCATAACAACCAAAAGTTCGATCAAAGTAAAACCAGATCTGTTTACTCTCATGGAATTATTGTCACGCTGCCACACCCACCGGCTGGATCATTAGTAGTTTTACCAACTTTTCCATCAGAGCAAAGAACAAAATATTGCGCCGTGGCTCCGGCGTTTCTCTCAAGGCGCGCCCAAAGAGCGTAAGTCGCGCCATTAGAATTGTACCTATATTGATATGGCGAGGTGTTTTTGGGATCTAGTGCACAATTGCCAACATTAATAGTTGGGCAAAGCACGGCTGAGCTACTAATTGTTAAGTCTCCACTGGGGTAGTTGCCACTGTGAGAGTTTGAGTAAGACTCAAGCGCCACTGCATATTGCCGAACGTCTGAAGCTCGCCTTGCATCACGAGCCGAAGCCTGAGAGCCGTTAAAACTGATTACGACAATTGATCCCAAAACACCCAAAACTGCGACAACAATTAATAGTTCAATCAGTGTAAAACCTTTTTTCATTTCATCCTTAATTCATTCTCATATTCTTCGATAGATTTATCAAGGGGAGCGCCGTAGGAAGCAAGCCCAAAGTTGCACACCCGATCTCCGCACATTATGTTGCGGGCGACAATTGACTTGTCATATTCTGCCTCACTTGAGCTCTCAAGAGCGGCGTAAAGCTGGAAGTATCTGCCGTTTGAAATATAGTAATACCGTGCGCCATCATTATGGTGTGGGTCTGTGGGCAAGTGGGGGAGATAAACCGCGTTTGACCAGATGTTTGTCAAACTGTCGCGAGACCAGTCGCACGCAGTAGGTTGGGCAATGCCTTGTGCATCCACTCCGCCAAAACATGCAACGATTTTGCCTTCAAAGGCTTGAGGGAAAGAGGATTCATCCACAAAGTAAGAAAGTAGTGCATCATGGATGACTTTAATGTCACTTTTTCGCTGAACATCGCGGCCGCGGCGAAGCGAAATTTGCAAATTAGTATAAGTAGCAAAACCAATTGCTACCAAAACCACAAATACCCAGATAAATTCTATTTTTTTAAAGCCTAATATCCTCATATATAAAATATTGTCAAAAAGTTATTCCCGTAAATTGCTGCAAGCCAAAAGCCCAGAATCAAAAAAGGGCCAAAAGCGATTTTTTGTTTAAGCTTCGCTTTGCCTAAAATAATAAACACAAGCCCAACAATTGAACCTATCGAAAAAGCCAGAAACATAAAAACTACCGTCAGAGGAAAACCCAATACCATGCCCAATGCCAATACAAGCTTAACATCCCCAAGGCCCATACCCCGGCCCAAAGTGGCCAGATGAATCAGTAGTAAAAAAACAGCTGCGCCAAGGCCGGAGGCGATGTGAACAAAAAGCTGAGGGCTCGAAAACCCAAGCATCGAAAGTATCACAATAGCTAACATCACAAAAACCATAGTGTCGGGAATATATTGATGCTCAATATCGATTATAAAAATTCCAGCTGACAACAGAAGCAAAAACAACAGTATTGCTAACTGGACCAGTCCGTTGACACCATAAAGCCAAGTAATGTTTTGAGTAAGACTGTTTTGCGCCAAATAAATAACTGGGAAAGAAAGCGCAATGGCCAACTCGATAAACCAGTCTCGCCTAGGTATGGCGGCTTTGCAATCCCTGCATTTTCCTCCCAAGACTATATATGAAACTATTGGGATGTTGTCGAACCACCTGATAGCGTGCTTGCAGTGAGGGCAAAAGCTCCTTCCCGCAGCTATGGAAATATTTCTTGGAGCTCGCCAAGTCAAAGCTCCCAAGAAAGATCCCGCGACTGAACCCGCTACAAAAAGCAAAAGAAGCTCCATTAGTCCATTGTAACAAATGTGCTAACATGCATGCATGATTAAATCCTTCAGTGAAGATCAATTTCAGGCACTTGGCAATTTGATACGACAAATATTCAAAGAGGAGTCGGTTGATTTTGTGCGCAAAGCAGATATCAGTCACCTTCCAACTAAAGAGGAGTTTTACGAAGTGACTTCTAGAATATATAAAAAGTTATCCGATCATGATGACGAGAAAGTTATCATAGTAAACCGCGTAACGGACCATGAAGATCGAATAGTCAAAATCGAAGAGCAACTTACGAATTAATAAATTTTTGCTTACCGGGCTTTGGAGGGTCAACGCACACAATGCCATTAAAATTATCAACCGAGGAATGAAGAATGTAAGTAGTATTTTGGTGACAGTATTCCTTCCAAGTTAAAGACTTGGCGAGGGTATAAACAATAAAACCTTCGTCGTTTGCCACATAACAATAGCCATCAACTTTTGCGCAACCCAGCTCATCAGCTTGAAAGGGGACAGGCTGAGCAGCCAATGCTGCTGCTTCAATAGTGCGGGCCATATAGCCTACTGTACCCTGAGCATCACGGTCTGAGGCGAGTTCGGCTCGCTCTGAGGGATCGTAAACCCGATAGCCCAAAACGACTAAAGGAGTAAGGAGCAAAAAGGGTAAAAGAATTTTAATTATCTTCATGTCTTATTTTACAACAATAAAACGTCCCGGTGTTTCCATCGGGACGTTTAAACTGTGAACCTTAGTCGATCCAACCTGTGTCAGCTCCTGTAATAGCTGCTCCAGGGTCGGCACCACCACACCAAACACCACCTTTACCCGCAGTAGTGGAATACAATAGCCACGCAGTACTACCGCCGGGACAAATATTTATGTTGCTATTTGATTCAGGACGAGTGTAAATCGCAGCACTCGAAGCCGTGCTTCTGTAACACCAGTCGCCTTGTGCAGTAGCGCTAACACCACAGCCTGGAAATGCACTGCCCGCCAATGCGCTATACGAAGGATTCACCGGCAATGAATTGAGCTCTCCTGCAGTCACCAGACAGTTGTCTATCCAGGCTGCACCTGAAGTTTCTCCATATTCACAATCGCCTGCTCCACCGTTAGTAGGATAGACACCATTTCTACCAGTAGCCAAAGCCTGCATTGTATGCCCAAGCTGTGTAATGGTTGAAAGGCGGCCTGCGTCTCTAGTTCTAGCCAGCTGTTGAACTGGATTAAGTGCAATTAGAACTACCACAGCGAGCGTGCCCAAAATGGCGATAACAATCAAGAGCTCAACAAGCGTAAATCCTTTATTATTTCTAATAGTCATATTGTTATCACCTCCAATCGCATATATTTCAGTATCAACTTATTAAATAGATGTTGTCAAGTTATAAATCGGCAGTATCACCGAAACCACCAAAAACGCCACTCCAATACCCAAAACAATCATAATGATAGGCTCAATAGCTGCTGTTAAGGCTTTAACTTTCTGCTCACTATCCACTTCAAAAACATGCGAGACTTTTACCAAGACTTCTTCCATCTTTCCCGTCTCCTCGCCGACAGCAACCATTTGAGCCAAAATATAAGGAAATGCATCGGGGTACTGCGCGAACGAGTAAGAAATTGGAAAACCTTTTTCCACATTTTTGGCCGCTCCTACCAAGGCGTCGGAAATTATTACGTTCCCCACCACGCGAGAAGTAATACCAAGCCCATCAAGAATTGCCACACCCGAGCCAACCATCAAGGCAAGTGTTCGTGTAAGCTCGGTTAAGATAACTTCCTTCTGCAGCGGTCCAACAATTGGAATTTTAAACATGATCTCTGCAATTTTATGCTTACCCTTGGGTGTCTTTGCATAAGCCTGAAAGCCAAAAAAAGCGATAGCAAGCAGTACCAGTACTATGTACCAAAAATTAATAAGGAAGCCACTAAAGCCGGTCAGCATTCGAGTCGTTATGGGAAGCTCTGCGCCAAATTGTGAATAAAGATCCGTCAAGCGCGGCATTATAAAAACCACCATAATCAAAGAAACTGCAACCATTCCGATCACGATAATAGCAGGGTAAATCATGGCGCCTTTGACACGGCCTCGAAACTCCTGAGATTTTTCCAAGTCATCCGCTAAGCGATTGAGCACCTTGTCCAAAACTCCTCCTGCCTCACCAGCTCGAACCAAAGCTATATAGGTACTCGAAAATACCTTTGGGTGTTTTTCAAAAGCCTTGGATAGACTTTCACCAGACTCAACATCTGCCAATATTTGCGTGGATACTTCTTTTAAGCCAGCGGTAGACTGAAGACGCAATATCTGAAGAGACTCAGTTACGGGAAGGCCGGCATTTATCATAGTTGCCAGCTGCCTCGTAAAGGCGGATACGTCTTTGCCTGAAACGTGGCCTTTAAGTTTTGCGCCCAATCCAAAAAAGCCACCGCTTAATTTTAACTTTATTAAGATGTAGCCACGCTCCCGTATTAACCTCGCGGCGACTTGTTCTGTTGAAGCCTCCACCTCACCTGTAACCGACTTTCCGTTCCTGTCTCGGGCAGTATATCTGTATTTTTTCATAAGTTGAAGCTACTCTCTATGAACCATTCGAGCCAGCTGTTCAGGTCGCACGGCATAAGTCTTTGCAGTTTCCATGGTAATCTTGCCGTCACGGACCAAAATCGCGAGCGAGGCTTCTAATGTATTCATTCCTGTCTCGGAAGAAGTTTGAATGATTGAGTCAATCTGGTGAGTCTTGCCTTCTCGGATTGCGGTCTTAATCGCGGTAGTAGACATCATAAGCTCATGAGCCACAAGCCGGCCTCCGCTAATTGCAGGGATTAAGCGCTGAGAGACAACAGCTTCCAATACATTTGAAAACTGCAGTTTTACCTGATCCTGTTGTTCGCTAGGGAAGACGTCCACAATACGATCCACCGTTTGGCTCGCGGAGTTTGTATGCAGTGTTGCAAAAACCAAATGGCCAGTTTCAGCGACAGTTAGGGCCGCCGCGATAGTTTCGTAATCTCGCATTTCACCTACAAGAACCACATCCGGATCTTCACGAAGAACAGATCGCAAAGCCACTGACCACGAGTGCGTATCATTATTCATCTCTCGCTGAGAAATAATCGAGCGCTTTGGGCGGATCACAAATTCTATCGGATCCTCAATTGTCACTATGTGCTGCGTGAAGTTCGCATTTATTTCATCAAGAATTGCCGCCAAAGTTGTGGATTTACCGTGACCTGTAGGACCAGTTATCAAAACCAAACCCTGCTTGAGAGAGGTGAACTGATGAATCGAAGGGGGAAGGCCCAAGGAATCAATTGTAGGAATCTCCAAAGGAATAGATCTAAAAGCTGCAGCCAAGGACTGCTTTTGAGTATACGCATTGACACGAAAACGAGCACGCTCTGAAAAAGAAAGCGAGAAATCCAATTCTTTGTTTACAATCAATTGCTCTGCTTGCTCAGCGGTCAGGGTAGAGCGCAAAAGTTTCTCGATTTTTTCAGGACTTAACGGGGCTTCTGAGGGAATCGGTACAAGTTCACCATCAATACGTAAGGTCGGCGGCACGCCCGCAATCAAATGCAAATCAGACGCATTTCGCGCAATAACCAAGTCCAACATTTGATTTAGTTCCATGCTTTCAGTATGTATTATTCCTGAGCGACTCGCAACACTTCTTCAATAGTAGTAAGCCCTTCCAAAACCTTAAGGTAACCGTCTTGTTTCAGGCTAATCATGCCTTCCTTTTTAGCGACAGCTTCGATTTCGCTTGCTGGGCTTCTTTTTAGAATCAAAGACGCGATGCTTTCCGTTACAGATATCACTTCAAAAATTCCCACTCGGCCATGATACCCCGAGTTGTTGTTTTCTGGAGCCGGCCTGCCGCGGTAAAACTTGATTTGCCCCGTCGCAGGAAAGAGTGGCCCCAAAACGACACGCATTTCTTCCAAGATTTTTGGGTCTGGGTCGTATGCTTCTTTAAACCGATCATCAATTTTTCGAAGCACGCGCTGAGCCACAATTGCTGTCATTGAGCTGGCGAGAAGAAATGGCTCGGCACCCATGTCTAAAAGCCTAGGAAGCGCACCTGCAGCGTCGTTGGTGTGAAGCGTTGCAAACACCAAATGCCCCGTCAGCGAAGCCTGAACAGCAAGTTCAGCAGTTTCTCGATCACGAATTTCACCAACAAGAATAATGTTGGGGTCCTGCCTTAAAAACGACCGAAGACCT
Source organism: Patescibacteria group bacterium (assembly GCA_041742135.1). GTDB lineage: Bacteria > Patescibacteriota > Microgenomatia > UBA8517 > UBA8517 > 01-FULL-44-24b. The sequence goes on along the minus strand of JBGSJG010000004.1, from coordinate 383,090 downwards.
GAAGCAAAAGTTAAACCCACTTGAGCGTTTACTTGAACTTGGTTTACGCCGTCAATGCGATACTCAACCGGATCCTCCAAAGTCATAATATTCACTTTTGGAGTATTAAGCTTTTGGATAATCGAATATAAAGTAGTAGTTTTTCCTGAGCCTGTCGGTCCGCAGATTGTGATGATTCCGTGCGGTCGAAGAATCGAGTCTTCCAAATTTTTAAGCGCGCGCCCTCGAAGCCCAAGCTCGGGGAGCTCGGGAACACCACCGGTTTTTTTGAGAAGTCGCATAACAACTTTCTCGCCCCAGCTTGTGGGAAGCGTTGACACACGAAGATCAACCTCCTCCAAAAGGTTTTTAAAGTTAAAACGACCATCTTGTGGGACTCTTTTTTCATCGATCTTCATTCCAGATAAGATCTTGATTCTTGAAACCAAAGAATCATGCAACTCGTGTGGAATAGTTAGTTTTTCTTGAAGAATTCCATCAATTCTATAGCGAACGCGAGTGGAGCGCTCCAAAGGCTCGATGTGAATATCAGAAGCGCGCGCCCGAACTGCAAAGTCCAAAATATGCGTTACTACTTCAGAAATTCTCTCCTGGCGAATCAAGCCTCCTTGCTGCATCCTTGCATCCAAAACCCGCACCTCGCCCTGGCCCGAGACCTCTTTTAAGGCAGCAGTAACTTCTTGAGAAAGCGTGGTTGAATATCTTTTGGCCACAAACTCATCGATTGCATCAGGCACTGCCGCCAACGGGCGTACGTGGTAACCGGATTTTTGTTCAATAAATTCGATTGCAGTCAAATCCAAAGGATCTGCCATAGCAAGCGAAAGCTCTTTGCGTGAAGCGTCAGCATTTAGAGGAAATACTCGAAACTTTTTAGCTATCTCTTGAGATATTATCGACAATGCCGCAGGGTTTACTGGAGTGTTCTCAAGATCAATAAATGGTACGTTGTAAAAAGTAGCTTTGGCTTTGGCCAGAGCGCTTTCTGGAACAATTTTTTGCTCACGCAAGATATCTTCCAGGGGCTTACCTGTTTGAACTTCGGCAAACTTTACCTGTTCAGCTCGCTCAGCTGACAAGTCTCCCTGGGAAACCAAGATGTCTACTACGGAATTATTCTGAGGCTGATTTTGCTGGGCAGGCATACACTTCATGATAACATAGACCATGCATGCATTTATCGTAGTGTCGCGAGACTTTGATCCTGTGTTGCAAAAGGCTCAAGAACTCACTGGTGCCAAGTGGATTTTGCCTTATAAAATCGAAAAGATCGACGACACTAGGCAGCTTATTAAAATAACGAACACTTCGGTTCCTGCAAAAACTTGCTACGTCTTAGAGCATTTTGAAAATGCGTCGATTGAAGCTCAAAACTCATTCTTAAAAAGGCTTGAAGAGCCTCAAAAAAACCTTTCCTTTGTACTGCATGTTAAAAACGAAGAGAGCGTTTTACCCACGATTTCCTCACGGTGTCAGCTAATCCGGCTTAACGACAGTAGTGACACTCCTGATGCGAGCTTGATAGGCAACTTTGTTGAGGCAAACCAAAGTGAAAAATTAAAAATTATCTCAAGTCTAAACAAGAGAGAAGACGCCGTGGCATTTCTCAAAAGTTTGATAACTCAAATCCACAAAGATCTGGCTACCCACCCTGAAAACGCAAAACTTCTCGCTGAAGCCGATGAGGCGTTAAGTCGACTTAACAAAAACGCAAATTCGACACTCCAACTTACACGATTAATTCTAGCAATAAGCAATGCATAATAAAATACTGCCAGCCTTTTGGTCACTTTTATTATCATCCTTACTTACGGGCATAGCTATTAGCTTTCTTGCCAACATATCAATACAACTTGAACTCGGGATGGCTACAAATTTGGAATTTTACCTAATTTGGGCTTCAATTGTCTGGCCTATATTGTTAATACTGGTAATTACCTTTTTTATTTTGTTTAGAATGCTGCTGTCCGAAGCATCCAATAAAGCCGCAACTGGCAAGTTTCCTTGAAGTAAACCTACAAAGCCGCTACAATGAAAGCCGCCATGGCCGACAACTCATATACAGCAGATCAGATTCAGGTTCTTGAAGGCCTTGAGCCAGTCAGGAAGCGCCCCGGAATGTACATCGGCTCCACTGACACGCGCGGTCTTCACGAGTGTCTTCGTGAGATTGTGGACAATTCGGTCGACGAATCCTTTGCGGGAGTCGCAACTAAAGTGTGGGTGCGAGTTGAGAATGACACATCGGTAACAATTCGAGACAACGGCCGCGGCATACCTGTAGACAAACACGTGTCTGGCGTGTCTGCTTTGGAACTCACCATGACCAAACTCCATGCTGGAGGTAAATTTGGTGGCGGTGCTTACAAAATTTCAGGAGGACTGCACGGAGTAGGTGCTTCGGTAGTTAACGCCTTATCAAAAACCTTCAGAGTAGTTGTTATGAGAGACAACACTGCCTACTTTCAGATCTATCACGAAGGGGTTCCGGAGCAGCCAGTAACAACTGCTACACAAAAGCAACTGGACGAATGGTTCCCTAAGGAGTGGGGTATTAAAATTGGTGAGAATCAAACAGGCGCAATAACTACTTTTTCGATTGATACAACTATCTTTAAAGACACAATTTTTGATGATAATAAAATTAAGACCCTCCTTAAAGATCGTGCATATTTAGTGGCAGGCCTTGGCTTTGAATTTATAGATGCCAGAACTGATGAGGAAGTTAACTACTATTTTGAAGGCGGGATTGCCACCATGGTTGCCCACGCCAACCGCGGTAAACAATTAATTTCAGATGTAATTTATGTACATCGCGAAGACGATCCAATCATAATCGAGGTAGCAATTCAATACACGGACACGTACTCTGAAAGCCTTAAAAGCTTTGTCAACGGCATAAACACTGTTGACGGCGGAACTCACGTTACTGGTTTTAGAATGGCTTTAACCAGATCGATTATTGATTACGCCAAGAAAAACGGCCAGGTCAAAGATGTTCCGGGCAAACAAACCGGCGCTGAGCTTACCGGCGACGATCTTAAAGAAGGCCTTTCGGCGATTATTTACGTTAAGATGCCTTCGGAATCTTTGCAGTTTGAGTCCCAAACCAAAGCCAAGCTTAATAATTCCGAAGTTATGGGCTTTGTGCAGACTGCAGTCAAAGAAGGCCTTGATATGTATCTTGAAGAGCACCCAGCGGATGCCAAGAAAATTCTCGATAAAGTCCTCTTGGCAGCTCGTGCTCGCGCAGCAGCTCGCGCAGCCAAAGAAGCAGTTATTCGAAAAGGTGCACTTGAGGGAACGTCACTTCCGGGAAAGTTGGCCGATTGCCAAAGCCGAGACCCGGAGCTTAGCGAGCTTTACGTTGTTGAGGGAGACTCTGCTGGAGGCTCTGCCAAGCAAGGCCGAGATCGCAAATTCCAAGCAATTTTGCCGCTTTTTGGCAAAGTACTAAACACTGAGAGGGCAAGACTTGACCAGATAATTAAATCAGACAAATTTAAAGCCCTAGTTATTGCAATTGGCGCTGGCATTGGAGAGGACATGAATATTGCCAAGCTCCGTTATCATAAAGTCATAATCATGGCTGATGCGGACGTTGATGGAGAGCACATCAAAAGCCTTTATATGACTTTTTTCTATAGGCACTTGCCGGAGCTCGTTAATGGAGGCTTTTTGTATGTAGCCGTACCACCTTTGTACAAAGTTGCTTTTGGCAAAGAGAAGAAATACGTCTACACAGACGCCGAGAGAGATGAGTTTATAAATAGCCACAAAGACAATAACGTGACCGTTCAGCGCTTTAAGGGTTTGGGAGAAATGAATGCAGGAGAACTCTGGGAAACAACTATGAATCCTGCCACCAGAAGGCTTAAGCGCATCACCGTTGAAGACAGTGAAGCCGCAGATAAAATGTTTACGATTCTTATGGGCGAGGAAGTTGCCCCAAGGAAAAAGTTTATTCAGACTCACGCAACGACAGCAAATCTGGATATTTAATGCAGGTTACCACTTTGGCAGTGGGCCAAATGAGCTCCAACTGTTATTTACTACAAGACAACTCAAACAACTGTGTGATTGTTGATCCGGGTGACGACGGGGAGTTCATAATTCAAAAGATCCTTGATATGGATCTAAAACCTCAGGCAATCCTGGCTACCCACGGACATTTTGACCACATTCTTGCCGCACTTGAGCTTAAGCTTGCGTTTGGCATTCCTTTTTATATGAACAAAAAAGACGAGTTTTTGCTTTCTCGCATGCGAGCAAGCACGAAGCACTTTGCTGGTTTTGATCCGGGCCCACCTCCTAAGATAGATTTTGATCTTCGCCCGGATTCTGAATTAAAAATTCCTGCCTGCGCAGGCAGGGAAAACTGTAAATTGAAAATTATAAGCACTCCCGGCCACACTCCGGGAAGCGTAAGTGTTTTGGCAAATGACAAGTTGTTTGTTGGCGATGTGATTTTTGCAGATGGAAGTACGGGCAGAACTAGCCATGTATATTCAAGTGTCAAAGACTTGGGAAAATCAATTCAAAAAATTCTCAAGCTTCCCTCCGATACGATTGTTTACCCAGGACACGGAGAGAGTTTTTTATTAAAAGATATTACTTAGCGCAAAAGAAGCTACCAATCGGAGAGATTTCAGAAACTCCCACCCCTTGAGTGTAAAAAGCAGAAGCAGCGCCTCCATCCAAATTAACTGCATCAGCCAACGCTATATCCGCAGCTTCTTCAAAACTCTTGAGAACTTCAGGCAAATCTGAAAGCCAAGGTCCCAAAAACACTGAATCAGGATTATAGAAAATGACAAAAATTAATTTGTTGTCCGCACTAACCGCGGCAACTGATCTTCTGGCTGGCTCATCACGAACCAAACTTATGCTTTGACATACTCCGTTTTCTTTGAGTATCGGACCGCTTTGAAGTGCAAAGCGCGCGTCTTCTTCATTATTTCTAAGTATTCTTGCCACACCAAAATCGTTAACGCTTAAAATCCCATCAAAAAGTTGGTTACTAACATAAGGAGACAGTTTATTTTTTTCATGGACAAAAAGTCCGATTGGCTCGTTTTGTTTTGAGTAAAACCCGCCATTGATTAAAAGCTCGCAATCGTTCTTGGTGAGTAGCTCGCTTGCCGCCAGTCTTTCGTCAAAATTTGGCAAGAGAATCACATTGTCTGGTTCAACTTCCGCCCAATGTGCCGTGAGGGCCCCTTCTTGGTAGGGAAGTAAGGTTTTATTGACCACCAAAGAGGGAGACTTTGTGTTGACTACTTCATCTCCCAAAACTCGCTTGTTTTGATTTGAAAGCCGAGATATTACTACTGCAGCCAAAACAAGAATTAAAGCCAGAAACATGAACTTTCTCATCACTAATTATACCTTAATAGCGTGGTTCGAGTTGTTTTTTGGGAGCGTTTTTAATTATTTCCATAATTTCTTCGTCATCGTCCGTAATTTTGTAAAGCTCGGTGTCTTCTAGATTTATAGTCTTATAGTCACCATAAAAAGTATTTTTAAAATACATATCTAACGGGCGCCAAAACTGGCTGTCGACCAATACAAGCGGAACTGGAGGAATTTTCTTAGTTTGAAGAAGCTCGAGAATTTCAGAAAACTCATCAAGAGTGCCAAAGCCCCCAGGGAAAATAATGTATGCGTTTGCTGAAAATGACAGTGCAACTTTGCGCGAGAAAAAGTAATAAAACTCTTCTGAGTCCTTAACATAAGGATTTACAATTTGTTCCCGAGGCAATTCGATGTTAAGACCCAGTGAATCTCCGCCAGCATCAAAAGCTCCCTTATTGGCCGCCTCCATAATCCCCGGGCCGCCTCCAGTAACAATAGAATAACCAAGCTCTTTGGAAATGCGAAAAGCGAGGTCGTACGCCTTTTTATATGCGGGGTGCTCAGAATCAAGTCTGGCGGAGCCATAAAAACTAATAGCTCGTGGGTATCTTTTAATAAACGCCAACCCACGCCTGAATTCTTCCGTAATTAAGTTAAGCCTTCCATCATCCTGGGGAAGTTGGCAAGAAACCTCATGCAGCTCGTCAACGGTCAAGACAGGGTTGTCAGTTTTGTACGAGGGAATATTTACTCGTTTTTTAGTGCTATCCATAAGCCATGGTAACACAAGTCTGCTTAATTTTGCTGTTGCTATTGATTGAAAACTTAATATAATAAGCCATGAGCAAAGTTTTAATCGGCGCCATTGTCGTAGTTGTTGCTGCAATAGCGGTTATTGGTTTTGTTTTAACCCAAGCCAAACCAGCGAGTAACAATATGGCCTCAGACAAAGTGGAAAATGCTCTTGAAGGCTCAAACGGAGACGGCAAGTCATCTCTTCGTGAATTGATGGCACTGGCCAATAACCAACGTTGTACATTTAGTGACACGGAAACAGGTAGCAGCGGCGAGATTTTCGTAAGTGGGGGAAAAGTCCGGGGTGATTTTGAAGTAACTGCAGAAGGCCAGACCATCTCGTCTCACATGATTTCCGACACTGAGAATTTATATATGTGGACAGACGGCTTAGACACTGGCCTTAAAATGTCAATTATCGAAGCTGGAGAGCCAGAAGATAACATGTCAGGCGAAACTCAGTCGGTTGACCTAAATCAAAAGGTTGATTACGAGTGCACAGGCTGGAATGTTGATAATTCCAAGTTCGACCTTCCAGACATCGAATTTAATGATTTTTCGGCAATGTTTAATATGAACATGGAAGAATCAACAGAATCAGGCTCAGGTGACACTAACACATGCGGGATTTGCGATTCGCTTCCAGAAGAATCCCAAGCACAGTGCAGATCAGCACTTGGTTGCTAATTTAAGCTTTCCCTCAGGTATCTCTTATAAAATTTATTTTCGTGCTTAAAAATATTACGCTCGTTCTCATCTTGGTATTTGGAGTTCTTGGTGTGTTTTTCTTTTCTCGACCGAACGAAGCAAACATTAGCGGTGCTCCACCTTACGGTGAGCCGGAGGAAGATGTTCCAGTTACGCCTTTTGAAATTGCTCGCAATTGGGTGCGGCCAGATGGGCCACCCAAAGTTGGTATCCAAGTGGGGCATTGGAATAGTAGCGAGCTGCCAGAAGAGCTTGTTAAACTTAGAAACAACACAGGCTCAAGCGGAGGCGGAAAATGGGAATGGGAAGTAAATCATGATATTGCAACGCGCATAGGCCGCACGCTTGAAAGTGCCGGTGTTTCAGTAGACATATTACCGGCAACTGTTCCTCCAAGATACTGGGCTGATGTTTTTATCGCAATTCATGCTGACGGGAGCTTGGACAGCTTAAAATCAGGATACAAATTTGCAGGTCCTTGGCGGGATCTAACTGGAAAATCCAAAACTTTAGTGTCAATTCTTGAAGAAGAGTATGAAGTGGCAACTGGCCTTGCCCGTGATGAAAATATCACACGCAACATGCGTGGTTATTATACTTTTTCTTGGTGGCGATATGAACATGCGGTTCATCCGATGACAACGTCGGTGATTGCAGAAACGGGCTTTCTGACAAACAGGAGCGACCAAAGACTTCTAATCAACACGCCAGAAGTAGCTGCCAATGCAATTTCAAAAGCGATAATCGACTACCTCAACCTTGAAAATTTGCTTTTTTGATCATTTAAGCTATACTACACACGTTCTGGATTTTTGCCCGTTTATACGGGTCAAATGTTACAAAACAAACTTACAAATCCTGTCCTGGCCGCTGTACTTCTTACGGCAACAGCAGGGCTTTTGCTGCAAAAACCCAATCTTGGCCTCAAAGTGACTTTGCAGCCTCAATTAGCCGCAATAGTGATTGACTATCCAAGCTCAACTGAGCTTTTGGAGCGTGAACTCAAAACCTCTCCAGAGGAGCCTCAAATCGCCGAAGCTAATCCCGAGCCTGATGTAAATGAGGTAAAAACCGAGCAAAGAGTGGCTAGCGCCCAAGATCACAACGAAGTCTTTATTGATACGATCAATCGCGCATTGCCACCTCAAGTTGAAAAAAGCGAGGACAATGTAGATATTGTTGGCCTTATCAACAAATATGCCGCACAGTACGGAGCTGAAGCTGATATGATGATTGCCATTGCCCGCTGTGAAAGTGGCTTTAACGAAAACGCGATTTCTCCTTCTGGGGCGTACAAAGGCATGTTCCAGTTTGTTACATCTACCTGGCAATCAAACAGACGAGCCATGGGCGAGGATGAAAGCCCAGCTTTAATGTTCGATGCTGAGGAAGCTATTAAAACTGCTGCGTTTAAAATGGGCAGAGATGGCTACAACGCTTGGCCTGTGTGTTCTCAAAAAGCCCTAGCCGCGCTTTCAGTTAATTAAGAAACTCTTCTACTTGTGCCCTTGTGAGTACGCGAATCTTTTTTGGGTTAAGAACCCTTTTGGCTAAAATCTTGTATATATCCCAGTCGAACCTTGGTGTGTATTTTTCCTTCTTAATCTCAGTCATGTCGTCATATTTGTAAGCTACGCTTCCCATATATACCCATCTGTCGACTACGTGAACTTCAATCATACCGTCAAAGTTTTGCTCAGTAATTGCAATTGCACCGGCATACGGCCACTCCTGCACCTTGGTCTTATCAAAGGCCTCTTCAAAGTGTGCATTGTAGGCTTTAGGGTCTGCGTTACCCGTACAAGCGCCGGGGCAGATGCCAATCTGGCTCATAAAACAGGCTCCGCTACCTTTTTCGATTCCTAAAAGCTTTGGGCACAGGTGACACTCCCGGCACAAAGAGTGTAGGGTCTCAGTCGCCATTTTCTTGCTTTTAAAAACCGCTAGAATATTATCAGGCGCTAGCTTGGTAGATTCTGCAGTAATAAGTTCAACCGAACTGTATTTTCTTTTCTTTCCCCGAACTGCGACCCACAGGTCACGCCGGCGGCGAAGCTGTTTATTATAAATTGGCAAAAGAGCTTTAATCGCATCCGCCTCACGAATCAAGGCACCAATCTCTCCCGCAGTGGAAACCGATTCTATGCGCGCAATTTGCGATGACAAGGCAAGATCTACCGCAACTCTGTGATCACCCGCAAAATGACTTTTTACGCGTTCTTTTATGTTGATGCTTTTGCCCACGTAAAGAGGAAGTGACGAACCTTCACCAAAAAACATATAAATTCCCGGCGAATCCGGAAGATTCTCTACTTGGCTTGATGTTAGCTTTGAAGGCAATGAGGAAGACTTAAGAATTAAGTCAATTACCTCGTTAACCTTAGCCTCGCCATGATGTCTTAAGGCAATCTTATAAATTTCGTGCAAGACCTCGGCATCTGCATAAGCTCTGTGCCGAGCAGAAGGCTTGATGCCAAAATAGTCGATAAGGTGAGATAAAGAGTAGTGCGAAGCCTTTGGAAAAAGTAATCTTGCTAACCTTACTGTACACAGCACGCGGGACTGGTAAGGATCACCCATACGGGTAAACTCGTGTTTTAAAAATGCATAATCAAACCGAGCGTTATGTGCCGTAAAAACCGCGCCATCTAAAAGCTCGCGAACGCGAGAGCTGATTTCGCTAAACTCTGGGGCTATCTGAATCTCGTTATCCGAAATTCCAGTAAGTGCAAAAATCTCGGGTGGCACAAACATATTTGGCCGAACAACACTGTTAAGTTCTCCTGTAATCTCGCCATTTTCAACTCTTATAATCCCAATCTCAATAACCCTATCGCGAAATGGGCTTAAGCCCGTAGTTTCGGTATCAATAAACGCGAATACTCGGGGAAGTTTGGTCATGTACAAAATAATAGCACACATATTTTGTGATAATCTTAGGTATGCCTAAATTGACTTACAGTGAACTTATCGCAAAGCACGTCGCAATCCTCGAATCACTCAAAACTCCCACAGGGCTGTTTCTAGCATCTGATGCCAGTGTCACAACTGGTTACAACAAATCTTGGTTGCGTGATAATTTTTATGAAACCTTAGCCTTTGAAGTAACGGGGGACTGGGAAACTGTCGAAAAGACTTACAAAGCAATTCTTGAAATTTTTCTAGCACACGAGGACAAGATTGATTGGGCAATTGCCAACAAGCCAACTCATAGCTATCAGTATATTCACGCAAGGTTTGACCCAGAAACGTTTAGTGAATTTTGGGAAGAATGGGGAAATAAACAAAACGACGCAGTGGGCTGTATCTTGTTTCGCTTGGGAGAGCTGGAATCTCGGCTCAAACGCTCAATTGTCAAAACACCAGATCACGAAAGAATTGTAAACAAACTTGTAAGGTATCTGGAGTCGATTGAGTACTGGCATGATCCCGATTCTGGCATGTGGGAAGAAGACGAAGAACTTCATGCGAGCTCTGTCGGAGCTTGTGTAGCAGGCTTAAAGTCAATTATGCGTCTGCCGTTTGCCCAAGTACCGTATCAGCTTGTTCGCCGCGGGCAGCGAAGCCTAAGTGGACTTTTACCTCGCGAATCATCTCGAAAATTTGTCGACTTGGCGCTTCTGTCTTTAATTTGGCCGTACGAAGTTGTCAACGTTGAACAAAGAGATGAAATTCTTGCCAACATCGAATATCATCTTAGGCGCGAGCGGGGAGTTATCCGCTACAAAGGCGACCACTATTACAACAAAAACGCGGATGGTTTTTCCGAGGAAGCCGAGTGGACTTTCGGGCTCGCTTGGCTCGCGATTATATATGAACAACTTGGCAATCGCACTAAAGCCCATGAGCTTATTAAGGACCTAATCGCAGTGGACACCCCTGAGGGACTACCGGAATTGTATTTTTCAAACTCCGCCAGCTATAACGACAATACTCCTCTAGGCTGGAGCGAGAGCCTGTTTATTGTTGCGATGCATCAGATGGAAAGACAGAACTAGGAAAAACTTTAATATCTTGGTAAACTGACTTCGTGGACATAACATTTTTAGGTGCAGCCGGGATGGTTACTGGCTCATCATATTTGCTTTCGAGCGATAAAGTAAAACTTTTAGTGGACTTGGGAATGTTTCAAGGAGACTATGAAACAGAGTCGTTAAACCAACGCCCGTTGCCGCTTTCTGCTCCAGAACTTTCCGCGGTTTTTTTAACCCACGCGCATCTGGATCACTGCGGCAGACTTCCCATACTTTATAAAAATGGTTTTCGCGGTAATATTTATGCCACAGCCGCCACACGCGAAATTGCAGAAGCGGTTCTTCTAGACGCCGCTCACATAATGGCAGGGGATGATGACAAGCCAGTTTTATACACTAAAGAGCAGGTTTTAGGAACTTTAAATCTTTTTAAACCTGTTTCATATGATGAAGTGATTAGTATCCCGGGATTTGAAATTATCTATAAAGATGCTGGGCACATTTTAGGCTCAGCCAGCATAATTATCAAAAACTTAGACGAAAACAAAACATATGCATTTAGCGGGGACCTAGGCAACTCCCCCGAAGACTTGGTAAAACCAATTGAATTTATTGACAGTGCAGATACCGTCGTCATGGAATCTACTTATGGGGACACAATTCATCCAAATGACAACCCAGACCAATTAATCCAATCTGAAATAAACACAGTTGAGCAAACAAACGGCACCCTTCTTATTCCTTCTTTTTCAGTTGAGAGAACCCAGGTTCTACTACACAAACTCAAACATTTCAAAGGTGATGGCAGAATGAAAAAAGGAACGCCGGTTTACCTCGATAGTCCGATGGGCGAGACTGTCACAGAAATTTACAAAAAATTTCCAGATCTTTACGGAGAGGAGCTTAGGGGAGACACAAAGGCCGGTGACCCATTTATGTTTTCGGGCTTACAAATAGTTTCGGATCGGCGCGAGAGCCAACGCGTTAGCGCCTTAAACGGCCCTAGAATTATTATCGCGGGAAGCGGAATGATGACAGGGGGCAGAATTTTAGAGCACGCACTTAGACTCCTGCCTCGTGACAACACAAGACTTCTGATAGTAGGTTTTCAAGCGGAACATACAGTAGGACGCGCTCTCGAAGAGGGTGCTAAAGAAGTCCAAATATATGGGCAAAAAGTGAATGTTAAGGCCAATGTGACATCGATTCATTCAATGAGTGCTCATGCAGATCAGCCGATTCTTACGGACTGGCTTAATCATATCAAAAACGTCTCAAAAGTATTTTTAGTGCACGGCGAAGACGGCCCAAGGGAAGCCCTAAAAAACAAAATTTTAGAGAGCAAATCAGTAGAAATCCTTTTGCCAAAGCTTGAAGAAACATATAAAATGTAGCTATGCTTCCGAACCAAGAATCAGAGCCTCAAAAAAATCAACACATAAAACCAGCGCTCATTTTTACAATTATTTCCGCGTTTGTTTTTGTATTACTTGGAGTTTTTGGATTAATTTTTATTAACAACGACAACGGCTTTAAACCCGCAGACACCGATTTTAAAAAGTTCGCAAGTGAAACTGAGCTTAGGGAGTACATTGCAAATTCGGCACAAAATTACGGCTTTGCTGGCTTTGGTGGTGCTCGCGATTTAGCCATTAACATGGAAACGTCTGCCCAAGAAGTACTTGCTCCCTCGCTTGACTCCAAAAGGGTTTCTGAAACCAATGTGCAGGTTACAGGAATTGACGAGCCAGACATTGTTAAAACCGACGGCCAGAACATATTTTTCTCTTCAGAAAATATGGTTTATTACGACCTTCCAGTCGAACCTTTAATTCTTGAGCAAAAGATGATGCCTACCGAGCCCGGATTCGTACCACCTACTTATCAGGCGCCAAACACAAAGGTAGTCAATGCTTTGCCACCTACAGCGATATCACTGGCTAGCGAGGTAGAAGCGAACGGGGAACTTCTTCTAGCAAACGACAAACTACTGGTTTTTAGCTATGACCGAGTAAAGGCTTTTGACGTATCAGACCCCAAAAACCCAACGCTTAGCTGGGAAGAGAAATTTGATGAGAATTTTGGATATCTGACAGCACGGCTTCTTGACGGGAAAGCCTACGTAATTGCTAGACGTTATGCCAACTTTGATTTTCCATGCCCGGTGCCGCTTTTTGATGGCGGACTAACAATCGCTTGTACGGATATTTATCGCCCCAGCCAGCCAATCTCGACTGACTCGGTATACTCGGTTATTAAACTAGATCCCTCAACGGGAAATGTAGAAAAAACTACAACATTCGTAGGTGGTAACAATAGTGTTATTTACGTCTCACCCGATGCTATTTATGCCAGCTTCACAATGTACCCCAACATGTTGGCCTTTACTGCAAATTTTCTCTCAGAAAATCAGGATTTAATCCCCAGCAGCGTTGTTCTTAAGATTAACAACTTGGTATCACTTGATATTAGCCAAGAATCAAAAAATAACGAACTCAACGTAATTATCCAAAGATTTTTAGCAACATTAAGCAACGACGAGCGCACACGAGTGGAAAGTGAACTGTCAAACCGAATGAACGACTATCTGGTGAACCATGGGCGCGAACTTCAAACGACAAAGATTGTAAAAATCAACAAAGATCTAGAAGTTGTGGCAACTGGAGATGTGCCCGGAGCTCCCTTAAATCAGTTTTCTCTGGATGAATATAACGGTGAGCTTCGTGTTGCTACCACACTTTCCGCTTCAACCATGTTTGGGCGAGGGGAATCAGCCAATGATTTATATGTGCTGGACTCAAGCCTAAAAGTAAAAGGTCAGATTCAAGGCTTGGCACTAGGGGAGAGGATATACTCAGCCAGATTTATAGGGGAGAGAGCTTATTTGGTGACATTCAAACAAATAGATCCGTTTTTCGTTATTGATTTATCAGATTCATCAAATCCGCGTGTTGCGGGCGAGCTTAAAATTCCAGGCTTTTCTTCATATTTGCACCCACTTAGCGACAATCGCATCTTGGGTGTTGGGCAGGAAAACTCGCAAGTTAAATTGTCGGTTTTTGACGTATCAAATGCTCAAAACCCCACAGAGGTAGACAAATATTTGTTAGACGAATTCTGGACAGAATTCCAAAACAACCATCACGCATTTTTGGCAGATCCTGACAACAAAGTTTTCTTCATACCAGCAGGTGGAAACGGCTACATTTTCGATTATGCGGATACTTTAGCGCTTAGGCGGGCAGTGAGTGATGTTACTGCCAAAAGGGCACTTTATATCGATAATTACCTATACATCATTGGCGAGCAAGAAGTAGTTGTGCTTAACATGAGTAATTGGGAGGAAGTATCAAACTTGGAGTTTTAATCCTATTTTTATTTTTTGTTGCCCTTTTAGGCGGTGCGTTAGCCGCTTTTAGTATATACTTGTTTCAATGAGCGATAAGTATTCGGCAATCTGGGTTTCCCACAGCTCCATCGCAGATTTTCTAAATTGTCCTCGTCTTTACTACCTCCGGAATGTCTATAAAGACCCGCTAACGGGTCATAAAATCACCAGAATTGAGCCACCTTTGGCTTTGGGGCAAGTGGTTCATGATGTTATTGATTCACTGTCAACTCTCCCAACAGAAGACAGGCTTAAAATTTCGCTTCTTAAAAAACTCGATACAGAGTGGGAGAAAATAAGCGGAGAAAGAGGCGGTTTTACCTCAAAAGAACAGGAAGCAGAGTATAAACAAAAGGGCCAAACAATGCTTCAGCGAATCATGGATAACCCGGGCCCCATCACTCAAAAGGCAATCAAAATTAAGCAGGAGCTTCCTCACTATTATATAAGCGAAGAGGAAAATATTATCCTATGCGGCAAAGTAGACTGGCTCTCGTTTGTGGAAGAGACTGACTCGGTTCATGTAGTCGATTTCAAGACCGGCAAGAACAAAGAACACGACGACTCACTTCAGCTACCTATCTACTGTCTTTTGGTCGAAAACACGCAGTCTAGGCACGTCTCAGCCGCAAGCTACTGGTACTTATTAACAGACGATTCTCCCACGCTCGTAAATCTTCCGGATTTAAAGGCAAGCGAAGACCAAGTACTCTCGGTTGCCAAAAGGATGAAACTTGCCAGGCAGTTGGATCACTTTAAGTGTCCACAAAATGGCTGTCGATACTGCGTGCCCCTTGAAGAGATTTCAAAAGGCAAAGGAAAACTCGTTGGAGTGAGTAATTACAATCAAGATATTTACGTTATTTAGTCAACAAGCTTCGAGTGCACTGAGGGACAATCATTCGGAAAAACCCAAATCTTCTGATAGTCAACTTACATTCAACTTTTGAACTAGCGGTGTAAAATGTTCCGACTGAAAAATCAACACTTGGTTTGGGTGTTGATGTTGGCGCAGGGGTTACGGATGGCGTAGAGGTTGGAGTTGCAGTCGGGGATACTGTAGGTGTAGCTGTGGGAGTTGGTGTGGGTGTTACTGATGGTTCAGGCGTAGCAGTAGCTGTCTGAGTTGGCGTTGGTGAAGGAGTTGGGGACGAACCAGAATTCATTGGAGTTGAAACTTCTAAAAGCTCGAAGTCATTTGCATTGTTCTCTGTGTCTGCGGTTCTTTGAATACTTCCAAGCGCAGGTGGATTTGTAGGAAAAGCTGCCCCTTCAAACAAAGTAGAACTGCCAAAACCAACTCTATCCACGACCGTAACTCCAGCGTCGCTATAAAGCGTCACTGAATTATTATTTGCAATATTATTACTAAGTGCCGAATAAAGTTGATCGGGAGTTGGTCCGGTAAAATCATCATTAGCCACTAAAAAGTAACCGCCAGCGGGTACAGTTCCCGAGAGATTCAGTACAAGATTTGACTCGCTTTGTCCTGATTCTGTATTTCTAGTAAGTCTCCAGCCGGATATGTCCACCGGGTTGCCAGTAGGATTATAAAGCTCTACAAACTCATCCTCAGCCACACTTCCAGCAATCTGAACTTCATTTATAACGACATTGTTAAAAGCTGAAAGGGCAGATTTTGGCGAGGGAAGAGACAAAAGAAGAAAAGTTCCAAAAAGTAAAACACCTAAAAGAACACGATTGGTTGTCACAATTAAAATTACCAACTAAACATTCTTGATGTCAACTATAACTTTATATATTATGAAGCATGAGCGAAAAAATGATCGGGTACTCACTGCCACTTACAGGCCTTGTTGCAATCCTACTGGCGGCCTTAAGTGTTTACGCGGTGTTTACCAACAAGCAAGAACCTGTACCACTATTTAATTTTCCAGCAATATCTATCCCGGTCAGTTCACTGATGGCGGAAGTTCCTAATTCAGCTAATATGCCCGAGGTTGAACTTTTTCCAGCAGACACATTAAATGCTCCAGCAAACACAACAGCGCATTTGTTTTTAATGGGTTTTATGGTTACGGCAGGTGGAAAGATTGCCTCACTAGGGACTTATTTACTTCGCCCAATCGTTATTAAAGCAAAGGAGGACAATGGCCAAAAAACAGCTTAAGAAAAGTTTGGACAACAAAATAATCTCCGGGGTGCTTTCTGGATTTGCCAATTACACAAACATCGATGCGACGATAATTCGCATCTTTTATCTAGCTTTAATGGCATTTACAGGGTTTGTTCCGGGAGTTTTTTTATACATATTGGCTGCGGTGATTTTAGAACCAGAAAAAACTAAGGTTAATAAAACCAAAAGATGAGTGGCATATTGCATAATGAAAATCTATGCTATATTTAATAATTAGGAGGTGATTAGCTTGGCAAAGAAAACAAATTTAACAATGACACCAGTTATGTCACTCGCAGTTTTTGCGTTGTTTGTGATGATGATTCCGCTTTTTTCATTAGCAAACAATTCAAGTAGAGCCACCGTAAGCAATGCCGCACAAGCTACGCCCAGCCCTACCCCATACGAGATGATGGAAAAATGAACATAAATATAAAAAAATTTATATCTGTTTACGGTATCAAGTTTGCAATTTTTTATGCTTTAGCATTCTTTTTGCTAGTAACTTTCTTTGGTAGACATGAATTTCGAACATTTCCTGGCGATGTTGTAATAAATATCGGAGAAAGCGTTTTATATCTACCTTTTACTAGTGCTTTGGCAATTGCAGTATTTTTCCTAGTTATCATTGAGAT
Source organism: Patescibacteria group bacterium (assembly GCA_041742135.1). Taxonomy (GTDB): domain Bacteria; phylum Patescibacteriota; class Microgenomatia; order UBA8517; family UBA8517; genus 01-FULL-44-24b. The sequence goes on along the minus strand of JBGSJG010000004.1, from coordinate 366,098 downwards.
ATACCGAAATCTCCATTAATTCTTGCCAATTGGCTGCTGGAAGGCTAAAATGATTAGCTTACGCACGACACAAACATGAACCCAAGTAATGTAATCCCTACAGAGATTTCTGCCGAACTTTCAAAAAGTTATTTAGATTATGCGATGAGCGTGATTGTAGCTCGCGCACTTCCTGATATTCGCGATGGTTTAAAACCCGTTCATAGACGAATTCTTTATGCAATGTATCTCATGGGGCTTGACAGTAAATCTCGATTTACCAAAAGCGCCAAGGTTGTCGGTGAAGTTCTGGGTAAATACCATCCACACGGAGACAGTCCAGTTTACGAAGCGATGGTGCGCTTGGCACAAGATTTTTCTCTTCGCTATCCACTGGTCAAAGGTCAGGGAAATTTTGGCTCAGTCGATGGCGATCCGCCTGCTGCTATGCGTTATACCGAGGCAAAGCTTTCATCAATTGCCGACTATATGCTTCGCGAGATTGACAAAGCAACAGTCGACTTTGTAGATAATTTTGACGGAACCCTGAAAGAACCAGTCTTTTTGCCAGCACTTCTACCAAATTTGCTTTTGATGGGATCCGAAGGAATCGCTGTGGGAATGGCGACGAAAATCCCGCCGCACAACTTAACTGAGGTAGTTGACGCTACAATAGCTGCGATCAAAAAAGGCAGACCACTTACAAAGGCTGATGAGCTTGGAAGTTGGGTGGACGGATTGGTCGTTAAAATTGAATCTGTGGCAGCAGGGCGATCCAAAGAACTTTCGGAAAGCGAAATAGCCAGCATCAAAACCGAATTTGAAAGCGACGTTACAATCCCCGAACTAGTCGAAATCGTCCCGGGGCCTGACTTTCCTACAGGAGGAGCCATTTACGGCGCTTCAAATATGGATGAGATTTATAGCACAGGCCGCGGGAAAATTGTGGTTCGAGGAATAGCCGAAATTAAGGAAAAAGGTAAAAGATCAATAATTGAAATTACTGAGCTTCCGTACCAAGTTAACAAAAGCCTCTTGGTGGCTCACATCGCTGAGCTTGTACGGGACAAGAAGCTTGGTGGCATCGCCGCACTCCGCGACGAATCCGACAAGGACGGAATGAGTGTGGTTATCGAGCTTAAGCGCGATGGCAAACCTAAATCCATTCTTAACAACCTCTACAAGCACACCAAATTACAGTCAAGCTTCCCAGCAAATTTTGTGGCCTTGGTAGACGGCACGCCACACACGGTAAATCTTAAGCAAATTCTTGTTGAGTATATTCTTCATAGGCAAAGGGTCATTACCAGAAGAACAATATTCGAGCTTACAAACGCCAAAAAACGTGCTCACATTTTAGAAGGTCTCAAAATTGCTTTAGACAATTTGGACGAAGTAATCAAAACCATTCGCGAAAGCGCAACACAAGACACAGCAAAAGCCAATTTGATCAAGCGCTTCGGTTTTTCCGACATCCAAGCTACGGCAATTTTGGATATGCAGCTTAGACGCCTTGCTGCTCTTGAGCGCGAGAAAATCCAAAAAGAATACGATGAGATCCAAAAAATGATTGAGACATATATTGCGATTCTTAAAAACCCTCAAAAGGTTCTAGACATGATAGTTAAAGAATTGGGAGAGCTTAAAGAAAAGCACACGGATGAGCGCAGAACAAAAATCTACAAACAAGCGATAGGGGAGTTCTCTGAAGAGGACTTGGTGGCCAAAACCAACACAATAATCACGGTAACCCAAACAGGCTACATCAAAAGAGTCGCTTATAGCACTTACAAATCTCAGCGTAGAGGAGGCAAGGGGGTACTTGGAATGACGACAAAAGAAGAGGACGAGATTGAACACTTAATCTCCGCCTCCACCCATGACACGCTTTTGTTCTTTACTGATCGTGGCCGTGTTTTTGGCACAAAGGTTTGGGAAGTGGCAGAGAGCAGTAGGCAAGCCAAAGGAACAGCGCTTGTGAATTTAGTTAATCTAGAGCAAGGCGAAGAAGTCCGCTCCATTGTTGCGATCAATGAGCAAGGTGCAAACAATTTAATTTTGGCTACCAAAAATGGAACGGTTAAAAAGACTGAGTTTTCAGAGTTTAAAAACCTGCGCTCTAACGGTCTCATCGCTATAAAGCTATCTAACGATGACCGATTAATCGGCGCGCGAAAGACTTCAGGTAAAGATCATGTTTTGCTATTAACCAAAAAGGCCAAAGCGATTCGCTTTAGTGAAAAAGATGTTCGTGCCATGGGCCGGGCTACTTCTGGCATGAAGGGTGTTAAGGTAAACCACGATGACGAAGTTATCTCCATCGAGACTTTTAGCACCGATCCGGCTCCTGAGGACAAGCGCAAAAAACCATTTACGGATTTACTCATTATCTCTGAAAAAGGTATTGGCAAAAGAACAACACTCGAAAATTTCCCTCTTCAAAGGCGTGCAGGTAAGGGAGTAAAGGCCGCGAGCATCACACCCAAAACTGGGGATCTTACAGTAGGTGTGTTGGTCAACGAAAAAATGGATCAGGCGATTATTACCAGTAAACACGGCCAAATTATCAAGCTTCCTATAAGAAACATTCCAGAGCTAGCTCGCGCAACTCAAGGAGTTATTCTAATGCGCTTTGCCAAAGCCGATGACTCAGTTGCGGCAGTGACAGCACTTGAGAAAAACGAAGAATAATTTTCTACTTCCCTTTACCGTGGAAATTTTCATAAACTTCTTTTAGTCTTTTATTAGTAACATGAGTATAAATTTGGGTAGTAGCTACATTCTTATGCCCAAGCATCTCCTGCACACTTCGAAGGTCGGCCCCCGCTACGAGTAAATCTGTAGCAAAACTGTGTCTAAGGACGTGTGGCGTCACCTCGACTGGAATTTTCATTTTATGGGCATATTTTTTCACAAGCCTTTGAACCGATCGGGGAGTGAGGCGCATTTTCTCATCCTCAACGGATGGATCAATTTTTCCTTTATGGCGGATAAAAAGCGCAGTGTAGTGATCTTTTCGGGCCGCAAGATACAACGAAATCCACTCAGCGGCTCGAGCAGAGAGAAAAACTACTCTCGCCCGCCCTCCTTTGCCGGTAATCCCAAACTCGCGCCTGTCCAGATCAAGCTTGTCGCGATCAAGCTTGCAAAGCTCCGAAACACGCAGCCCCGTTGAAAACAAAAGCTCCAGTATTGCTTTATCTCGTTTACCCACAATCGAGCTTAAACTCGGCGCTGACAGCAAGCGATCCACTTGGTCCCCAGAAAGAAAGCTCACTTGCCTTTCACGAATTTTGGGAAGGTCTAATTTGTCTGGAGCCAAAACGTCGTGGTCATTTTTAATGAGCCACTTAAGGAAGGACCGGATCGCAATTACATGGTAGGCCTGAGTCTTTTGGCTTAAAACTCCCCCTCGGCCATCACTAAGTGAGCTTAAGTATAGCCTGTATTTTCGGATGTTTTCTTGAGTAAGAGAGCTTTCGGAGGTCGCGATATTGTTGTCTTTTAGCCATGAAATGAACCTAGACAAATAATGTAAATAGTTACGCGTCGTTAGGGGAGAGGAGCCCTTCTCTACTCGGAGGTAAGCAAGAAAATCATCCACTAGGGCGGGGAGTGTCATAAGTTATGTTTACACGAGTGAAAACAAAAGTCAATATTGTACGACATAGTCGAAATTCTTGCTAGGTTTGAAAATATATTTAAAATTCCAAATATTCAAACAATAAACTATTCAGACGTATTTGTTTCATCTCTTGCACTGCTGTTTAGCTAAATTGCAAAAATATAAATCCTAAAACGATCATTAAAAAATGCAATTAAAGAGTTGTAAATTTGTCGTAAAGAGGCCTTCACCAAATCAATTCTAAGGGCCCTCTGGAGCAAAAGATGACTATGGATACCTTTTGCAAAAGTGCCTATTTAGCCTTAGATACGGTCTTATCAGACATCTATAAATATTCGGTATAAATTTGGAACTAAAAAAATGCGCACATCACTAATTTAAGGGAGACTTAGTTTAATGTTATTCATAGAACCATATATATCGGTCGAAAGATCTATTAATGGTGGTAAACATAAACCCTCCTCTACGACGATTTAATATATGTCGTAAAAGTATTATTGTGCGACAACATAAATCTCAAAGCTGACTTGTTGCGAAACAACGTTTGGTGCATAGGAGTAGCTAAAGACAATGAGCCATGGATTAATAAGTAGAGCATATCGCAGTAAGTAGCAGCACTTCTCTAAGAGCTACCAGATACTAAAGCCAAATTTGTGCATCTATATCAAACATTATCAACATTCGTGAAAACTTGTTTGCAGTATCGTGAAAATAATGTCCTATAATATTAAGTTGCCGTACTCCCCCTCCCCTGCTTGAGGCTGAGTGGGTAAAAATTATCCGTGCCAGTTGGTAAACAAAAACATTACAACAAAAACGGCAACGCCGATAAGCATATACTCAGAGACAGTTTGCTTAAAAAGCCTACCTTCAAGTTTGGCCTGGCCCAGGCCTAATAACACGTAAACTCCTACAGTCAAAAATAGTGAACCTACAACGACCGTTACTGGCCAAAAATATAACAGTAGCCCTCCCTCTGCAATCAATAGTGAAAAAACTGTACTGTATATAAACAATTCTCTTTCAATGTTTCGAGTAATCTTGCTCACCCATAACCCTTGGAGCATCAATGGAAAGGAAGTGGAAAACAGTAACAGCGTTGCCAGTAGAGGGCCAATCCTCAAAGAAAGCACTGCGTCGTACAATAAAAAGGCTGTAAACAGTGTCAAGACGAACGATACGCCCTTGGCGGCTCGCGCTAGCGCTATCTTCTTGTGAATTGATACACAAAACACGTTTGCGGTTGTGGCAATAACATACACCCCTACTCCATAAAGCAAAAGTATCGGTAGCCGCGCGTAAAAACTAGATGGCAACAAAAACCAAAACAAACCGACACCAAAAGTGAAAAGTGGTGGCAAAATTAAACTCAACAATGTGGCATTTTTACCTAACGCACCACGCAGAGTCCACACAAAAAAAACTATGCTTAGAAAAGACAAGACGACTATACCACTCACACGATCCTCGTTTTCCAAAAATGTTATACCCAAAAATCCAAGGGCTAAAAGTATAGAAGTAATGACAAATTTATGTCTACGTGACATCGTATGCTAGATATTGGCGTTATCGAAAACTCTTTGCACATCCTCTAGCGACTCCAGTGAATCAATAAGCTCGTACAACTTGTCTACATGCTTGGGATCACTTAAAGTTATCTCGCTTTTAGGTTTTTGAACGACCTCGTATTTCATAACCTCATAGCCACCAGCAACAAGCGCTTCCCTGAAACTCGACAACGAATCTACAGAAAGATAAACTTCCAATCCGTCCAGAGCTTCCTCGACTTCTTCAGCACCCAAATCAATAAGTGACAGTATTTGCTCGTCAGTGCTACCCTTTTTGCTTACCAAAACAAAACCCTTTGAGTCGAAATTAAAAGCGACGCTTCCGGGTCCTGCGAGCCTACCACCGGAATGTTCAAAAGTACTTTTGACTTCCTGAGCAGTGCGGTTTCTATTGTCTGTGGCTGCACTTACCATAACGTTAACACCCTCTGGGCCGAAACCTTCATAAGTCACTTCCTCGATCTCGCCAACCGCAGAAGCCTTGTTGATGGCGCGGTCAATAGTGTCTTTAGGCATATTCTCAGCACGAGCCGCTTCGATTGCCATTTTCAGTTTGTAATTATTTTCGATAGTTGGGCCGCCACCTGTTTTAACGGCAATTGTAATCGCGCGCGACAGTCTTGAAAAAACCTGACCTCGGGCATTATCATTTGCAGCTTTTTGACGCTTGATCGTCGCCCACTTTGAATGTCCACTCATATATTTAAACTCAATTATACTCCATCAAGTGGAGAGCCGCCAAGAAAGGCTTGACAAGCTCCCAGCGGTCTTTATACTCATAATGAATGTACGACACTCTTGCCCGGCGTGCAATTTTAGCTGCATTAGCTAACGACTGGATTCTTGCGCTTGATTCGAATCTTACTATTCTTGCGGATAACCCCGAAGACATTGACGCCTTAAATCGTGCTGCCAAGGCATGTCTGCAAACAGGAAATATCTCTGAAGCAGTTAATTTTTCAAAAAAAGTATTAGCCATCGATCCTCTAAACCCAATTGCAATTAAGTTCCTGGCCAAATGCCACGCTTATCAACCTAACGGCAAAATTCCCTCATCAAACTCGCGATCACCCGAAGATTTTCTAGAAATTCCTGGTATTACCAAGATTGTTACTCTGGTTAACTTGTGTGATTCAGCAATTCTCGCCCATCTAGACTCAGGAGAATGTGTGCAAATGACCCCCAAAACTCACAAAGTTGCTGTACACACGCTTGGCGATGTTTACATAGGACGACTCCCGGATGATCTTGCCAGCAGGATGATTTTTTATATTAAACAAGGAAATGAGTATGAATCTTTTATAAAATCTGCTACAACAAGTGAAGTGAAGCTTTTCATTAAAGAAACAAAAAAATCTGAAGCACTTTCAAACATTGCTTCCTTTCCCCTGCGTTAACTAAAACCTCTTTAGAAACTTCTCTCCTAAAGTCAATTCAACATCAAAAGCCTTAGGAGCACTTTCGCTTATCTCGCAATTAAAAACCCGTGCCACCTTGTTTCTTATATTTGGATTCTTTGCTCCAACTACACAGTCGCTGGTGACTTTTTCGCTTTGGACAACAGGCGCGACCTTAGCTCCCAAAACCTCCAAGACGCCAATTACGTCATCAAGCCTGTAATTCCCTTCACCAGTTGAGTTGATTACATTTACCACCGTTTGTTCTTCTAAAATATCGCTATCGGCAAACATACTTCGTAGCTTGACGGGCATATTTTGTTCCACCACAAAGCCTTCTTCTCCATCTGACAAACGGCCAGATTGCAAATAGGAAGTTTCGGCCAAGTCAATTTGCTCTCGCCGTTTACCTTTTGAAAGAAGAGCGAGCCTGACTTTGGTTAAAAATGGCAAATTAGTATTTGGGTTTAGTAAATTTTCAAGCGCGCCTTCGTGAGCCCAATAATCTATTGGAAAATGCAAAGAATGCATAACTGTATCTGAGATAATTTGTCCGGGTAATTTTTCAGACTCAATGAGCCGCCAGACACTCTCCCCTCGCAAAATCCCCCTTTCCATGCCAAGCTCAAGCTGGGTGTCCTTGGGGACAATAACCTCGATAAATTCGCCTTCACTAAAATCTACTACCTGAACTATTATTTCACCTTGATCGGTGGCAACTGCGACAGTAAAATAGTTCAATTTTGGCGCGAAAAATACTATTCCCAAAAGACCCAAGACCATAATTATAAGTACGCCAAAAAACAAGAACAGCCGAAGCTTGCTCTTTGGTTGTATGTTTTGATTTTTTCTAGGGCGGTGTCGGGCAGGCATTTGAAATAAACTTACAATTTCTTCAGGCGTTTAAGATGGCTCACACCAAGCTTGTGAATTGTCTTAGCAGATACTCCGTAAGTTTTTAAAACATGCCTAATATGCTCCCCGGCCAAGACCTCGGGCACCAAAACATAATCAGCCCCATTTGCATACAGCTTGATAGCTTCGAGTTTTGTTGCTGATTTCAAAATTGTTATTGCCTTGGATTTCTTACTCTTAATGTAGCCCAGTAGAACAAGGTTGTCGTGCATGTCTGAGGTGGTTGAAACAACAAGCTTGGCCTCAGCCACGTTTGCAGACTCCAAAATGTCACTGTCTGTAATGTCCCCGAAAATGACGGGCATCTTTGCCGCCGACAAGCGGTTTGCGGTATTAGGATTAAAATCTACCACCACGTAGTTGTTGTCGCCTTTTTTAAGCGTGCTCAATAGTCGCGTCCCGGTTCTGTGACTTCCAACCAAGACAACATGGTCTGTTTTTTTAACAGGCGCGTGCACCGAAATTTCATGACTGCTCTTGCGCTCGAAAATCGACAAAAATGGTGCGATAACTTTGAATATTCTGTCTGCCTGCAAAATTAAGTATGTGGAGGCGGTCATTGTAATCACGCCGACCACCACAACTAACGCCACCTCACTATCGGTTACGTGAGCAAGGCTAACACCCATCGCCATCAAAATCAAAGAAAATTCCGAAATTTGAGCCACTGTAACTGAGGCTAAAAAGCTGGTCCGCTTTCGATACCCCATTATTCCCAGAAGAACCATAACAATAAGTGGATTCCCAATCAAAACAAATGTTGAAAAAATAATCGCCGGAAGCACAATCTCATGGGCATCCGAAATTACAAAATTGGTTCCCAAAATCACAAAAAACAATGTCAAGAAAAAATCACGAAGAGGCCGTGTTCGCGATGAGATTTGAAGATGATCTGGAAGAGTAGACAAAGAAAGCCCCGCCAAGAATCCGCCTATTTCGGGAGAGAACCCAAGTGGGCCCCCAACCAACGCAGAAAGCCCTAAAGCCCAAGCGATACTAACCACAAACAGAAGTTCCGTCGAATAATCAACCAAGCGACCAAAAAGTATAGGGAAAACTTTTTTAGCCAATAGCCAAACAACAACAATCAAAGCTACTGCTTTGAGAACAACAAATAAATATGTGGTGGAGCTAAATGTTTCGGTCTTAAGGGCGGACAAAAACATAAGAATCAAAATCGCCACCAGGTCCTGAACAAGCAAAAATCCAATCGAAACTTTACCATAAAGACTTCCTAGGTCATTTTTCTCAGACAAAAGTTTGATGATAATTATTGTTGAGGAAAATGTAAGCGCAACCGCCAAATAAATGGCGGTCAGGGCACCGTACCCCAAAGCAGTTGCAATTAAAAATCCAAACACTGAGGTAAAAATAATCTGACCCAAGCCCGCGACAATTGCCACCTTCCCTACCGAAGGGAGCTCTGAAAGGTTCATTTCAAGGCCGACCAAAAACAACAAAAGCGTGACTCCGATTTTGCCTAAAGCTTCAAGCTCATGAGCGTCTCCCACAAGTCCCAGCGAGCCCACAACAACTCCACTAATTAAGTATCCAATAATAAGCGGCTGTCGAATAAGCTTTGCTGCCACACCAGCAAATGCTGCGACGACCAAAAGAAACGCTATTTGCCCAAAATCCATGTATTTTTAGCTTAGCGAGATTACTGGGCCTTTTCAAGGATTGACAGTGCGGATTTTAAATCATCCGCAAGAGGCGCCGAGTAGACTACTTCACTTTGAGTGGCCGGGTCAACAAATCGTATTTCCATGGCATGCAAAAAAATACGATTACACCAAATCCGATCTTTTCGCGCGGTCTTGCGACCTGCGTAAAAAGGATCTGCAACAATCGCGTTACCTATGTACTTGGCATGGATACGAATCTGGTGTGTTCGCCCGGTCTTTGGAAAGAAATTCACAAGGCTATAAATTTTTTCTCCCTGCCGATAAACGCCATCAAGCTCGTATCGAGTAAGTGAGCTTCTTCCCCCAGGAACCACACCGAACCGTTGCCTGTTCCAAGGAAGTCTGCCTACTTCTACCTCAATGGTCCCCGTAGGTTCTTTTAGCAGTCCATGAACCAAGGCAACATATTTTTTTGAAACCAAACGGTCTCGAAAAAGATTTTGCAATTTTTCAAAATACTCAGGTGTTTTGGCGATCAAAAGCACGCCGCTTGTTTCTTTGTCTAGCCTATGAACTATTCCATTTCTGTATTCCCTAAATTCAAAAATTGGAAATTGGAAATTGCGACGCAACCACTCTTGGATTGTTGGCTGGCCGTGTGCAGTGTTTGTGTCGTTAACTATCCAGCCTGCAGGTTTATTGATTACAAGAAGATTGGCGTCCTCGTGTACAATTGTTGGGTTTATTTTTTCTCCCGTTTGTTCCCGCATTTAACACAAAGTGTGGCCTCTGGATAAATCATCAACCGATCAGTGTCTATCATGTCACCGCAATTTGTACACAAACCGTACTTACCGACCTTGGCACGAGCGAGGGCTCGCCTTGTTTGTATAATTTTACGATCGAGCTCAAGTTTAATTGCACTGGCTCTAGCGTGGCCAAACTGCTCCTCGGCATCTGTATCAGGAGAAGCGTTATCGCTAGCGCGACCTGGAATCAAAAACGGATCGTCTGTTTCAATTTCTTTCTTGCGCTTTTCAAGGTTAGTCAGCTGAGACTTCAAAAATTGAGATACAGGCTCAATTAAATTTTGAGGAAATGAAACTGGGTGTTTTTGATCTGCCATATTAGCTTTCTGCTAAATTATACAATGAAAAGAAAAGTAAAAAAGCACTAACTGCGGACAGTACCAAATCCACTCGACCTATCGTTGAGGGTAAAGAAGCAACTACTAAAACAGCGATTGTGCGCAATAGAAAGAAAAAACCGATAGCTGCTAGCCCCGAAAAACCCACTCTTCCGGATTTGTACCAGTGAAAATTCCGATATGTTCTTTCAAGGAAGTTAAAAATGACAAGTGAAAATGCAGTAACAAGAAACAGTTGCCAAGAATAGTTCAACAAGAAAGCAATTAACAACGAATATAAAGAAGCGATGCCAGCCGCCTCAAAAGACTCCACAGCTTTAAGCTTGAGCTTTCGAGTTGAGATCGCAAACGCCAGTAAAAACCCAACACATGCTCCCCAAAACCATAAACCTGATGGCAGAAATATTGCGCTGGGACTTAAAAAACTAGATAAAATTCTAGCTGCTACAGCGCCGAGCAGGGTAAGAAGTACAAAAATAGTGCCAGAGTGAAGAATAAGGCTTCCTGAATAGTCTTCCTTGAGCCTTCGCCAAAAAACGAACAAGAATAAATAAGCACCAGCCAAGATAGCCCCAAAACTTAAAATTATTGACATTGTGAGCTCAAGTAGTATATCATGACAGTCACGATGCTTGAAACTCCACACGCTTTGGTTGGAGCCGCGATAGTTACCAAGATTCCAAATCCACTCATTTCTTTGCCTTTGGCATTTGCGAGCCATTTTGTTCTAGACATGGTCCCTCATTGGAATCCACATTTAAATACCGAGGTTAAAAAATACGGCAGAGTTTCCAAAAACTCAACAATTATAATTTTAGCTGATGTGGTTTTATCTTTAGTTAGCGTAAGTTTTATGGCACTGACTTTCGCCAATTCGCCTGAGCACTCTATTTATGTTATGTTTGGGGCTTTTTCTGGTATTCTTCCCGATTTGCTTGAGGCCCCTTATTACTTTTTAAAAGCCAAAACCCAAGCGGTACTCAAATGGATTGCTTTTCAGAAATCGATTCAAGCAGATACTACTTTAGTTCCGGGAGTTATGACTCAACTGGCAACTATTGTTGCGGCTTTCTGGTGGGTAGCAAGCGCCTAGGCTCGCTCAATATACTCAGAGGTTCTAGTATCAACACGGATTTTGTCCCCTATTTTTATAAAAAGCGGAACTTTTATTTCAAGGCCGTTCTCAAGTTTTGCAGGCTTGTAAATATTTGCGGCCGAGTTTCCTTTTACTCCCGGAGCAGTATCAACTACTTCAAGTTCAACTTTTGGAGCAATGTCGACAGACAGAGCCTTGTCGTCCCAATATAAAACATCCACCTCACTACCCTCTTTGATAAACAAAATCGAATCTCCCAAAACATCAAGCTCAATTTCTGTCTGCTCGTAAGTCATCGGATTCATAAAAGAAGCATTTTTGCCGTCATTGTACAAGTATTGCATTCGCTTTTTGGAAGTTGATACCTCGTCCACCTTGTTTTTGGAGTCGTATGTTTTTTCGACCAGCTCACCATTTTCAAGATTACGTGCCATCACACGTACAGTAGCTCCGCCACGGCCCATCTTGATATGGCTATATTTAACTACTTTGTAAGGCTTGCCACCATCCAAAAAAGCAACGCCATTTTTAAGATCACTCGCAACAATCATTGCACTATGTATTATACTCAATTTATGGCAAATAGCTACGGGTATGTAACCTTTTTCAGAGGCAGAGCGCGCTTTTTGCCGATTCTTATTGGAAGCGTTTTGGCTGGCGGCTTTGCTTTTGGAATACTTGAAGATCCTGCTCGGGCGTTAGTCTTAATCGCCATTTGCTTAGCCTTTTTTGGAGCATTTTTGTATGAGGCCTATCTTTCTTCCCTGCCTATCGTCGAGATCATAAGCGACTCGATGACAATAAGGCAGATGTATGACCCAATCATAAAGTGGCGATTCATATTTACAACACACATAATTGGCTTTGCATCTGTGATGCTTGCTGAGGTCAAACTCGATAAAAAAGATAAACCCGAAATTCTGGTTATCCAGTACGCGCACGGAACACAAATAAAGAAATGCTACCTGACCCGTAACGATATTTTTGAATTTGAAAACGTTATTAAACTAATAAAAGACAGGCTACCAAACTTGGCAGTTAATTATCAAAAACCTACATGAAGTTCTATCAAACCAAAATTTTTGTCATTCTTAAAGTTATTGCAGAATTTATCTTCACTCTTGTTTCGTTCATAAGGTCTCAAGGTACTAGTGAAAATATTCCAAAAATTATTTTATTTTCAATCTCTGTTTCAGTTTTCCTCTATTTGATGTTTGAGATATCACGATTTCGTAAACCTGCCATAGAAATTCGCGAAGATAGCATAGATGTGAATATTTCTTTTTCAAGCGTGTCTTTTACCACACACAATGTGCCCTTTAATAAAATTGAATACTACGAATTTAAGCCCGGTGGATATTGGCATAGCTTTATTTTTGTTCGTTTTAAAAAACCAAACGGGAAAACTGAAGATTTGGTTATCAGAAAATTTCAAATTAAAAAATTTGATGAGCTAGTAGCGCGTTTGAGTGATGTTCTGTGCTAAAATAGCCGCAGCGCCGGGGTGGCCTGCCCGCAATCGCTGAAGCGATAGCTTCTGCAGGCGGGCGGAATTGGCAGACGCATTGATTAACATATTAGATAATTTGCCGGGGTGGCGGAATTGGCAGACGCGCACGACTCAAAATCGTGTGGGGCTTTAAACCTCGTGTGGGTTCGACTCCCACCCTCGGCACCTTCCATGAAATACCAAGCAGTAGGTTTCGACTATAGTGGAGTCGTTTTTGGAACGCCAAGCACGACTTTTGATTCATTGGTGTCAAATTGCCTTGGTGTTTCCGTCACTGAATTTAAACGTAGCTACTTCAAATTTAACCACTTGTTCAATAACAATCTGTTAACGAAACAAGAATTGTGGAGAAAAGTACTAACTGAACTTGGGGTCGAAGATAGGTATGAAGATTTATTGAAACTGTTAGGAAACCTTCCTAAAGAAAAGATTAATCGTCCCCTACTAAAATTGATAGATAAATTAAGAAAAAAAGGCTATAAAACCGGTCTTCTTAGCAATAACAATCTAGAAGCTGCAAGTAACATTAAAAAAATTGGAGTTGCCAGACATTTCGATTCAGTTGTTGTGTCCGCAGAAATTGGATTCAGCAAGCCTCACCCGAGAGCGTTCGAAATCTTCGCGGCTAAGCTTGACATACCAATGACAAAACTTATATTCATAGACGATACAAAAAACAGCTTATCAACCGCCGCTCAGATAGGCTTCACTCCAGTCCTTTACAAGGATTATTCCACTCTTGAGCGTGAATTAACAAACCTAGGAATTTTAGAATAATAGATGTTATCCTCTTGGAGTCAGTACCATAAGCAAAGCTTGCTGTCTTATCGCTTGTGCTCAAGACCGTAAAACTTAATCCTGTCCCCTTTGAAGTAAAGTTGTACCTGGCCCAAAGGGCCGTTTCGGTGCTTTGCGATATCCAAAAATATTTTTTCTTGATTATCATCGTCTTCCCGCCACAAAAACATCACAACGTCAGCATCTTGCTCAATGCTCCCCGATTCCCTAAGGTCAGCCAGAACGGGTCGCTTGGTCCCGCGAGACTCAACTGCACGAGATAGCTGTGACAAAGCCAAAACTGGAACCTTGAGTTCCCGGGCCAAGTTTTTTAGGCCTTGTGAAATTTCAGCAACTTCCTGAACGCGATTCTCCAAGTTTCGGCTACGGCCCAACTGCATATAATCGACCACAATTAAGTCAACTCCAGAGTCCACTTGGAGTCGCCTTGCTTTAGTCCTCATTTCAAGAATTGAAATTCCCGGAGTATCATCAATATAAAGCGGTGCTTCAGCCAGTACTCCCATGGCATTAGACAGCGCCGCAAAGTCATCCTCTGAGAGCCTTCCGGTCTTAAGCTTCCAAGCATCTATGTCCGCTTGCGACACCAAAAGCCTGTCCACCAGCTCTTCTTTACTCATTTCCAACGAGAAATAACCAACTGGCCGCTTGTGAGTAACTGCCAAGTTGTGGGCAACGTTCATGGCCAAAGCGGTCTTTCCAACTCCCGGACGAGCTGCGAGGATAACTAAATTTGATTTTTGTAGTCCCGCCAACAAATTATCCAAATCAGTAAATCCAGTTGGCACACCACGAAGGCCGCTATCAAGTTTATGAAGCTCATCCAGCCTATCAAATGAATCAGCCAGTGCAGTTTTGACAGATGTAAAGCCCTTTGCCAAATGATGTTGAGTGATTGAAAACACCTGAGATTCGGCCTTATCTAGTAGCTCATCTGCTCCCAAGCCCTCATCAAGCGACAGATCCACAAGTTTAGAAGCGGCAGTCATGATGCTACGCTTTGTGGCTTGGTCTTTGACAATCTTGCCATAATGCTCGACATGAGCGGCAGTCGGAACTTTATTGGCCATCTCAGCCAAAAAACTCACGCCGCCAATTTCCTTGAGGCTTTTATTTTTTTTAAGTCGGTCTGAAACAGTCAACACATCGATAGGAGTACGATCTTCAAAAAGCCCAAGCATCGCTTCATAAACCGCTTTATGCCGGTCGTCATAAAAATGCTCTGGAGACAAAAATTCGGCAACAGAGATGATTGCATCCCGGTCCAATAAAAGTGCGCCGAGAACGCTTATTTCTGCCTCTTCTGAGTGTGGAGGAACTCGTATTGAAATTGAACTCGCATCTGCCATCTTATACTATCGAAAGGACAGTAACGACTTGAGCGTCGGTGGGCAGTGTATCCGCTTTTACACTTAATTTCTTTTCGTGATTCACAGTTAGCCCAAGCTCGCTTACAAAGCCTTCTTCAGTTTGAAGCTCACCAAAAGCTTCCGGATTAATGCCGGGTACTTTATAGTGCATCGGGATAATGATTTTGGGTTCAATAGAGCGAACTTCCTCCACTGCTTCTTTATTATCTAAGGTATAAACTCCCCCAACTGGAATCATCAAAACGTCAATTTCCCCCATATCCTCGACTGTTGCCTCCGTTAACTCGTGGCCCAAGTCTCCCAAATGGGCAATTCTAATGCCTTCAATTTCAAAAACAAAAATAGTATTTTTGCCGCGCTCTGCGCCATTTTTTTTGTCATGGAAACTTGGAATACCAATCATAGAAATTCCATTAATCTCATATTCCCCCGGCCCGGTAATGACTTTTGGATTTCCTTCAACCAAACCACTTTTATTGTGATCATCATGAGGATGCGAAATTGTTACAATCTGAGCTTCAGTTTTTGGAAAGCGAAAGCCAACCATTTGCGGGTCGAATGGATCAGTCACGATTGAAGATGTTTTGGTCTTGATGCAAAAAGAAGAATGGCCTAGATATATGATTTCCATGCAAGACATCGTAACACTTGGAGGCGCCATTGACAAGGACTCGCACGAACAGTATATTAACTTGCTCCCTCATAAATGAGAAAAGAACAACTATTTGCAATTTTTTTGGGAAGCGTAATTGGGATTGTTACCGCTTTTGTCCTTTGGCGTAGCACACGTGCCCGCCAGACTCCGCAACCTGCTCCAACGCAAGTTGAAGAAAAAACAACTAACCAAGTAGTTTCAGATTTAAGTATCGTGAGCCCCCAAAACTTTGCGGTCCTAACCGAAGATGTAGTGGCCATTTCGGGCCTAGCGACTCCCGGGTCCACGATCATTGTAACTGACGGAAAAGTTTATACGACAAAAGCTAATGCTTCTGGCGAGTTTAGCTTAAATTTCGAGCTGGCAAGTGGAATCAATCAGCTGAAGGTTTTATCATTTAGCCAAGAACCTGCACCCAAAAGCCAAGAGCTAACCCTCATTTTTACAACCAAGATTGAAAACGCCAGTAGCCAAGCACTAACCGCGCTCGTGGGTGCTGTCACCGACATAGCAGAAGACACAATTCAAATTCGAGGAGATAGTGGTGAGATAAAGCAAATTTCGATATCAGAAGAAACTTCTTATGGCTCGGTGGTCGATGATGCTCGCGAAATATCTTTCTCGGATCTTGCCATCGGAGATTTTGTAGCAAATTTGGGACACACAAAAGAAGGAAAAGTATTTGAAGCTTTTAGGGTTCTAGTTACAACACAAACAGATCCCGTCTACTTAGAATCCAAAACCGGAATTATTAAAACTCTTAACTCAAAGGAGTTCTTAGTTACCGAAAGCGATTCAAATGAAGAAATTTCTATTGATGCACGAGGAAAAGTCGAAGTTTATTCAGCACGCGAAGAGGAGCTCAAAACAATTAAACTTTTGACCGCACAAGAAGGTGACCGCATTGTCGTGGTTGGAGAGCTTGACGAAGGCGAACTCATTGCTTCTACCATTATCCTTCTGTAATAATCAGTAATGACCCCCAAGAGACTTCATGCTTTTTTGCTGCTTTTGCTGGCGACATCAATCTGGGCTTTTGCCGCTATTGTCATTAAATTTACCCTTCAAGGCATCTCCCCTTTTAGCTTTTTGTTTTACCGATTCTTTATATCGTCAATTTTTGCTTTAGCTTCCATTTACATGTTTGGCTCAAAGCTTCCCAAAAGCATGTCATTAAGAGTGATGATTGTAGTTCACGGGCTTCTGTCCACGACTTTTGCTCTAGGATTTTTATTTTTAGGACTTAACCAGACCACCGTTTTAAACCTATCCTTGATAACCCTCGCACTGCCTCTTCTCGCATCGATCGCTGGCGTAATTTTTCTAAAAGAAAAAATAACGAAGCGAGAAAAGATAGGTATTGCCGTAGCACTTGCAGGTACAGCCATAACCCTTGTCGGGCCTATCATTGAAAGTGGGATTGCCACAGGAACCTTCTGGGGTAACTTGATGCTAATCTTGCATATAACTTTTGACATTGCTGCAATTGTAGTCCTTAAAAAATTACTCAAGAAAGATGTTAGCCCAACTGCTATAACCAATTATGGATTTTTGGTAGGGTTTGTAAGTTTCATCCCAATCATCCTTTTTAACTTCCGCTTCTTTATCGCCGAGGTGGCCGCTCTTTCGCCAATTTATCATCTTGGAGTGCTTTATATGGCGCTTTTTTCAGGAAACATCGCATACTTATTCCGTAGCCGAGCTCAAAAAATAATCGAAGTGTCGGAAGCCTCACTTTTTAGTTATCTTATCCCGGTACTTTCGGTACCGCTTGCCGTGATACTACTTCGAGAGGAGCTCACTTTAGGCTTTGTAGTTGGTGCAATAATTGTCATTATTGGAGTGATAATTGCCGAAACGCGAAGTCACTGATATAATTTGTCTCATGCAAACGAAAGTTCATCCAAATTGGTTCAAAGATGCCGTAGTTACGTGTGCGTGTGGTAACAAATTTACGATCGGGGCTACTGTGCCTGAGATAGATGTTGAGGTCTGCTACAACTGCCACCCTTTCTTTACGGGGCAAATGAAATTCGTCGACGCCGCAGGACGCGTTGATTCTTTCCGTGCCCGCTTAAAAGCGGCTGACACTAAGGTGTTATCAAAAGCAACACGCAGGAAAAATAAAAGAGAAAAGAAGATTCAAGAACAACTTGACCGACCAGAATCCCTCGAGGAGCTCCGAGAAACGCTAAAGAAAGAAAGCAAAAAAGCCAAGAGTAATTAGTCTCTTCATGGATAATCAGACATGCTACATTGAGGTTCGCGGTGCCGCTGGAGGCGATGAGGCGAAGCTTTGGGCTTCTGAACTTCTAAGAATGTACTTCCGGCATGCAGTCAAAAAAGACTGGAAAGTACTTCAATTAGATGAATCAACGATTCAGATTAAGGCTCCGGGTGTGTTTGATTTACTAAAGCACGAGTCTGGTGTTCATAGAGTTCAGCGTGTTCCTGCTACAGAAAAGCGTGGCAGAATTCACACCTCTACAGCTACTGTGGTTGTTTTGCCAGAAGTCGCAGATAGCGAGGTTCATATCGACCCACGAGACATTGAAGTTCAGTTTTATCGCGCTGGTGGGCACGGCGGCCAAAATGTTAATAAAGTAAGTACAGCAGTCAGGCTTACCCATAAGCCAACAGGTATTGTTGTTACCGCGCAGACAGAGCGATTTCAGGAACAAAACAGAATGAATGCAATGGGGTTACTTCGCTCAAAGCTTTACGAGCTTGAAGAGCAAAAGAAAATGCGTGAAGTGGCTGGGTACCGAAGCGCTATCGGAAGCGGCAATAGGTCTGAAAAAATCAAAACCTACAATTTTCCACAAGACCGGCTGACAGATCACAGAATTGGTAAATCATTTGGCAACTTGGAAGTAATTGTCGATGGCAATTTGGATAAAGTTCTCAGCTTCTCAAGCGGCAGTCAAAGTTGACTCACTTTCCTCTGAAGTAACCCGTACGGCCCTAACACCTTGAACTACTATCCTAGTCTCAGGCCCACCAGACCAAGTATCACGGGTGTGAACTTCACCTTGATATTCATGATCTCCAATTGTTATCTTTCCGTGCACCCCCAAAAAATAATACTCAGTTTCCACTAGCGCAGAATCAGCAGAAGAAATTACTCGGCTACTCAAGGCCTGTTCAAATTCCATTGATTATATTTTCCTACTTTTATAAGTAAAATCAACTAGTTACCTGAAGACAGGTTGGCCTGCACGGTAAGATAATCATCGTCTCGCCAAACTTCAATAGAAACTGTGTCGCCCACACTATACTCAGCAATTATTCCCGAAAGCCCATCTTCGGCATCGCCCAAACTCTTGCCATCAATTTTTGTGATTATGTCTCCAGCTTGTATCCCCGCATTGTCCGCGCCAGAGCCTGACACAACATTGGTAATGTAAGCCCCTTGGGGCACTTCATTTAAAAGTGCTGCTTCGCGACTTATCATACTGTGCTCCACTCCCAAAAATGCTTTGCTCGCAAAATTCCCGCTAGCTTCGTACTCTTCAATTCCTTTTTTGACCAAATCGATAGGAAGCGCAAAACCGATATTCTGAGCTCCTTGGGCAACTGCAACGTTAACACCAATTACTTGGCCAGAAGCATTAAGAAGTGGCCCCCCTGAGTTGCCCGGGTTGATTGCTGCATCAGTCTGGATTACGTTATCAAGCCGCTCCACATAGCCTTCAAACACACTCCCCGCCACAATACCACGGCCAAGCCCGGACACAACGCCTGTGGTGACAGTATGCCTAAATTCTCCAAGAGCAGTACCAATTGCAATTACGAACTGCCCAACTTTTAGCTCGCCCGAGTCTCCAAGCTTTACGGGAACTGCATTAACAATGTCTGTTTCTAAAATTGCCAAATCATTTGCGGGGTCACGGTGAATCGCGCGAACTTCATGCTCTTCTCCGTCTTTGGTAATAATTTTATACGAGCCTTCAGAGCTAACCACATGTTTATTGGTAATTACCAAACCATTTTCAGAAACGATAAAACCGCTTCCAATATCTTGTGGCACGCCTCCTTGAACCTGAGAACGGAAGCCATTGAAAGGATCAAATTGCAAAACTCGCCTTTCGGGAGACTCAAAAGAGACAGTTACAACTGAAGGTGAAACCTGATCAGCAACATTTATTACCGCAGACTCTTCACGCAAGACCTCACGAGTCCCATTAACCATTGAGCCTTCACCTACACGCTCGACCAGAGCATCTAAGGGCTTAATCACAAAAAGCCTGTCAGCCAAGGCTCCACCCAACGAAGACACCAAAGCTACAAACAAAACTAAAGCGCCGATAACCGCCTTTTTGGAGATTCCAAGTCTACCTAGCATTTGAACTATTTTTAATTATCTTCCTGAGAGCGAGCTGAAATTGTTTAATACTTCAATCGCTTTAGCAAGCTGTTCATCTTCTGGAGTTTCTGAGTCGTCTTCCACCATGTGATCTGGTGTCAAACCTACCTGATTCACCCAAATTCCATCTGGAGTCAGCCATCTGGCGACTGTAATGTGAAGACCAACTTCATTTTCAAGCTGTTTGGCTTCTTGAACCGTTCCCTTGCCAAAGCTTACCTCGCCCACAAGGGGAAAGTTGCGCTTATCTCGGAGAGCTCCAGCTAAAATCTCGGAAGCTGAAGCTGAGCCGCCGTTGATCAAAACCACGACATTATCGCGTGTCAGCCTGCCCGTTGATTCAACCAAATAATTATCGCGTGTGCCATCTGCATATTCTTCGGAGACAACCACGTCACCTTTTTGCAAAAACTCCCCACCCAAATCCACCGCTCCTTGAAGATACCCTCCCGGATTATTCCTTAAATCAACTATCACGCCCTGCAAGTCCTGTTTGGTTAAAATTGACAAAACCGCTTCATTCCATTCATCGTACGTCTCGCCGCCAAATTTTAGGACTCGAAGATGTGCTATGTTTTGGTTTTCGCCAACAAATTCCAAAGAGACGCTTGGCACGTTAATCTCCCGTCGAGTCAGATCTACGATTATCGGAGTGTCACTTCCATCACGCAGAAGAGAAAGTGTTACTGTTGAGCCAGCAGGCCCTCGAATCAAGCCCACCGCATCTGGCAGTGTAATACCCACTGTGCCCCGTTCCACGTCTTTCTCTTCATCCTTAATGCCCGCGATGATGTCCCCAGCCAAAACCCCCGCTTCCTCGGCTGGAGAACCCAACAAAGGAGCGACCACTGCGAGTTGAGTCCCTTTAAACCCAATCTGGATTCCAACTCCCTCAAAATTACCAGACAAATCCTCTTGAGTAATTCTATTTTCATCTGGAGTTAAAAACACAGTGTAGGGATCCCCTACCGCGGCCACCATCCCCTTGATTGCACCCCACACAAGCTGGCTGTCATCAATTTTTGACTTATCAAAATAATTGTTTTGGATTGTATCCCACACTCGCCAAAACATTGCAAAATCCAAGTTTTTCTTATTGGCGGGGACTTCTCGGCTTATGCTGACCACATACCCACTCGGCTCAATCTTGTAGCCCGACGAGCCAACTTTATAACCCACAGCAAAAACAATCAAAAGAGCCGTTAAAATCGCAGCGATCTTTTGAATCTTTTTGTATGTCGTTTTTTTTGAACTAGGAGTAATTTGGTAAGCGTTATCTTGCTCCATACCAAAACATTCTACTAGACTCTTGAAGAATATGGAAGAAGCCCTAGGATTCGAGCACGTTTAATTTCTCGGGTGATTTTTCTTTGATCACGCGCTGGAAGACCAGTTTTTTTACGGCCATAGATTTTTGCGCGGTCATTCATAAACCTCGCAAGTTTTTCATATCCCTTGTACGAAGGCTCAAAATCCAACTTTTGTTTGGGGACAGCAAGCCTTATTTCATTTGTCCTTCTGGTCTTTTTTGATTTTTTCATGATTAAAATGGAATATCGTCAGATTCTTCTTCAGGTGCTTCTGCGCTTTTCTTTTCAGGTTTTTGAGCTTTTGGAGCTGCTGGCTTAGCTTCATCAAAATCTTCTGGAATGTCATTACTACTGTCGCTTACTCGAGCACCATCTCCACCACTGAGCAAAATCATCTCGGAAATAACTATCTCTGTAGTCTGGCGATCTGCGCCTTCTTTTGTCTGCCAACTTCTGGTCTGAAGACGGCCTTCTACATAGACCTGCTTGCCTTTTTTGCAATACTGAGAACAAATCTCAGCCAACTTGTCCCAAGCTACTATTCTGTGAAATTCAGCATCCTCTTTTTGCTCCCCTGACTCAGTTTTCCATTGCCTGTTAGTAGCTATGCTAAAAGTCGTTACCGCAGTTCCAGCAGGTGTGTAGCGTAGCTCAGGATCGCGTGTAAGGTTGCCAATAAGTTGTACTCGGTTTAAGCTTCTTGCCATTTTAGTCTTTTGCAATCAGTATATGTCTAATTATATTCTCTTCAGTTTTGATCTTGTCCGCAACACTTTTTACACTTGCGGCAGTTAGTTCTATTTCAAAACCAATAAAAAGACCTGCTTCTTCTTTTTTAATTGGATAAGCCAAGTCTTTTACTCCCCACTCGTCGGTCTTGACTACCTTGCCGCCGCTTGCCTCCACAATCTTCTCCACGCGCTCAAGTTGGTCTTTCTTTTTTGCCGCAGTGGTCTTGCCGGGCATTACTATAGTTAATTCGTACGACTTCATACAGAGGCTAGTATAACATATTAATTCCCAATCTTAAACTCAACGACGTCGCCATCTTGCATAATGTAATCACGGCCTTCGCTTCTAACTTTCCCCACCTCACGACAAGCTTTCCACCCACCCAGTTCTACAAAATCATCAAAATTACACACATCAGCTTTTATAAAATTTTTAATAAAATCAGTGTGAATCACTCCCGCCGCGTCTTGGGCTCTCATGTCCCGATCGATTGTCCACGCACGAACTTCTTTCTCTCCAGCAGTCAAAAAAGTAATTAATCCCAACGTCTCAAATGCTTTTTTGATTAAGCGCGTAAGGCCCGAATCGGTAACTCCCAAATCCGACAGATATGCCTCTTGATCGCTTTCAGAAAGACTTGAAAGCTCAGACTCGACGCGTGCAGAAATTGCAATAACGGCCGAAGCGTGAAGGCCAAGCTCTTGTGCATATTTAAGCTCAATTTTGTTGGCATCACGAAGATCGTTTTCGTCTACATTTAACACGATAAGGATTGGTTTTTTAGAGAAAAGCTGCAGCTCTTCAACGTTGGCATTTTTCTTTTTCTCATGCCGCTCAACAGTATCTAGGTCGGCCAAATCAAGCTCAGTCTTGATGGTTTCAAAATCGGCCTTCGGGTCAACCGAGCCTTCCTTTATAATGTCCGGGTCACTAAAGACACGCACAACATGGCAAATAGCATCAACCTCACGAATGTGTGACAAAAATTTATTGCCCAGACCCTCACCTTTACTAGCTCCAGCAATCAGGCCCGCGATATCAACAAACTCAATTGTTGCAGGAACAATCGGCGCGTTATA
This sequence comes from Patescibacteria group bacterium, assembly GCA_041742135.1. Classification (GTDB taxonomy): domain Bacteria; phylum Patescibacteriota; class Microgenomatia; order UBA8517; family UBA8517; genus 01-FULL-44-24b. The sequence goes on along the minus strand of JBGSJG010000004.1, from coordinate 342,926 downwards.
TATTGCGGCCAATTTTGCAAGGCGGGCATCAGGAACTGGAACCACTCCAATATTAGGCTCGATGGTCGCGAACGGGAAATTCGCCACATAAGCCTGCTGGCGCTTGAGAAGGGCGTTAAAAAGCGTGGACTTCCCCACATTTGGTAAGCCAACTATTCCGACTGCTAGTTTCGAACTTGACATCTTGGATACCTCCTTTCCATACATTTGCAATTATACTCGTATTCAAGGGTAAATGGCCATATACTTTTATGTCGTTTTGCGTTCCTACTATCGTATCTACCACCTTTCGGACAATTGACTGTTTAGCCTCAAAGCCCATATTACCAACAACCTTATGGGCTATTTTGCAAAATTCTTCAATTTCTTTGTCTTCTGGATAGTCAAAATGCTCAACAACAGTGTCTTTTTGCATTGATAAAATTTGTTGTTCAATAGACTTTTTCTGCTTTTTCAAATCTTCGGTAGATTCTTTCAATTGCTCAGAATCAATCATTTCAGCTCCATAGGCTTTGATGTATCTTTGCTCTTCTTTTATTTCTCTTTTCCATCCATCCTCAATAGTCTCACCAAACTCAAGTTTACCTCCGATATAAAAATAGTAATCATCTATTGAATCGTAGTATGCAAGAAGTTTATCTTCCTTGATAATCACCAATCTGAGTCTGATTTTAACTTTATTTTCCATTAAGCAATTTAATTTGAGATAATTGCCCAAAAGTGCCTGTAGGACTATCTTTACCAATCAGTTTGTCGTCTTTATTCATTACTTCAGCTTCTTTTAGATCAACCCAAGCATAATTAGATAATTCTTCATCAAGCTGAATCTTATAATTATCTTGTTTGCCTTCCAAATTAATCAAAAAAATTAACCCAAGTCTTACTGGAGAGTCATCATCTTTCTTCCAAGAGTAACTTTGTAAAAATATTGGATGAGATTTTACCTCAAGACCAATTTCTTCTTTAACTTCTCTTTTTATTGCATTTTCTACTGTTTCTCCAAGCTCAATCTTTCCACCCATATTCTGCCACTTACCTGGAAAAATGTCGTCATTATCACTTCTTTGGACTAGCAAAAAATTGTCTTGACACTTTAATACCACAATAACTGAGGTGATTTGTAATGGTTTCATAATTTTATTCTATATCTATTTTCGAACGAATCAAAACCCAAGTTTCAGAAAATTCGTATTCCTCTCTCCTAAACATGTTCCAATCTCTAGAAGGATGAAGCGAGCAAATTGTGGGGACACCTTCATATTCCATTACAGTATTGACCCTATCTTTTAGCTTGCCCTTCCCAAATAAGAAATCAGCTGGTTTACTGCCAAATATTACAATTAATTCTGGTTCAAACAACTCTATTTCTTGCTTCAGAAACTTATCTGCCCAAAAACTATCAGGATTACCTTTTGCATAACATTTGGAGTAGTGCGTCCAATAAAAATTGTTTAAAAATTTGTCTTTATATCCTTGATAATCAGCTCTTACTCGCTCCAAGCTCTCTGCATCATCAGAGCCAAAGAACACTAAAGAAATTACCCTCTCTTCGAAACCAGAGTGTTTATCTAATACGTCTTTGTCTTTATCAGTATCAGAAGATGGATCTGAACTGATAATTAGATATCTCTGAGAAGGCCTCAATTCGTTTATTACAGGAGTTGTATCATTATCACACCTTGAAGTTGCTTGAATTTGAGTATTCAGCTCAGTCAATCGTTCATATTTCATTATTAGTACATTGCAGCTGGCTTAAGATAAAAATGGGCTGAAGCCACCATAATCGTAACAAATCTCTTTTTGGCTTCGGGAAATCCAGATTCCAGTAAAACTCTATTTAGTAATTTGCAAGCAAAAAGCATATCCCAAGGGAAAAGCTTTACAACATCAGTACTCCTTACATACATAAATAACTCAGCTTGGCCTGGCCTATAGAGAATCTGCACATGAGAAATACAATCGGTCGTAGAAAAAACAAATCTTCTTGAGGTATAGTCCTGGATTTTATCGAAGTACAAAGTTTGTTCTACCACTTGTCTTAATCCTCTATAAATAAACTCATATAGATTATGTTCCAAACTCCTGATGGCTTGTGTATTTATACCAAGCTTTGAGTAGTAATCTCGTACTGCGTTCTCTTCCTTGATCAAGTCCATTTTTGATACATCAAGTTTTGATATAACAACTCCACTTAATTCTTTCGTACCATTCACTTCCTTACCATCTTTTTTTATGGATTCGGTTATTTCTTGAATTTTATCGATTATCGCTTTGCTCATATGATTCAACTTTAGATAATATCTCTTGAACAGTATCTTCTACCGACTTGTCAGTTGTATCTATCTCGATAATAGGCAGTCTAGCTATCTCTTGGGCATACTCCCTATAATACTCTAACGCCTGATCAAGATGCTCTAACCTTGCATCACTGTATTCATCTTCTTGTCTAATCCTTTCCCTAAGAACTTCGGGATCGCACGAAAGTAGTACATTTAAAACGTCAACATTTTCAAGTCTGCTTAGCTCACCCTCTGCCGTACTGATCGAATCAGTTCTATCTCTTCTTCCAGACAATTTATCATAGACCCAGGCTGAACCAGTAAAACGGTCTATACATAAAAAACGATAGTTGGCTGCTCTATTAACTTCTCTAATAAGGGTGGACTTACCTACCTTATCGGGACCTTCAAATGACAGTATTGTTATACGCTGTTCATGTTCTGTCATTTCAAAAAGTTCTTTTTCGTTACTTTTTCAGATCCGATATAATATTCATTTGGCACTTTTGGTAAGTCATATACCATTTGACGGACTGTCTTATCATAAAAGAAGTTGTTTTTATTATAGTCAAAATCATGATCCTTATCTGGCACAAACATCGATGTACCTACTTGTCTGTCGGATAAGGTATAGAAGCACTTACCATCTTTACACTTATTCCTAAGCATGGGTTCAATATTCGGGAATTTCTTCAATACCGCCTCTCTCATCCTCCTAGCAACCATTACCATTTCAGGTTCTTGAGTCTGCACACAATCTCTTTTTGGTATAAAAGTAGCTAAAGTAACTAAATTAAACTTTACGTAAATAAATGTTTCTAGACAGTGAGGAAGAATCCTCCTAGCATCCAATACTGGAACTTCCATTGTATCTAACATGTCTGCATATAGTTTTTTGTTTTCAAGGACTTGAGATCTAAATTTTTCATAAATCTTTTTGTTTTTATAAATACTTCTTGGAACCAAAACCCTATGATGTCTCCAGTCTTTATCTCCCGAACACTGTTGGGAATAAGTTGCGCCTATCCTATTTCGCACAATCTGGTGAGTGACAAGTCTGGTTATCCCCGAAACGGAAAAAACAAAATCATAAAGCTCCAGAGATAAAGGAAGGCCTTTTTTCTCAAATGCATGTATCTTTAAATCTTTAAGTATTTCTTTATCTCTCTTTTTGTCTTTGTTGGGAATATAAGGATCGGTCATCCAGGTTGCTTTTTGAAAAGCGTAGGCCGTTAGATCAATCTTCGAATCTGGATAATAAATTAAATCAACTTTTACAGAATCAAGAGAGTCGGCAAATTCTGATCGAGGAGTTTCACCTTTTAATACTTCAGCAGGTTTTTTATGGATTTTTGCTTTTGGATTATGAGGCATATTAATTATAATTTAATATTGACTATAGTAACATTAACCACTGCTTTTGTCATCATCTTTTTTACTTTTATCTTTGAAATATTGTTTAAAACGTTCATCCACAATTGACGACTTTCTCCAAAACTCATTTACAAAATCTTCCAGAGTAAATCCCCATACATTACCTAATCCAAGCCAATACTTAAAAACATCAATCCACTCTTCTAATAACCTTGCCCTATCAACTTCTATATGTTTATATTGGCCCATTTTCCAATTCACTTCTCTTAAAAGTTCGTGGGCTTCGTCTTCTATATGTAGTACGAACTCCTTGGTTAGTTTTTTGTTGGAGTTCGATATCACGTACATTAAAATCGAAAAAGTTGGCATTAAATTCTTTCTGTTTATTCCAAATTGAAAGAAAATCATATCTTGCTATCGAATCTTTAACAACATCTTGAACTTTACAAGTGTGATTCCATGTCGCAAATCTGCCAACAAAACGCACATTGGGAGGAGGAATATTGTTAAGATCAGTGATTACAATTCCGTAACGATCAGTATAAACGTTTAAAATTTCAGCTTTAGGCAGAAATTTCTTTATTTGAGTTTTGTTTAATTCACCTGTGAACTCATATAAATAAGAATCGTTTGAATATCTATTGACCCGTGTATATGGTATTTTCTTGTCCAAGAAATAGACTAGATCCCAATGCAAATTCGTTTTTTCTACTGGATTAGATTTAGCTAATACGAATGTCTCAGGTAAAGACTTCAAATTTTTCTCTCGACCATATATTTTCCAAAAGACTGGTGCTGGTATTGTAGAAATCAGATCTGTATAACGATAGCGTCCTTTTTCGGTTATAATTTCGTCTTCTGTGATTCTTACCACTTTATCTTTTACAATCTTTACTTCTTTCGCTAGAGCTTTTATAACTTTGTCGAGAGAAATTTTAAAAATAGGTATGTATACATCATCTGTTGAAAGAGTGGTGTCGGTAATCTTAAATTCAAAATTAAGTTTGTTTAATTCTTCCCAAGGGGTAAGTTTCTTTGCAACCATAAGCTCTTTTAGATTTGCTGGAATATTTTCTTGAAGCTTATCTTGATAGAAATATCGCATTACCTGTGCTTTTGGTTCTGGTACTATTTTCAAGTCTTGAAGTAATCTTTTTGTTTCTGGAGTATCGTGCAGAAGTATTGTAGAAGTAAGATAGCTATTTTTTAGCTTCCCTCCAACGTCAGGTGAAATAATTTGAAAGTCTCTATTATAGAAGCCGTATATAAGTCCCGATATACCACCGCCTATAATGAACTTTGTATTTCCGTTATTCATTTCATAATTTTAAGGCAGTGTCTTTTGTAAAATATGCTTGTAGTGTATCAAAAGGCAACATATAAAACAATCATTTACCTCGAAAAATCAATCTTTTTTTATTAAAACTGCATTTCAGGAAACTTGGAGTTTACTATCCTCCCCTTCTCATCCCTCTCCAAAATCATCGGATAATACCTCGGTGGAGGCATCATCACTGTAAACTGAAATGGGATTACTTTCCCTTCAGAAAATGTTGGTTCTGGCTCTAACTGATAGTCTGAGCCTGGAGGTTTAGTCCCGTCCTGTGAGTTCCGACTGCTAAGTTTGAGCCTGACATCTTGTTATAAGTACAACAATTATACGCTAAAAATATATATTGAAGTAAAGAAGCTACGCTTTTAGCCAAGCGGCAAATTCACCGAGCACTTTTTTCGACTCTGCCTCCACTCCCTTGTCAATAAGGCCACCGCTTTGATCGAACACATTACTTTCAACAGCACGATCAATTGTAACCGGCTTGCCATCAAAAACCTGCATTCCCAATGACACAAGATAAGCTTTTAGCTTTTCTTCGGCTTTTATTACTCCTGTAGAATCCATCGACACGCCCATAATGTATGCCTTTTTACCAGCAAGTGAGTTGTCATCATCAGGAAAAGCAATCCAGTCAATTGTGTTTTTGAGGACTCGGGGAAAAGTGTAATTGTACTGTGGGGTTGAAAACAAAACTCCGTCGGATTTTTTAACCAAGTCTTTTATCGCCCTAATTTCAGAAGGAACCTCGTCCCTCGCACCAATGGCAACGGGAACCTGTGATATATCGATTATTTCAATCGAGACGCCGTGTTCAGAGAGCACTTTTCCACTCCACTCCAAAAACGCCCTGTTAAAAGAATTTGAACGTACACTCCCCGGAATTCCAATTATTTTCACTGACTATTTATAGCACCGCTTACCGGCACATGCAACAAAGTCCACTTACGGGGCAGCCGCCCGAAAGCGGCCGCCCACAAAAAAACTAGTAATCGTCGCGAGTTCCCCTTGCCCTACCTCCCTTAGCACCAGCGTAGTGCGCAGAATAATCGACATCTTCATCTGTAAACTTTGCGTGTTTACGGCTTCTTTTTGCGTGGTCAGCTGTAAAGCTAACAGCTGTTACGTCATATGCGCCATGAGATGCTAGAGTCTGCCTTACGTGCGCTTCCAGGGCTTCTTCTACAGGTACTGCCAAGAGGATCCCGCCCTGCTTGATGTGCTCTTCATACACACGGGCTTCATCATTGGACAATCCAAGCCCAGTCAAAGCTCCCAAAAGACCACCTGCCAACGCACCAGTTACTGCTCCTGAAGCAGTTGTTGCAGCCGCTCCGGTCAATCCCAAGGATGCCGCGAGTGGCCCACCCACGAATATTGTTCCAAGCCCCGGGATAGCTGCACTAGCAATAAGACCCAAAATACCGCCCAAAACCGCTCCTGTGGTTCCTCCGGACACTGCTCCACGAGCTACATCCGCTCCTGTATTATTTTCAATCTCACGGGCTTCCTCGGCGTCTTTCATGATGATTGACATGTTTTTTGGGCTATACCCTTCTTCTTGCAGTCTATGTATAACTGACTCAGCCTCATTTTGACTGCCAAATATTCCTAAAACTGTTTTGTTCATTATTATCACCTCCCTTCTTCGTTTTTTTGTTTAATATACTTTCTGGCTTCTCTCTCAAAAAATGAAACATCGATTTGCCCAGCCACATAACTAAGAAAGATCGATAACATCAGTAAAACAATTAAATATTCGATCGTGATTCATATATTGAAGCCTTAAACTATGACGGGGTTGAAGAACTCGAAAGAGAGCTGTAAGAGATGAAATTGCGCTTGGCTGGTGCTACGATAAAATTATGGCTTCCAAGATAACAAAAATAAACAAATTGTATCGGAAATACGCCGGGGGTGGGCTTTTAATCTTAATCGTATTCCTGATCATTAGCTTCATTCTTTCGCTCTTTGTACCAAAAGCGACTTTTGCGGGATGGGTCCCGCTCAGGGGCATTGTTATTCTTATTTTCTTTGTCTATTTTTCTTTATGCCATATCTACGTAACACCAAAAGGTTTCGCGGTAATTAAACCCACGAGCATTATCTATGAGTATAAAACCAAACTAGGCCAAAGCGTGGGGCTTGCGATCGGGCTCCTTTATTTTGGAATTTCAATCTGGTTTTTGCTTCAAGGAATTAATCTGCTAGTGAAATAATTTGGATTCCAAATTTCTCAATATCTTCTTTTGGCCAGAAGAGTTCTTCAATTTTAAACCGCGCTACATAGCTCACCTTTTTCTCTAATTCTCTACCTGTATATTCCTTTTTATCTCCATCCCATTCTCGAAGAATCAATACATCTCCTTCACCGCACTCCCAGTCTGCCAGACGAAGTTCATACTTCTTCTTTCCACTCGCTAGTGCGTTAAAATACTTAGGCAAAACTTTCTTCTCAATTTTTTTCATTTGGATTAATTATCAGATGCTTTCCTTGCCCTACGACAACAGTTCTATGGCCGTCTATTTTGATCGCTGAATTGTCATCAAGAACATAAACCTGCTCGTCGATATGCTCAGCCGCGACCTTCAAGTTTTCTTCACGAATATTTTTGAAGTATGGCGAATCCAAGTGTGGGATTATCTGAAAATCCACTAAGTTTAAGCCAAGTTTCTCCTTCAAGTCGTATTTTTCACCAAACAAGTTTTGAACCGAATTGAAAATTGTTGGTCCAGCGATACAACTGCCTGCGCTGATTCCGGCGTATACACGGGTTTTAAGAAGCGTGGGAAGAATCTCTGTAAGTCCCGACTTTTTCATCCAATGCATCAGATGAAAAGTATTGCCTCCTCCAAAAAATAAAACTTTAGCCGCTTGAAGCCTTGGTAGCCAGACGTCTTTGGGAAGTGCAGAAATGTCAACAATATCAACTTCGTATCCAAATTCTTGGATGGTTACAAAATCCTTGATAAGCCAGCTTTTGTCGCCTTCTTCGACATTGGCCGCTGTTGGAATAAATGCGACGCGATGAATGCGGTGCAGTTTGTCTGGGCCAATCAAATCCTTGAGTGCTTTTGCAATATAGACGTTTGAAAGCCCAGCTGATGTAAGTAGTAGTTTCAAGGTTGCTCCTTTACGACTTCAAATGCACCTGTTGATCTGTCAAGGATTATAACCGGCTCTCCCTTTTCGTCGATGAAAGAAAGGGTGTTTTCGTCTGGCCCGACAACAATATTTTCAAAAGGGGCGTATGCATCAGCTACCATGGCGGTTTCACGGACAAACCCCTCGACAGCCATATTCGCCTTCACAGCTTCATACGACTTCCCGCCCGCTTCCAATAGCTCTCTCATATCATTCCAGTAATCATCGAAAGGTGTATGAACTACCGCCAACTGAATTAGACTAACAGACGGACCTTCTGGCACTATCGGCGCAAAGTCACCTTCCCAGCGTTCGTAATTACAGACAGTAACTTGAGTGTATTGCGATCCCTCCCCGAGCTCACGCTCGGCCGGTACAAGGTAAAAAGAAAACCTCCCTTGTTCTCGCGCTGGAGTCCCTAAAAATTCATCCCAGACATTTTCTCTTTCAGACATATAAAATTTTATTCAACAAATTCAAATCTTGCAATTTTCTTGCCATCAACTTCTACATCTTCCATAAACATAGCCAAGGGCCGCACCCAAAGACGGCTTTCGGGATTATCATATAAAGCTTCGTAAAGCACCAATTCTTCCAAAGTCTCGCTATGCTTGACTACATCAACCACGCGATAAAAATTGCCTTTATAGTGTTTGTATTTTCCAGGTTTTGGATGGTTCATTTTAATCTTTCCAATTCCTTTCTTAATTTTGCCACATATTTAAGTCTTTTGGATGTATCAGAAAGCACACTCTTTTTGGTCAAGTTCAAATTAAAGGAATCGCCGTCGTAACGGGGAAAAACATGGTGATGAAAATGAAAAGCGTGCTGATCCCCTGCTGGCTCATTGTTTTGCCTGGTTGTAATGCCATCACATTTGTATGCCTTTTTCATGGCTATAGCCATTTTTTGCACGATTTCGTAGATATGATTGTTTAATTTCTTTGGGAGGTCGTAAAGGTTTTCATGGTGTTCGTTTGGAACTACAATTACGTGCCCCTCGCAAGTCGGGATCCAAAAAGAATTTATAAAAACACTTACTGCTTTGTCGCGATAAACAAGATCTGCTTGCTTAAGAAGCGTATCTTCATTTTCAACTCCATCCACTCCCAAACAAATCGGACATTTGTAATTTTTTGGTGCACGACTTTTAAACATTATTGGTTTAACAGTTTAGATTTAAATTCTTCAAAATCTCTATAGACATTTCCGTTAATGCCGATTCGTTTGGCTACCTCAACATTTTCTGGATCATCATCCCAAAATTCCACGTCTGGGGCTTTTGTGTGAATCGCGGCCAAAACCCTTTCGAAAAAAGCATTGTCGCTTTTAGAGACGCCAACGCTGCTTGAGAAAAAAGAGCCATCGACGTGTCCTTCCAAGCCAACTTTATTTATCAGATACTCCGCGCGGCGAGCCTCATTATCAGAAGCTAAATAGACTTTTGCTCCATTTTGTCTGATTTCATCAATTAAACCAAGAACACGATTGTCGACGTTGCACTCACTTTCAAACCAAAGTTTTAAAAACTCATCCGTGGTGCCTTTCCATCCCCATTCGGCCAAATACTCGGGCAATATCTCAAGAAGATCAGCTTTGCCTGTTAAGGCTTCTTTGAAAGGCCCTCTAAAAAATGCAGTTATTTTATCAAGCGGAACGTTATTTTCCTCAGCATACTTTTCACTAAAGTACCGATCGCGTAGTATCAAAATTCCATCGATATCGAGAAGCAAAATTCTACTACTCATGTTTTAAAATTCCCCCGACGGCCCTATGCCAGAAAACTCTTTCCTCTTTATAAAATATTTCTTCAAGCCCATAAAAATCAGTAACCTCTCCGTCTTGATGATAAACATAAGTCCAATCTCCATCTGCAAATTCGTGCGGGCCACGAAGAGATCCGAACTCCTCTTCGTCGCATGAAAGTGCCTTTTTGAGAAACTCAAAGCATTCAGATGCCAAGCCTTCTTTTCCTTCAACCATTCCGCCACCATAACCAGACCACCAGATTGGCTTGCCGTTAAGCCTTACAATTTCTTGCCCACCGGAGCGTGAGTGGCCAGTGTAGCTATCACGATATGAATAAGGGGATTCATCGTAAACCATCTCAAAAAATCCCGGCCTCTGAGGATTTTCTTCAGGCTTTGCCCCACCAGCATATGTCGCCTTCCCAGCCCGGTCAATGAATTCAAATAGTTTTTCCTTGTCTATCATAAATTCTCGTCAAGAAATTTCTTTAACGCATCTAGGTCTTTTTTATCAAAATCGTAAAAATATGAATTAATGCCAACAGATCTTGCGCTATCTACAGCTTTTGGATTGTGTTCAAAATAGACTAAATCTTTTGGGTGTAAGTTAAAATGCGCAAGCATTGTTTTGTAGTACTCGGGGTCAGTTTTCTCAGGATTATGCTTTAGCGTAAACACCTCATAGGGCACCTTATCTAGCCCAAACTCGACAAATTGCTGATCGTTTGCTCCGGTAAGAATAATTTTTCTGTTTTGGTATTCTTCAAGAAGCTTATGCATCGGCTTATAAATCCCTTGACCCTCAATTACAAATGCATCAACCGCGTCAACTAAAATTGTTTTCATTATGTTTAAATATAAAAATTCCTCTCCCAGGAATGCTCTTTAAGCTTCATCATTAAATCGGCAGGGAGTGGCCCGTGCTCACTTGCAGCTGTATTTCCTCTTACGTATTGTACTTTCCTCATGCCAGGAATCACAGTAGATACTTCAGGATGGGAAAGTATCCACCTAAGAGCCATGTCTGTCATGGTTGTACCAATTGAACCTGAAAGCTTCTTCAGTTCATCGGTGCGTTTGGCTAGTTCTTTCATGCGGCCTGCCCCAAAGAAATTATTCCTAAAATCCCCTTTTGCAAATTTAGTTTCTAGCGTAAATTTTCCGGTCAATCCACCCTCATCCAGCGGCACTCGCGCAATTAATCCAATATTGTTCTTGGCGGCGTAAGGCAACAGCTGTTCTCCGGGCTTCTGATGAAAAATATTAAATATAAACTGGACAGTAGAAATCAAACCAGTATCGAGCGCCTTAAGGCAGTTCTCAGGCTGGTAGTCATTTGCTGAAATTCCCCAATATCTCACTTTGCCAGATTTAATGATTTTAGCTACAGTTTCTTGCCAACTGGGGTCGCCTGCCCAGTCATCGTTCCAAACATGAAACTGCATCAAATCTATATAGTCGACTCCTAGGCTTCTCAGCGAATCTTCGACTTGTTTTTCTATATGAGCACCTGGAAAGCAGTCTGTAAGTTTATCTTCTGGGTGCGCTGGCCAGTGCCAATTTTTTGGAGCAACTTTGGAAGCAATAACAAGTTTGTCGCGATTTTTTGAATCCTTTAAATATTTCCCAATTAACTCGTGCGAAGGATGCCTGTCTGGCGAATCATCTGAGTAACCATAAACCCAAGCCGAGTCGATAAAATTCCCACCCTGATCCACATACTCGTAGATACTTCGAAGGCTCTCGGCCAAGTCGCCTCCAACCCACATATTAGGGTCATTGGCCAACTGCCAAGTCCCCATTCCAACTTCTGAGATTTTTAAATTGGTTTTACCAAGAGTTCTATATTTCATAATTATTCATAAATTATTTTACAATTCCTCATATGGCTCCATTAAGTTTTTGTACATTTCTTCAGCCCGCAAAAAAACATCAGCGTTCCACGAGCCAAGTCCTTCAACCTCATCTAAAAACTCAACAATCTTACCTTGCGATATCGGCCCGTTGTGTTTAAACCAATCAAGCCCTTGCTTAGCGTGAATTAGCCGAGTACGACAACTTTCATAGTCATCTTCCTCAACCGCCAAACCCGCCTCACCATACATCTGAATTATTCCAAAAGCGTTTTGCGCCTCGTGGACAAAATACCCGGTAAAATTATCCTCCTCAGAGGTTTTATCAGACAAACGACTTCGGACCTGCGCAACTTCTTCGTCGCTTCTTCCAGAATTCTTCAAGTCATCGTAAAAAGTCTGAGTTCTTGTGCCTTCCTCCATAAATTACTTATGCTCGCTAGCTTCGGCTTCCTTTTTTAATATTGGGTCAACATTAACATAACCACCATCAACAACAATGGTCTGGCCATTTATAAAGCTTGCCTCCGATGAAACAACAAAATTAACAATGTTCGCAATTTCATCGGACGTTGCGTTTCGTCCAAGTGGAGTGTTGTGCCTAGCCTCCTCAATTGCCGGAGAATCCATTCCTGATCCTACCCACCCGGGTGCAATAGCGACAACTCTAACCCCCCGGCTACCAAAAACATTTCCTAAGCTTTTGGTGAGATTAATAAGTGCGGCTTTACTGGCTGAATAACTCATACTTACAAATGCCCCTGTCATACCATCGGTGCTTGCTATGTTTACTATCACTGCACCTTTATTAAAGTTCTTTCTAAGTCCATGGGACAAAATAAATGGTGTGTTCAAATTTACTTCAAACACCCTATCCCAAACGTCATACTCCAAGTTGTCGAAACTTTCAAATTCGATAATACCAGCGTTATTGACAAGGGCGTCTAGTTTTTCATTCTTGAGCTTTTCAAGAAAAGAAAGTGTTTGCGTGCGATCCGAAAAATCGACTTGATAAAGCTCGATGGAGCCAAATTCTTCTTTAAGTTTATGCGCTTCATCACTTGAGCTGTTGTAAGTTCCAATGACACGAAAGCCCTCAGAAGAAAGCCTTTTGGCGATAGCATTGCCTATCCCCCGGGAAACTCCTGTTACTAGTGCTGTTTTATTTTTTAATTGCATACTTCACCAAAACCTGCCCCTCGCCCAAGTCTCTCGATTCTATCATTTTCAGATTGGTAAAAATATCCATATTTTCAAAAACCCTCTTGCCTTCACCGATAATAATTGGGTGAATGTCTAGCCAAATTTCATCAATAAGTCCAGCCTTTAAAAACGAAGTGTTTAGATGCATGCCTCCGATCAGCATAATCTGGCTAAAACCTTTTGCGCCCGCCATCTCGACAACTTCCTCAGGAGTTTTATTAGTAAACAAAGCTTCTTCAACATTCTTGCTCAATAGTTTGGTGTCATGAGTCATCACAACATTAAATGCGCCTTCTTGAGGAAAATCATTTTGAAATTGAAGATACGTTCGCGAGCCCATCACTATTATCCCGCTTTCGCGTTTTAATTTATCAAATTCTTTCCAGTCAGTCTCCGAAACCCACTCAGAATCATCATTGCCGCGAGTTATAAAGCCGTTTATTGAGGTTGCCATATACAAAATGACTTTGGGAAAAGAGCTCATAATGGCAGTATATCATGCAAAAAATTAGCAACCTTGAAGATTATCTTTGACTTTAATTTTGATTTGGGGCAAAATACGAGGCATGACACCAGAAGCCCCAATCCAACCAGATTCTTTACCAGAACAGCCCACGTCTCTGCCAGAGGGAAACGGACAAGCAATCGGAGATGTTCCAGTGCCAATTGAATATTCTGCATTCCCCAATACATTCGACGGCGCTCCAACAACCTTACCCGAAGACGGCAGAGTGAGAGAGGTCAATATTGGCGATACCCAAGAAGTTGGGACAGCAACTATCATCCCGGGAGAGCCTGCTGGCCCAAGAACTGCTGCAAATGCCGTAAATCCACAACTTAGAAGACTCAGCACTCATTTTCTGAATCACAAAAAAGGTTCGATTGGCGATTCTACCCTAATCGCCGAAGTAAAGAGAATTGCACACAAATTATTTAATCATGACCCACAAGAAACTATGAAGTTTGATGACCGAGAATAAATTACTCTTCTTGTAAATTTACGATAGTGTCATAAATATCAAAAGGTACTTTTAATCCACCTCTCGTGATAACTTGTGCATCACCTCGTAGAACAGTCCTACCTAACTCTTCTTCTGATGGATAAACCACCTTTCCTCCCACATACGCGATTCCCTTGTGCCTAAAAACATGTCCAAATTCCAATGGCTTATCCACGCTACTTAGCTGAACTATGACCTTAGTTTCATCGTATCGCGTATATGCGATAACAGATGGATATGTATTTATTATGTATTCATTCAAATCAACGTCACCGAGTAATTCGATACAAGCCTCAAAATTATCTAAAGTTAAAATGTGAGCATACCTAGTTTCTTGCATTTCACAAAATCTTTGAGAGGGTTCAACATCTTTAGTCAATTCAAATTCATTTTCTGTCATATTATTCCTCCTGTGTAAATCATTCTGGTAGTGACACTACGTCGTCTTGTTCCGGAAAAAACAAAACATACTGCCCATTCCTGTCGACTGATAAAACCATATTGCACAACCTGCCATCTGGGCCCCCTGCAAAGTTGTGAAGAGGTTGAACTTCTCCGATAAAAACCTTTCCTCTTTTCTCTTTAGGTAGATTTTGAACCTCATGCAATAAATAAGGTTCCATAGCGCTCGCAGTAGGATGATGCGCTAGAACTTGAGTTACCAGATCTTCCCGCGAGGCCCATGTCACATCGGTGATTTCTGTTAAAGCATTATCCCCATCGCGTAAGATTGTTACAAAAACGTTACTCGTTATGCTCTCGGCGCTCATTTGATTAAAATTAAATCTGACCTATAATATTCTCACTCGAATTGTCTATCTTGAGTTTATCTTGAGTATGAAAATACCAAAAACTACTTTTACAACGGCCGTACAAGTTGAGGCCGAATATATCTGCTATTTAGCAAAATCAATATCTGTTGGCTTTTATTCAAACTCCGGTTATGCCGTACTTCCCTACGCTGTAAGTAAAAACTTCCAAGTCAGCCATTTTCCAGATCTTGATCTATCTGCCAGTTTTTGGAGAGAAATAATAAAATCAAAAAACAATGATTACGGAATGGGTTTTCCTAAAAAAGCCGTTGAAGAAGTTGTCGAAAAACTTGAAAAACATGCCAGCATTAAGCAAAAAGAGATCGACAAAATTACACGCGTATGGCAAAAGCGCCAAAGCGCATTCTACAGTGCTGTTAATGATTTTTTGGGTGCAAAAAGCGTAGTTTTCAAGATTGAATCGATCGAAATCCTACTTACTCCGTTCGGGACTGCCGGATCGATCTATCCAAAACCTGCATCTCGCGGGTTTGTCTTAAATCTCACCCAGCGGATCGATATGCCCGCAGATATGATCGGCAAAACGATTCTTATTGCGCTTCATAAAATTAAAACAAATCTTGATGGAACAGCTGGAAACTTTGACTGGTTTATCAAACAAAACAACGTCGAGTACCTTCTTGACTACACCATTTTCAGAAAAATCTTGCCCGAGATTTCTAGACAAGGCATAACAAACAGCGCGCATTCGACAAAAATCATTTCAGATTCAGAAGCATATTTAGAAAGACTCGGCTTTCCATCCTTACCTATCATTAAAGCGGTCGATCAAAAAATAATCGTAAGAGACAAAGACATTACAGAGCTTTTTACCCCCAAAGAACGCTCACTGCTTGTTGCGCTTCTTAGTAACCCCGGCAAATTAATAACTTTCGACGAAGCAGCTGAAGCCATCTGGAAAGATAATGTTGACTTTAAATTCTCACTCTACGCGCTGGCTAAAACAGTGGAAAACATTCGTAGGAAAATAAAAAATCTGGGGATTTATAAAGAAATAATTCGAACCCACCGTGGCAAAGGCTATGTCTTTGGTTAACCAAAAGTAAATGCAAAAAGCCTGATGTTCCCGTCAGGAAACTCGAGTTTAAGCTCGTGTTTTCCAGGTGCTTCTAAATTTACTAATTCGTACAGTGAATCGCTTGTCACTTCGACAGATTTTAGAAATTCACCATCAAGGTAAACGTCTACGCGTGCACTCTCTTCAGTCGGATTCATGACCAAATAGACATTCTTTGCTTCGAAGTTAAGGCTTAACTGCGCCCCTTTTTGGAAAGCCAAGTATTCATCGCTTTGGATGTAGTCTCCTTCTAGATTAATGTAATTTTGGCCATTATAGCGCTTGCTTCCTAAATAAATCTCGGGTGTCCGGGAATAAATTTCATATTCCGGGTTATCAATTTCTTGAGAAATATCACTTCCGGTCTCAGATAAAAGTTTTTGGATTAATTTCTCAGATTCATCATAAGCTCCTTCTCCAAAATGCGTGCCACGAATAATTCCATCTTTGTCAATGAAATATTTTGCCGGCCAGTAGCGGTTGGAATAGGCGCGCCAAGTGGCAAAATCATTATCCTGCACAATCGGATAAGTAAGATCAAAGTCAGCTGCTGCTTCTCGGACGTTATCAACGTCTTTCTCAAACTCAAATTCTGGAGAATGAACTCCGATAATCACCAGTCCATCGTCTTTGTATTTTTCCCACCAATCACGAAGATATGGAAACGTTCGCTGGCAGTTTATACAACTATAAGTCCAGAAATCCACCAGAACCACTTTCCCGCGAAGTTCTGATAGTCTAAGCGGTTCGGAATTAAGCCACTGCCCTCCGGCAATTATTTCAGGTGCGAGCGGTCCTTTGGCAACAACATCGCTCATTGGTTTTCCAATCTGTGTTTCATCCATTGGGTTTTCGTTAACTTTTGCTAGCTCTTTCTTAACCGCCTCATTGTCCTCAAGTTTTGTTAAGCCAACTCCATACTGTGGAAAAGTATCAAGTATAAAACTCTGAAACTTGCGGTCGATGTTGAAAAATATTCCAATCGCCGTCAGTATCATAAGCACTCCGAATGCTTTTTGAATTTTGCCGGTGTTTTTAACCAACCCCGGAACTTTCTGGAGAGCCCGCGAGCCTGCCTGCATGATAATAAACATGGGAACAGCCGTGCCGATAGAATAAGCCAAGGTAATTATCACGGCTTGAGCGGTTACTGTGCCGGACAAGGCAAGACTTATGACGGAAGCCAAGATTGGACCCACACAGGGGGTCCACAAAAGCCCCAGTGAAAGCCCAACAATTACTCCCCCACCAAATCCACGTCGATTTTGGACGTTTGGAGCAAAACGAGAAAGACGCGCAAAAAGCGATTCGAGAAAAACCTGAAACGCGGGGACCAAAAGGCTTAAACCAAAAGCTATGAGAATAAATATTGACAAGAATCTTAAAGACTCAGCTGGAATCCCGCTTAGCCTAACGATAGTGGAGAGAAAAAGTGTAAAGAAAGTAAAACTTAAAACAAACCCAACAACCACTCCGAAAGGGCGTCTTTTACCAGTTGTGTCTGTACTTGAAGAAAGAATTATTGGCAAGATCGGCAAAATACATGGAGACAAAATCGTCACGATACCTGCCACAAATGAAAAAACGATTAATACTAGCATTACTTAATATTCTCCAAAAGCTCAGGGAGCGCCCCGCCATTCCATTTTGCAATCTCAGCTCCATCCGTGTTTATCTGAACAAACGTATGCTGATAAGTAACCCCGTATTTTTGTGCCAAAGCCTTCTCTGCCGCATCAGTATCGCTATCGTTATAGTTAACTCGAAAAACAGTCAAATCTGTTGGCAACCTGCCCTCGTTCGCTTGAATGTTCGTGTCAGCCGGCCTGCAAGTTGGGCACCAGTTGGCATAAAAAAACAAAACTCTTCGGCCAGAGGAATTTGCGAGTGCGGATTCGGTAAAACTAACATACTTACCAGCCACCGAAGGCTCATCGGTTTCGCCGGTTGATTCAAAGCTGGTTACACCAGTTGGAGTAGTCGCTGGCCTATCGGTTGCGACATTTTGGATCATGAAGTATGCCAAGCCACCAACAGCCAAAAGCATCCCCACAACAATAAGAATCAGAAAACTACGCATATGTAATTTATCTTACACAAAAATTGCGATAAAACAAAATTATTCTAAATTCCGCTTATAAAACTCTACAGTCCGCGCCATTGCTGAGGAGAAAGCTGAGCCTTCAAGGTTGTGGCCTCCGGAAGCGTACTCAAAAAGTTCATGAGGGATTTCTGAATTATCCAAAACGTTGATCAGGTTACGACTGTACTGAATACTCACCACATCATCGTCCACAGCGTGATGAAGTTCGATGACGCTCGATACGCCATCTAAATAATTTGTTGGGGCAACCTGTTTCCAAAATTCATCTGTAGGATTGAATTCCCCATACGTGTCACGAAGCAGCTGCCTTTTGCGCTGGCGCTCCGTATTTTGCGTTGGTGGCCTATAAGAATTATCGCTGATCCGATACTCGGCTAGGTCAGAATATGTAAAGCCGGCTCCAGCCCAGATGACGACTGCGGGAATATTTTTGTGAACAACAAAGCTTTTAAAAGTCACATTCCCTGCCATCGAATGCCCCCAAAGTCCTATTGCATCGGGATTCACAAAATCTGCGTTTTTTAAGGCAGAGTATGCGTTTAGTGTATCTATCACGTAATCGGAAGAATAATAAGCTCCACCAGCTTCACCTTCCGATTCCCCATGCCCACGCAGATCAATCTTAAAAACCACAAAACCGTTTCTGGCCAAGTAATTGACGTAATCATTGTATCGTTCAGTTGTTTTATAAATAGTTGGCGCGATATACCCATGGACAAAGACAATTGCAGGGAAAGGCCCATCTCCTTTTGGAATGGTTAAAAGTCCGTTTATTTTTAAGCCATCCGAATCATAGCTTGTTAGATAAGACGTGTAAGTGCCATTGTCAGAATACCGAGATAACTCGCCAAGCTCGCTCTTATATTCACGGCTACGCAAATATGGAATTGTCAGTTCCTCAAACAAAAAGGGAGTTGTCGTGGGCTCCATGTTTCTGGTGACCTGCTCAAATAATGTTTTCTCATCGCCGTTTTGAGCCGGCTGTTTTGCCCCAAGAAAAACCACGCCAGCGGCAACCAATAATCCAACTGCGATAACGATTGCGATGTGGACAAATCCTTTTGTGATACTCATTACGAATTTCCATTATACAACAGGGTGTTATGACATCCTCCCCGCTCTAGCGAGCAGGGTTTCCACCTCCGAAGGAGGATGACATATCGGCATTCAACCCATCCCCGAGCGAATGCTCGGGGTTTTGTTGAATGCTGTTATAATGAATCATGAATGGTTATTCCGGCGATATCGAAAAACTAACTTTGGAAAATACTTTTTTTAGAAAGGTAATTTTCACCGCTGCCCACAGCCAATTGGTTTTAATGTGCCTTAGGCCTAGCGAAGACATTGGCGAGGAAATCCATGAGCTGGAGGATCAGTTTTTTAGATTCGAAAAGGGACGTGGCAAAGTAATCATCGATGGCTCAGAGCACATGGTTGCTGATGGCTCGGCAGTAATCGTTCCCGCAGGAAGCAAGCATAACGTCATTAATCTTTCCGATTCAGAAGATCTTAAACTTTACACGATATATTCCCCTGCACACCACCCTGATGGCACAATTCATAAAACAAAAGAGGAAGCTATGGCTGTAGATGAACAAGAGCATGAAGCTTAACAAATTAACTTCAGAGGAAGAGGCTGTAATCGTACAAAAAGGAACTGAGGCGCCTTTCAGTGGCGAGTATGACGATTTTTACAAAGAAGGCACTTACGTATGTCGCCGATGCAACAATCCCCTTTTTGATTCAAAGGCGAAGTTTGACGCAGGCTGTGGCTGGCCTGCTTTTGATGAGCATTTTAAAGACGCGGTTGTGCGGCTCCCAGATAGAGATGGCTCACGAGTGGAAATCCAGTGTGCCAAATGCGGAGGTCATTTAGGACATGTGTTCGAAGGGGAAAAATTAACTGGGAAAGATACAAGGCACTGTGTAAATTCATTGTCAATTAAATTCGCGCCGAAGGAAAACAAGTTGCCTGATGAATTAACTTCCTGAACCATTCAGTCCAAGAGATAGTAGTTTGCCTTTGAGGTCACCATGTTCTGCATAGCAGCCTACGGCTGTCCAAAAGCTGAATGAAGCTCTTTGTTTTCACTACTAAAGTTTAGCAAAATTATTAATTTATTGATATGTTTTGATACAATACCTCATGACCCAGGAAAGGATTCTTATAGCTCGATCTGACTCTCGGATTACAAGAGACGAAATCGCATTGAACCAATCAACCCCCACTTGCATCTTGCGCGAAAGCCCAGACAAAGTTTTAAACCGTGTTTTTGATCATATCGCTTACATGAATCTTGCAGCATGGACTATCTTGCAAAATAGATACCACACTAGTTCCGGAGATCAGCTAGAATTTGAAATGCTCTCAGAAAATTTAACATCAGATATTCTTCGGACGTTTGAAGATCTGGGTATACAATACGTACCAAGTATTACTATCGCGCCTCCATTTAAACAAGGTGATGGCTTATCTGCCAACCACAGAATACTTTTTTCCTACGAAGCACGGGTTTCCGGAATCAATGTGACCCAAACCGTAGTTGAACACTTGTTCGGCATGTTTCCAAAAACAGAAAGATAGCTAATTGCCTTATTTGTGGTATCATTCCTATCATGAAAGTTGAAAACTTAGGAGAAGCTGGTGACTACAGCTCTGCACTACACCGCTCACTCGAACTTGACCAACAAGACCAGCAAGAGGAGCCTTATCTAATTTTACATAGTGGCTCAGAAAACCATACGATGTTTTATCTAAGCGGCTCCAAAACCCATCTCGATGGATATCTCCAGTACGCTTTATCACTTCTGGGGGCAGATGAACATACTCCGGTCGCTGACAGAGCTGGCATGAGAGTTTTTTCACTTAGAATAAATTCTGACGAGGCTATGAGTCGTCTTACCGCTCCCTCTCAACCCGAATAGTACATTCAGTCACAAGGGCTGCGATGACTCCAACTATTGCCAAAGGTGCCGCAAGTACCGCACCAACAACACCAATTGTTAACGGTAACACAACAATTGTCTTGCCGTTTTTATCGATAATGCTGATTTTTCGCACGTTACCTTCGCGGATCAATTGTTTGACTTTTTTTACCAAATCCTCGCCCTTAAGCTCAAATTCTTCCTTTTTTGGAGAGCTCTTGCTCGCTGTCTTTTTCTTTGCTGGCATATGAATCACCTCACTTCATAAGCATTATAACCAAAAAGAGGAAATTTTGGGTAATATGTATTACAATTGGCTATGCCGACAGACAATCATCATATCAAAAAGTTTGCAGCCGGCGATATAATCCTCAATTCCGGCGAAACTCCAGATTATGTCTTTTTGCTTAAAAGCGGTTTTGTAAAACACTCCACTGATTCATCGGACGGCAAAGAATTAATCCTGCACATATATACACCTGGGGCTCTCTTCCCTCTAATGTGGGGCTTAAATGATGAAGTTCCCAATTATACGCTTGCTGCGCTCACCACTTGCTCAGTTGTATGTGTACCAAAAGACGAAATGGTTGAATATTATTCCAGCAAACCAAAAGAGCTGATGGAGTTGACCAAGAAACTTCTCAAAGGTATAAGCGGACTATCCAAGCGCATCGAAATCTTAAGCTTTGAAAATGCAAGAAAAAGAGTCGTTTCAACTTTGCAATATCTTCACAAACACTTTGGCCCAGAATTTAGCTTTACTCACGAAAACTTGGCATCCTTGACAGGGCTTACCCGCGAGCGTGTTAGTATCGAAATGAAAAAACTTAAGGACCAAGGTTTGGTTTCGTACAAAAGGAATTTGATATCAGTTACCGATATCGATAAGTTATCTTCTTTATAAAAAAGCTAAACAAGCTGGTCGAGCTTAGCAGCCATTACAAAATCATTTCTGTGTAGTCCTCCTATTTTGTGCGTCCAAAGTTCAACTTCCACATACTTAAAGTCATGCAAACATAAATCTGGGTGGTGGCCCTGAGACTCCGCAACGGCGGCGACCTTGTTAATAAAAGAAACTGCATCCGAGAAACCGCTAAACTCATAGTCTCTTTTTATTTTCTTTGAATCCTCAGTTAACTTCCAAAGCGTAAGATCTGACATGTATTTTTTAATCTCCTCAGAAGTTGCAACTGGAGCCCCAACCTCACAAGGCACACACATCATATTCGCAAGTGACATGAGACATGTTAACATGAATGATGATCCTGCCAAAAGGTTTTTCTCCTGTGGCATATTTTGCCAATGAATTCGCTATCGACAACGAGCTTCCTACTTATGCTGGAGGTTTGGGGATTTTAACGGGTGACTATTTGCATGCGGCAGCATCTTCTCATTTTGCCGCTATCGGGATTGGTATTCTTTATAAAGGCAAAAATTTTATCCAACATATTACCTCTGAGGGTCACGAAGAAAAACGCGATTCCGAATTTGATCATGACACTTCTTTTCTGCGCCCTACTACCATCAAAGGAAATCAACTGGTCTTTACTATCCCGACTCCCGATGGTGAAATCGCAGTCAAGTCTTATCATCTCCGGCTTTCGGATGAGTCACTAATATTTTTTCTCTCTACAGACGTAGACCAAAACCCCGAACACTGGATTCACGACATGGACACGCTTTACGCAGGAGATGCGGATAGCCAAATGCGCCAGCAAATTCTTTTGGGGGTTGGTGGCATGCGGCTAATGGAGAAGCTTGGAATTAAGCCTAAGCTATATCACATAAACGAAGGCCGAGCTGGTTTTTTAATTTGGGAGCTGGTGCGAAAAATTCAAAAAGAAAAAGGTCTAGCATTTACTGAAGCTTGGCAGGAAGCAAAAAAATTAATTATTTACACCAATCACACGTTGGTGGCCGCGGGTAACCCCAGCTATCACATTGACACAGCCAAGTGGTGGGCAGGGCCTTTCGCAGCAGGGCTTGGAGTAGCCGATCCATACGAGCTAGTGCGCGAAGGCCACGAAGGGGACAACTTTTCGATTACCAAATTCGCATTAAATATTTCGGGAAAGCAACAAGCGGTTTCACGCGTCCACGGAGAGTATTGCCGACGCGAGTACCCGAAATACAAATGGATAAGTATCACAAACGGGGTTCACATGGACCGCTGGCAAGATTCGGACTTTCGAAACCGTAGCTTAAACGATCGTGATTTTTGGGAGCAGCACATGCTCAAAAAGCGCGAGCTTGCCAGTACCGTTCTGAAGCGAACCGGCTTTAGCTATGACCCAAATCGCCTAGTCGTCACTTGGGCAAGGCGCCTTGCAGAGTACAAACAGCCTAAAGCAATTTTTAAAGATATCGCAAAGCTAAAAAGCATTATTCAAAACGCAGGCAGACCAGTTCAAATTTTGTATGCAGGAAATTCTCATTCGGCAGACGCCAACTCACAAAATTTAGTTGAAGAAGTCGTAAGAATTTTCTCGACCGAACTTTCAGGCAACGCAATTTTTGTCGCCAACTACAACATATCCTTAGCCAATCATTTAACAAGCGGCTCCGATGTGTGGCTTAATACTCCCAAAGGAAATCTAGAAGCCTGTGGCACAAGCGGCATGAAGGCTGCGGCAAACGGAGTGATCAACTGTACTGTCCTCGACGGCTGGACATACGAAGCAGATTGGACAGATGCTGGGTGGATTTTAAACCCCGAAAGTGTATCTGAAAATTTTTATAACTTACTCGAGCGCGAAATAGTGCCCTTGTATTACGATCGTGATGAAAGTGGGTTGCCCCTAGGCTGGATTAAAAGAATGAGAAATTCGATTGCTTTATCTAAACAATTTTCTGCCGAACGCATGCTTGAAGAATATAAGAAAAAGCTCTACAAACAGGCGGCTTGAGCACCTCTTTCCAGAATCAAGCTATGCAAACCTAGCTGTTTCAGCTTATCGTATTCACGGGCAAATTCAGCATCGATGGTACCCTTGGGGTATAAGTCAGAATATAATTTTTGATAATCTTCGGGGTCAATTATCTCTTGTCCGCATTCAACCCAAACGTGAGCAAACCACCCATCTTCACCAGTTCGGACCGACTTTAGTGTTAATTCTGTTCTGGGAACACCCAAATCTTGTTCCAGATAATCCATGACCGTGGTGGCGACCAATACACACGAATCCCCCCACCCTCTAACACATCCAAGGCGGTTGTGTATTTCGCTCCAATCAACAGTTGCACCCAGCCGCTCTAAACTCATACCGCAATTATCTCATATTTATGGGTAAATAAGCCATTTGACCCTAGATTGAGCTTTCTGCTACACTGGCCATTAATGAAAACGTTTAGATTAACTGATGGCGTGAACATTCCAGCTTTGGGCTTTGGAACTTGGGAACTTACTGGGGCGGACTGCTCAATTGGAGTAGCAAGCGCTCTTGAAATTGGCTATCGCCACATCGACACAGCGGATAGATATGGCAATCACCACGAGGTGGGGCAAGCCATTAAAAATAGTGGAATAGCCCGCGAGGAGCTTTTTATCACCACTAAAGTGTGGCACAGTGATTTGGAGCATCCCAAGGTTTTAGAAAGTGTAGACCGATTTTTAAGTGAGCTTCAAATCCCCTACATTGATCTTTTGTTGGTTCATTGGCCAAACCATTTAATTTCAATTGATGAAACTTTTAGTGCAATGGCGGAACTTCAAGCAAAAGGAACAATTCGCGCTTACGGTGTTTCGAATTTTACAATTCACCATATTGAAGACGTGATGGCAAAAGGCTGCCAAATCGTAAATAACCAAGTCGAGCTTCATCCATCTTTTAATCAGATGGAACTTAAAAATTATTGTGATTCAAAAAATATTTTAGTCACTGCGTACTCGCCTCTTGGCCGCGGCGCGGAGCTACAAAACCCGACAGTTGTAGAATTGTCCCAAAAATACGGGGTCTCCCCTGCTCAGGTAATTTTAAACTGGATTGTTAGTCGCGGGATCGTAGCAATTCCTAAAAGCAAGACGCCAGAGCGCATCAAAGACAACTTTAATTCATTGAATTGGCAAATGGAGCCGCAAGATATTGATAAGATGAATGCCATTCCACAATCTGACAGGCTTCTTGTCACTGACTGGCAAGAGTTTGATTATTAAGTTATCCTCTTCGGTAATCTTCCGGATTGAAGGTTGCCCTTGGTTCACATGGAAAGCTTCTAGCTGCACACAAATCACGCCACTCTTGCTCACCCATAGGTTCTCCTGATATAACAAAAGCTTCAGGCTGTGAGCTTTCCCGTCTATCCTGAACTACTCCAAAAGTAACACCACCGCATGTTAGCTTTTTGTCACCTACTTGAAAGCCTTGGAGTGAATTTAAAGGGCACGATGCGCAAATTTTTCCGGCTACTTGTTCTGAGAGAAATCTCAAGTGCGGTTTCGTACGATTAGCTCCAAAAAGAGAAATGTTAACTTCAGCGACTGGAAATTCATCTCTGATACCCACAGTTGTCATCCTGATATCAGATAAACCTGGTATCCCATGAATATTCTCGGCTGACATACCGGGATTGTAATCCCACCGTGAATTATTTGCAAATACTTATTCTGGTTCAGGCAATTCCAAAGTTTTGATTTGAGGTAGATCATGGCCAATTACCCCCTTCAAGTCTCCATACATCGATGAGGTGTTGCCAATTATTTTTCCGATAATTTTTTCTTGCCTCGACCATTTTGCCTGATACCATCTTTTCTCCCTTTCTATGTCTTCACGCAATAAATCGTACGACTCGATTATCCCCTCAACTTTATCTCTAAACTCGTTACCTGTAAGATAGTTGTACATTACTTCCATTTTCTCGTCTTTGCCATCTTGCTTTGTCCTCTCGTTGTTAAGTACTACTAGGTTGTATCTCAGGGCAAATGCCAATGAAATAAAATGTCTCCAATCTACAATCCAAACCCCGCGGTCGTCATATTTAAATGTCTCCAAGCCCTCCGGCAGATCAACCGTAATAAGAGCCGCGATATCTGCCTTCGCTTGCATCTTGTCTTCTTTTAGTTTTGAAATCCATGTGTGCGACCACTTCGCGTTTTTGCTTTCCCACAAAATAGTGCCGCAGCTTCTGCCATATTTGTCGCGAACGGCTTGAACAATATCAGCTCCGCGCACACCTTTTTTAACTTCCGAAATTTCATCCATCGGAAACTCCGCGCGAAGCCTCTCTTCAAGCTCAAGCTCAAGCGATTCACCTTGAGTTTGCTGTGAGCCTTGTGTGGCCTTTTTCTGAGCAGCTTCCAAAGCCTCCCGAAGATCATTAATTTTTTTATCTTTTTCAAGATCTTTCAGCTTGTGCTCTTCTTCGTAGCGCTTCGCCGCTTCAAGTCTTATTTTTTCTTCTTCATCAAAAAGCTTTTTCTTCATTTCAATCTCGCGCTCTTCATCGCGTCTTCGGAGCGCGCGAATTTCGTCCAGAAGATCATCTACCTGTTTGGCTAGTTTTGCGTTTCGCGCTTTTTCATCAACAATGTCGCGTGCAGCTTTTTTCTCAACCTCGGCTTTGTATTCATCAAGAAGATTTTTGTTTTTAGCTTCAACCGAGGCTTTTATTTGCTCTTCGAGCTGGTGTGTCAGGGCTTCAGAAACCTCAATCTCAGCACCACATTCTTTACACTTTATCGTCTGGGCCATGGGCAATTATATACTACCAGCTTCCACCACCGCCGCCACCAAAACCACCGCCGCTTCCGCCTGAAAACCCAGATCCTCCCGAGTACCCACCAGAAGAGCTTGGAGGAGCCATGGTGGTTGCTGCGGCTGAGTTAAAACTATTAATCGAGCTTGCCCAAGCCAACCCGCCCATACTCATATAGCTTGGCTCTTTCACACCTAGCTCCTGCATGTCGCGAGCCAATTTGTTGACAACTCCAAGTGCAATTGCCAATGGCAAAATTTCATCCAAGAAAAGTTGCTTCTCTTTTATTTCCTCTCGCCACTTGCCTTTGCCTAAATAAAACTTTAGCCCTTCGCTTTGCCTGTACATCGCATACCCTTTAGCGGTTTTGCGAGGCATGCCGAAGGCCAGAATAACAGCTGGAATTGCCAAAACCGAATTTATTATTATCGGCAAAAAATCGTAATTTTGAGTGAAAAACAATATTGCCAACCCAAACGTCACCGCCTCTATGGCTATTGCCGACACGATCCACAAAGCCCTCACGCGATTCGGGTCTGCAAAGAAAAAGCCTTCCGACGCAACGTGTGCATAAAGCTTATTTTTGAATTTTTCAAGCTTGGTGTAAAACTTCTTTTTCAGCTCCGATAGCTTTACCTCGCCGTTTTCCCCATACTCAAAAATCGACTCAAAAAGATACTTCTGATATTCACGAAGCTTTCCGCTATCTTCTTTTAATCTTTTAATTAGATAATCGTCTTTAGCTAGTTTCTTGTTTATTTTTTCAATTTTTAGGTAGCCTAGTCTTCCCAATTCCACAATTTCAGCGACAACGTCGTGGATATCAACTCGCTCGTCAATCAAAGTGCCGACTTCCGAAGGTGTGAGACCAGCAATTGGTGAATAAACCATCGGTAAAAATTCTCTTTTGTTAAACATTGGAGTTGTCTCGGTTTGCTTTTTGTCTGGCTCGTAGTAAATGTTATCGCCAACCAGCCGCTCGTCTCGGCCCTTTTTGTACCAAAAGTAAAACATCAAAAGAAATGGTACAAAAACTACTGGATACCCCCAATAGTCACTGATTTGGTCGGATAAAGTGGCACCAAAGTTGATTGAATTATTGCGGTCAAGTGCAACAACAATGGTCATATCTCGACCCATACCAAGATTTGTTCCCGCTGTAAAATTGGCGCTCTTGGCGTCGTGGCTAAGCTCTTCACACTTTGTGGTTACTCCGACTTGTCCCTCAAAGCATTGGATATTGGAAATGCTTGCAAAGTCCGAGATTACCGAAGCTTCTACTGAGCCCAGCGAAGTGTCCCATCCATCTCCGGCCACATTCCAATAAAGCTCGTCGTGGTCCTCAAATCTTTGAATTATGTTTCTTGCTCTGTAAACAATCTCGTAAGTCTTTTTACCCAAAACATATTCATCAGGATCGCCAATTTTGATTCGAATATAGTCACCCTCACGGCTTGTTTCATACTCTTCGTTGACCGAGATAACACGTAGTTTTGAATTTATAGTTTTCTCTTGGGTGTGATAAACAACCGGAATATCTCGATAAATTCCGTGGCGGTTTTGATTAAATGTAACGTCTATTGTTTCTTTGACTGTTACTGAGCTGTCTTGGTTAATTGTAATTTCCGAGCTAAAATCATCGATCACATAAGGAGCCACCTGGGCTGAAGCTCTGCTGGGGAAGGCAAAAACTAGTAAAAATAAAACTCCTAAAATTAGCTTTTTCATTGTAAATCACGAAGAGCAGTTTTTGCTGCTTCGTAATTAACATTATAGCTCACAGCCTTCTGATATTCTTCCCTTGCGGCGTCTCGGTTTCCCTGTGCCAAATATATCTCTCCTCTAATTTGATAAAGCTCAGAATACGCTCTATTGCCGCCATTTAAAATCTTCTCCGAAATGCTAAATATCTTGTCGTGTTGCCCAAGTTTTTGGTAAGCCAATAAAGGCTCAAGCTGATACCAAAGCATTCTTTTGGGAAGGCGTCCTTCTACTTTCTCGAAAGACTCCACCGTCTTTTCATAATCTCCAAGATAATAGCTTGCTACTGCGATATTGAAAATTGGATATACGCTATCTGGAGTAAGCTGCGCCTCTTTTTTGGAACGCGTAATTAAGCTTTCCCAAGAATTTTCCTCAATGGCCGCCTCGGCCAAGATCGCGTTCACAAGTTCTGATTGTTCCGGAGTGTAAACAATAATGTAAACGTAATGAAATGGCTGCCAAAGACTCAAAAAATCGAAGTACGAGATGCGGCGATTAGGCCCTTCAAACGAGTCGTCTTGAATGATTACTTGCTCGCGCTCATCGAAACCTTTGACGATTCGGAAGTGGCCAATGTCATCATTTAAATGCAAATACGTTTTAACAACAACCGGAATGCCGTTGGCCGTAAAGCGCTTCAAAGTTTCAATGTCCCCGTTCGGGCGGGCAAGAGCCTCAAAACCATACTCATGCGCCCAATCCACGAACTCGCTGGTGAAAATTGATTTGTCGTCGTTATCACCATCTTCAACCTGCCACGGGCGCATTTTATCTCCCAATTCTTTTTGAGAAACGTTTTTCCCAAGCCACCCTAAAGCCATAGAAAGCGTTGCGGGTCCGCAGTTATTAAATGTTTGATAAGTGTGGTTGAGTGAACCCAAGTTTACGCTTTCAGGCGGATTTTTGTATCCAATGCCCTGCGTAGCTGACGCAATTGGCACAGATGAGCTGGCAGGGGCAAATTTGGTTTCAAGAGCAGGTCGAGGCTTGTTTAGCAAAAGCAAGACAGCAGAAACAATAACGGTGACTAACAGAAAAATTGCTGCGATTATTTTTTTGTTCACGCTCTGTGTCTTTTGCGCTCAAGTTCACTTAAAAA
This sequence comes from Patescibacteria group bacterium, assembly GCA_041742135.1. Classification (GTDB taxonomy): domain Bacteria; phylum Patescibacteriota; class Microgenomatia; order UBA8517; family UBA8517; genus 01-FULL-44-24b. Next base: position 313,517 of record JBGSJG010000004.1, on the reverse strand, counting down.
CTTTTTGCGAAGACGCGTATTAAGAGGCGTAATTTCCAAAAGCTCATCATTCTCCAAGAAATCCAGAGATTGCTCCAAAGAAAGCTTGGTGGGCGGAGTTAACTGTACTACGCCGTCAGAGCTTTTTGAGCGCATATTCGTCAATTTTTTACCTTTACAAACGTTTACTGGAATATCTTCGTCTTTAGAGTTGGCACCTACTACCATGCCTTCATAAACGGCCTCTGCGGGGCCCACAAACAACACTCCCCGTCCTTGAGCATTTTCCAAGCCATACGACAGCGCTTCACCACTTTGGCTAGCAATAAGCACTCCCCTCCGAATTTTTGGAAGAGGCTTACCCATCGGCTCAAACGCCAAAAACACAGAACTCATGACGACAGTTCCTTTCGTAGCTGTTAATAAATAACTGCGAAGCCCTATGAGAGCACGGGTTGGCATGTGATAAATAAACTCCACGTCTTCATTTACTGGTTCCATTCGAACCATCTTGGCATACCTTTTACCGAATTCCTCGGTAATTACTCCGGTAAACTCAGCCGGCACAATCACAGAAACTTCTTCCCAAGGCTCGCAGGTTTCACCATCGATAACTTTTGTTATGACTTCTGGCTTGCCAACTTCCATTTCATAGCCTTCGCGGCGCATCGTTTCAAGAAGGATCGAAAGGTGGAGCTCGCCACGACCGGAAACTTTATACTTTCCATTTCCCAACTTTTCCATTCGCATGCTTAAGTTACTTTCAAGCTCGTGCGTAAGCCTCTCTTCGATTTGCCTGCCGTTTACAAACTTGCCTTCACGGCCAGCAAAAGGCGAAGTATTTGGTCCGATTGTCATATGAAGTGTTGGCTCACCAATTGCTATAGCCGGGAGAGCTTCCGAGTCCGCTGGATCAGCTATTGTATCTCCGATTTTTGCCTCAACCCCAGAAAAAGCCACAATCTCGCCGCTTCCTGCCTCTGCCACTTCCTCTTTGCCAAGCCCGTGGTACACAAACAATTTCTCAATCGTTAGAACACGCATTTGCTCATGAGCAACGACAACTTTCATTCCTCGCTTTACTACGCCTTGGTGAACTTTTCCAATCAAAATACGGCCTAAATGTGCATCGCTCTCAATCGAGCTTACAACCATTTTAAAACTACCTTCCAAAACTTCGGCTTCCGGAACTTCTTTTACGATAGTTGTAAGAAGTGGCAAAATGTCCCCAGCTGCCTCTGGATCACTCGGAAGCTCATGGAAAGCCACACCGCGCCTCCCAATAGCGTAAACAACCGGAAAATCAAGCTGTGCTTCAAAGCTTGCCAGCTCTAAAAACAAAGTTTCCACTTTGCTAAGCGTTGCAATTGGGTCTGCAAATTTTTTATCAATTTTATTTATAACGACAATAATTTTGAGGCCCAGCTCAAGTGCTTTTTTAAGCACAAACCTTGTCTGAGGCATTGGGCCTTCTTGAGCGTCAACAATAAGAAGCGCCCCATCCGCCATACCAAGAGTTCGCTCAACTTCACCTGAAAAATCAGCGTGACCGGGAGTGTCAATAATATTAATTTTTACATCACCAAAATCGATGGCACAATTTTTGGCCAAAATGGTAATTCCACGCTCGCGCTCCAGTTCATTCTTATCCATGATCTGGGTTTGCTGCATTTCTTCCTGATTCTCACGAAAAACATGCGATTGCTTAAGAATCGCATCCACCAAAGTTGTTTTACCATGATCAACGTGAGCAATAACTGCAACGTTACGTATGCTTTTTTCCATAATTTAGGCCAAAAAAACCTCAAGGAGGCTTCCTGGAAGAACTATTTTACCAAATTAGCCATGAATTAGCTACCTTAGGCAGCTCGGCCAAGGAGAAACGCCTTGTTGCTGAATGACATATGCCGCAGTTTTGATGGATTCTTCGATATTTGTGCGTAAATCAGGATTTGCGTCTAGGCCCATGCGCATTCTATAACTCATCCAAGTTGAAGTGGAAAATTGAAACATTCCAAGATAATCGCCATTTTGAGCATTTTCGTTAAAATGGCTTTCACAGTTCGCAAGTCGCTCTAAAATATTTTTATCTACGCTATACATTCCAGCATAGTTGGCAAATATCGGCTCGATCGCCGGAGGCGACCAGACGTCTGGAGTTGGCGTCGGTTCTGGTGAAGCTGTAGGCGACGGCGTGGAAGGTGCAGGTGTGGGAGGTGCAGGTGTGGGAGACTCTGTCGGTCTAGGAGTTGTCGCCTCCTCGGCTACCGCTAAAACTACTGGCTCCACAGTTTCCTCGGGCGCGTGAGTTTCAAGTGTCACACTTATAATTTCAGGTGCCGGCTCATCCGCCAACACAGTCGCAGGGCTGGAGCTAGCACGCGACAACAAAAAAAGAACCGGCAAATAGCCAGCTGCAAAACCCAGCAAAAACAGGATTGGATGTTTTCTCATCCTACAGAAGTATTATACCAGTGGCGAAGCGGCCAGTAGATTTTTCCGCCCTATGAGAGTAAAAAAGATCCGTACGCTCAAAAGTGCAGTAGGGCATGATTTCAATATTTTGCGGCTTTACTCCAGTGTCTAGAAGTTGAATTTTGTTGGCGGCAACCAGATCAAAATTGCCTCGAGCGCCCGGCAAAACTGCCTCATCAACCTCGTAATGTCTCACGCATATTGCCGGGCCTATCCCAACTTTAATGTCACTCGCGTTGCAGTTAAATTCTTGGTGAAGCTTGTTAACGGTTGCCTTAGCAATCTCCTTGAGTGTTCCTCGCCAGCCAGCATGAGCAATCCCTATGGCTTTTTTGATCGGATCAAAAAATAAAATTGGCACACAGTCGGCAACCGGAACCATCAGTAATATATCTGGGGTATTTGTGATCATTGCGTCCGTCTCGGGAATTACCGTTTGAGGGCTCGTGGATCCACGGCCTCGCGTTTTTGCGCTAACTTTTACAACATGGTTTCCATGCACAAGGCCAGCGACTGTGAAGGCGTCAAGCGAAACACCGAAATCCTTCGCGATATTTTCGCGATTAATCAATACTTTCTTGGGATCATCACCAACCGAGAAACTCACGTTGCCCGCCTCGCGAGTAGCCACAAAATGCGCTAAATGCAACTCCGATGAAAGATTAGAAAAGTACAAATACTTCACAAGCAAAGTATAGCATTGGGTAACATTAGGACACATCTGGCCAAATTAGGCCATATCTGGTAAAGTGATTTATGATTATTCCGCCTAGATATAGGCTCGTCCCTGAGATCACCACTCTTCTGTCTTCGATAGAAGCCAGCCGCCAAGTAATCGACTCTTTCCCAATCCCTCCCGAAGTGGAAAATAATATCAGAAGAAACTCCACTCTCAAAAGCTCTCTCTTCTCAGCTCGTGTTGAAGGCAATCCTCTGACTCTTGATGACTTAGCGCGCTCCTCGGAAACTCAAAAGAAGCTCGAAGTCATGAACGTTTTGAAGGCTTTGAATTACTTAAACCAAAAAAGCTCTCGTGATATTTCAGTAAAAGAAATCCTTTCTCTTCACGAAATTGCGATGAAAGGCCTAGTCGAGCCCGACACGCTTGGAAGATTGCGCCGCAATATGGAGGCAATCTTTAATTCAGCAGGGATTGCAATCTACATGCCGCCTCCACCAAAGCAAGTCCCTGCGCTTGTTAACAGATTAATAAAATATATAAACAGTGATAAGGAAAAATTTATTCCAGTAAAGGCTGCTTTGGCCCACTTTACTTTCGAGAAGATTCATCCCTTTCTGGATGGCTCAGGCCGCGTAGGTAGACTTTTGCTTCAAAAAGTATTAATTCAGGGAGGATACGGCATGAAAGGCATCTTACCTCTTGAAGAATATATCGATGGCCACAGAAGCGAATATTACCGAATGCTGGAAGAGCCAGAAAAAGACGCGACCGACTATTTAATTTTCATGCTTACGGCAATTGCTGACACGGCTGAAAAATCAAAAGAGTTGGTTTTGTCAAAACGTGAATCGGATGTTACAGATTATCTACTGCCGAGACGCGCCGAGATTTATAACCTTATTCGTGATCAGAAACTTATGCAGTTTGATCAGATAAAAAGACGGTTTCTTAAAGTCAACGACCGGACGCTAAGATATGATTTGAAAAAGCTTGCCGACCAAGGACTAATTAAAAAAAGAGGGACAACACGCGGAGTGTATTATGAAAGCGCTTGATTTACTCGAGACACAACATCTTCCAAGCTCCAATTAGTTTTTACAAGGTAATCAAAAACTCCCCTATCACGACTCTTTTTGACTTGATCTCCAGATTCCAAGTTTGTCAAAACAATAACCGGAACCGCTTTCCCCCAATCTCCACTTTCACGAAGTTTATCCAAAAAAGTCATCCCGTCCATTTTTGGCATAATCATATCAAGAAGAATAAGGTCTGGGTGAGATTCAAGCGCGACACGCAGACCATCTTCTCCGTTTCTTTGAATGAAAACGTTGAATCCCGCAATCTCTATTTTGCGGCCAAGAGCAGCAGTAATCAATTCCTCATCATCGAGCACTAAAACTGTTTTTTTATTGTTGTCCATTCTCGGGAGACAAAACCTGATGCAATGTGTTCGCTACGTCTTCCAGCCTGTTTTCCGCTTTAAGAAGATACTTTTTAACCCCCAAAGCAACCATTGTGTTTACCTTGTCTTGAGAAGCCGAGTTACTTACTACGACAACAGGAATAGCAGAAAGCTCCGGATTTTCATTTAATTTTTGCATGAAAGCAATGCCGTCAATATCGTCTTCCAAGTAAAAATCGAGCCAAATTGCATTAGGCTTTGCTCCCCCATCCGTAAAATATCTTAAAGCGTCTGTGGCTTTTGTAAACGAAACCGTCTCGAAACCGCTATTTTGAAGCTTCTTTTCAATAGCCTGAAGCAGCATCACCTCGTCTTCGATAATCATTATCAAATGCGATTGAGGCGTAGTTTCCATAACAACTAAATCATACTCCTATCAGAGTCCTAGTATCAAGAATTGATTGTGACCTCTCCCTCCTTGGGCGTGCTTCCTTGAAGTGGCAGGCTAAACCAAAAAGTGGACCCCTTTCCCACCTCGCTTGTAAACCAAATTTTACCACCCGAAGCGTCAACAATAGATTTGATCAAGTACAATCCCAAACCACTTCCGTCTGTTTCCACGCGCGAAACGTTTTCGGCTCTAAAAAATTTCTGAAACACTTTATTCTGCTGTGCAGCTGGAATCCCCATACCATTATCGGTAATCTGAGAAACCAAAGAATCTGCATTTCGAGAAATTATTATATGAATTTCCCCTCCCTCTGGAGTGTATTTGATAGCATTCGTGAGTAAATTAAGATAAACGTGCCGAACCAAGCGAGGATCAATATTAATTAGCGGAAGCGAAGCGTGCACACTCGTGACTACATGGTGCTTTTTCTTCTCAATTTTTGGCGTCAGTTCAATCAGCACTTCACTAACCAGTTTGGAAAGATCCGTGGGGCGAGGGTCGATAATAATCCTGCCAGACTCAATCCTAGATATGTTTAATAGTGAATTTACCAAATCTATCATGCGTTCATTTGAAATGTAGATTTTTTTAACTGTTTCTTCTTGCTCCTCGGTCATTTTTCCTGTGTCTCCGGACAAGAGAATCTCTGCAAACCATTTCATGGCTGACAGAGGCGTGCGAAGCTGATGAGAAGCCAGGGAAATAAATTCAGTCTTCATGCGATCAACATCTTTTTCGTGCGTTATGTCGCGAAAAACCAACACTCCGCCGATCAAAGCTCCCATTAAAAATACAGGAGAGGTGGTCACAGAAACCGGAAATTTGCTTCCGTCCTTTTTGCAAAAATACAAGGTCGCACTTGTCTTGACACCTTTTAGTAAGGACTGTTGCATCGGATGCCTCTCTAAAGGCAACTGATTTTTTTCATCATAAGCCAAGACAGCGTGAATCAAATGCTTACCCAAAACATCAGCTTCAACCAGCCCCAACATCGAAAGCGCTTGCGTGTTTATAAAGCTAACTTCTCCGCGATCAGTGATCGCGATAACTCCATCGCCGATGCTAGAAAGGATCGCGTCAGTCCTTGCTCTTGCCTCAGCAATTTTTCTATTCTCAGCCTGCCTCGCGGCCTCATCAAGCAAGCTGTTTGGAGGCGTCGGAGTAGCAACTTTTGGTTTGGCAAAAAGAGCTTGCAGAGGGTTAGCCATACGATTCATTATTACACAACTCTGTGCTATTATGCTTTTACACACAATATGCGTACTGACATGAAAGATGAAGTAATGGTAATAAAAAGAAACGGAAACCGTGAGCCTTTTGATCCCGAGAAAATTACAAAAGTAATCTCAGCAGCGGGAGTGCGCCCCGTAGAAGCCGCCGAAGTTGCCGAAAAAATCTCCAGCTGGATAGAGAGCCTTCGCCAGAAAGAAGTCAGCTCGATTGCCATTCGCGACAGGGTATTCCACGAACTTGAAGGAGTCGACAAATACGCATCAGGCCTTTATGCTTGGTACCAGAACCTCAAAGACAAAAAGTACCAAGCTCCCCAATGACAAAGTACCAAGAAATTTACAAAAAAATGCTTTCAGACAACAAAGAGTTGTTTGACGATTTTAAAATAATTCACGATGCATATAACTTAGACTCAAGCCTTCAGGATGAATATAACCAAAAAGGCAAGCCAGTAATTGAGATTATTCGTGAATACGAAGACAGGCTTTGCGGCCGAAGTGAGGGCAGCGGCTATGCTGCATATTCCGGCAATCTGGCTGAAAAATTTTGGGGCGAGATCAGGAAGGATTTCCCTATGATCGACAGGGTGGGAGTTGTTATAAGAAAGGCGGCGCCAGACCCTGATTTTAGCGTCCCAAAAATTGAAGTATTTGAGATAAACCGAATAAAATTGGTATAATAGGTCGTGCCAGATAGCATTCCTTTTTTAATTATTCCAATTGCCGTTTTTACTTATTTTTGGATTAACCCCATAGCAACTGCTACTTTCACTGAAGGCGTGGTACGTTTCTTCATTGAGGTTTATCTAGGCTACAAAGCATGGAAAATCGAACGAAAGGCCGAAATTGCTTACAGGCGGTATGTAAGGCAAAGCGAAAAGCTTGCTCGCCAAGAAGGGCTTTCTTCAAAATTTGTAAAGCTATACCTTCAAGAATACGGCGAGGATGATAAAAAGGATTTGTATAATAAAATTCGCGAGGACCACGAGCAAAAATATCGTAATTTTGAAGACGCGATGCGCGACTTTTTATCCTTCTAATCGTCAAACTCTACTTTCCAATCTAGCGTAGGAGATCTTAGTGTATCATCACGAAATGAAGCTTCATCTAAGTCTTGATCCAACTCATCCATCTGTTTTTTAATCTCAGCCACATCGGGATCGTCCGCATACTGAGATGGAATTTCCGAGATCGGCTCCTCAGTAGGCGCGGGTGTCTCGGTTATTTGTGGGGCCACCCCTCCCCGCTTCTGGCCAAGCATGCTTGATACAATTACTAAAACAACAAGAAGAATTAAGGCTATTGCTACGCTTATCAATATCTTCTTGGGAATTTTTATTTTTGAAAACAACTCGCGCGGGTCAAATTTTTTAGGGCTTGTGGGCGTTACCACCACGGGCGCAGTAGGAATCTCTGGAGCTGGTGTCGTGGGCGGTGTGACTGGTTGATCAATGTTAGTGTCCATTATGCTGTTGTAATTTCTCTTAATATCTCGTCCATATATTCTGTCGCGTCTCGCAAAAACTGTCTAGACTCGTCCAACTTAAATATAATATCTGTGTAATTTTTTCGAACATCTAGGCTTCTGTTTTGCCTGCTCGGAACAAAAATTGGAATTAATGCCTGCGCCTCAATCTCTTTATCCAAGCTTCTGGTTATTTTCTGCTCGATCTCCAAAGCCCAGCGCTCAACTATTGCTGTATCTTTGTCCCCATTTGAGCGAATTTGAAAAACCTTATCGTTAATACGTGACAAAATCGAATTTGCCTGCGTGCGCATCAAAGACAGCTTGCCAAAAGGAATCGTGGCCAAAGTTTCATAAGCAATTCGCTCAGAAGTCACAAAACGATCACTTGCTTCTTTGGAATCAGCTTCTAAATCCGCCAAGGTTCCTGCACTGTCCAGCCTGTCTTTGTGATCGCGAAACCAAGCAATCTCCGCGTCTAGCCTTGTAAACAAACCATTTTTAGTCAGCGAGGAAACTCCTTCAGCCTCGACCATCTTCATTCGAACCGCCGTCAGATATGTTGTGACAACGTCGTCTCGAGAAGAGAGCATTTTTACAGTCGCTTCGCGCGCCTGAGTCTGAGAAACCAGCGTCCCTGCCTGAGCATATTGTGCCTTGGCAAGAAGATACTCCGAGTGAGCGCTGTTGTAGACGTCGACAGTAAAAACGTAATCCTGATAAGCGCGAGCAAAATCAAATTCTTCATCCTGAGCACGCACCACGCCAACTGGAAAAATTAAAAATACTAAAAATAATATTGCGACTAGCTTTTTTCTCATAGTCTCATTCTACAGTAAAAATCCGCTAATATACCACTTTTACCTTGCCACCGCCAAAACTAGCCTCAGTCGAAGACAATGATTTGATTTGTACCTTGTAAAGATTTTTGCCTGCCCATGGATAAATGCGCCCGGAAGTCACGGCAACAAACGAACCCGACTCGCTTTGGATCTGGCTTTCGAGTAACTCGATTCCATGTGTTGAGTCCAGAAGTCTTGCAGTTACACGCCCACTACCTGCTGCGACTTTTAGAGTTGCTTCCCAGCTCACTGTGGCACTTGATCCAAAATCAGAATTAAAATCGGCCCAAAACTCACTTCCGGGAACATCGGTCCAGTCCGTGTTTGTTGTGGCCAAAGATCCACCAATCGGCAAATAGCTAGTATTAATCTGAGGAACGGGAGTTGCCACGGTTGCTGCCTTTGAAGTTGCTGCGGGGCTTGGAGTGGCCGTCGCCGAATCTTCTGGAATACTAGCAAAAAGGCCGTCGACGTAAGCTTTGGTTACATAAGCACTTAAATCCGCCTTTTCTTGCTTAATTATGTACTCGCCGCCTGAGGTTTGCGTAACGGCAGGCAAGTTCCGGATTCGTACAAACAGGTATCCGCTAAAAAGCAGGTTTAGTAACAACAGGGCAGCAATAATTACTTTCACTTATCTTTAACTTTAATACCAAACTCACTGGCAAGTCTATCTCTTATTTTGTCTGCCTCTTCATACTTACCTTCGGCTCGCAAGCGACTACGCTCATCTTCAAGTTCCATAACTTCAGGATTGATTTTTTCAGTCTCAAGCTCTCCCAATCTTAAGCCCAAAACTTCATCGAAGTTTAAGATCAAATCCAGCTTATCGACATCTGGAATATTGCTTTTAACCACATCCCATAAGACAGCTAAAGCTTGCGGAATCTTAAGATCATCTGAAACATAGTTCCCAAATTCCGCTCGAAAATGATCCACTTTATCCAGCTTTTCAGCAGACAACATGGTACGCTCGTCAGTTTTTTTACTTTTGTAAACGAGAACAAATTCGCGCAAACGATTAAGAGCATTTTGCGCCGCCTCCAAAGCGTCCCAGGTAAAGTTGATCCGCTTTCGGTAGTGCGCAGTCAAAAACAAGTATCTCAAAGCCAAGGGGTCATAGCCTTTTTCAATTACGTCCTCGATGGTATAGAAGTTTCCAAGGCTTTTGCTCATTTTAGTTCCGTCCACCGTCAAAAAAGTGGTATGGAACCAATAGCCAACAAAAGGGTGCTTGCCAGTCGCGGCCTCGCTCTGGGCAATTTCGTTAGGATGGTGAACGGGAATATGATCTTCGCCACCTGTGTGGATATCAAGTTGATCCCCCAAATACTTCATGCTCATAGCAGAGCACTCAATGTGCCAGCCGGGAAAGCCATCACCCCAAGGACTATCCCAGTGCATAACGTGATCGGAAAAACGCCCTACTCGCTTGAACCACAAGGCAAAATCAGCAGGGTTTTTCTTATTTGGATCAGTGTGTACCTCTTCACGCACAGCCGCTTTTTTATCCTCAAGTTCTTGCCTGCCAAACAAGGTAGCATAGCCTTCAAAGTGCGAGACATCAAAATAAACTGCTTCTGGTGTATCGTAAGCAAAACCGTTTTCAAAAAGCTTCTGAATTAAGTCAATCTGCTCTTTGATGTGATCTGTGGCCTTTGCAATAACGTCAGGGCGCAAAACGTTGAGCTTGTCCATCGAATCATAAAAATGTTTTGTGTAAAACTCAGCGACTTCCCAAACAGTCTTGCCGTATTTTCTGGCTCCCTTTTCCAGCTTATCTTCACCTTCATCACCATCTGAGACCAAATGCCCAACATCAGTTACATTTTGGACGTGCTTAACGCTGTAGCCTAAATACACAAGTGCGCGCCTAAGCACGTCATCATTTATATATTTTCTCCCATGTCCAATGTGAGCAAAATCATAAACCGTCATTCCGCAGGCATACATCCTCACCAAACCTTCTTCAATAGGCTTAAATTCTTCAATCTTACCGGTTAACGAATTGTATAATTTCATTATCCTGTTCCACCTCTACCTTTTTCCATTTTGCCTTTACCGACTTGGCCCAAACGACCTTTGATGCGCTTGACGGCTCGAGATAAAACATTGCCCGACTTATTTTCTTCGCGGGCTGTTTCTTGCATTTGTGCTGCCTGAGCTTGGGCAACAGCTTGTTCTTGCTGCGCGCGTATTTGTTCGGCGCGCTTTTGCTCCTCGTCAAGATTTTTTATGTTTTGAACAAACTTGCGAAGTTCTGCGAGTCTTGCCTCGTTTTGCCTCTCTTGCGCCTGCCAATACTCTTGCGTTGTAGCAAACTGATTAGCCGGTGGAAGTTGTGGAGTGCTTTGGCCAATTGCAGGCCGCGCTTCCACTCCAGTTACTTGGCTTTGCGCAGTTCGCGCAAAAGCTCCAGCCTCGTTAAACACGTCATCACGGGCTTGCTGTACGCTTCGCTGCACCTGTCCTGCTACTGGCTTCATAGCTCTCGCCTTCCTTCCAAAGATTCGCGAATAGTCATCTCGTCTGCAAACTCAAGATAAGCCCCCGTCGGAATTCCCATTCCAAGCCTGGAGATTTTCAATTTTGAATTTTGGTTTTTAAGTTGTTTAGCCAAATACATTGCTGTTGCTTCTCCTTCCATTGTCGGATTTGTGGCGATAATCACTTCGTTAATCGTGTGACCGTTTGTTCCCTTCACGCGCTTGACTAACTCCTCCGTAAAAATTTCATCGGGACCGATATTGTCCAATGGATTAATCGCCCCGTGCAAAACATGATAAACGCCTTGATATTTGTTGGTCCGCTCAAATGCCAAAATATCCAAAGGTTGCTCGACGACCAATACAGTTGACTTGTCTCGGCTTGGGCTTCCGCAAAACTCACAAGGGTCCGCGAGCGCCACATTTTTGCAAGTCGAGCATAATAGCGTATTTTTGCGTAGGTTTGCAAGTGAGTTCGCAAAAGAATCGAGTTCAGTCTGAGGAACATGAAGTAAATAATATGCCAATCTTTGAGCGGTTTTAGGACCAATGCCAGGGAGCTTACTGAAAGCGTCGATAACATCTGCCACAGGCTTTACGATCCTCATAGTTTATTCTAACAGAGAAAAAAATTATTTCCCCATCCCCCCAAGAAGTCCGGAAAGCCCACCCTCCTGGAGCATTTTTTGAGCGGCTTTCTTTTGAACATTTTTAAAGGCTTCGTTAACAGCCTTTGCAATTTCATCACGGCTTTCACCGTTATCTTCGATGTAAATTACTTTTTGATCTGCCGTTACTTTGACCTTTACCGTGCCCATCTCTACAGTTTCTGTAACCTCCGCGAGCTGTTTTTGTAGCGCTTTGGCCTGCGAGCGCATCTTTAGTAACTCTTTTCCTTGTTGTAGTTTGTCAAACATAATCAATTTTAAGTTATCACGAGAGTTTAAGCAAGTTAACTTCGAGTTTTTGAAGTCGTTTTTTCATATTCTCAAATTCCTCCCGCGTTGGTGCAGTTGACGCCATCGCCTTTAGATAACTAATATCGTCTCGTATGTGTGCGTGTTGACCTGCATTTTCACTTTTGAATCTATCGATCTTCTCAGATGTCTCCTCGTGCAATCGCGAATTTTCTTCACGCAAATTTCTTAACATAAGATCCATTCCATTTAACATCGCTTCAACTGCTTCGTCGAGCTTTTTATTAGTTACTACTGAACTTGTATTTTTTGTCATATTCACTCGCCAAAAATCTCCTTGGCTGCTTTCAATATATCTGGAGGTGCTGCCTTCGTCAACGGAGCCGGCGGCTCTTCCAAAAAGCATTTTATTTTAGGATTATTTAATCCCGTTACCTCAGTAATTACCTTTTCCAAAATTGAACGGTACTGCTCCACTTCAAGTCTTTCTTTATGAAAACTATAATAAACTGCTAAATTTAGCGTGCTGCCGTCTATGCCTTTAGGCTTTGAAGATCTCAGAAGTGCCTCAAGGGAAATGTTCTTGCTCCCAGCTACCTGAATGATTTTTGACCAAACATCTGAATTAAGATCTGAAGTATTTAATGGCGCCGCTTGGGGAACAACAGGCTCACTCAAATCTTCTTTTTTTTTATCTTGACTCGCCGGAGCTTCAGCAGAGGCGAGCCCTTCCTCTTCGCACCACTCAATCACTACCAATTCCAGAGGAAGTTGGGCAATAGCGGTTTTTGGGAGAGAGGAGCGAGCTTCCATCAAAAGCTTGGCCAGCTTTACAGATTCACGAGATTTAGTCTCAAGAACTATGAGTCGTAAAGCCTCCTCGAGTTGGTCCAACAAATCTTTAGTATTTCCGCCAGAATTTGAATAATCATTAATAAGGGTAAGTGATTTATCAACATCTTTAGCCATAATCGTCGCCAAGAGTTCGTCTGCATTAACCATACTCATCGAGTAAAGAAATTCTTCCGCGGCAGCGAGAGTGATTTTCTTATTGTCCATACTCAAGTTTTCCAAAATCTTCACTGCATCACGAAATGATCCGTCAGCTTTTTTGGCAATTAATCCCAGTACTCCATCCTCAACTTTTATCTTCTCGCCATCGGCTACTCTGTTAAGCTGCCTTGCTATTTCTTCGGGAGTAGCTTTTTTGAAAGCTACAGTCGTGAGCCTAGAGCGAACAGTTTCGGGAAGCTTTAATGGATCAGTCGTTGCAAGAATAAACATGGCGTGGGATGGAGGCTCCTCAAGAGTTTTTAAAAACGCATTTGCGGCGTCCAACGTCAGCATGTGAGCTTCGTCCATAATATAAACTTTCTTTTTAGCGGAGGTCGGCGAAAGAGAAATGCTTTCTCGAAGAACCCGAATGTCATCAATTCCACGATTACTGGCCGTATCAATTTCCACCACATCCATGCTCTGGCCGTTTGTTATGGCCATGCACTGGGAGCATTTGTTGCAAGGCTCAACACCATCTTTGGTAACTTGTAGGTCTTCGCAATTAACGATCTTTGCCAAAATTCTAGCTGCCGAAGTTTTGCCGGTTCCTCGAGGGCCTGAAAACAAAAATGCGTGCGGGGCGCTTTCCAAGTTCGCTGCGATTTTTGAAACCTGCTCACGGACACTTTCTAAATCAAGTTCAGAAATCTTTTGGGGGCGATACTTCAGATAAAGTGTCATACTTGCCTATCAATTTACAATGAATGGGGCAATGTTTCAATCGATCAATTATGATGATGCCCAAGAAGATGCTCGGCTCCATGCTGCAGCAAAAACAAGATTCGCTTCTCGACTGTCTCCCCAGATTCACGGGCAAATCTAATAGCTTCGGGATAGCTTATGATAATCTCTCCAAGCTCGGCGCTTTGCCCTTTTGGTAATACAAATTTCCCTTTTGTTTCAAGTGAGGGGAAAGTTAAAATTGGATGAACATATTTTTTTTGAGGATCTCCTTTGTAGTACTTATCCACCAATTCCTCCATTTGCTGCTCCCCCACAAAAGCAACGCTTACAGAACAATCTGATGTAATTCCGCCTTCACGAAGAGCGTTAGACAGCACCTGCTTTACTTTCAAATTTGAAACAACGTAATTATCTGGTTTGTTGATTGATACTTTAACCATTCCCGAGTTTCTCCCGGACCTTTGAAGCAACTTTGCCGCCATCTGCGGTCCCTTTCGTTTTTTGCATCACAATCCCAATTACCTTGCCCATATCAGCCATGGTGTTAGCCGAAGTTTGGGTAATTGCATCAGCGATAATTTTTTCCAATTCCTCATCACTAATTTGCGTTGGCAAAAATTCTTCTAATATTTTAAGCTCCGCAGTCTCGGAGTCGACCAAGTCAGCTCTTCCAGCCTTGCCATAAGCTTCGATTGATTCACGACGCTTTTTGGCTTCTTTCTGAATTACCACCATCTCCTCTTCTTCGGTCAAGTCGTGTTGCTTCTCAATTTTTGCATAGTTAAATTCAGAAGAAAGCATGCGAAGCGTAGACAAACGCACCACATCCCGCGCCTTCATGGCTTCGGCAATTAGTTGCGACATATTGGTCGATATCATAATTTGTTTAATACATCTTCGTTATCTTCAAGTTTTCCACCTAAAAGATGCCAATGAGCATGAGGAACTGCTTGATATTTCCCGCCATTAAAAACTAGTTTGTATGCGCTTTCTATGCCGTTAGACTTGATTAATCCGTCAGCTACACTTTTCATCTCAAGCAGCAAATCATCCAAATCCAAAAAGGTTTCTACGTGCTTTTTGGGAATTATTAATATATGCGTCTCTGAAACTGGATTAATATTTGCAAAAGCGATAACACTATCAGTCTCAGCTTCTATTGAAGCCGGAGATTCTTTCTTGGCAATTTTGCAAAAAATACAATCACTCATGGGCATAGTATAGTCAGTTTAAAGTAAATCCACAATCGCGTGGGCGAGTTTATTTGAATCGTGACGAATCAAGCTACGAATCAGTTTGTCACTTTTGGACTTCTCGTAAACATTTTTGGATAACAAACTCTTTCTGATTACTTTTATTTTTGTATTTGCTAAGTCATCCACAACTCTTGAGGTCTTGGCTTCTTTATATCTCTTTAAAGTTCCGCTAGGCAGTTTGTTAGTACTATCAACGATCACATAATCCAAGACGCCCTCACCAATATATTTTTCAATTTCACGGATATGATCGTTCGCAGAAAAGCCGTATGTTTGGCCAGTTTTAGTCATAAGGTTCATAACATAGACTTTCTTGGCCTTTGATTTTTTAATAGCGTGAGCTATGCCGCTCACCACAAAATTACAAATGACGCTTGTGTATAAATCCCCCGGACCAATCACGATTAAATCAGCTGACGATATCGCATTCACGGCACTTTTGGTGGCTCTTGCGTCAGGAATAATAGAAAGCTCAACTATCCGCCTTTTGGCATTTTTATCATCAGGCTCGTCAATATAATGCTCACCGAGGACTCGTGTTCCGTTGTCGTAAGTTGCAATCAAATGCGCATCGTCAAAAGTGACTGGGATAATTTTGCCAGTGACTTCCAAAAGCTCGCACGTTTTTTCAATAGCCCGCTCTTGGCTTCCATAAATATCCGCCAAAGCTGCCATGAAAAGGTTGCCAAAAGTCATGCCTTCAATCCCAACACCTTTGGTATAGCGATATGTGAACAAATTACGGATTATGCCGTTAGCGTTTTTGCCTGCCAAGGCAACTATGCACTGCCGCAAATCCGAGGTGGGAAGTATTCCAAATTCATCACGAAGCACGCGATTACTGCCACCTGAGTCCATCATGGAGACAATTACAGACAAATCCAGAGGGTATTTCTTAAGCCCACTTAAAACAGTATATGTTCCTGTTCCCCCTCCTATGACTACAACTCTTTTGGAGTGCATCGAAGTATATTGTAGCAGAATTGCTCAAAAACCGCCCTCGTCACGGTAGTCTGGATGTGTAAAGTCAATGTCTCCTTGGGTTGCATGCCGGGCAGGTGCTCTGCCGGTTTGTGGCACCATCGGTACACTTATTAGTGGGTTCTCAGATACTTCAAAATTGGGGTCTCCGGCCCTCTCGCTGTGTTCTTCTTTTGGCACAGCTGGTACCGTTTGGGTAGACAAATCAACGGATTGTGCGCTCAGCCCTTTAGGTTTACCGGGATCACCTACGAATCTAACATCAATTGGTGCTTCAACACGGCCTCTTGGTTCGTTCCAGTCTCCGGGTTCACTCATTATTTATTTTCCCAAGAACCTCATCAAAATCCAAAAGTTCAGCTTTCTCGCTATCTCTTTTCTTAAACTCAATCTTGTTCCCAGTTTTTTCAGAAATAACCAAGCGCACTGGAATGCCAATCAAATCTGCATCGGCAAACTTAGCTCCAGCAGGAGCGTTACGCTCATCCCACAAGACCTCAATTCCTGCCTTGGTCAACTTCTCGTAAACCTCTTCGGCATTTTTAGCACCGGGCAGTTCAATAAGATGAACATCAAAAGGAGCCAATTCTGTTGGCCAGATTATTCCACGCTCATCGTGGAATTTCTCAACGATTACTCCCATCGTACGGGATATGCCGATCCCATAGCACCCCATGATTGGAAATTTCTTTTCCCCGTCTTGATCAATGAAAGTTAAGTCAAATGCCTTGGTATATTTTTGGCCCAAATCAAACACATTTCCCACCTCACTGGCAAGTGAAGCCAAGAGCTTTGATTTGTGGCATGCGGGGCACTCTTCACCTTCGTGGTATTTGGCTATGTCGTCTACATTCACACACCAGTCGCAAGCATCGCAGTATAAAATATTGGCCTCCCCAGCATCAGTCAAAACTTCAAATTCGTAAGATATTTTTTCACTGAAGCTTCCCCCACTAGCCTCAGTTACTTTTGCGCTTAACCCACAGCGCTTAAAAATTCTAATGTAAGCCTGTTTTACCTTTTGGTAATAATCATCAAAATCTTCCTGAGTTGCATGAAAGCTGTACAAATCTTTCATTAAAAACTCTCGGCCACGCAAGATCCCAGACTTGGCACGAAGTTCATCTCGAAACTTTGCATTAATGTGATAAACCGAAATTGGCAAATCTTTGTAGCTATTGACCATCTCGCGGATCAAAGGAGTTACTGTTTCTTCGTTGCTTTGAGCAAGGGCATAGTCCTTGTCTGTCCTACTTTTTATCTTAAACAGCACGTCAATGCCGTCCCAACCGCCGGTTTGTTTCCACAGCGCCGCAGGGTGCAAAAGCGGCATGAGGATTTCTTGGCTTCCCAGTCCGTCCATTTCCTCGCGAATAATATTTGAGATATTTCGAAGAACCCGAAGGCCAAGAGGTAAATAAGTGTAAACCCCAGCCATAACTTGCCGCACATACCCCGCCTGAACCAATAATTTATGATTCACAGTCTCCGCGTCCTTGGGAGGCTGATTTAGGGTTTTAATAAGAAGCTGTGATTGTTTCACGCTGAGGCAATTTTAGCAGTTTACGCCTCGCGCGGCAATCATCCATCGTTTTCGCCCACATCACCACTTGTTCTCGCCAAATATGCATACTTAAGTCCAAATTCTTCCTCGCTAAGTAAGAGGTCCTGGCGAACAAAACCTGCAATGGCTGCATCGGCAGCCTCTTTAATCCTCGACATTAGAAATACGTCCAAACTATCAGTGCTTAACAATCTTTCCTCAAAACTCAAAAACTCACTTGCCAAAAGATCAACGTATTTACCAATCGCGATTCCTTTATCAATCCCCTTCCAGTCAAGTGTAAATCGCGCATATTTCGCGTAATTCGCTAAAGTTTCATAATATGTTTTACTGGAAACGAACCTTACGTAACTAAAAGCATATGTTTGCCCGGCCGGAGACTTACAGAGTGCTCGGAAATCTGCCGGTGCTTCATTCAAAAAATCAGAATAATCACCCTCAGCGCGGCTATCTACAAAATCACTTTGAATCCCAACTGCATATGAGGATACGCGCAATAAGTGTGCATGCCAAACTGCCAGCCTCTTGAACTCAAAAGGTGTTGTAATTCCATCGTGCGGAAGCATGTCGGAGATTATTGCACCCGGATGCTTATCTCTATCTGGAGGACGAATAGTCGAAAGATTCCCATAGCCAGTCGAAATCGAGTCATGGGCATAATCAACCGCCATCCTCTGAATTGAATCAAGTTCTGTATTAGCCACGACGTTCTTCAAACACCTGTATCACTGTCACGGCAAAATCGTGATCATTTACAATCGCAGCAAGCTCAGCCCTTCGCTCCTCAGAAAGTGTACTATTATCATGGTATTCTTGGAAATTTAGGCGTGCTCTATCGGCCATATCTCGATGAATTTGGTATTCATAATCATTGCTGCGAGCTTTGCGCGTCTCTGCCAATAGTGACTCCACAGCGTAAACTGCGGTTGCATAGGCAAAGTTCATTGCATATAGAAGTTCTGGGTTAATTTCACTGGGCAGACCAAGCGACTCGGCTCTCGCAAGAAATGCTTGAAGGTGTGCCTTATCTGACTCTCTACGTATGGCAGCATCGTGTAAGGCGCTCATCTTAGTTCTCAAATCCCTTCGAATGGCAACATTAGCAGCCACCACTTCTGGATCACCCAATTGTTGGGGCAACAGCCTTAAATTAAATCCTTGATCAATGGCTTCGATTCTCATAACAATTATTCCTGTGGCAGAAGCGAATCTACAAATCCTGAAATTGACCCGGCTTGGATTAATTTAGGAATTTCCGATAGTGTAAGCAGTCCAATCAAAATAAGCAAGAAGACCATTCCACCAGTTAGGATTTTGGGCTCAATTTTTTCGAGTTTCTTTTTTCCGATGAGGCTTTCAATGCCCAAAAATAATACTCGTGAGCCATCAAGCGGAGGAAACGGGATCACATTTACCAAAGCCAAATTAACAGAAATTATGCCTGCGAAGCTTAAGACCGCGACAATGCCGTATTTAATAACTTCAGCTATTGTAAGAGTTACTCCAAAAGGCCCAGTCAAGCCTTCTGGCACTTGGCCCTTCCCAAGAGAGCTAAACAGTGTTCCCAATGCCTCAACAGTAAACTTGGTCCACTTAACTGTCTCACGGCCTCCGTAATATGCATACTTTACGGGAGCGATGATCATTCCCGGCCGTTCAATTGCAGCAGGCCTTATGTCATAAGTAATACCAGTAAAGCCCTGCCCCTCGGCGACCTCACTTCGAACGTTAATGTTATACGACAATTCCGCTCCATCCCGTGTCGCTCCGAACGTCACCTCTTGGCCCAAATTTTTTCTAATCCCAAGTAAAAACTCTTCTGTTCCCACAATCTCCAAGTTATTCATTGAATTAATCACATCTCCTGCCATTACTCCTGACAGCTCAGCCGGAGAGCCTTCTTCCACTTCCACAACTGAAATTCCTCGTGGAATACCAGAAAGAACAAACATCAAGCTAAAACAAACCCATGCAAACCAAAAGTTCATGAATATCCCGGCCATAGCAACAAAGGCCCGCTTTAACTTACTCTGGTTTACAAAAGCGCGCTTGGGAATACTAATCTTTGAATCGGGAGTTTCCCCATGAAGACGTACAAATCCACCCAACGGAAGCCAGTTGATTGAATAAATAGTCTCGCCTATCTTTTTGCCCCAAGCACGAGGAGGAAGGCCAACTCCGAATTCTTCAACCCACACGCCAATTATGCGCGCGGCCATGTAGTGGCCGAACTCGTGAACCACCACCAAAAGTGACAGCACTAAAACAGCAAGGATAATAAGAATTATTGGATGCATCTAGAGAGTTCTAAGTTCAGTTTCTTTAATTTTTCCGCGCTCGTCAATTTTTACGATATATTCATCAGTCAACTCTTGAAGGCGTTTTTCTTCACTGAACTTTTCATCTTCAGTAATTACTTTGTCCTCAAAGCGAGTTTTAATCTCCTTCATGGCATCTCCTCGAACCTGCCTCACAGACACTTTCGCGGCTTCAAGTTTGGTACCCAAAAGCTTCACGTATTTTTCGCGGTCTTCTGCAGTCATTGGGGGCATCGTAATTCGGATAATTTCGCCGTCGATATTGGGGTTCATTCCCACGTTGGCTGCCTCAATTGCTTTTTTGATTTCACCAATCACGCTTTTGTCCCAAGGGTCGATTGTAAGTGTTTGTGTATCTGGTGCTGATATTGTAGCCAGCTCCAAAACTTTAAGGCGTTGGGCTCCACCATAAGCTGAGACAATAATATTCTCGACCAAAGAAGGCATGGCTCGGCCTGTTCTAATTTGTGCCAAACCAGTCGCAAGTACTCGAAGCACTTCGTCCATTTGGGTTCTGACGCGCTCGTCCATGAAGTTATTATATCAAAGATCCTTCGACTTCGCTCAGGATGACAAATGTCATTTACCTACTTCAAGACGGCTGAATTTGCCAAGGCGGATATTCTCGCCGGTTTTAGAAGTAACCTCGGCGATCAAGTCTTTAATTGTTTTGCTTGGTTCTTTGATAAATTCCTGTGCCAAAAGTTCTTCGGCATCAGTTGGGTTCATTGAAGCCACTTGCATTGCAATGCTTTTGGCCAGCTCGACAAAAAGCTCGTTTCTAGCCACGAAATCAGTCTCGCACAAAAGCTCAACCAAGCTTCCGACTTTCCCTGTGTGATGAGCGTAAGTTACTACAATACCATTTGCCGTTTCGCGATCGGCTCTTTTAGCCATTTTCTCAAAACCTTCTTTTTTAAGAACCTCAATAGCTTTATCTCGGTCTCCATTAAACTCATCCAGAACTTTTTTGGCACGAAGCATAGGAGCTCCCGTTTCATCTTTAACTTCACGAATTAATTGTGCTGTAACTTTGGCCATATTATTTTTTCTTTGCCTTTTTAGGTGCTGCTTCTTTTTTAACTTTTTTTTCGACTTTTGCTTTCTTTTCTACTTTAGCCTTCTTATCAACTTCGGGTTTTTGAGTCATTGCCTCATGCACCAGATCCAGTAAATATTCCAGCGATGCCGCAGCGTCATCGTTCATTGGAATTGGATAATCGATATCGCTTGGGTCTGCATTTGAGTCAACCACACCCATGATGGTCACGCCCATTCTCTTAGCTTCAGCCACGGCGCTTTGCTCTTTGTGGGTATCAATAATAAACATAAGATCGGGAATGCGATCCAAATTATTTAATCCTCCAACCGTTTGCTCAAGTTTGTCGATATCGCGGTCAATAAGAAGTCTTTCTTTCTTGGTATATTCTCGATATTCACCAGCTTCACGGGCTCTTTTGGATTCGTTTAAATTTCTGACTGATTTTTTGATTTGATCAAAGTTGGTAAGAGTTCCCCCAAGCCAACGCATAGAGACATAAGGAGCACCAACCGCGGAAGCAACTTCGATAAGCTTGTCTTGAACTTGGCGCTTGGTTCCCAAAAACAAAATCAACTTTTTGTTGGCTGCGGCCTCGGACAGCACTTTCAAAGCTTCCTCGAGATATGCTTTGGTTTTAATTAAATCAAAAATACTTACACCGTCTTTGACGCCATAGATAAATTCGCTCATCTTTGGATTCCATCTTTTTGTTTGATGGCCAAAATGAGCACCAGCTTCGAGTAGTTTTTCTAGATCAACGTTAACCATTATATTTAGTGTCTCCCTTGTTCCGCCATTTGTCAGAAGTTAGCAGGGAGAACCTGACAAATGTGTGATGAGCTATTATAAGGCCTACCAACTCAAATTTCAATCTTTATTCCAACCCTCAAAATCCACAGATAATATTTTAAGTGAAGTTTCCGCGCACGGGTCCTCGACGGCCTGAGGTTGCCTTGTTCTTTGAAACAAAGTCAGATCTTTTAGGCACGGACCAATCAAGATGCATGCGGATTGGTTTTTGCACCGATGATCCTTAGTTTTAGGGCAAATAACACCTATAACACCTTTTCTTTCTTGATTCATACTAAGCGCGTGCTCCTTCAAGCGGAGCTGGATCTTCTAGTGGACGCTCGCCAAATGCAAAACGTTGGACTGAGACAAAAGTGTCACCATTAGGCTCCTGAATTGTGAGGTAAAAAGTGTTAATGTCTTGGCCCTCAACTTGTTCTGGGATAGTATCAATCCTCGCGACATAATTACCATCGGGTATATTGAATCGAACGGTCGTTACATACTGCTCACCCAGCATCACAGCGGCAGCTCCAGACTTGGCGTGTCCCTCTGGGGTGCGAAAGACGTAAGTAAATGCGAAGATTTGTTCGTTGGCTCCCCACACAAACCCACGAGCCGATTCAACCTCCGTTACATTGGCCTCCACAGCCTCACTTAAATCAACAGTGTATATATCGTATGAACTTTCATGAGAGTCATAAATACCCACTTGCACATCACTAGCTTGTGACTCATCGCGAGTAACCAGCGCGAAATTTCCGGTGTTTCTTTGAACAGAAAGCGAAAAATCGTTTATGCCACTTTCACGATTGTGGTCAACCAAAATTGATACTGCATTTTCTAAATCCTGACCATACCTGTTGGTTGCGATCCCCACTTCCACCATATTTCCAAAGCAGCTCTCGGGGACTTCAATTGTAGTACTTCCACTCTGAACCAAACATCCTGGAACATCTTGAGATACGACCTCCGTGGCTCCGGCTCCGAGCGCCAGCGCAGCTATCCCCGCGTTTCTTAACACGTCTTTTCCCATGGTCTCGGGATTATAGACGGTTCATTTCCGATAATCAAATACTGTGCTTTCTTAGCGTCTGAATTCAGATATATAAAGCAAATTTGAACACTAAGAAGAACTCTCAACAAGATTCTCCAGTAAACTCACCACAGTCACTGGGCCAACGCCTCCGGGAACGGGAGTAATAAATGAAGCTAACTTTACGACTTCATCAAAATCAACATCTCCACGAGGCGAGCCAACATCTATTACTATTGCGCCTTTTTTGATGTGCTGCCCGCGAATTATTCCCGGCCTACCTGTGGCGCTTATTAAAACATCTGCAGCCTGAGTTTCTTTGATAAACACATCAGGAGTCATCTTGTGAATTACTTCACCCACTTCATAGCCCGAGTCGCTTAGCACCTTTACAATCTGAGACCCAATGACACCCCTTGCCCCGACAACAACAAAATAAGAATCTTTTGAAATCTTTCGCCTCTTCCCGGCTTCTTCTAAAATTGACATCACCGCGCGGGCGGTAGCCGGAACAAACGGAGAATCCTCACGCAGGCCATCAACGTCCAAATGTTTTGGAATTTTATTTATAATTTCGCTCGTAAAAACTCGAAGACTTTTGGGAAGTGGCAACTGAATCATTATGCCGTGAAGAGTTGCATCCGCCGCCAAGTCCTCGATTTTTCTTTCTAACTCTTCTTTAGAAATAGCCTCGGGATATTCATAGATGTCCATTTGAGCGCCAACCCTCGCAGCAGCTTTTTGTTTTAGTCCCACATAGAGCTTGCTTGCTGGATCCTGTCCAACCAAAATTGTGGCCATAATAGGCATTTTGCCACTATGCGCGATTTTATGATAAAGCGCGTCTTCACGAGCCCTCGCAAAAGCTCGACCATCAAAGATTGTAGCCATGCGCTATTGTACCAAAAATCAGCCACAATCGAGATAAGGGTGGCAACGAACTGATAAAATAACATATGCCTGAGCGAAGCCACGAAGGAATTAACGGACCAATAGAAAGATATAATCGGCAGAACGGGAAATTTCTCGGCTACTGGGTTTGTAAATTTTGCCCTCTTGCCAATACAAGTGGAAACGCAAAAGACGGCAGGCGCAGATGTAGCGACGAGGCGATTACGGGGTGCAATATCACTTATTCAGGAGCAACACCGTACACCACAGGCTCTCCAAAGAAAATAACTTAAGCCAGATCTATGGGGAATTTTTTACACAGAGCGCGGACTTCTTTATTAATGCTTTTATAAAAAGCACCTCCTGCAACCTCTTGCTTAAATGCTTTAAGACTTTTAAGTCTCTCTTCTGGATCCGTTGGCATTGTTCGCTCCCCAACTTTTTCTACAACGCTGGCAATCCACTTGGCGATCTTTTTCATTTCAACCTCACCCATTCCACGAGCTGTCAAAGCCGGAGTCCCAAGCCGAAGTCCCGAAGGATAGTACGGCGAGGCAGGATCGTTTGGAATAGTGTTTCTATTGGCAATAATGCCTGCGGCCTCCAAGGCCCAACCCACATACCAGCCGCTAATGTTTTTCGTCCGTAAATCAACAAGCACCAAATGTTTTTCAGTGCCCCCCGAGACAATTTCAAAGCCAAGGCGCGATAGCTCAGCAGCCAATGTCTTGGCATTTTTAACTGTTTGCCTTGCATATTTTTTGAATGCCGCGCTTTTGGTTTTTTCTAAAGCAATCGCAATTCCTGCGATTGTGTGATTATGCGGACCACCCTGAAGGCCGGGGAAAATCGATGCATCGATCGCGTCCCCCAAATCTTTTTTGCAAATAATAATCGCACCTCTTGGTCCCCTTAACGTCTTGTGGGTAGTCATGGTAACTACGTCCGCATGTGGAAATGGCGAGTCGTTCGCACCGCCCGCCACAAGCCCCGCTTCGTGAGCGATGTCAGCCAAATAATATGCGTTAACCGACCTGGCAATTGCTGCCATTTTTTTGTAATTTATTTGGCGGGGATATGCCGTGCCTCCGGAAATAATTAATTTTGGCTTAACTTTTTTCGCTACTTTCGCAATTTGCTCATAATTAAATACATTAGTTTTTGGATCAACATGATAATAACTAATGTTGAAAACTTTGGAGGTGAAAGTAATTTTTTTGTCTTTATACATCCAGCCGTGGGAAAGATGTCCGCCCTCCGGCAAAAACATAGCCATTATTTTGTCCCCCGGATTAAGTAGCGCGTTAAAAACCGCCACATTCGCGGGCGTTCCAGAATAGCCCTGAACATTTACATGCCATTTATCTTCGCGTAAACCAAAAGCCTCAAGAGCACGCTTTTGGCAAAGAAGCTCAATCTCATCGACATTGGTATTGCCCTGATAATATCTTTTTTTGGGATACCCCTCAGAATACTTATGCATGAGTACCGACCCGACTGCCTCTCGAACCTCCGGATAAGTATAATTTTCAGAAGGAATCATCATTAAAGTTTCCTGCTGCCTCTTTTTTTCCTGTTTAATGAGTTGAAGTATACGGTCCATTACAAGTATTGTACTACTTTCGTGATTTGCGCAAAAACGCCGTCAATATCGCGCTCCCCATCCACCACTACCCAATCCACCCCTCCCCAAGCCTCTTTTGCCATTTTGCGATAGCCGCGAGTTACGCGGCCAAAAAATGCCTTTTCCAAATCATCGAATGGATCTCCGTCTTTGTTTTGCGAGTTTCTCTTCATTGCGGTAGCCACTGAAACATCCAGAAGAATGACTTTATCGGGCTTATATTTGCCGAGTACCACTTCAGATATTTTTTCGATTTTGTCGATATCGCCAGCTTCCCCAAATCCCTGATAGGCAGCGGTTGAAAAATAAGTGCGGTCGGAAATTACATGGATTCCTTTTTCAAGATTCGGGATGACAACCCGCTCCATCCAGATTTTGCGGGCGGCAGAAAAAAGCGCAATTTCATGATCGGAATTACTTAAGCCTTTGGCTTTAAGATCAAAAATAAGGCTTCGTATAAACTCTGCTTCGGGGACTCCCCCCGGTTCACGAGTAGCAATAAATTTAATTTTTTTAGATTTTAAGTATTCGGAGATTTTTTTAAGTTGTTCGGTTTTCCCAGATCCCCCAACTCCTTCAATGACTATGAATTTACCCTTCATTAATTTTCATCAATTTCATCAGGAAGCTGATGGCACTCCCAGCATCGCGCTTCATAGATAACCCCAGAAGACCCTCCGTTTCCCTCTGTAGTTACACCCGCGACTGCTACAACTCCAGACGACGCAGGTGCGGGCACCCACCTTCCGTTGTGATTTTTCACCAATCTCTGAGGAACTGTGGCATCTTCGCCACATTGTACGCACACAGCGTGTAATTTTTGTACATCAAAAGCCACAGACATAAGCCGCCCAGGTGTTTCGCCAAAAGGCTCTCCTCTAAAATTCATATCCAGAGAACTGTTGTGGACAGTGACCCCCATAGCTCTTAACTCCATGCATACTTTAACATATTCAACTGGCAAGAATTGTATTTCATCAACGCCAACCATCGTAGTATCTTCATCGATCATTTCAAGAAGCACTGCAGGATCAGTAGCATCAAAGGGTTCAGCGGGAAAGGAAGCCCAGTTCGCAGAATTGATAGTACCGGGGTGCCTTCTTTCTGACATGTCAGGATAAAATGCTTGAACTTTTTGTCGAGCAATAACCCCGCGACGAAGTCTTCGGATCAACTCTTCTGTCTTCCCGCTACTCATTGTTCCAGTAGTAACGTTAATTTCCCCTCTTCGTCTTAGAACTTCTGTCATACTCACACCTTTGGATATTCCGTCTTCACACACCAAGTTCCATCTGGAAGTTTTTCCTCTTTATAATCTGAAAAAATTACCGGCGAGACTTCTTTTAGGATCTTATAAGCTGCAAAAGCCACCTTTCTTATTTCCACCTCTGCATGATCACTCGCGCGCATATTGATAATATGCCTCCAAGCCCGCGCATTCCCCGTAACCATAATTACAGTCTCAGTTTCATTGGGCAAAATCGAGCGTGCAGTTTGCTGAACTCTTTTTCTGGCATCTGTTGCTGCCTCAGCAGTTAATTTTTTATCTCCCTCGCCTTGAAGTTTAAGAAGTTCTTGCGCCATCGCTTCATATTCTAGCCTTGCACGATCAATGCGATTTTCAAAAAGTTTGTGCAGTTTCTTATTGTCTTGATATTCTGGTCTCTCCACAAATCTAAGCACCCGGCCAGAAACATATCTTTGGGAAAGCATTGAGTAAGCCATGCCGGCCCTGTGGCGAACAAGCTCGTGGGTCATGCTTCGAGATACCCCATACATTAATAATGAAAAATTAGGATGCTCTAAAACTGATCCGTGCCCTGAAGAAATAAGGTTTCCAATATAGCGCTCGACATCTTTATTGTAAGTTCTTTTAGGGCCGTAACTGGCGTAGCAAACTTGGCCTGAGACTTTTACAAGCGCTTCCGCCGGAGGCAATTTTTTGCGATCACTTAAGTAACTATCAAATTCATATTCTTTTGGAAAACCTTTCAAAAAGGGCAGCATTCCTTCAAGGTTAATAGCTGGCCCTGCAACCATAACAACCCCGGGTTCTTTGGTATAAAGTGTGCCGGCTTTGGTGGAGAAAACTTTGGCGTGGATAGCCGGAAAGGCTTTCGGTGTAATTAATTTCATTTTGTAAAATCCTTCCAAATACGGCTCTCAGTTGGGCCTTTTTGCCCTTTATATTTACTGCCTTTGGCCGGTCCATATGGTTTTTCAGACGGAGATGATAATTTTAAAAATGCAATTTGGCCAATTCTCATCCCGGGATAAAGTGCAATTGGAATATTAGATACATTTGTCATTTCCAGAGTTAGAAATCCTTCAAAACCCGGGTCAACATAGCCCGCTGTTGCATGAATTATAAGTCCCAATCTTCCAAGAGAGCTTCGCCCATTTAGTTGTCCAACGATATCGTCAGGCAAACTGACTCTCTCGAGCGTTGTACCCAACATAAATTCTCCGGGGTGCACAATCAGTGGTTTAGATTTTGGAATTTTAATAAGCTCCATAAAACCAGAAGCATCTTCTTTTACATCCAAATATGCCTTCTGGGTATTTTTAAAGACCCTAACTTCAGAGCCTAATGTAACATCGTAGCTTGCCGGTTGGACAAAATTTGAATTATAAGGAGTGATAGTAAGCCGCTTGTTTTTAATTTCTTTTTTTATATCGCGGTCAGACAAAATCATGAAAGCATATAAGTTTTAACAGAGCAATTTAACAAAAGCAATATGAAGAAAGTGTTACGAAGCTGTTGCCACTTCTTTTTGAGGATTTTTCCAGCTAGCCCAATCACACTCTGGATAACGGGAACAACCAAAAAAAGTTCTGCCTTTGCCTGTCTTTTTAACAATCACATCGCCCTCGCCGCATTTGGGGCATTCCATATCAATTTTTTCTATATACTTGGCCGTGTATTTGCAATCCGGGAAGCGGCTGCAACTTATAAATTTTCCAAATCTTCCAATTCGAATAACCAATTCACCTTTATGTTCTTTCCCGCAATCTGGGCATGGAAGGTTAAGCTTTTCAGTTTCGATTTTGACGCGCTCGGCATTTTTTTCTACACTTTTTAGTTTCTTTTCAAAGGGTTTCCAAAATATCCCCAGCTCGCGCTCCCAAACAGCTTTGCCATTTGCGACTCGGTCCAAATCATCCTCCATGGCTGCAGTAAAATCATATTCAAAAGTGTCAGCGAAATTTTTAACTAAAAATTCCGTAACAGCTGAACCAATGGGAGTCGCGAAAAATTTGCCATCTTTTTTCTCCACATAATTTCTAATCTGAATCGTAGAAATTGTTGGCGCGTAAGTGGACGGTCTTCCAATTCCCAAAGCCTCGAGAGTTTTAATCAAAGAAGCTTCGTTAAATCTGGCTGGCGGTTGAGTGAACTTTTGTGTTGAATTGACCTTGATTAAATCAAGCTTTTCCCCTTTTTGGATTTCCGGAAGCGTGATCTCGCCTTCTTCGACAGCTTTGGGGAAAAGCTTTCGCCAACCATCAAACTTCATAATCTGGCCACTGGCACGCAGTAAATATTTGTCAGCTACTACATCTACTGAAGTCTGATCATAAATCGACTCCGTCATTTGGCAACTTACAAAACGCTTCCAGATTAAATCGTAAAGTTTTTTGGTGTCATTGCCATCGAGCTTCTCAAGTTTCTCATCATCTTTTTTAACAGCTACATCAGTAGGGCGAATTGCCTCGTGCGCTTCTTGAGCATTTTTTGAGCGGTTTTTATAAAACCTTGCGTCTTGTGGGAGATACGCCGCTCCGTAATCTGAAGTTATCATTCCACGAACCGATTCAATAGCGCTCGCGGCCAAATTAAGCGAATCCGTTCTGTGATAAGTAATAAGACCGTTTTCATAAAGAATCTGGGCCATAGTCATGGTTTTTTTGGCCGACCATCCAAAAAGGCGCGCCGCAGCCTGAGTCATGGTGGAAGTAGTAAAAGGAGGGTACGGATGTTTTTTGACTTCTTTTTTGCGAACGTCAGATACGCTGTACCCAGATTTTTCTAAATCAGCTACGATTTTTTGAGCTTCAACTTCTGTGTGCACCTCGGCTTTTTTATCGTCAATTTTTGCTAACGCCACGTCAAAGGGCCCTTTCGCAGCTTTGACAGTTGAGCCGATTTCCCAGTACTCGACTGGTTTAAATTTCGCGATCTCGTCTTCCCGCTCAACAATTAAGCGAACCGCAACGGATTGAACACGCCCTGCAGAAAGCCCGCGGCGAACTTTTTTCCATAAAAGCGGGGAAAGCTTATACCCGACCAAGCGGTCCAAAACACGGCGCGCAATTTGTGCATCCACCAAATTTTTATCAACTTTTCGAGGGTGCGCGAGCGCTTCTTCCACGGCGCTTTTTGTAATTTCATGGAAAACTATGCGCTTAGTTACTTTATCTTTGAGTTTGTTTTCTTCCAAAATTTCAGCTACATGAGCACTTATAGCCTCGCCTTCACGATCAGGATCTGTAGCTAGATAAATTATCTTGGCCTTTTTTGCCTCTGTTAAGAGAGTTTTTATTGTCTTGGCTTGGCGCTCAACCACCAAGTAATCAGGTTTGAAGTTTTTTTCCACATCGACCCCAAGCTTGCTTTTGGGCAGATCTTTGATGTGGCCCATCGTGGCTTCCACTGAATATCCCTTGCCCAAAAACTTTCCCAAGGTCTTAGCTTTCGTTGGCGACTCGACTATTATTAGGTCCATTCTAGTTCCTTTACTAAACATGAAGTTTACCAGTACTGTCAAGTAATGATAAGAAGTTGTGGCTATTATGCCAAAACGCCGCTAAGCCTGGCTGGTGAATTAAACGCCGAGACCGCAGCGCGCGTTAAGTCATAATCAAAAACCGAGTAAGCACCACAAGGCACAGGCTTTGAAGCATCGATGTATATACCGTGTGGGCTATCAACTACAGAAGCATAACCATGATCTAAGGTTAGCTGCATGAACTGCTGTTCAAAATCGTGAGTTTCCAAACCAACTCTTGTACTATTGGCAATATACTGCGGCCGTGTATCTATTTCGTGAACGGCTTTAAAGCTCGAAAACGGCGCCATCCTGGGGAGCCTTCCGTCAATTAACACAGGCACATTTTGAATCTCGACCTGGCTAGGTAGGCTTTCGCGGACAACACCGCCAATCAACACATGGTCAGATCCTCGATACGGCCGGGTAACACTGGTTTGTGTAAAATTGGGCGCCGACAATAAGCCCAGCATATGGTCGTATGTTTCTATTGAATGTGGGTCAATTTGCTCGCTTACGCAAGTTAAGCCAAAAGTAGACTCGCTACCAAAATTAGCGCCCAATATTAGACCGCACTTCGAATCTTGCTTAATATTTTCAAGAATGTTAAGCAAAGTTTCTCTTGAAACAATACGGCTATTTGTATAACCACCGTTAGGCTGGGTTTCACCATAAAGCAGTTCAGCCCAAATTGGCGGTGCCAAACTAGGGCCCAATGTTACTTCATAGTTAACTCGCGCCGATTCTGTGGAAATATTATTTGCCTCGGGGCTTGTACGAGAGCCATCTGGAATTCTGTTAATTTTGACAACTATTTCATTTAGATATGAGCCATTTTGTTCTGAACCAACCCCCAAAAAAAATCTGTTCAGTCCATCTCGATTTACAAGCTCAGCAATATTCTGTGTGTTC
Source organism: Patescibacteria group bacterium (assembly GCA_041742135.1). Classification (GTDB taxonomy): domain Bacteria; phylum Patescibacteriota; class Microgenomatia; order UBA8517; family UBA8517; genus 01-FULL-44-24b. The sequence continues at coordinate 282,664 of JBGSJG010000004.1, read as the reverse complement.
CCCATATTCTTTGCAATAGCTTCGCGTCGCTCAAAGCTGTTAGTAGAATTGTTCGTTGTTAACAATAGCTCAGTTAGTTCGTTATCACTTAAGAGTTTCTTTTCTGGTGTCTGTGGCGTGGATTCTGAGGGAAAGCCCACAACAAGAGGCGCAAGAGACAGTATGGCTGCGGCCTTAATAAACCCACGTCTGGTTAGCCCGCGATCCCGATCCTGCATAGTCGGGAATTATACCATGAACTCGGCCAAATACTCTAAAATATCTTCAGGGCTTTTGGCAATTCGCGCGCCTTCGCCAATTAAATAATTTGGAGCTTCAGACATTGGAGAATTTATCGGTCCTGGAACCGCAAACACTTCCACACCCAAATTGGCAGCGTGATTGGCAGTTGAAATTGTCCCGCTTCGGCCGCGCCCTTCAACTACCAAAATAGCTTTGGAAAGTTTTGCAATAAGTTGGTTTCTAGCCAGAAAATTTTTACCCAAAGGCTTGGTCCCTAGCGGAAATTGAGTAACTATTGCCCCCTGTTTTGCAATCCTTTCTGCCAAGCCAGCGTTCTCAGGCGGATAAATAATATCAAGCCCACTTCCCAACACTGCAATTGTGCGGCCGCCCGCCTCAAGTGCTGCATTGTGGGCAACGCTATCAATGCCACGAGCTAGCCCCGATACAATTGTCACTTTATGCTTAGCTAACTCGAAAGCAAATTTATAGGCAGTTTCGCGCCCGTAGCGAGTTGGGGTTCGAGTTCCAACTATTGCGACAGCCAAGCCGTCCCTTTTAAGTAATTTTCCTTTTGTGTAGATATCCTGTGTTTGGCTCACGGATGAAAAATAAAGTCCATAACTTCACGGGCGATTGGAGCTGCGACTTTACTACCCTCCCCACCTTTTTCAACTAAAACAGTAACAACATATTTGGGCTCGTCTATTGGGCCATAAACACTAAACCAGGCATGAGTCTCGTCTTCCCGCCCTGTTTCTGCAGTTCCGGTTTTGCAAGCTACATCGGGCTCAAAATCAAAAAATGGCGAACCGGTTCCTCCCGGATCGCACGCAGCTTTCATACCTTTTTTAAGTAGCTCCATCGAAGTGTCTTCAAGGCCCAAAAATGTACAACTGCTCTCTTTCGCAAGACCCAAACTACAAATGCTGCCGCCATTTGCCACAGACATGGCAAGCCTATGATTTTCCAAAGGCGTCACGGCCAAGTCCCCCTGGCCAATCGCCATGTGATAAGTGTTGCCCAAAAACCACCTCTCACCCTTCACAGCTTTTTTCCATTCTGGAGATGGCACAAGTCCCGAAACCTCACCGGGCAAATCTAGTCCAGTCGGTTTATCAAGACCATACTTTTTTGACCACTCGGCTAATTTCTCCGCCCCAAGTTTGTCCCCTATTTCGTAGAAAAATGTGTCCGTAGAGCGTGCAAAAGCCCGGACAACGTTTATCTCGCCCTCAACTCCGCCATACTGTGTCAGATACCAATTCCTGTATTCAAACTCGTCGATGGTGATTCTCCCCGTATCAACATATGTATAATCCTCATCAATCGTGCCCTCGTTTACAGCCGCAGCTACCGTCACTATCTTGTAGATTGACCCGGGGTGATAAGTTCCAGCTATCGCGCGATTAAACATTGGTAAATTTTCATCTATCAAAAGCTCCCCAATCGCTTCATTGTCTTGATCAATAAAAACATTTGGGTCAAAACTTGGCGCTGAGTACATGGCCAGAACTTCACCATCAGGAGTACTCACAACAGAAACCCCTGCCACGTCTTTCATAGATTCAGCAAGTTTCCTTTGAAGTTTGTAGTCGAGTGAAGTTTTAACATCAGTGCCCGGAATTGGCTGTTTGCGGCCCAGTGTGCGAATGCGGTTTCCCATTGTGTCCACCTCTACAAGTTCTTCGCCATCAATTCCTCGCAATGTACAATCGTAATATTGTTCCAATCCCACACGCCCCACAGATGAGCCCAATGGCCTTGAGCCTTTTTGCGGGCATGACACATCTACCTTGTTTACTTCATTAGCGTCGACCTCGTTTAGATAACCAGTTATGTGTCCAAAAACTTCTCCATACACATACTCTCGCTTCCATTCAGTAATGACTTCGTTTTCAGGAGCATCTCCTGCGTCAATTTTTGTATAGCCTTCCAAGGGATCAAATTTTGCAGTTTTTTTAACAGGAGTGTTATCTACGATGACAACTCCATTTCGATCAAGAATTTTTCCCCGAGCCGCAACTATTGGAACGTGGCGGATACGGTTTCCCTCGGCAAGGGATCGAAAATATGCGCCTTTAATTACCTGAAGCTCTGCAAGCCTCGCAAAAATTATCAAGGCCCCAAGAATCAAAAGACCTCGGAAGAACCAAGAAAGCCAACTCTGTTCTGGGCGAGTCGCAGCGTTATGCATCATGACAAGCTCAGTTTACCACGAGCTAGCGAAGCCCTGCTGTCACATTTACTTGTGCCAAAAGCGCGGGATCATCAAGAAGTTTGCCACACCCACGGGCCACTGCACTCATTGCGTCCTCTGCAACTATGACTTTTGTTTTTGTAGCTTCCGCGATCACTTTGTCGATGCCCTCAATCAAAGCGCCTCCTCCCGCCAAAACAATGCCGTCTCGCATTACATCACTCACTAGCTCGGGCGGTGCCTCCTCAAGAGTATCTTTAATGTTGCCCACCAACTCTTGAACGATCGGCAGCAAGGCCTCACGCACTTCGCTACTACTAATTTTCATGGATTTAGGCAAGCCGGTTTCCAAATCCCTTCCACGAACCACTGCAAATTTCTCGCCCTTCTCGTGAGGAGACACAGAGCCTATCTCTATCTTTACATTCTCAGCGGTAGGCTGGCCCAGAAGTAGCGCGTATTTTAGCCGAAGATAATTCATTATTGCCTCATCCATCTCATCTCCCGCTGTTCGCACTGAGCGGCCGATAACGATTCCCCCCAAAGAAATCACCGCAATCTCAGTAGTCCCGCCGCCAATGTCTACGATAAAATTTCCTTTAGGCTCTGAAATCGGAAGCCCAACGCCAATCGCCGCAGCCATCGGCTCCTCCACCAGATAAGCTTTTCTGGCACCCGCAGCAATTGCAGCGTCAGCAACTGCCCGTCTCTCCACTTCAGTAACTCCCGATGGGATGCCAATTACCACTCTGGGGCGGGGAATTTTGGGAACTAGCCCGCCAGATTGGTGAACTTGTTTGACATAATGGGTAAGCATTGCCGCGGCTGCATCAAAATCTGCAACAACTCCATCTTTGAGCGGGCGGATGGCCTCGATATTAGCAGGCGTTCTGCCAACCATTTTTTTAGCCGCACTTCCAATCGCCAAGATTTCTTTAGTTTTTTTGTTTCGAGCCACTGCCGAGGGCTCGCGAATCATGATTCCTTTGCCGCGAACAAAAACTAGTGTGTTGGCAGTTCCCAAATCTATCCCTATATCATCCGAAAAAAGTCCCCAAAGTCTATGAAACATCGTGCCTAGAGTATATCATTGAGCAGTCAAATGAAAACCGTCGCATTTTTAATCCATCTTCTTGTTTTTGTCTTACCTCTAACTTTTTTTCCAAAATTTTCTGAAATATTCGAGTTTCCCAAGATTATTTTAGTTTATGCATTTACTATTCTTATTGTCTTTTTTTGGAGCTTGGAATCCATAAAACAAAAAAAATTCGTATTTAAAAAATCTCCCCTAACTCTGCCAATTGTAATTTTTTTGCTTTCACAAACTATCGCCACAATCATTTCCATTGACCCTAGAACTTCGATACTGGGCTATTATGGCCGATTTCATGGCGGGCTTTTGTCGTGGGTTTCCTACGCGATTTTATACTTTGCGATAGTTACTTTTATTAACACAAAGCAAGCGAAAGGAATAATTAAAACATTGTTGATTTCAGTTAGCATAGTCGCAGTGTGGGCAGGGTTTGAGCACATAGGAGCAAGCCCGTCGTGTTTATTAATATCAGGCGCATTTGATACCAATTGTTTTGTGCAAAATGTGCAGGAACGTGTATTTTCTACACTCGGCCAGCCAAATTGGTTGGCCGCAGTTTTAGTCGCCGCAATCCCCGTAAGTTGGGCATTTGCCATGCGCGCAAAAAACGACAGAACCTACGTAGCGCTTTCTTTGTTACTGTTTATTGCTCTTCTGTTTACAAAATCCCGTTCAGGGCTTTTGGGCTTTGCAGTCGCTTTCGTAATTTTTTGGCTACCAAGTTTAAAAAAACATTTCTCACTACTTCTTTTAACAGCCACCTATTGCCTGCTGGCTACTGTCTTTGTTTGGAATCCATTTAAAGCTTCCGACACTCCACCTGTGGAGGGCGTTACTGAATCAGGTGACATTCGCCGAATTGTCTGGGAAGGGGCATTTGATCTTTGGAAAAAATATCCAATCCTGGGAACAGGGGTTGAAACATTTGCGTTTTCTTACTATGAAACTCGCCCAGCTTCACACAACACAACTTCTGAATGGAATTTTTTATACAACAAAGCTCACAATGAGTATCTTAACTTCGCGGCAACAACAGGGACCGTTGGGTTGGCAGCATATGCAATCTTGATTCTCGCAATGCTTAAAACGCTTTTGAAAAATAAAACCGCCATCGGTTGGGCACTACTAGCGGGATTCACAAGCATTTTAGTCACTAACTTTTTTGGCTTCTCGACTGTTACGATCGGGCTCTTGTTTTTCCTATACCCTGCAATTTCATTAAAATTAAAATGAGCTTAAAGCAAAAAATATTAACTCTTGCCTGCATATTCACTACTGGCTACCTACTCATCGCACTTGTGCGCTACGTGCTTGCTGATTATTTTTATTCGCAAAAAGACTACGAACGGGCAATTGCACTTTCGAGTGAACCGCTTTACAAAATTGGCTATGCAGCCCAGCTGCCCTCAAACGCGGTAAGTCTTTTGGAAAAGGCCAGTTCCGCCTCCCCCAGAAACATAAAACTTCTTAAATCCATTAGCCTTACTTATTCTGACTTGGCAGAAAATAATCCAGAGTATCTCGGGCGCGAAAACGAAGTCCTCATGCGTCTCCGGCAACTTGCACCCACAGACCCTTGGGTCACTTATCAACTAACGCTTAATTATCTTAAGCTCGGCCACAAAGAATTGGCCAAAAAAACTCTGCTCAAAACACTAGAGCTAAAGCCGGATTACGAAAAAGCAAAGAGTTTACATGCCACTTTTGGTATACTACAGATATGATTCTTAAATTTGTTGATATAAAAGACCCGATCTTGCGGCAAAAAGCTAAAGCCGTCGGCGTGATCGATAAAAAAGTTCTTGGTCTGATTTCAGACATGAAGGAAACTTTAACAGCGGCTAACGACCCTGAGGGTATTGGTCTTGCGGCACCTCAAATCGGCAAGTCGTTGCAGATTTTTTTGGTTAACTTTGAAGGCACAGAACTTGTTGTAATTAATCCCAAAATAATTTCCGTTGCTGACTTGCCCAAAACCAAAAGGAAAGAAAAAACGCTGGAAGGATGCCTATCTTTGCCTCATTACTACGGCCCGATTAAGCGACCCGAGGAAATTACAATTGACTATTTGGACGAAAAAGGTACCAAAAAAAGAGAAACTTTCAAAGGCTTCATGGCCCATATCATCGCCCACGAAACTGATCACTTAAAAGGCGTGCTTTTTATTGATCACATCTTGGGCCAAAACGCACCTTTGTATAAATTTGATGGAGATGAGTTCGAGGAAGTTGAGCTGGCGTAGAAGTATGAAAATTATATTTTTTGGCACACCAGATTTCGTAGTCCCAATAGCCGAAGGCCTTTACAAAGCTTTTCGGACAACCCGAGAAAAAGGTGTTGTGGCTGTTGTCACCCAACCACCCAAGCCAACAGGCAGAAAGCAGCTTCTTGAATACTCGCCTATCGACAAATGGGCTTTTGATCGCAATATTCAAATCCTTCATGATTTTGCAGATCTTCCCGAGGCAGATCTTGGTGTCGTGGCGGCTTATGGCAGAATAATTCCAAATTCAGTAATTAAGCATTTCCCTCATGGAATTTTGAATGTCCATCCCTCACTTCTTCCCAAATATCGCGGAGCTTCCCCAATTCAAGGCGCGATCGCCGCGGGAGAGACTCAAACTGGAGTAACAATTATAAAAATGGATGAGCTTATGGATCACGGCCCAATTGTTTCCAGTTTCCGTGAAGATATTTTGCCGGATGACAGCAACGATACACTGCGCAACAAATTATTTGAGCGAACTGTCGATTTTTTGGTCGCGCTAATTCCAAATTATGTTAATGGCAAAATAAACCTAAAAGAACAAAATCATGATGAGGCAACATTTACTAAAATTCTTAAAAAAGACGATGGCTATATTGAAAACATTTTTGAAGACCCGACTACAACTTTCAACAAATTTAGAGCTTATGATCCTTGGCCTGGAATTTGGACTAAGGTGAAAATTAACAACGAAGTGTTAAGACTAAAGATCTTAAAATGCCACTTAGAGAACGACAAACTCGTTTTGGACGAAGTTCAGCTTGAAGGCAAAAATCCCGTTAGTTGGGAAGAGTTTCAAAGAGGCCATTCCGGCTTTGAATTATCTAGTTAAAACTATATGGAAGGAGCTGAATTGCCTCATGTTTTGAGCATAGAAGACGGTCTTCGAAACGTGGATGTGAAGTCCTTAACAGTAGAGCAACTTCGACAAATTACATCTCCGGAAAGACTAATGGAGTGCGGGAATTACATGATGTGCTTTGATGAACATTATGTAGATAAGGAGGATGGAGTAAGCAAACCCACAGACAACGTAGTGTTAATTCCGTTCGACCTGCCCCTACCTGTAACTCAAAATACCGAAATACTTCTGGAAATTATGAGCGGGATTTATGCTATCTTGAGTCCCGAAGCGGAAAATTATCCGAGTATGGTACGCAACATAGCTCAACTACAATCTGCAATATTGGATCTGGAAATGTCCAAACTAGGCAGGACGGATAAAGCATGCGAGGCAGACATATTCGCTAGAGCCGCCAATCACAACTCGGCCTTCAGGAGAGGGCCAGCCGAATTTAAAGGTATGGTAATTTCCACATATCCTGTTAACACGATTTTGGCCCTAGAAACACCTTCTGGGTCAATTCCATTCGGTTTGGCCATGAAAAAAATTGACAGTCGCGAAATTTACGGCCTTGAACCGAGCGATCTTCTTAGCTTGTCTAATTTTCAAAACGCTTTGGGTGGTCTTGGTGAATACCACAATATCCGACAACAAAGACACTCCACTTTCGGTAAGCCAGAAATTGTATTCTTTGACCTAGATGGCAAATTCGTGAAGTCTGATGCAAATATTGAAGGATTTAGTACTAAGCTTGCATGAAGGCTTCGGACTTATTTTTCTTAATTCTTTTAAGGCACTTTGCACAAGTCTTCACTCGGACTTCACGGCCTTCCACTTGAACACTGGCAACCTGTAAATTAGGCTTAAAAAGACGAGGAGTTGGTGTAACGCGGTTTTTCCATCGTTTTCCAGCAACACCCCTTCGGTGCTTCTGGGAACTACCAAAAACCGACCTCTTTCCGCATATGTAACAAACCATTGACATTGCTAGGTATTGTAGCACAGATTTAGTATAATATTAAGACTTTAATGATTGGCTATCTTTTTTCTGATCCACTTCAATTCCTTTTTTGGGCAGCAGCCTTAGTTTCTGCTGTGACTGTGCACGAATTTGCTCACGCCTGGACTGCTGTACGGCTCGGAGACCCAACCCCACGCCTTCAAGGCCGCTTGACCTTAAATCCTTTGGCACATCTGGATCCATTGGGCACTCTGATGCTTCTATTGGTTCGCTTTGGCTGGGGGCGCCCTGTACAATTTGATCCGTTCAATTTGGAAAACCCTAGACGTGACACTGCTATAATCTCCCTTGCTGGTCCTGCCTCAAATTTAATTTTGGCAAGCGCTTTGTCTGTAATTCTTCGCATAAGCCTAATGCCTTTTTCAGGGATCGCATTTTTAGCACCTTTTATTCCTCCCTTTATAATGCTTAACGTAGTGCTGGCAATTTTTAACTTAGTTCCCGTTCACCCTCTGGATGGAGGCAAAATTTTAGTCGCCCTTTTGCCTCCAAAAGAAGCCGCACAGGTAGACGCGATAATGCATCGCTATGGCATGTTTATACTTATAATCTTAATTTTCCCAGTCTTTGGAAGCTCACCAGTTTTTGCAATATTATCCCCAATTATCGACTTTTTGCTTTCTGTTTATATCCCGGGCATATAAATTGCCACTACTTCCATTGCTTCACAATGGTAAAATATACATGACCCTGCTAAAGGGTGATCGGTAGACTTTTCCTGACTACGTCACTTTTGGGAGTTTGGGGAAAGCCCAAACCTCGGCCTGGTGTCGGGAAGCGCGTTTCCGGTTGCGAAAGCGCTGGAATAGCTTAGCCCACCTGGTTTTTTCCAGGAAAAGACGTCCGAAAACCCCTAGGCGGGGTCACAAGCTTCTTTGATGGTTTTGCCTCAAATCTGGTATAATTCTTTTGCTTGCCTTCCTAGCTCAGCGGTTAGAGCACCTGTTTTGTAAACAGGGGGTCTTGGGTTCGAATCCCAAGGAAGGCTCAAAGTTTACCCTGAAGAACTTGAAGGGCCGAGATGGCGGAGTGGACAATCGCACCAGACTGTAAATCTGGCGGCCGAAAGGCCTGCTTAGGTTCGAATCCTAATCTCGGCACACGCTTTGCTCGTGCCTTATTATGATTCGATAGCGCATCGGGAGTTTGTTTTGCACGGCGAATCCTAATCTCGGCACACAACTGCCCTCCTTTTTATTGTTAATATGAGCATCGAGATTCCATCAATCGATAGTTTGGCTGCCGTAGATCTTTATGCTGCCGTACAGATAAAAACAGCAATGAGCACCTGGAGTACGTTGGCTGTCGCTGAAATGGAAGATTGCGCGCCCGGAAGTATCAACAGTATGCTTTTTGCAATATCCCAATCACTTTGTTCATGCCCCACTCTTCAGAATTTAGAACCAATAATGTTTAATAACACACCGGCTGCTTGCATGCCCCCGTTTTTTAAAGTAGCGATCATGGAGAGAATTTCATATTTCGACTCATTACCCGAAGACCATCAATATCGAGCTTTTAGAGATTGGATAATCAGACACGAAAAACCATCGGGCGAGGTTGCTCTTAAAATCGTAGAATCTCAAGCAGCCTCACACATGGTGCAGATCTACCGTGAAGACCTAGACGATCTTGGCAGAATGGAAACCTGGGAGACAGTAGAGCGCGAGCTTCAAAAAAGATTACAAGGACAGTACGAAAGGCTAAGCGCGCCAAGCAGCACCGTACTCACGTGTCTGCAACTATCATGCGTAGAGCAATTTCTTGCCGAAAATTTGCATGCAGTATTTCCAAAGCAAAAGCAATAAACTGACGATATTTTGATATAAAACCAGCAATTTGGTATAATTCGAGCCATAATGGAATTCGGACGAGTTATTGGCCGTTTTAGTAGAACCAACGCTCATGTTGCGCAAGAACCAGTTGAGGTTGTCATGACCGACGAAGAAAAAAGACAAGCGCGCATAGAAGCGGCACGGGTGTGGATTGGCGAGCCAAACCCACGTCCAGTGGACACTGTTACGCCCGCCCAAGAAAGAGCCATGACCTTGATTGAAGTTAAAACTGCAGCAACTCGCAGAGAGGAAATTCGTACTTTTGGCTATGGCGAGCGGCACTAGTAGATAGATGCTTCTTTCTCAGCTTAATTACGATCTGCCTCGCGAATTAATTGCCAACTCTCCTGTGTCTCCCAGGGATCATTCGAAACTACTTGTCATAAACCGCGAAACTGCATCAATCTCGCACAAACATTTCTTAGATGTCAGTGATTTACTGACATCGCGTGACGTTTTGGTATTCAATAACACCAAAGTGTTTCCCGCGCGCGCAATCGGAAAAAAAGAAAGTGGTGGCAAAGTTGAAGTCCTCTTTCTTAAAAATCTTGGCAATAATGTTTGGGAAATATTGGGGAAAGGCATACCCCCAATTGGTGGAACTATCTTATTCCCTAATTTTTACGCAATAGTTACGAAAAAGTCCTTTGATTCGGTACAAATAGAGGTGTTTACTGAAGGGCAAGAGCTCATGGATATTCTTGCCAAAAGCGGGCTGACACCTCTTCCTCCCTACATTGATACAAAACTTAGCGAAAACCAAGTGAGAGAGAAATACCAAACCGTTTATGCCAAAGAATCAGGAAGTGCCGCAGCTCCTACTGCTGGGTTTCATTTTACACCTGAACTTATTGATAAACTTAAAAATAAGGGCGTAGAGATGGAATACGTAACACTCCACGTTGGTGCTGGAACATTTTTGCCTATCAAGGAGAAAAGCCTAGCTAATCACAAAATGCACTCTGAATGGTTCAGTTTAGACCCAAAAACAGCTAGCCGCCTAAACGCAGCTAAGGCTGCCGGCAAACGAATAATATCAGTCGGAACTACTACAACAAGAGTTCTCGAAAGTGCTGCCGTTAATAACAAATTAACGCCAAAAACAGGTGAAACAGATATATTTATTTACCCACCGTACAAATTTAAATTTGTTGATGGCCTAATTACCAACTTTCATCTTCCGCACTCCACCCTCTTGGCCCTTATCAGTGCTTTTGTTTCTAAACCAAACCTGCCTGCGCAGACAGGCACAGACAATGAATTTATCGATTTCAACTCCTCGGTGGCAGGAATAGCTTACAAAGAAGCCATTGAAAACAAATATAGATTTTATAGCTTTGGAGATGCGATGTTTATCGAATGACTGGTTGGCCCAGTTTGTGGGTATAAGTATTTATTAATTCTTCCCCTACCACTTCCCCACCTTCAAAAGTCAATTTTACCAACAAGCCTTTCTTCGTTTCCTCGCTCCACATCTGATCGAACACTAAGTTGCCCAAACTGTAATATATTCTTTTGCCTTTGTACGTTTCGATGTTCTGAACCCAGTGCGGATGGTGGCCAACCACCACATCGGCTCCCAAATCGACCAGTTCGTATGCCAGTTTTGTAACTCCCGGCAAAGCAGTATCTTTGTATTCCACTCCCCAGTGCATGGCTACGATTAGTACATCAACTTTTTGATTTGAGTCTTCAATTAAGTTTCTTTCAGTGGGGCTTAGCGCAGGGCTTGCTTGCTGGGATTTTTCAAAGCCCAGAAAACCAAAGCTCGTGCCATTTTTGCTCACGACAACCAGCTGTCCGTCTCCGGTGTATTTAATATTTTGATCTGAAAGATATGCCTTGGTAGATTCAAAACCGGCTTTGGCGTAATTTAGCGTGTGGTTGTTTGCCAAATTTACAATATCAACCCCAGAATAAACCAATCCTTGGGTCATTTTGGGATCAGCACAAAAAACCAGTCCTTCGACACGCTCAGGACAGTTGTCTACAACTGGGTTCTCCAGATTAACAAAAGCGATATCAACTTCTGACAACGTATCGGCAATATTATGAAATGGATAAGTTGGGTCGTTGGCCCGAAGAGCTGTAGTCATTACACTGCGGCCAAGCATTACATCGCCGCCAAAAATTACACTTACACTTTCTGGTTTATCCACATCGACCTGACCAATGGGTGTAAATAAAACCGCCAATAACGCAAGCGATACGAAGGAAAATAGGAAGAAAAGAACTGACTTCATAATGTTATAATAGCAGCTACTAGCCTGGATAGCTCAGGGGCAGAGCACTTTCTTGGTAAGAAAGGGGTCGGTGGTTCGATTCCACTTCCAGGCTCACTTTTGCTAGCTTCAGACTTTTCTGCTACAATACCGCTTATGGCAAAAGGAAATCGAGAAATAGTAGCAATGGTTTGCGCTGGGTGCAAAAACCAAAACTACGTCACAACTCGCAACAAGGTTAATATGGAGGAAAAGTTGGTCCTCAAAAAATGGTGCAAAGTTTGCAAAAAACAAACTGACCACAAAGAGAGCGTTAAGCTTAAGTAATGTCTGAAACAGACATAGATCCAAGTCAATATTCTTCTGATTTTCGATATGCGCCCCTTGAAGCCTCGGAGTCTCGCTTGTATTTAGGAATTGAACCCGAGACAAGCAGAAGAGTAGCGTTAAAAGCTTACAAAGAAGTCCCTATGGAAAAATTAAGACAATATGCCGATTTGACGAATGCATTAGCTGAAAAGCATGATGGCGACATGATCAGAATGAGCGTAAACGGCCAAGAATTTGATTTTGCAATCAAGATAGTGAGAATCGAAAAAGTGGGGATCTCGCCAATGCCTATGTCGACCAAAGGCGAAACATGCCCTTGCACCGTGTCTGAATTTGTTGAAGGAGACACGCTCTTTAAAGCAGAATATGAATATCGCCAAGAGCACCCTCGGGATTTATCTGAACCTGACCCGCTAACTGACTTGGGCCGCAGGTGGAGAGAAGAAACTGGTGCTAACAATATATCGGTTATTAATTGGAACGTAAAACCAGTTTTCAAGCAAGACGGGAATACATTGGTAATCACAGATGTTTGTGGAATTGTTTCAGATTTGGAGATTGACGAAAAAGACGATTAACACAAATCCCTCCTAGTTTTCACCCGCCCCTGGATGATCTTCCTCATCCATTTGTCTACCCATTTTATTCATCATCGCTTCAGTTAGCGCTGCGGCCGCAAAGAGAATCGTAGCCTCAGCGACTAACGGCTCAATATCCTCCTTGCTTGGGTTGGGCTGATCAGTAAACAACCATTCCATGGCCATTGGGTTAAGTACAACCGCCTCCACCGCACGCTTTTGCAAGTTACCTATTATGTTTAATGCCTGCAACCCCCCGTTGTATTTCCAGTCGACAGAAATCTCTCGACAAAGATCGTTTACTCGATGGGCAAAAAATTTTCCTGATAAATCAGGTGCAATATTTCCATCGACAAAGCTCTCCCCCAAAGCACGTAAAGAATCGAAAGGCTCGTATTCTGATAGATTCTCTACAGCTATAAGAATGGCTCCACCATCCATTGAAGGTGCTCTGTACCAATCCCGAAACAAAGAACTTTCAAGGGCAATAGCAACAGACTCTGCGTCCTTAGGTGTCGTATACACTGGCGCTCCGGATTCACTCACAACAGTATCAATACGCCCAAATGATTCAGCAATTTTACTTAATATTGGCGTTTGATGTCTCCGAGGACGTTTGTCGTGTTCAGCTGACATGGTTGGAGGTAGTTTTGCAAAAAATCATGAACATATCCCCTTCATCACTTTCAAATGTCACGGGCTGACTATCAGGATAAAGCTCGGTAAAGAATTGTATGTAAGCATCTGTACAAACAATTGCTGACACCTGCGCATCCGCTGCAGCCACCATTTCGTTAATTATCCCTTTCGCCCTTGCCCCAGAGCCTTGTCGCCCAGGGTTTAAAACCAAGTCAGTCAAAAGGACCGAGTCTCCATGCTTTTCTCCTACTCCAAGCCCAGTCATTACATTGTTTTGAGCAGACATTACCACCACGCAATCAGGGTTAGTCGATGCGGCAACGATTCGCTCAATCTGCTCAGAATCTATAGGGTACTGAGGGCTACGCGTAGTATTAATCAGATGTCTGATTGCAAGTATTTCTCCTGCCCCTCGGTAATGCACTTGGCGAAACTCATCTTTAGAAGGACGCTCCGTGTTTGGAACCGCTGATAGCGGCACATAAAATATTCCTCTTTCTCCTGACATAAGGAAGAGTATTATAACAGATGCTGATGGTTGAGTCTCAACACCCAAATGTACCCAATATTGTTGGTGGGCTTGGATGTCTGACAGAAGATGCCAAGAGGTGCAACTTGTGCTGTTTCGAACCCCCGCCTCCTGAGATAGGAAAATGTAAGCATATGACACCAGAGGGCTGTGATTTACACGGCTCCTCTGATCAGCCCGAAACTTGCAGAGAATTTCATTGCAGTAAAGGAATGTCCGTACTAGCTGACCCGATGATTACAGATCCCGTTGTTCGGCGCGCCATAACCAATAAACTTCTTTGGTTTTTGGAAATGGGTGTGAGTAGTGCCCTGATTTCAGAAAAGCAGGCAGAAAAATTTGCTAATCAAATTCAATCCCTGAACTATGTGTACCAATTTCCGTCAGAAGAATAAATAAGGTAAAATAGACTAGTTTTACCTAGGCCCGTAGTTAAATGGTATAACGGAGGTCTCCAAAACCTTTGTTGGGGGTTCGATTCCCTCCGGGCCTGCAATACAAATACTACATGAAGAGTTTACTACTCATTTCTACAATAATTCTAGCCAGTCTGGCTTTTAGTGTCGTTTTTTATTCTGAAGGCCAAGCTTTGCAAAAAATTGACAGTTTGGCAAACATCATTTCTTCACTAGCCGCTTTGACAACGCTATTTTTAGCATTACTTCTTTACAATAAGTTTGGAATAGAAAACAAATTACTAAACAAGAATTTACAGACCGTAACTGAATTTCTCAAAGAGGTTAGCAATATAAGATTATTATTTGATTCAGATAACCAGCTTATTCCGTTTACCCCTTCTCAAAAAGATTTCTATCGTAAAGAGAAGAGTCTCGACCAAGACAACACAGTAGTCTTTCAGAAGGAATACCTAACAATGCTTGCCCCGGTTCTTAGCTATATTAATAACCCTTTCTTCCCTAAATCGATTGCTCGAACACTTAAGGAACTAGAAATTCAACATGTCAGATCCGTGTCAAAAGAAATCCTTGAGAGAAAGAACACGTTAAAATTGATTGTTGTTTACAAACCTCCAAAGACGCGTAAAGATCTCTATCTATCGCTCAGCGAGGAGCCAATGACTTACCAAAGTTATATCAATAAGTGGGAAAGCGTTATGATTCAGACTCAAAAGTGGCTACGAAAACACTCGAGTTATCGAAGGGAAATTAATCTTGACTTCATTAAGTGAAAATAGTCCAAAAAGAATATAATCTGGATGTGGCTAATCACAACATTCGCATCGCCTACGTTTTGGCTTTTGCCAAAAACACTTGGTTTTGGCTTGGTATTTGGATTTTTTATTATCTTCGATTTACAAATTATTCAGGCATTGGCCTTATTGAAACGACACTTGTCATCACGCTAACTCTCGCAGAAATCCCCACTGGAGCAATTGCTGATTTACTTGGCAAGAAGAAGACTTTAATCGCAGCATTTCTGTTTGAAGCAATCGGCGCATTCATGATGGCCACCGCCCCCAGTTTTTTAGTATTACTGTCTTCTGTTTTTGTTATGTGCATCGGAGGCG
The DNA here is from genome assembly GCA_041742135.1 of Patescibacteria group bacterium. Taxonomy (GTDB): domain Bacteria; phylum Patescibacteriota; class Microgenomatia; order UBA8517; family UBA8517; genus 01-FULL-44-24b. The sequence goes on along the minus strand of JBGSJG010000004.1, from coordinate 267,357 downwards.
CACTGTATTCGGGCACTATTGATGCTTTAGTGTTTGATAGCTTAAAGCAAGACGGCAAAGAAGATAGCTACATCAAAAAAATCGCAAACATCAATACTCTTTCTTTGATTGCACCAGCCATGTGTGGCGTACTCGGCGGTTTTATGTATAAAATTGATCCCACGCTTCCCTTTTTCGCCAACGGCGTTGGCTACACAGTCGGTCTCATTGCCGCGTTTTTTCTGATTGAGCCGCGTGTCGATTCAATAAAGTTTTCAATTAGTAGTTTTATTAATCAAACAAAACAAGGTATCAAGCAATTATTTAGCATCGGTGAAGTGAAAAATAAAACCATACTTTTACTGTCTATTGGGTTTGTTGTGGTTATCGGAAGCGAGATGCTAAACAGTTTTCTAGGAGTCGAATTTGGCTTTAAAGAAACAGAACTTGGAGTACTGTGGTCTGTGATATATTTGACTTCCGCCGTGTCTTCTCAGGCAACTCCAATATTAACGAAGTACTTCAAAAACAATTTTTCCATTCTCTTTGTTGGGATTGTTATTGCTTTAACTCTTCTAGTTTCTCCATTCTTGGGATTAGCTATTGGCGGCCTTTCTTTAATTGTTAGAACTTCATTTGAGGGAATTTTTGGCAATCTTAGCTCAAGCGTCATAAACGCACATACCGAGTCCAAATACAGGGCCACAACAATCTCGACTTTTAATATGATAAAAAATGTTCCATACGTTTTGGCTGCGTATTTTATAGGCTCAATATCTGATCAAATATCTGCCAAAAACACTGCCTTTATCTTGGGGGTGGCACTATTAATCTATATGTCTTATCAGTGCCTTGTGCGCGTTAAGCATCTTCGCCTTGACGGGGTCGATCATAGTTAAAGCTTTATCAAAACTAGCAATTTTCACCTGTTTCAAACCAAAACCTAACTTGGACTTTTTTGCGAATTTATCGATATCTGTCTCTACTATGCATGCAAGATACCCTTTTCCACGAAGATTGCTAAATATACTCACCGAACCGTAAAATTGTTTAGATTCAACTCGGCGTCGAGTGATCTTTGTCCCTAATGTGACTACTCTATGAAAATCAAAACTGCTCGGCGTTTGAGAAAATTCCCGCTCGAGTACAGTATTTACCACATTATTTAAGTCAGAAGAATAAATCCCTCCTTGTGGGAAAAACCACGGGTAATCTGTTTTTGAACTATGGACTAAGGGTTTATTAACCAAAAGCACTCGGTCGCTTTTGCTATCAAAAATAATTATTATTGCCGTTGGTTTAAAGCCCAAAAATATCCACCGGCGGATAGTGTCAGAGAAGAAAACATACAGGGAGACAGCTAGCGCAAATAGCGATATAGTGTTTACAAAAAGATCCAAGGAACTAACCAGATCCATAGTAGCCTCTGCGCGAATTATATAACTAATCTGGTATAATTTCCTTTCGTATGCGCAAAAATCCTGCTCTTTTAGTTCTCATGGCCATTATGCTTATTAATGCCTTAAGCTATGGCACAATTATTCCACTCTTGTATCCGTACGCTTCGAGATTTGGAATTAATCCTTTGGGGCTTAGCCTTCTTTTTGCCAGCTTTTCACTGGCTCAGCTTGTGGCAACTCCGATTATCGGCAGACTGTCTGATAAATATGGCAGGAAGCCTCTGCTACTTTTGTGCCTTGGCGGCACTAGCCTTTCTTTGGCATTATTTGCATCTGCCCAAAGCTTGGCAATGCTTTTTGTCGCTCGCATTCTTGACGGAATCACAGGAGGAAATATCTCGGTGGCTCAGGCCGTAATTGCAGACAGCACCGAAGGACACGAGCGAGCAGCAGCATTCGGATTACTTGGAGCAGCATTTGGCTTTGGATTCCTATTTGGCCCAGCATTAGGAGGGCTTCTTAGTACCATTTCCCTATCTGCCCCGTTTTGGTTTTCATCATTTCTGGCTCTGGCGGGAACAGTAGCGGGTACTTTCTTCTTAAGAGAAACTCTCAAAAAAAGCTCGCGCCAACCAAGCCGAGAGCCATATTTTGACATAAACAAGATCAAAAATGCGCTTACTCACTCAAGCACTAGCAACATCTTTATTGCCACATTTATTTTCACCACTGCTCTAAACTGCTGGATAATCGGCTTTCAAGCTTTTAGTAACGATGTTCTAACACTTTCAGCTCGCGACATTGGCCTGCTTTATGCTTCCTTCGGGCTTATTTCCGTGATTATGCAAGCTGTTGGGATCAGGCTGCTTTTGGCGCGCTTTCATAACAAGCCCAAAATTCTTTTAATTTCTCTTGTGCTTTCAGTTGCATTTATTTTGCCTTTATTTTTCGTACACAGCTTTGTGCCATTTTTTGTAATTTTGCTGTTTTATGCAATTGTGTCCTCCCCAATTGGTCCAATTTTATCCTCGCTAATTTCTGAGCGTACCAAGGCCGAGGATCAGGGAGGAATTCTGGGAGTTAACCAATCAATTACTTCACTCGGGCAAATCGGAGGGCCAATCATCGGAGGCATATCTGCGGGTGTATCTGCCAATTTTGCTTTTCTTGCTTCTGGCGCAATCATGACAGGCTCGCTTATTTTTGCAAAAAAGATCGTGCACACAAGTGCTCCTAAAGCCGATTTGTAAGATTACCCCAGTACCGCAAACTGAGTTTGCTCTTTGAAGGCGTGCCCCTCCGAAGCTTTATTAATAACAATCACATATTCAGGCTTATCCTCAAAATCCGGGTTATCAAAATCCCAAGCTAAAAAATATACTTTTACCAAATACACCCCATTTGGCAATTCAAATGATTTTATTCCTGTATATTCATCAGCTAAGCCCTCTTCCTGAACACTTCCTGCCCACTCGGGTGAACCAATAATGACCTTGCCAGAATTTACCTCAAGTTTATACTCATCACTCGCCACCTCCTCGTATTCCTTTTCCTCATCGCTCAGATCTGCTTCTGGGTTAATTCTGACTTCAACAGGTCTATGACCATCCCCACCTGTTCCCCAAAGCACCACTGCTTTATTGTTGATTAGGCTGACAATATCGCGGTCATTAACTAAATTTGCGTTATATGTTGCTTTGTCGACAATAAAATCGAGTGCATGCATGTCCCACACACCAAACATCCCTATTTCTGTGTTTAGAAGGTATCTCATAAAATGAAAAATCGCATGAACACCAGTGTACCTCTAAGATCACTTTGCAACAATCTCCTCATGCCTTTCCAGTACATCAAGAAACTTCGCCTGCTCAGGAGCCTTTACTGCTTCGACTGCTTGAATAAAGGCATCTGTATCGTTAATAAACGGCCGAACCGGTGCCACAAATGGACATCTTCTCCCATCGCACGTACTTGGGTCTGTTAACCAACAAGTCACACGGCTTGCATCCAGACCTTGCCTTTGTGCTAATTCGCGCCCTCGATTCAACAATGCACATTGATTTTCTACCATAATAAACATCACCTCCTATAGCAAAATTATATTCTTTGTGGCCAATTATTAAATATTTTCTTGTTCTCCCAAGAGGTCTATAATTATCCTTTGTGTGAAGTTGTCCCCAAGGCACAAGATAGTAACACCCCCCTTTCATAAGTTGTTATGATCAGGGGGTGAAACTTTATTTATTATCCTTTTTACCCGCCCGTTTTTTTGCCTCAATACGTTTCGGCCTACTTTCGCGCGCAATGGGCGCCGTCACATACACAATGCCATCTTCAACATCTGCTGAGATTTTGTCTGGATCGACTGTTCTAGGAAGAGTCGTCATGTAATCAAAGCTGGTGTATGTGGACTCACGGTAGACGTTCTTGCGCTTTTTACGATCCCCATCACTTATGTCCCGTTCTCCCCAGACGCGCAAAATGCCGTCCTCAAAGCTCACGTTAACATCGCGGTCGCGAAGCCCAGGAATTGCGGCTTCTACTACCACCTCGCCATCTGTTTCGTAAACGTCAAGCCCATCCGCCGAGTCACCTCTTACCCAATCATCCTTAGGATAAAAGGGCCAAAGCGGCCACGGCGAACTCTGATACGGATTCCATTTTGTTAATGCCATGTAATCACCCCCTTTCCATCTGACTGTAATTGTTATCAATATTGCGTAGCCGAATAAAAGTTCTTGTCACAATTTCAAATGCCACATAGATAACCGCGAAAGTTGCCCAGTAACCAAAAATTGAAAACAGGGAGACAAAATCTATGGATGCATCTTCGTAAAGCCGAAGGTTGGGAAATATTCCCAAAAACGGCACTTTTAGAGCGGCCGCAACAGCGTAAATTGTAACAGTAAAAATATTGCTTTCTTCTGCTCCTGCAAGGCGCAAAATAAACCTCATGCCCAAAAAGAAAAACACCAAAACCACTCCCAATAAACTTATATTTTTAACGACAGTTCTGATTTTGTCTAAAGGCTTAACTATTTCCATACAACAGCTTCCCATGCATGTGTGATAGTACTGTTATACAAAGGTAAGAAAATCGCGATATACTTGATATGTACAAAGAATGCTGATGGAACTCTTATCAAAACTTGAAAACCAAAACGAGCTTTGGGTCGGCGGCTTCGTAATGACTGGAGTCATCCTCATTTTAATTGGAGTCAAAAACGTAACCCTCAAAGAGCTTCGGGAATATAACCTCTCTCACCATAACGTGCGAAAAATTGACGAGCTCATCGCATGGGGATTTTTCTACATTATCTTTGGCATTCTAATTGCCGGTGGAGCGCTAATTGCGTTTGTGCTGTAGTTATTTCAGGCGAGCAATATTTGCATCTACAATCATCTTCACGAGCTCAGGAAACTTTGTCTTAGGCTCCCAGCCAAGTTCTTTTTTGGCTTTACTGGCATCTCCCACCAAAGGACCTGTTTCCGTAGGGCGTACAAAGCGCTCGTCGACAAAAACATGATCTTCCCAATTTTTGCCAACGTAGCCAAAAGCCGCATCGCAAAGCTCTTTGATGCTATGGACCTCACCAGTCGCCACAATGAAATCTTCAAATTTATCCTTTGCCAGCATTGCCCACATGGCCTCAACATAATCCCCAGCAAAGCCCCAATCGCGCTTAGCTTCAAGATTCCCCATGGCCACCTTGCCATTTTTGATAATTGGCTCGCCTTCTTCGTTTAAGTGCTCCGAGGTTTTAATCCCAAGCTTGGCACAAGCTGCAGCGTAGGCAACTTTTTGGGTCACAAACCCCAAGCCTCGGCGGGGCGATTCGTGATTAAATAAAATTCCACAAGAAATCTTCATGTTGTAGCTTTTGCGATAAATTCTTGAAATATTGTGAGCGTACAGTTTGGCGGCCGCATATGGGTTTGCCGGATTCATTGGCGTTTCCTCTGTTTGGGGAATTTCGCGTACCCAGCCAAACATTTCGCTCGAGCTGGCCTGGTAAAATTTTGCTTCAGGGACCACATCGCGAACGGCCTCAAGCACACGATGAGCTCCAATAGCTGTAATTTCTGCAGTATGAATTGGCTGCTTAAAGCTTTCCCCGGGGGCACTTTGTGAGGCTAAATTGTAAACTTCATCAGGTTTTACAAGCTTTACGGCCGAGGTGATGGAAACCGGATCGAGTAAATCTGCATACACAAGCTGAAGCTCATCTTGAATATGGCCAATGTTGGCGTATTGGAAGTGGCTGGTTTTGCGAACGATGCCGCTTACCTCATAACCCTTTTCGAGCAAAAGCTCTGCCAAGTACGAGCCATCCTGGCCAGTTATTCCTGTAATCAAGGCGCGCATGGCTTTCACAAACAAACTATATCACACTTTTGATAGTCCAGAAATCCTAAGAATTATGATATAATTGCGGCAACTCTATTATGAGTAAGCCAAGGAGGTTTACCCCTCCGAAGCTTCAGCGAAGGGGGGCGATTTTTTTATTATGGTTTCAGTTAAAAAACTAAAAGGCGAGAGTGATGACAAGCTTATTGCAAGATTTCGTAAAAAAGTTCTTTCAAGCGGGCTACTTTTGGAGTATCGCGAGCGCGAGCGCTTTAAAAGTAATTCCGAAAAACGCAAAGAGAAAAAGTACAGAATCAGGCATTTGATTACTCTCGAAAAGCAAAAGGCTTAAGCCGTAGGCTCATTTTTACAAAGTCTCTCCTGTGGTGTTTGCAAGTTCCAATACTCTGGATTGCTTTTGTGTGCTCTGCTGTCCCATAACCTTTATTTTTATCCCAAAGATAACTTGTGAATCTTTCTGAAAGCTCGCACATCAGGTTATCACGGTAAACTTTTGCAATTATCGAAGCTGCTGAAATTGAGAAGATTAAACTATCTCCTCGGACAATAGCTGTTTGGTTCTTTTTTGGAAGTCCCGGAAGGCGCGGCACATAAAATGCGTCAACAATTAAATGATCAATTTTACAACTCATTTTAGCTATTGCACGCCTATAAGCTCGATTAGTCGCACCTACGATTCCAAGCGTATTTATTTCATTCACACTCGCCTCTCCAATTCCAAATGCCCGAGCGTTCTCTTTTATCCAAACTGAAGAAATTTCTCTCTGCCTTGCGGTCATTTTCTTGGAGTCTCGGATTACAATTTGATCCATCCAGTCGCTCGCAGTTTTCTGGCTGCCCTGGAAGGGCCCCGAGGAAAACGAGAACGACGATGGATCAAAGACAACTGCCGCTGCCACAACTGGCCCTGCCAAGGCACCTCTACCCACTTCATCTGCCCCCGCGATAATATTTAAAGATTTATTCCAAAATGAGGATTCAAAAGTGAAGTTAGGCTGCATAGCCTATTCGAAAGTATCTGGGTCAAAACCCTCAACTGCTTTAAGAACATCATCCCCAACCCCCCTGTCACCGGGCATTCTCCTTACTGGTCCGATTGGAACTTCAGCCAACGGCACTGATTGTGTCTGTTCATCGCTGGCTATTCTTGCTGTTAAATTGTTGTGCCTTCCACCCCAAGGCCTTTCTTGCTGTTGGTCACCTTGACTCTGGGCAGACGAAACAGGTTCAGATAACGGCCTGTCTGGGCCATTGTAATTTTCCCAACCTGAATTTGGATTTTGATCTTGTCCTTCACTCATCGTGTCATTTTACCATAAATTATCCTTTTATAGTAATTCACAGGTAGTCCCAACCCACCACAACTGGCCCTGCCAAAACTCCCCTTCCCACTTCATATGTACCAGCTGCAAACTGAAGGCCTTCGTCCCAAAAGCCGTTTTTAGGCTTAAGACTGGCGTGTGTTTGATTGATTCTTTGAGATAATCATAATTTTTTGACTAGCAGGGACTCTCTCCATGGCGACCCCAGCACTAGCGGTAAACTCATTAACAGTTTGGACTTCTACTGCAAATCCTTTGTTTTCCAAAACCTCGCGAGCGACGCCCCAATCTTCTGTTTTATACCTAGCAACCATACCCGTCGGCTCGATGCCCATAACCTTCGGTGCAGAAAAGTCACCTGTCTCAGGGCTAAAACCCTCAAAGCCTCGGGGGTCATCAACCGCTGTGTCACCAATAATAAAAATGCCGTCGGGCTTCAGTTGAGTGTCAAACGCTTCTTGGACTTTAGATATTAATCCACCGGGGATGTTAACGTAAGGCACGCTATGCCGATTTCTGGCTACATCGTATCTTGCCTCAACCTCAGCTCCGAAAGGCACAGAAGAAATTTCAACTGGGGATTCTGTCTCAACAACGCCTACGCCTGCAAAACGGCTCAACGAGATCTCGCTGGCCGATGAACCAGAACGAATGGCATTAACAAGATCTGGGTCATCCACTGGAACTTCAATTTGGTAATTGGATTGGTACCATGTACCTGAACGCTTAACCAATCTCGTATCTCCTGGCAACCATACACTGTCAAATCCATAGGACGCAATCATTGCGTCTACCCGCTGCTCGGGTGGAAGTTCAGGTAAAGGAGAAAAAATATTCAACTGCTCACCTCGAACTGTAACGTTCAAATTCGGAATATTGTCAACTGTCGGCAAGGAATTAGTAGAGAAATCAGTTACAACAATTTCTACGTTACTGTCTGAGCTAAATCCCTGAGCCAATGCGCGCACCTTGTCAGTGTTACTCCCGGCCATAATTTCCTTAACGCGGATAGCATCACCACGACCAGCCTTTTCTTCAATGGTTCTGGCTATAGCGGTTTGTATTTCAGGGCGATTGTAGAAAGTTGCCACACCGCCACCATCGAAAGCCTCAGGACATGATCCGTAATAAACAGAATTTAAGGCATTAATTGCCAAAGGTGACGGATTTTCCGGTACAAGCACTGTTTCAGCGGACCGCATCCCCATAGCTTCTTCCAACCCAGTTTCAGACATAAATATATATTATCACAGCAAATATCTTATGATGTTGGATTTGCACAACCACTATGTTAAAATACCCTCATTCAGATGAACGCGGTAACTAGTTATTTTCGCGGTGTACGTGAAGAGCTCTTAAAAGTAGTTTGGCCGAAGCGTGCAGAGGTGCTAAAGCTCACAGGCACTGTGGTTGCAATTTCGATTTTGGTGAGTGCTTATGTCGGTGCGCTTGACTATACGTTCGCTCGTGCATTAGAATTGCTCTTGTCGCGCTAAGCAGCCCTAAAATATGGACAAAAACATACATAACACAGAAAAGCCTGAAGGCGTTGATGAAAAAGGCATGGGCAAGAAAAAAATTCCCGGCCACATCATCATCAATAAAAATTTTGATGAAAACGCCAAGTGGTTTGTGGTCCACACAATAAGTGGCCACGAAGCTCGTGTGTCTGAAACTTTGCGCCAAAGGGTGGAAACCATGGGCCTCACCGAGCGTGTTTTTGAGCTTTTGGTTCCAACCCAAGACAAAATCATCGTTCGTGGAGGCAAAAAAGCCACGATCAAAGAAAAGATTTTCCCCGGCTACATGTTAATTAAAATGCTTTTGGATGATAATACTTGGCTCGCTGTGCGTACAACTCCGGGAATCACAGGCTTCGTGGGTATTGGCGATAAACCAACTCCCCTTTCCGAGCTTGAAGTTAGTAACATCCAGAAATTTATAAGCTCCCCGGCTCCAAGATTTAAAACAAAATTGTCAGTTGGCGAAGCTGTCAAAATTACAGACGGACCTTTCAGTGATTTCTTGGGAACAATTAATGAAGTAGATGAAACAAAAGGAAAAGTAAAAGTCTTGGTCAGTATCTTTGGCCGAGAAACTCCAGTAGAGCTTGACTTTCTTCAGGTACAAAAGGTTTAATTAGCTATGTCAGATGACATACCTACCCCTCCCGATGCTCAACCAAGCGAAGAGCAAATAGCCATAGAGCTAGCACTTAAATCTGCTCCGGGTTTTGAAGTTACACCTGCTGTATCGTACGGCGTCTCTAGGAAGTTTGATTTTAGCTCAACAAGCATTCCCGAAGATTTGTTGCCGACCGCAGTTGACGTCATGAACTCCGTGGTAGATTATCTAGAAAAACCTATAATTTTAGATGACTTTCCAAATCATGACGCAAGAAGAGATTGGGTAAAGCGAAACGAAAAAGAACTACAGGAAAAATATGGATCTCAAGCTGGAAGACAATTTAAGTCATACTTGGGTCAAAACAAGGCTAAAGCCAGCTCGATTACCGAGGCATATTCTGGCATAGATATGCTGTCAATGTTTGTTGAGAATAATGATCACATAAACCAACTAGCATCAATTTACGACGCGAATTTCGCTCACAAACCCACTGGCAGGTTTGTCGAAATGGAAGATCAGGATGGTAAAAAGGTTAAAATACCAGAAACATCTAGCCCGTGGGATACTATGCCAAAAGATGATAAAAGAGTGGTGCTAAACAACTTTTCCAGTGAACTTGCAAATTTGGTTCGCAGCTTAAGTAAATCACGAGAATAGGGTTTGATTTACTGGCCAAATCAGCTATAATACTTTCACCTCACTTAACTTCGAGTTTCTTGAGGGAGATTTATAAATCGATATGGCAAAAGTAATTAAAGCAAAAGTAAAAGTACTCCTTCCTGCAGGTGAAGCAACTCCTGCACCTCCCTTGGGACCCATTTTAGGCCAACACGGTGTGGCTATTATGGAATTTGTCAAAGCCTACAACGAAAAATCCGCTGACAAAAAAGGTCAGATTATTCCAGCTGTCATTACCATCTATCAAGACCGCTCGTTTGATTTTGAGCTTAAATCTCCTCCAGTTTCTGAAATGATTAAAAAGAAAATTAACTTGGCCAAAGGATCTGGTGTACCGAACCGTGACAAGGTGGGTAAGCTTTCTCGCACCCAACTCGAAGAAATTGCCAAAGAAAAAATGACTGATTTGAATGCAAATGACGTCGAAGCGGCGATGAAAATAGTGGCAGGAACAGCTCGCTCAATGGGAGTGGAAGTAGAACAATAATATGGGAAAAACTAAAACAGCATTCATTGGTGACCTAGACGCCAAAAAAGAAAAGAAAGAGAAAAAAGAGAAAATTCATGTTGCCGGCCAAAAAGGCGGAGAGCGTGTAGCCATGATCGATGCAACTCCAGTCATTTCTGAGTCTGAAGCCGCAAAAAAGCTCAAAAAAGCAAGAGTACGTAGCAAAAATTATCTTGAGGCAAAAGCCAAAGTTGACCACGCCAAGCTTTACCAGATTAGCCAAGCTATTACTTTAGCTCGCGAGACTTCCCTATCAAGTTTTGATGGAACACTTGAGCTACATTTGGTTGTCCGAAAAGAAGGCCTCGCAGTAAACGTCGAGCTTCCCCATCAAGCAGGCAGAATTAAAGTTGTTGAAGTGGCGGATGAAAACACAATCAAAAAACTTGAAAGTGGAAAGATTGATTTTGATATCCTTTTGGCTACAGCTGAGATGATGCCAAAGTTAGTTTCCTACGCCCGAGTCTTGGGTCCCCGCGGCCTTATGCCTAATCCCAAAAACGGAACTGTTATCAAAGACAAAAAAGACGCCGCGAAATTTAATGTAAGCAAAGTCACTATCAAAACCGAAAAATCAGCTCCATTAATTCACACAGTTGTTGGCAAATTGAGCATGAAGGACAGCGAACTTACTGAAAACCTGAATGCGCTTTTGGATGCAATTAATCGAAAGCAAATCGTCAAAGCGTACGTAAAAGCCACGATGGGCCCTTCTGTGAAGCTGGTTGTTGAGTAAACACCTTCTTACGATCAAAAGCATTTCATGCTTAAATAAGGTATATGTTGATTCACGAGCGTGTACTTTTAATTTTATCTTTAGGTACACTCATAGGAACTCGCTTTATATTTACTTTCGCAACAAAACAGTGAAGCATCAAGTAAATGGCGAGGGAGGGTTTTCTCAACGGCGAGTTATGATTTTAACTCTTGCCAATATCTTTCTTATTTCAGCTGTATACATGCTGTTTCAAATTATGTTTATCAGCATCTTGCATTTTAAATTTCCAGCTGCTTCAATTTCTATATTAATTTCTTCATTTTTTTTACTTGTCACAGGATTGACCTGCTACGGGAGCGGCATTTACATAACATCTGTTGTCCTCGAAGCATTTACCTTACCAAATCTGCGAAGGGTTACTGCGTTTAAAACACAATTTATAGCCACTCACTTATTTCATAGTCCGATTAGCCATTTCTTAATATACTCCGGGTATATATCTGCCCTTTTCAGCCTAGCTCTATTAGAATTACTTTCGACGTTTGAACTATTAACTAATCTTCCAATCTCCCTCTCTGCAATACCAGTGGGTATCATTTTTGCAGTTGCACAAATATATAATAGGACATATCCATACCAGCTCGTGACCAGTTTATTTTTATCATCAATTTATTTGCTTTTGTCTGGTTTTATATTTTCGTTTACCCGATTGGGGACAATGGGTCTTTATTTCTCTATATTTTCGCTCTCCTTATCTGGAACACTTCTGGGCTACTTCCTGTACCAAGAAGTAAAAATACGAAAGATATTTCAGTAAACTGGAATAAAAGTGGACGTGGCGAAAGGTATTGGCATTTTGGAAATTGCCTCGTATTTGCATTTTAAGGCAAATCAGTTATAATTCAAACACCAAAGACAGAAGGCATAAAGGTAAGTCCTTCCGAGGTAATATTACTTTAACCTCGCTTTGGCGAGGATTTTTTTTGAAAAAATGACACCTAAAGCAACAATCAAACAAGACAAAAAGGACTACGTAAGTACCTTGGCCGATAAACTTTCTGAGGCCAAATCTGTAGTGTTTGTGGACTACACAGGTATGGGAATGGAAATGCAAGATACTTTTAAAGCCAAACTCCGTGAGGTTGGTGGAAAGTTTTTCGTAGCCAAAAATACTTTGGTCAAGCTCGCTGCAGCCGAAGCCAAACTCCCAGAAGAAATTCAAAATCCTGATGTTTTGGTTAACCAAACAGCAATGGTCCTCTCCGGTGAAGACGCAGTTGCCTCAATCCAAGTACTCGGCAAGTTTGCAAAAGACAATGAAATTCCAAAAATTAAGTCAGGTGTAGTTGATGGCGTTTATCAGGATCAAAACGGAGTTGTTCGTATTTCACAGTTGCCATCCAAAATCCAGCTTCAGGCAAATGCAATTGGTGCAATCGCCTCGCCTCTTTATGGCTTGGTGGGAACCTTGAATGCAAATTTACAGAAATTAGTTTTTATTTTAGATCAAGCTCGTATTAAAGCGAGTTAAAGGGGGGTGATTTCAGATGGCAGATGAATCAAAGGAAATTAAATTAAGCAAAAACGTTGAAAAATTAGTTGAGGAAGTTTCAGCACTTACGGTGTTAGAACTTTCAGAGCTAGTTACCGCTTTGCAAGAAAAATTCGGAGTTAGTGCGATGCCCGTGGCCGCCGCAGCCCCAGTAGCGGGAGCAGCCGCAGGTGATGCAGAGCCCGAAGCAGCCGCAGGTGGCGGAAATTTGGTTATGACCGCCGCAGGTGAGCAGAAAATTGCAGTCATCAAAGCTCTTCGTGAGATCAACCAAAATTGGGGACTCAAAGAAGCAAAAGATATGACTGAAAACTTACCGGCAGAAATTCTCAAAGATGCTAAACCTGAAGAGGTTAAAGAAGCAGCCGAGAAACTTAAAGCCGCAGGTGCAACAGTAGAAGTTAAGTAATTTAGCTTCGAAGCTAATTAAACCCTGATGAAAATCAGGGTTTTTTAGTGCCCCAAGAAGTTATTTCTTCCCAAGCTGCTGTTGCAAATTTAGGTGGGAAACCGAGCGAGGCAAAAGGCATTTCGCCAGTCCGAGTGTCTCCCTCTTGTCCATCAAATTCATAGACTACAGTGTTGTATCCTGGGACAATTATATGCATCCTAACGTCTTTCCTTTTGTCTCCAAGCTCGTATCTCATGTAGCCATTCCAAGCTCGTGCCGTGACTCGCGTAGCAAAATCTGTAGCGCTAAATTCTTCCTCGTCAGTTGCAGCATAAGCAGTTAATTCCTCCAGCAGTCCAGTAAATCCAATGTGTTTTTTACCCGATTCCAAAGCTGGGACTTCATCCCCTTCGTCTTGCATTTGATTGACATATCCTTTCACCCAACTAACAAATCTGTCGTACTTATCTCCCCAGACCGCAGCCACAGACTTTCTTAGAGCATTTGAAGAGTAATGCTCTCTGCCCAGCTTTTCTTTCGCGGACGGCTCAATGTCGAAGTTTGCCCCACACGATTCGAGGACTTCACGGAGCACCTCGCGATCGATTTCACCTGCTACGTGATTCTCTGCCAAATGTTTAAACCATGCGTCAACCACAGCAACACGTTCTTCGAGTTCAGGTCTGCCTTCACCATCTTTTGCCATGTCTACTTTTTAACAGGAAACATAAAAATTGTAAAGTCTGTCGGGTGGTAGTTTGCTCGAAGGATTACGCGGCGAGTCAAGCTCATGCAGTAATCTAAAATTTCTAAACTATCAGCATACCAAACGTTTGAGCCTTCGAGGGTCTCGAGTGCCGGGTGCCCTCCTAGCATGTTAAAAACGCAAACTTTTTTACTATGCTCAAACATCACCTTAATTGCGTTTTTTCTAAACGAAATATTCTTATCCCCCAGATAAGAATTCAATGTTCCTGAGGCCATAACGACGTCAAATTGCGCGTTTATTGGGTTATTAAAGTAATCGCGTGTCTCAAAATTGTAATAAGGATGAGCTTTGCGTGCTTCTTCTATGAACTCAGGAACAATGTCTACTCCAGTGTATTTTACGTTTTTATAGCGCTTGTGAAGAAACTTCGCCATCTCACCAAAGCCACAGCCAACATCCAAAACTGACTTATTATTAAAGTCTATCTCTGCCCACATCTGGCGAAAGCGTTGGTGTGCCGCTCCACGGCTCCCCCATGACAAAGCTTTTGGGTCCACCCCAAACTTTTTAAAGTTACGCTGGTAATGTTTTAAGGTTAAATCTGCTTGGCTAACCATAAAAGGATCTCCCGCTCGACGTTAATGTCTGTGTATTTTTTGACAAGATTCCACGATGGGGCTGCATTGGCCTCGATAACCACAAGCTCGCCTGAGTTATCAATTTTCAGAATATCCACGCCAGAAATATCCAAGTCCACCGCATTTGCAGCGGCAAGTGCAAGCTCAGTCATTTGAGAATCAGCCTCCACCACGCCCTTTTCTCCCTCAAGCTTATCGCTAAAACGCTTTCTCCACTTGGTCGGCTGAGTCAAAGCTGCTACCACTTGCCCGCCCAATACAAATACTCTGTAGCGCTGAGAGGCTTGCGTAAATGCCTGAGCAAAAAACCGCACACCTGACTTTTCCATTTCGCGTAGCTTAACCAGAAGCTCGGACAGCTCCTCTTCACTACTCGGCGCCCATACTTCACGGGCTTTTTTGCCGGTAGTGCTTTTGAGCACAAATGGAAATCCGAATAGCTCGGGTGCTTTATGTCTAAGATACTTAAGGCTACCAAAAATAGTCTTTGGCATTGGTACACCCGCCTCGATCATCTTTGCGGTTTCAAGAGCTTTTGAGATACTTGAGGGAACTAAAAGTGAATCTTGGTATAGCCTGTCAAAAACTTTAATGCCGTGCTTTTTGGCATAGTTTGCCACGAGCGTCGCGTCCTCAAGGCGTCGCCCTACCATTCGAAAATAAATCACATCAAAATCTGCAATATCTTGCTCTCCCACCGAGAGCGTGTAATTGTCCTCCCCAGACTTATAACTTATATCCGAAAAAGAAGCTACAGTTAAGTCAACATTTAGCTCTCCTGCCACCTCTTTGAAAGGCTCGAGTTTTGCAACTGGCCCACCTACAAAAATTAGAATTTTAGGATTGTTTTGCATCATTTTGTTTTTTAACTTTTCTGGGCAAGTCGTCAATTTCATCGTGTACAGGATTAACTAAAAATCCTTGCAAGTCATTGCGGCCAATTAAAAGCTTTGTCGACATACTTGCCCGATTCGCAACTGATGCACTTGTATTAAGCTTTCTTCCCGCAATTCTCATGGTAATCCCTATCACAGGCCGAGACTGTCTTCCAGCGGCTGAAACGTAAGCATAACCGCGGCGCAGTAAAACGTTGTTATCATTTAAAAGCCCCAGTTCGCTCGCAAGTTTGCGGTCTATCGAGCTTCTTCTGGCTCCCGTGTCAATTCTCGCCTCGATCGCAATTTTCTTCTTGCTTTTGTATCCGTACAAATAGACCTTTTCAATTGGCTTCAAGGTCTTTACACCTTCTTCTAGCTTAACACGATCCGCAAAGCGCTCGGCAAATAAAACCTTGGCAATTTTTACTCCATGCTCAGCGTCTCGGACTTCTAAGTCCTCTACCCGGTCTAATCGCTTTTTTAAGCCTGCCTCATTAGCCAGCTGAATCTGGAAACCCGGCTGAGCATTAAGCTCCAAAATCATCGGGCCTTTCTCGGGATGCAAGACCACGTCCACGCCCAAAAACCCAAGCCCGCTGGCTTCAGAGCACATAACCGCAATTTCCAATATCTTTGTCCACATTGGGATTCTAATACCATGAAGCTTCCTCTGAGTTCCCGGCTTATATTTGATGGGTGAGCCGTACCAAACCGCCTTTGTGGTAATACCGCTTGCTATATCAATCCCCGCCCCGATCGCTCCTTGATGCAAATTTGCGCGTCCACCTGAGTCTTTTGTAGGAAGCCTAAGCATCGCCATAACCGGCACTTTATTAAACACCACAATTCTAATGTCTGGAGTGCCGCGGTACGCGTATCTTCTGAAAGCTTTGTGGCGACCAACGTACTCTTCAGCAAATGCGATGTCACTCGCGTGCTCCAAGCTATACGCGCCTTCAAAAATATCTAGAGTGTGAAGTTTCAAATCTTCAATCCTGATTCGCTTCCTTGAAGTAGTTATCCAGCCTAACCCGTCTTTGGCACGCTTTTTAATAACAATAATGCCCTCGCCTCCAAGGCCTCTGCTTGGTTTAAGAGCAAAGGAGTCAGGCAGCTTTGCCCAATCGTAATTAAGCACATCAGCGGGTTTTAGAAATTTCTTGTAAATTTCAGGAGCTGGAATACCAGCTTTTTTAAGAACTTTTTTGGTTAAAAGCTTAGAGTTGGCAATTGAGCGACCCCAGTTTGTATTGTACTTATACGAAATTTGTGCTCGGGCATTAAGCCCTAAAATAGCGGAAGCTTTCATCAGATTTTTCTATTTTTCCTTCATAATAAGCCGCCTAAAGCGCCAAAATTCAAAAAAGCGAAGGCCAACGTAACGGCCCATTATAAAGTCGAATATTAAAACACCAATTAGTATTGTCTCCGGGTACATCAAAGCGTATTCCTGAAGACCCTCAAAAGTTAAGAATATGTAGGCCACCAAGGAAAGAACAATTGTTTCAGAAGCTAGCATAATCGCGGTTCTTGGAGACTTGCCCAGTTGCACTTTAGAAAAGTCCTCAGCCAAAAGTACCAAAATTAAGACTGGGAAAATTGAGACATTCGTAAAATCAGGATGGCGAATGATTGGTGCCATAAAAAGTGCCAAGAGGACCCCAACCACTACAAACCAAAGCATCAAAGACATGCGAGGCAAATACTGAAGCTTAAGCTTGAGGGTGCGAAGCAATATTCTGGAATACGTTGAGACAAGCACTATTACCATGAATAAACCAATTCCTACCACAGGACCGATAGCCGCAAACACAATAGCCAAGGCTGCAGGTAAAAATATTCCAAAACCACGGAGGCCAATGACGTGCCGTGCCGCTGCAATTAACGCGACGACAAGTGGCAAAAGAAGTAGAAGCACCAAAGTGTTAGGCGGTACTCCAGCGTCAATTGTTGCCCTGATCGCATATTTGACTACGTTAAACGGAAAAACAGGGCCCAGTTTCTGCTCGTAGAGCAAAAGTTCAAGTCTTCCGGCTGTAACTTCTGTCGATTGCGTAATGTCGACCCTTGGCGAAGGCACAGGTGTCGGGCTTGGAGTCGCAGTGGCTTCAAGAATTGCCGAATCGGTTGCTTCCGCTGAATCCGTTGCCTCCTCGGCTATGGGCATTACGGTTGGTCTTGCGGTTTGAGCAAACGCAACATTAGCTGACAATATGAAAATACTAAGAAACAAAATGAGGGACTTCTTCATGGTAGCTAAGCTGAGGTATTATACTACGTGGAGCGCAAAATCACACTTTTGGCTCCATGCCGAGAAGTGCATAAACTGCTTCCTTTTTATATCTGCGGTCCCCGCGGGAGTTTATTCGCATTGGAGGGAGTTTGCCCTTTTTACCCCACCTTTTAATTGTCAAAGGAGAGACCCTAAGAATCTCAGCAACTTCGCGGACAGTTAAAAGATCTGGAAGGTTTTCGAGGTTAATTTGCTTTGGGTCAGACATTAAAGTTTACTATGACTCAAACTAATCGTTTGATAACACAGAGTATCAAAGTAGTCATTATGATGTCAATACCCTATTCGTACCTTAGGGCGTCCAAAGCGGAGATTCTTGTGGCACGCCTTGCAGGGTACATTCCAGTAACCAAGCCAACGATGATGGACAAAACCATGATGAAAGTTGAAAAAGTAACAGGGAGATAACTGATATCTACGACGCCAACACCGCGCGAAACGGCAACTACCGAAATTAATATGCTTAAGCCTTTGCCTATTCCTATTCCCATGAGAATCCCCAGCAGTCCTCCAAAAAATCCCATCGTCATTGACTCAGTCAAAAATAACTCACGAACTTCATGGCTCCTCATCCCCATTGCTTTCATGAGCCCCACCTCACGTGTCCTCTCAAGAAGCGAGACGCTCATTGTATTAAACATTCCAAGTCCTGCATAAAGCTTGCCACTGAAAGCAACCAAAGACTGTACACGCTCGTAAGTGGTGTTGTCCCAGCTCCCATTTACATTGTCTTGGCCGCCTACAATATTCCAACTGCTTCCATCCCATCTCCAAACTTCAGCATCATCCGTGCTTATCCCGAGGCCAACATACAAGTCTCCCTCGTAAAATGCCATTGAGTAAAGCGCCTCAAATCCACTGCTCCAACAGTTGTTTTTGCCATCCCCACCTATCTGAAGCCACGTCTCAGCAGCTTTGTCATACCTCCAGACATCACTGTCCGCGGTAGTGCTTCTACCTACTCCCGCATACAGATAATTTTTGTCCACAACAAGTGTGTTGACCTCTTCATAGCCACTTGTCCACTTGCCATTTGCAAGTACTGTCCCAGCTCCGGCAATTTGCTCCCAAAGCTCGTTTGTTTTATGAAATCTCCACACATCTCCTTCATTTGTCCCGTTACCAAGCGCGGCATATACATATGTATCATCCTCGGTGAGCGCGAACACATAATTTACATTATCCGCGTCTCCCCAGCCCGTGTATTGAGCGTCAGCACCTTTGCCTGCAATTTGAGTCCAAGATCCTTCTTGGTATCTCCAAACCTGGCCATCATCATTGGTGTTTCCAAGCCCAGCATAAACATCTCCTCCACCCCCCGTCAGTGAATAAACGGCCTCTATTGTGTCGGCAGGCCAGCTACCGTTTACACCTTGGCCTCCGATTATGCTCCATTCAGATCCATCATATTCCCAAACTTGCGCTTCACCTGCAGTTATTCCCAAACCAGCATACAAATATTCCCCACTTACAGTCATCGAAGTTACGCGATCGATTCCATAGTAACCCCAGCTCTTATCTAAATAATCCCCGGCCACCTGAGTCCAATCATCCGCCCCATTCCAAGTCCACAACTGCCCATTGTCTGTGTAGTTGTATGTTCCTGCGTAAAGTGTGCCGCCGATAATCTCTAGGGCATCCACACGTCTCGCGCGCTGAGTATTATTCCAGCTAGTATAAGTTCCATCACCGCCAATTTGATCCCAAGTCTCAGTTACTAGGTCAAATCTCCAAACTTCACCATCATAATCTCCACTTCCAATTCCGGCATAAAGATAGTTGCCGTCAACGGCCAAGCTTTGTACGGATTCCTTATCGCTTGCCGCTACCCAAGTACCAGCAGTGGTCGCGCCATCCCCACCAATCCGCTCCCAAGTCTCAGAAATTAAGCCAAATCGCCAAACTTCTCCATCGTTATTGTTGGAGCCAAGCCCGGCATACAGATAATCAGCGTCAACTTCCAAAGAGAAAACATATTCGATGTCATCTGAAGCTCCCCAGCCTGATGGATAATTAGCCTCTGCCCCAGTTCCCGCGATTCGCTCCCACTGCCCATCTGTCCCCAAGGAACCATCAAATCTCCAAAGCTCCCCTTCATCTACAGCACCGCCAAGGCCAGCATATAAATAATTGCCATCTGAAACTAAGGAATAAACGTAATTCACATTATCCGCATCCCCCCAACTTGAATATCCGGCATCTGCGTACCTTCCACCTATCTGAGTCCAAGTGTCGTCTTGATATCTGAACACTCTTCCGTCGTCGTTACTGTAGCCTGTCCCGGCATACAAATCGGCCCCCTCGCCGTCATCATAAAGGGCCAAAGCCATAGCATTTTCAAGACTGCTGCCAAGTTGAGCACTGTCTGCGATCTTTTCCCAAGAACCACCTTCATACTTCCAGACCTCTGCTTCACCCGCAGAATTACCCACAGCCGCGTAAAGGATTGTGCCGTCAAGCAATAAAGCGTTAACTTCGTCGTATCCGGAACTCCAGCTAAGATTTACTCCGTCACCACCAATTTTCGCACACTGTCCCGTCAAAATGCCAAACTTCTGCTTCATCTGGAGTTAAAGTTGTTAGGCCGACCCCTCCAAGCCCAACATAGATATTGCTACTGCTACTTCCCGCGATCGACTTAACAGCATCGTGTGTAGCAAAACTCCAGCTATTGTTAAAGTCAGATCCTCCAGTTTGAACCCAAGAAGCTGGTGCATTTGAAGTCAGCTCGTAATTGATTTTTCCTGTTTCTTTGTTGAAATAAACTCTGTAATCACCTTTATCAATAACGGGCTGGTTTGTTAAATGGCTGCCAGCCGAGAAAGCGTTATCAAACTTTGTCCAAGCTTCAATCGAGTGTGCCCCGGTAAAAGAAATTGCCGCGTCGTCTGCAACAGTTATATTGTCAGAGCTACCATTAAAATGAAATGCGTTATTTAAGTTTCCATCTTCCCAATTCGCTGCCGTAGCTGTTGCGTTCAGCTCATTATCTGAAGAGTCGGAAGCAATTGTACCTTCAGTCTCGTCGAGATGGTAAAGCGCTGCAGTATTTTCGTCACTAACATAGGTTCTTACTTTGAGCCTTGCCGCGGTATCGCTCGCAACCTCAACTTGGTCCGAATCTCCCAGAGTAAAGCTCTCGTCAACCGAAAAATCCCAAGTAGTGTAAGTATCTCCCGCAGCACGGATCAAAGGAATCAAGAGCTTCGTGGTAGTCAGATATGAACCAACAACAGCTCCCAGCAAAAGCATAAAGGTTGAGACACCTTTAAACTGCCACTTGGGCATTTTAACCTGATCAAACAATACTTTTTGGGCAAGCAATTTCATACCAACGACAAAAGCCTATACTATATGTAGGCATTGGTCATTTTTTCACGATTTTGCACTAGAAATCAATAAGCTATTGCTATAATAATTACTCATGTTGACGCCAAAAAGCATACTACTCTTGTTTCTTCTTGTGATAAGTATAGGAGCGAATGTCGCCCTTTCGAGAGTTTTGTTTACCAAATCAAAGGATGAAGCAATAACGACAAAAATTAGACAACTTGAAAACAAGTATGCGTTTGTCTCGCCTAGAGTGTTCCAGGAAAATGCAAACGATGTCATAGTTAATTTCACTCCGTTACGCAATGATATAAAGAGTTATACAGATGAGGTACTAAATGATATTGGTATATATTTTGAGTATCTCCCAAGTGGAACTTCGATTGGCGTAAATGACCGTAATGAATTCTACCAAGCTAGCCTTATCAAAGTGCCCATGGCAATGGTGATGTATAAACGAGTCGAGTCGGGAGATATCAAACTCACAGACAAACTGACAATAAAGGACGAGCACATCGACGACGCTTTTGGCAGTCTTTGGAAAAAAGGACCTGGATTCACGCTCACTGTCCAAGAAGCAATCGATGCTATGCTTGTCGATTCAGACAACACGGCTTACAAAGTCCTCTTTTCAAAATACCCCACCTTTCTTGACGAAATATTTGACTATCTTGATCTGCCTAAAGACTCGGACAACAAACTTCCGATTGTCTCCCCAAAAAATTATGCCTCGATATTTAGGGCGCTTTATCTATCTGCATACCTTACTCCACAGCATTCGAATGAAGTACTCGAAATACTTCAGCACACAAACTTCAGCAACAAAATTCCAGCGGGGATTCCCAAAAATGTCCCCGTTGCTCACAAAATAGGAGTACTAAGACCTGAAAAAATATTTAGCGATTGTGGAATCGTTTACGTCCCCAAAAGACCATATATCTTGTGTGCGATGGTTCGTGGCAGCGAAGAACAAGCCAACGAGCAAATAAGCACGGTTTCCAGAATGATTTATGAATTTGTTAGCCAAAAAAGAATCGAAAATTAACGCTTAAGCAACTTTTTCCTTCAAAGCTCTGTAGTACATGTGAAGATACTCTTCAGCCAAGTCCCAATGCTCTTCACCCTCACCATGCTCAGCAAGATTTTTTTCTACAGTGGCGAGAGCTCGAAGATGTGCAACTTTAGCCGCTTGGTAATCTGAGATCCTGTAAACCTCGGTCAAGAGCTCGCGGGTTTGGTCCTCCAGCTCGCTTGTGAGTACCGCCTTCTTACCATTTTCCGTTTTCTGCCAAAGCTTAACTTGAAGCGATGCGGCGAGTGACGGCTCAAAAGCAAGCTTAACTTCTTCTTTAATTAATTTATAAAAACTCATCAGATTTTTATTTGCCTTTTTCCAATCCTCTCGCTTTCCAAATCGAAATGCTCGTATCATGTATTTTGACGCTTGCGAAGCAAGCGAAAGGGACAACCCCCACTGCTCTTTGATATGAGCCTTGGCATAATCCTCAAATGTTTTGTCTCCAGGGATTTTTGAAAGCCTCCACCAGTTAAGCTCAAGCCCTGCGGCAATCTCTGGCTTAAACTTGAAATGCTCATCAGCGTCATTGCCTCCAAAGCGGCGCCTTCGGCGAGAAAAATCAATAATCGCACATCGAAGCTTCTCGGGAGTAAAGTCAGGGAAATGATCTCGCTCCCAGTACATTTCCGCATACTCCATCTGCCACAAAAGCAACCCACTAGTTCTTTGCTCCCCGCTTGTGCGAATGAGTAAATCGACATACGGATACGGTTGGCCTTTGGTGTCAAGATAATTTTCAAAGGTCTTCTCGTCAACCTTCGAAGCCGGCACGCCGTCTTCAATCATGCCTCGTACTGCGCGGATAATGTCATCATGGCCACCGTGATCAAGGGCGATGTTGCCAATATAGTTTTTGTTATTTTTGGTCTTTTCTTCAGCCTCAGCAATTTTTCTAATTAAAATTTTAGGCAGTCTGTCTTTTCTGCCCAAGTGAATAATTTTGACTCCTTCCTTCATCGCGTCCTTCATATAGTCGTCAATGAGCTTGGAATAAAGCTTCATCAAATAATGAATTTCCTTAGGTGAGCGGTCCCAATTTCCGGTAGAAAATCCCCACAAGGTGATTGTGTGCACTCCCCAACTACGGGCTGCGCGAGCAAGCTCAACAGCACGCTCAAAACCGACTCTATGGCCTTCTAGGGTGTAAAGCCCCCGGGCACGCGCCCAGCGGCGGTTGCCATCTGGAATAATGGCTATGTGGTTGGGAATTTTGGTTCCTTTAGGGAGCGTAAGTTTTTGGCTTTTCTTCACGGGTCTAGGAAAAATTATATCATGGAGTTGTATAATCTTACTATGAAAGTGCCTCTCCGAAGCGTAAATGTTGTTACTGCTCTAATTAAGAATTCAGATAACAAAGTGTTGCTACTTAAGCGCAATGAGCTAGCTTTCCGTGGTTATTGGCAATTTCCAGAAGGAAAAACAGAAGCGAAAGAATCACCCAAGGAATGCCTTCAGCGAGAAATGCAAGAAGAATTAGGTGAAAGCCCGATGATCACATCCGAAATCGGCCAGTTCCCCGTTTCATTTAATCATCCAATTCTCACGCAGTTTGTTTCTGTAGTACGCCATGTCTATTTGGTTGAAGC
Organism: Patescibacteria group bacterium; assembly: GCA_041742135.1. Lineage (GTDB taxonomy): Bacteria > Patescibacteriota > Microgenomatia > UBA8517 > UBA8517 > 01-FULL-44-24b. Next base: position 243,801 of record JBGSJG010000004.1, on the reverse strand, counting down.
GCCAAGTAAGATTTCAGTCAGCCAAGAGCACTCCGATTTTGGCTGGTTTAGTTACAAGGAGGCATCGAAACTCAAACTGATCCCTGGCGTCGAAGAAATCTTAAACCACTACTTCAAAAACCCTACTGGTTCTCGTAAGCAGTCATTATCCAAATTAAAAACGTAAGCGAATACACAAAATCTTCAACTGGGATTGAACCCATTCTAAAGTTTAAATTGTAAATCGAGTCATAAGTTACAACAGGAATTGAGGTCAATAAGCCATTGAAAATCATGAATGGCACAAAACTGACAAGTAAAGTTAAAACAAACGCTTTCGAGCTAACAATTTTTATCTGTGTATACCCTGCCCAAAAAACAACGCCTGATGCGGCCAATAAAACAACTGAGGTATAAAGCCGTTCGTGTGTAAGTATTCCAATTGCAAAGAACAAGACTGACAAATAGAAAACCCGTCTTTGTGTTAGAAAATTTAACTGACCTTTTAGGCGTTGCCGCAGTAGCTCGTAAACAAACAGCATGGAAAATGCTACTACAGGAAAAAACAAAATCTCCTCAAGTGGCAAACCCATCAAGCGTGACTCGTGAACATGCTTATGGGCAAACTGCCACACACCAATTTGGGTAAACGCGATATCCCAGAGCACAAAAGCGATAATTGGAATCAACAAATTGGACGCGCGACTCATAAACTTGGGAACGAATTTGGTCCTTGCGAGAAAACTCAACAAAAAAGTCGGCAAAAACATTATTAGCAAGATGGTAGCGTAAGTACTCATGTAGTGATTAAGTTTTTTACTATGCTGGCGAGAATCCTAGCTTTGCCCGGCTTAAGCTTTTTTTCAAACACCAAAAACGGATCTTTTTGAATTTGTTTCATCGTCCAGCTGTACATGTCTGTGGCAGTTTTTATGGGTATCAGATTGCGCCTTGGAATGTAATCAAAACCCACTTTGGCTTCAGCGAGCCAAGAAAAATACACCTGAGCGCACTCTTGAACCATTGATGAAAATGCTTTTTTGTTTTTCATTGCCTCGCTTTTAGAAAGATCTTCTAATCCATATTTACGAGTTATCTCAAGCGGCAAGTATTGCCTGCCTAAATACGTGTCTTCGCTGATATCTCGAACGAAATTTGCTAGCTGCATGGCTTTGCCAAGCATCTGGGCACTGTGGTAAGACTTTTTGGGCAAGCGCAAGATCTTTGCCATAAACAAGCCAATCACTTCAGCCGAGCCGTACATATAATCCTCCAGCTCTTTCATAGTTTTATAAACGGACTTTTTAATATCCATTTCCATTGAGCCAATAAAAGCGTCAACCCATTCGTACGGGATCTTGTTTCGCGTCACAACCTTCACAAACTCATCAATTACCTCGTTACCCACGACAGTTCCATTTTTAGCCTTGTGATAAAGCTGTAAAAAATCTTTTAACTCTGACAGCTTTTGTGGTTTTTGATCAACAAAGTCATCAATTACCCTCACAAACGCGTAGACACGAAAGACGTCACATCTTTCGCGGTTAGGAAAGAACAACGAGCTAAAAAAGTATGTTGTACTACCCTTTCTGAATATCTCAAAAACTTTTGCGCCTCTAATGTTTAGCATGGATCTCATTTGCTGCTATCTCTGCTGAAATTATAACTGATGGCAAGCCAATCCCGGGATGGACGTATTGCCCAGCATAATACAGATTCGAGAGCTTCTTGCTTTTTATATTGGGCCTCAAAAACGAAGTCTGAAACAAAGTATGCGACAAGCCAAAAGCAGTCCCCTTAAAAGCATTGTATTCCCGCCTGTAGTCGTCAACTGCGAATATTTTCTTAACCACAACATTCTTCTTCACGCTCTCGCCCGTATATTTTTCGAACAGCTCGATCATCTTGTTGGCAAACTGCTCCTTGGTCTTTTCGGTGAGTTTAAGCCCCGGAGCGAAAGGAACCAAGAAAAACAAATTTTCATAGCCTTTAGGAGCAACTGTAGTGTCTGTCACTGACGGCGCACATACATAAAAACTAGGCTCAGAGGGTAGTTTCGGTGAACCAAAAATTGTATCGAAGTGCTCGTCCCAGTTATTGGCAAAGAATAGGCTGTGGTGGCGGATGTTCAGAAGCTTCTTTGAGACCCCCAAGCACATCACAAATGCTGAAGGTGCGACTTTTCTTTTTTTCCAATATTGCGAGCTATAACTTCGGTCCTTTTTTTCTAAAACTTTAGTCTCAAAGTGCCAATAATCAGAAGTGTTTAGGACAACGTCAGCCTTTATTTCGCCTTTATCTGTTATCAATGATTTGATCTTGCCCTTTTCTGTTACCACACCAAGAACTTCATGACTCAGTTTTATTTTTGCACCTTGCTCCGAAGCAACTGATGCAATTGCGCGGGCTAGCTCGTACATGCCACTTTTGGGGTAAAAAACACCAAGATTAAAGTCAACATGTGCCATTAAGGAATAAAGCGCAGGTGTGTTTTTGGGAGCTCCACCCAAAAAAACCAAATTATACTGAAGTATTTTTTTTATCTTACTTGACGAAAACCTATTGCCGACAAAAGTCTCCATGCTCTGCCAGAAAGGAAAGCCGAGCATGTTTTTGATCGTAGACAAACTCACGAGATTGCGAAGATGATAGTTGTTTACGTACATGTAATTTTTCATCGCCATTTTGTATAAACTTTCTGAAGCAGAGAGATATCTAAGGAATTTTGGTCCGGAACCTTTTTCAAAGGTTTCAAAAAGCTTTGCAGTTTTTTCTTTGTCTGATGGAATATCGTAGTAATCATCTTTCGCGAAGTATGCCCTATACGAAGGATCAAGCTTTGTTAGTTTGAAATAATCACTAGACGTTTTACCGAATTTTGAAAAGAAATCTTCAAACACTTCCGGCATCAAGTACCACGAAGGGCCAATGTCAAAAACGAATCCTTTTTGTCTCCAAATTCCAATCCTACCGCCTATTTCTCCGTTTTTCTCAAGGACAGTTACACTATCACCTTTTTTAGCAAGTAACGCAGCAGCACTTAGACCGGAAAGGCCTGCTCCGATGACAACAATGTTTTTGCCCATATGAATTTATATAATATGAAGCGAATTAGTTATAATATAACTCTTGTGAGTTCCATAAGCCAGGTGGTGGTTAAAACCAAAAGTGATAAAGCTCGAAAAGCAAAAGAAACACTTCTCTCTTTTGTTAAGATTATCGACGAAGATTTTAAGATATATTTTGACTCAGAGATCAAAAATGTATTCGGGGTAAGCAATAAGGAACGTCTTTTGGCTAAAAAAATTTGGGGGCATATCAAAGAGCACAATCTGCGACCAGCAAAGCGCTTGCGCGGATCATTTATTTATTACGGGTATCAGTTGCTCGGAGGAAAAGACAAGGCTTCTGCTCTGGATGCAGCAAAAAGTATTGAGCTGATCCACACTGCTCTTTTGATGCATGATGACTTCATGGATCAAGATGACACCCGTCGCGGCAAACCAACAACCCACGAGCACTTTAGCAAGCAACATAAAAACAACTCTTGGCGATTTAGTAGCGAGCATTACGGCCACAGCATGGCAGTTGACGTAGGTGACATTGCTTTACTTGCAGGGTATGAAATATTAGGCCGTAGCCGTTTTCCTGAAAAATTGAAACTTAACGCCATAAACCGGATGCTTAGAGGAGTTGTCAACACAGGTTTTGGCCAAGCGTACGATGTTACACTCGAGGCACATGGTAAAGCTAGCGAAAAAGACATTGTTGACTTGCATTATGCAAAGACGAGTATTTACACTTACGAAAACCCATTGCACACTGGCGCGGTTCTTGCTCACGCAAGCGAGGCGGATCTAGACATTATTTCAAAGTATGCAATCCCGGGAGGTGTAGCGTTTCAGCTGCAAGACGATATTTTGGGACTTTACGGGGATCCAGAAAAAACCGGCAAGCCGGCCCACTCTGATTTGCGCCAAGGAAAGATGACCCTGCTCATCATCGAAGCTCTTAAACGAGCTGATAGCAAACAGCACAAACGCCTTCTTGAAATTTGGGGCAACAGAGAACTAACGGAAGCCGAAGCCCAAGAGGCTAGAAAGATAGTACAAGACACAGGTTCTTTGGATTACTCAATTAAAACTTCGGTTAGATGGGCCAAAAAGGCTCAAAAGGCAATCCCAGAGATGATTAGTAAAAAATGGGATAAAGAAGCAATTGACTACCTTGATGGTATCGCTCAGTACATGGTTGAAAGGGACTTGTGACCTTTTAGTTCTTTGATGTTTTTTACCCCCACTCCAAACATCACAGCCTTAAGCTCTAGCGCATATTGCTCAATCAACTTCTCCACTTCTTCTTGCGAGATCATTGCGGCCCGGGCAAAAGGCATAGCAATGCCAACCAAGTCCGCCCCAAGAGATATAGCCTTTGCAATCTCAATTCCATTCCTAATTCCTCCGCTACCAAGAACAACTAAATCTTTTTTGGTCTTTGCCAAGCTCGCGACCTGAACGATAGACTCAGCTGACGGAATTCCCCAACTCCCGAACAAGTCTCCCAAATCTTTATAGCCATCTCGGCGGCGGCCTTCAACCACTGCCCAACTTGTGCCTCCCCAGCCGGCAGTGTCGATTATTCTGACTCCAGACTTATACAATCGCCGCGCCACATTCTCACTAATTCCAAACCCGACCTCTTTTGCGATTATTGGAACTGACACTTTACTAATTAGTTTTGAGAGCTTGGGAAGTAAACCTGAAAAATTGCGGTCCCCTTCTGGTTGAATAACTTCTTGGATTGGGTTTATGTGAACAGCCAAAGCGTCTGCCTTAATCATATCAACACACTTTTGATATTCTTTATGTGTAAAGCCGTAATTAAGCTGCACTAAGCCGACATTTGCGATGAGTGGAATACTAGGCGCTACCTCGCGTGCCATAAAAAGCCCGGCGAGCTCCGTATGCTCGACTGCTGCGCGCTGAGAACCCACTCCCATGGTAATGTTGTATTTTTCGGCTGCTGCGGCTAGGTTGCGGTTAATTTTTAAACCTTGAGCTACTCCTCCTGTCATACAAGAAATGAAAAAGGGATAGTTTACTTTTTTGCCCAAAAAGCTTGTCGACAAATCGATGTCGTCAAAATTTATTTCAGGAAGTGCGTTATGAGTAAAACGGTAACTATCAAAACCGTTCTCCCCAGTTTGGGAGACCGCTGAAGTAGCAATTCTTAGGTGATCCTTTTTGCGCTCAGAAATTTTGCTTGTCGGGCTCACGCACAAGTATAGCATTGGTAATCCATAGACCTTATCTGTACCATAGAAAGATGAGAGATATTGGCAGAATCGCCAAGCTTTATAGATTTAGCGATTACGTCTTTTTCACCGTCCCAGTTACTTTGTTTGGTTACACACTTGGAGTATTGGCTTCAGGTGGAAAAATCGACCCTACCAAGCTGATCGTCATCGTGCTGGCAAATCTCGCGGCGGTCGGTTTTGCTTTTGTTTTTAATGAGTTGGAAGACAACGAAGACGACGGTAAAAAAATTGACATACGTTTAGCCAAAAGACTATCAGTCGCGAGTTTCGCGGGAGCACTACTCTTTTACTACCTTTTAGGCCAATTAGTTTTTCTTATCGGTTTAAGCACGCTCATTCTTGGCTTTTTGTATTCATGGAAGCTGGTACGGCTAAAATCGTGGCCAGTGGTAGACATAGCAAGCCACTGCCTAATGCTTGGTGGGCTACTCTTTCTGGCTGGGTATTATGTTTCCGCCGGAAGGCTGGGGCAAGCTTTGATCCTTTTTTTAGCCATAACAATCGGCTCAATCTATGGACAACTTTACAATCAAGTCCGAGACTTCAAAGAAGATAAAAATGCCAAACTCAACAATACTTCGATATTTGTAGGTAAAAGGCTAGCAACCATGCTGATGTACATAGCCGCGTTAACAACCTTGATTTTCGCCGTCTACTCCTTTTTGGCAAGCCTCCTGCCTCTTTGGTTTATACCTGTTGGAGTGATACTGACACTAGGACAGATGAGTCTTTTTAAGCCAAAGCTGGCCGATCGAGATAAAAACTCTGGAGTTATGATTGTTGCCTCGCACTACCCGCTTCAAGTCACGATGTTGATTCTGAGTGTGATCTATGTCTTTGTAATATAAAATGCTTCTGAGAGGTAATGATAGGAAACATCAGTTATCTTAACTAACATGCCGGAATATGAATTTGGTCGCGGAGATCTGGGGATGGAAGAAGGTAGAGATTCTTCCCTGATTATTCGTGCCAAAGACACCACATCAGACGGCCAGACTTTACCACCCAGCGGTTACAAATATGGGCCCCCAAACAGCTGCCTTTGCATGGAAGAAGGCAGGCCTACAATCATTCCCGTCGACTAATCCTTGCTCTCAAAACCAAAAGAGGGAAAACCACCAGAGCATTAAATATTCTTCCCACTCGGCTAGGCTCTTGGATCAGCCTCCATAGCCACTCTAAGCCTAGTTTCTCCATTACATCTGGAGGCTTGGCCATTTTGCCTACAAAGTAATCAAATGTTCCTCCTACCGCCATCACGATCTTAACGTTTAGCTTTTCCAAGTTGTTATAAATCCACTTTTCCTGTTTCGGAGCTCCAAAAGCCACAAACAGAAGATCAGGCGCAAATGAGTTGATATCGCTTATTATATCTTTGTATATTTTAATATTACTTTCCGATACGATTTCTCCATTTTCTGACACCATAAAGTCCCCGCACCCCTTTATTAAAATATTTGGATAAATTTTAGCTGCTTTTTTGGTAGCCAGTGCATTAACTTCGTTTTTTGCTCCCAAAAGATATACTTTGAGATTTTTTGATGCAGCCAAATCGAGAAGGTCTTGAAACAATTCTCTACCCAATATTCGCCCTCGTACTCCCGCGAGGGCTAAGCCGACACCGTCAGGAATGGCAACATCCGCTTTGTTTAAGATTTTTTTGAAGGACTCATCTTTGCTGCTCTCAACTAAAATTTCTGGGTTGGGGGTTACGATAAATATTTTGTCCCGATTTTTGAGGCAATAGGATAAATATTCCAGCACTTCCTTTTTAGGACTGACAGTAATATTAACTCCAAGAACCTTGCGATGTTTTAGGGCTTTTACCATATTTTAAGCTCAAATCAATAACCTGCCTTTGGCGAAAAGCTGTGAACGCAGAAATTCTGGCTGCCCTTTCGGGGCCTCGAGGAATTTCGAGTACACAGCGTCGACAAATTAATTGTTAAAAACAGCAAATTTGTGTACAAAAATAATTCAATAACTAGCCTCGTTTTTTCAGACTTAACCTCAAACTATCCACAATTTCTTTGTTCACCTTTTGGTGGTCAAACTACGCTTCCAAAGCTCTATGTTTTCCAAAACCATACCTGTTCCTTTGACTACACAGTAAAGCGCGTCTTCAGCAACATGAGCTGGAACTCCCGTCTCTTCGGTCAACAACTTGTCAAAATTACGCAAAAGAGACGTTCCCCCGCTCATAACTATTCCTTTATCAATAATATCACTGGCCAACTCTGGCGGTGTTTCTTCTAAAACTGACTTAACTGTGCCAATTATCTGCATTAAGGTCGGCCTTATTGCTTCAGTCACATCTGTTGAAGTAACAACTACTGTGCGTGGAAGCCCAAACACCAAGTCTCGCCCAGAAACTTCCAACTTTTCTTCTTTGGGAAGCTCAGTCGCCGAGCCAATTTTGATTTTAATGCTCTCGGCTGTTTGGTCGCCAACAATCAAATTGTGATGCTTTTTTATGTAGTTTTGTATAGATTCATCTATTTTATTGCCAGCAACTCTAACGCTGTTGTGAACGACTACTCCACCCAAAGAGATAACTGCGGCCTCAGCTGCTCCCCCGCCCATGTCTAAAATCATGTGCCCCGCCGGAGCCGAAACAGGAATGGAAGCTCCAATTGCTGCCGCCAAGGGCTCGTCAATCAAATACGCATGCGCAGCCCCCGCTTCAAGCGCAGCATCCAGTGCCGCTCTTCGCTCCACTTGAGTACACCCCGCAGGAACACAAATCATCACGTCGGGCTTGATAAATTGGACTCTGCCCGAGACTTTATTTATAAAATACTTAAGCATCGAGCGTGTGACTTGATAATCCGCGATCACGCCTTCACGCATGGGCCGGAGGGCCATCAAAGTCTCCGGGGTTCGCCCAAGCATCTTCTTGGCGTCTTCGCCAACGGCAACGACCACATTGTCTTCAACAGAAACAGCCACAACAGTTGGCTCATTAGCCACAATGCCCTCGCCAGCAATCCAAACCAGAGTGTTAGCTGTTCCCAAATCGATCGCTATCTTTTTTCGCATAGTCAAAGTGTAGTATATAATACATTATATGCCCCGTTTCCGAGCATTGGTTTTTTTGTCGACAATAATCGTCGTGGGCCTTATCGGCACGCTCGCGATTATGTATGCCCGTGGTTACAGAATTCAAAACAATGAGGAAAACATTACGCTGGGGCCAACTGGCCTACTTGTAGCCAATTCCGATCCCATAGCCGCCCAGGTGTTTGTCAACGGAGAGCTCAAAACCGCAACCGATAACGCGATCTCTCTTCCTCCCGGCAACTACGAGGTTTCGATCAAAAAAGAAGGCTATTTGGCCTGGAGCAAGACTGTCACAATCGAGAAAGAAACAGTAACTCAGGTGGACGCCTTCTTGGTTTCCACTGCTCCATCTTTAAGCGCTCTTACTTTCTCGGGCGCCGTCAACCCAATTGCCAGCGAGGATTTTAGTAAAATTGCCTACGTAGTTACTCCATCAGAAGACAATCTTGAGCGCTCGGGATTATGGATAATGGAGACGATTAATCTGCCTTTGGGGTTTAATCGTGACCCTAGGCGTATCACAGACGGGGATTTAACAAATGCGATTTACGAATTTTCACCTGACGCTCGAGAGATTTTGCTAACAACCAATACAGGCATTTATAGACTGGATGCGTCTCAATTCACTCCCCAAGCTGCTCGGGTGAATGTATCTGCCAGTCTTGCTGCTATTACCAAAGAATGGGCAGACATAAAAGCCGCACGGCTCGCCGCAAGAATTGCCCCCCTGCCGGACGAAATTGAGAGTGTATTCGCCAGCAGTGCTAAAGACTTACATTTCTCCCCCGACGAAAACCGCATTCTCTATACAGCCACAGCTAGCGCCACACTTGTTGAAGATGTAGCCAGACAACTTCCGGGGTCTTCAACACAGCCTCAAGAGAGAAATATATCCGAAGGCAACAAGTACGTTTACGACATTCGCGAGGACCGTAATTTTAAAATTGCTACCTCAGAAGAAGTAATTTATTGGATTTCAAACTCTCTCAATCTCGCAATCCCAGAGAAAGACAAAATCTCAGTTATTGATTACGACGGCACAAATCGAAAAACAGTATTTACAGGTAATTATGTCTATCCGATTGCCTACCCTTCCACTAACGTCAACCGGCTTCTTCTTCTAACAAATTTTGGCGCGACCGATTCACCAACCAACCTCTACTGGCTTGCCTTGAAGTAAATTTGGTAAAATATACTCGCGGCGCTGTAGCTCAATGGATAAGCGAAGCTTGCTACTGCGCAGTAGAGCGGTCCATCCTGTATGAATTGCCCTCATAGCTCAACGGATAGAGCAGACCCGTCCTAAGGGTAAGATGGGGGTTCGATTCCCTCTGAGGGCACAGGGTAATTCATAAAAGCGCAAAGCGCGACAGGGAAAGGTTGGTTGTGCCAAAGGCCGGATCGCCGCCGACTCCTCCCAGCGTCACTGAATAACAACCACAATCTCGCCTCGTAAATTCTTTTCGGCCTTAAGCTGAGCTGAAACTTCAGCCAAACTGCCTCTATAGTGGAGCTCAAACATCTTGGTTAGCTCTCGCCCGACAAAAACTTGGCGCTCGCCCAACTGCCCAGCCAATTTGTCCAGCGTTTTTACAATACGGTGCGGGGATTCAAAAAACACCAGCGGCATTTCCAAGTCTTTAAGCATTTTGATATATTTTGAAGCTTTCTTTTTAGGCCAAAAACCTACGAACATATACTGACTGACATCAAACCCGCAAACAGAAAGAGCGGCTGTAACAGCTGAGGGGCCCGGAATTGGAATTATCTGAATTGAAGGTTTACTGAAATTCCTACTGATAAAATCAACTAGTTCGTTCCCCGGATCGCTTACTCCCGGTGTGCCCGCATCAGTTACAAGAGCCACATCCTTGCCTGACATCAAAAAATTAAGGATTCGATACATTTTTTCCTCTCCCGAATGCTGGTGATAGCTTTCAAGTGATGTTTCAATCTGGAAGCGATCAAGAAGCTTTTTGGTAACTCTTGTGTCTTCTGCCAATATCAGCTCTACGTTTTTAAGTGTTTCAATTGCACGGGTCGAGATGTCTCCCAAATTACCAATTGGCGTCGCAACAATGAATAAAGTGGCCATGGTACTTATTCTACACCCTTAGGATTGAAATAAGAAAGTCGAGCTTGTGCTATAGGATACGATTTTTTGTACACAGAAATTGTGGATAACTTTCAAAAACACTGTTACTATGGGATACGAATCAATATTACTATATCGAACAAGATTTGTGCTTAATGCACTTTTGGGCTATTATGTGGGCAGACCATCGGGGTGTGGTGGATCGGTAACACGCTACGTTCGGGACGTAGAGACACTGGGTTCAATTCCCAGCACCCCGACAATTGAAGCTATTGTTTAATTCCTAAAAAGACTTGGATTTTGCCGGCTTTGACTCGCATTACTGCGTTATCGACTGGGACTTCCTGAATTTTGCCATCAAGTAGTCTAATGGTGATCTTATCTTTAACAATAGAAATGAACTGAGTATGCTCTCGAAGTACGTCGAAGCGCCCCTCCTCGTTAGTTGAAGACACAGATTCCACCTCAGAATCAAAAAGTATTCCCTGCCTAGTTAAAATAGTCAAAAACAGCCTAGGGGCAGAGCTATTGGGCAACACTTTTAACCTCCTTAGTACTTCCAATATAAAGAAAGTTCTCCTCAGGTATGTGATCAAATCTGCCTTCAATTATCCCTTTAGCATCATCAATGGTCGTTTTTAGGTTTACGAACGTTCCCTGCTCGATCCTCTGGCCCTCTGCCACAAAAAAGCGCTGCGTCATGTAATTACGCAGTTTGCGCCCACGCCTAAAGGTAACCTGATCTTCCGGCGAAAGCTCGCTTTCTCCGACCAAAGAAACGATTCTTTGAAGATTCAAGCTGTCTTTTAAAAGCTGTTTGCCTCGGAGTGCCACTGTATAATGATCCTCCCCGACAATGCTTGGAATTAAAGCAGAAGAAGTCGATCCTAGAATGTCTACCGCTGGAAGCAAACCCTCCTGGTAAATGCTTCGTGACATAACAACCTGCGAATCAAGATAAGGGAAAATCGCTTGGACACCGTGATCAAGCAAATCATCTGCAGGCACATAGATCGCTTCAATGCTGGTTATGATCGCGCTTTTATTAGAGCTTAACCGCTCGTGGAAATGAGCCATTTGCGACTCAAGCGTGGCTTGGTATCCGTCTTCCGAAGGAATTGAATCGGTCAAAACTGAAATCTCGTTACCCGCCTGAGCAAAACGGAAAACGTTATCAATAAAGAAAAGTACTTCTTTTTCCATCACATCCCGAAAGTACTCAGCCAAAGTTACGGCGGCATAGCAGGACAGAAACCTAATCGCCGGATTTGCCCCCATTGGGCCAAACACAAGCGAGCTTGAACTTAAGACCCCGCTTTGAGACAGTGCCTGATGAAGATCTAAGCCTTCACGCGAGCGCTCCCCGACGCCAGCAAATACAGATACGGCTTTTTTGTTCATTCTTCCCACGACGTTGTGCAAAATCTCGCTTAAAAGCATGGTTTTTCCAACTCCGGCTCCACCAAAGAGACCCATTTTGCCACCTCGCAATATCGGAGCAAAAAGATCAACCACTTTAATCCCTGTCTCGATAACTTCCTGTGGTGGCTCAGAGCCTCCTTGATATTCGACACTGTGGTGAATTGGAAGGCTATCTTTGGTCTTAATAGGGCCTTTGTTGTCATGGGGATTTCCAAAAATATCTACGGTGCGGCCTAGCATCTCAGGCCCCACCGGAAACATAATCGGCTGGCCATGAGATATAACAACATCCCCCCTCGCAATTGTTCGAGTCGGAGCTAAGGCTAAACAAAAAAATGTGTCTTCGGCAGAGGAAGAGTAAACTTCCATCTTGATGGCAGGGTCACGCTCAAGGCTTAGCAAATCGTTAACTGATGGTTTCTTGTCTCGAAACTCAACTTCGATAACTTGGCCTCGCACGCTTACAACTTTGCCCGAATTGTTCTTTACCATATATTAATACTGCTTATTGAATCTAATTGTTTTCGGTTTTTTTGTTTATGTTCATGGCGAACCATTTCTAGTTTAAGCTTTTTCAGGTTTAGCTTAATGCTTTCACTAGATCGATCTAGAGTCATTATACGCGCGGCATACTTGGCAAGCTGAGATTCACGGACAGTTTGGTCCATAAGAGAAGCAAATATTTCTCGTTCAAAAAACACTAAGATGTCTTTAAGACTAGGTTCAAAAAGATACTTATCTTTACTACTTTCGCGGGCACGGATTTCAGAAATTGGAGTCTCTGCTGTAATTATATATTTAGACGGAGTCTGGTTTATCGCAGATTTGAACAAAGGGTAAAAAACTCGGATCTCTTCATACTGGACAATGTGCCCGATAAGTTGGGCTATTTGGCTAGGAGTAATATTTGTATCCGGTATGTCGAAAAAAGTTCTAGGGTGATTTGGAAATGCGGATTCGAACAAAGAAAGGCCCAGCTTGCCAACAATCGCAACTTCAATATTCGCGGGATCACTCTTAACCTCGTTTACAAACATCCTAAATGTCTTTTCAATTATGTCGCCATATAGCCCAGTATTGGCAGACAAAAAGACAGCAACGGTTTTTCCGTTATGAGCCAAGAAAGTAATTTTATTTTTATTGCCCATATTGGTTCCCAGTTTTAATACTTCGCTTGCATACGAAGATCTAACGTCTGAAAAAACGTCGTCAAGTGCGGAAACAAACTCGCGATTGAGTAACACCGAATTGCGCGTCTTTCGAACGCGAACGGCTGCGATCTCAGTGTAAGCGCGAGAAACAATCTGTAAAGTGTTTAGCTCAGATATATCCTCTTTTATAGATTTTGTATCATTCATGCGAATATCTCCCTTTCTTGTTTTGCTATCTTTATTGCTAATTCAGAAAACGACGGAGTTGCCATGAGGGTGTTGTTGACATACTTTGCAAACTCAGGCTCGTTTAGGTATCGCTCTGTACTCTTTTGGTATAAAGCTCGAACTTGCTCTTTACCTGAATCTTTGGCTACACCACCCCAAATGGCAGCCAGAAGAAATATGGCAATATTAACAGGGATCACTTCGAGCTGCGCTTGGCCCAAAAGCGCCTCAACCCGGGCGCCCAAATTAAGCGTGTTTTTAAGAGACTCGCTTACTTCAGCTCCAAAGTGCATAAAGTCTTTTAAGTCCTCCAAATGAACTAAAAAACTTGAGAGCTGCCTGTTTAGATCCCGAACCAACGGCGACTGAGCTTGAAGCCCCACGCGAGTAACGGACAAAAACGGATTTATGGCTGGCCTAATACCACGATTATATCTATCTATATCAAAATATATATGACCATCTGTCATAGACATCAAATTTGTTTGTATATATCCTGACATATCTCCCATGGCCACCTCGGCCACCGGCAAACATGTGATGGCAGCTTTTTCAAAACTCCCAGCTCGTTCCATTAGCTTGGCGTGAAGGTAAAAAATATCGCCCGGGTAAGAACTCCTACCTGGGAATCTTCTGGCCAAAAGCGTGATCTCTCTGTAACAACTCGCGTGCGCAGACATGTCATCCATAATCACAAGAGTGTCTTGGCCTTGATCACGAAAATACTCAGCGATGGTCATTGCGGTATAAGGAGTCAAATAAATTAGCCCCGGAGGGTCTCCTGCTACAGTTGCGACTATTATGGTATTTTTTGTTATATTGTTTTCTTTAATAAACTTAATAATTCCCTTAAGCTCGCTCTGGCGTTTACCAATTGAGGCATAAATGCAAACAGTCCCCAGTCTTGCCTGGGATAGTATGGTCTGCATCAAAAATAACGTTTTTCCAGTTTTTCTGTCCCCCACAACCAGCTCCCTCTGGCCACGACCCAACGGAACCACTAAATCGACTATTTTAACCCCGGTTTCCAAAGGGCGCTTTACTTCAAGCCTTCCCAAGATACCCATAGGCTCACTATCGATGGGGCGAAGTTCGGCAGGCTTAGCTATAACGGTCGAGCCTTTGATGGAAGTTCCCAAAGGCGAGATCATCTTGCCCAGAAGTTCAGGTCCAAGTGGAACCTGAAGAAGCTCGTTTGTGCGTGCAACCTGCTGCCCTACTTCGACACTTTTGTTAGACAAGAGTAGTACTTCGACATATTTAGCTCGGAGCGAAAGGACAAGGCCCATACCACCGTTTTCAAACAATACAACCTCGTAAGTCTGCGCTGACGGCAAGCCTTTTACGTAAACTATTGAGTGAACTATCTTGGCGACATAGCCTATTTCGCCCGTTTGGTCTAGGTATTTTTTAAAGTCTTTCATTGATAAATGTTGAATTGGTCTTAAAAAACTCATCGACGAGCTTAACAAGGCTGGCATCAAAGTATTTACCCTCACAATCTATCAGCGCCCCTCCGAGAATTTCAGGCTTAACCATAATATCTACAATGAAACCTTCGCCCAAATTAGTATTAATCCACTCGAACAGACTATCTACAGTTTTTTGTGTAGGCATAAAAGCCAGCCCAAGTTTTATGAGTTTCATGTTTTTCAGCTCCATCTCCAAGCCCTCAATGTATTTATCAGGGGAATTTGCGGCGAGCTTTTGGCTCAACAAGGCTGCCAAGTTAGCTGAGATGTTTTGATTGACTGCCGCAAATAGATCGCCATCTTTTGAATAAATAGCTTTCTTCACCGCATCCAAACCCAAAAGCAACGCATCGCTATCATATTTTGTATGAATCTGGGAGAGGATATCAGAATACATTTTGTTTTTTAGCTTCGTCTAAGGCTTTAAGGATTATCTTTTCGTGCTCCTCTCGGCTCAAACTTGCGCCCAAAGCCTTCTTGGCAGCATCTTCAACAATCACTAAAATTGAAGAGTTTATCCGATCCATCATTTGTTTTTTGTATTCATCCACCTCGGTTTGCGCCTTTTCATAAGCCACCTTCATTCCCGCACTTAACGAATCTTTAATCTTGGATGTTTCAGCGATCACAGTATCGTGGAAAACCTTCATCTCACTCTCAAACTGAGAACCGATATTGTTTGATATATTAGATAGCATTTTTCCACTCTCTTGTTGAATTAATACCGGTACCTGTGATAAATCGGCCTGGAACTTAGCTTTAAAATCGCTTGAAAATATTTCTCCGGCACGCACGATTTCTTGGGACTTGATCTGCGCACTAGCAACAATCTCGTTAGCCTTTGTTTGCGCCTGAGCAATAATTGCTCGTGCGGCTTCATTCCCCGACTCTTTGAGCTTCTCAAGCTCCACCTCAAGCTCGCGCTGGCGCTTAAGCGACTTGTGATATGACACTACGACAATAAATGTCGCAACCGCAAAAAAAGCTACAGCCAAAGTCGCTCCGAATAATATATATACTTCACTCATTTGTACCTCCAAGTAAATTTTTGCCAGCCATAACGCTCGAGACTGGTAATTTCATAATACCAAGAATTGTAGGTGCTATGTCAGCCAGTGTTCCTTTGAATGTTATGTCTGAGCGTTTATTGAGGCTATTTGCAACAATAATAACTGGCACCGGATTGCTTGAGTGGTCAGTATTTTTAACACCTTTGTCCGTTGTGAAGTAAAAAGATTGAGCAGGATAGCTTATTAACTCCTCCGCGTTACCGTGGTCAGCCGTAATGATTACAAAGCCGTCACGAGCAAGCACTTCTTCAACCAAATCCTTGAGTATCCCGTCTACGTACTCCACAGCCTTGATTGTTGCGGCGATATTGCCTGTGTGGGCTACCATGTCAGGATTTGCGAAATTAATTACCACAAACTGGTATAAATTTTTCCGGATTTCTTTTTTAAACTCATTTAATATCGCTTTGGCTGACATCTCGGGCTTCAGATCATACGTACTTACTCCGGGAGACGGGACAATTACAGAGTGTTCATCTTTAAACGGCTTCGCGCTCATGCCTCTAAAATAGTAGGTAACCATGCGTTCCTTTTCGCTTTCCGCCAGATGAAGACTTGGGATATTGTTCTTTGAGAAAATCTCAGGCAAAGAATCGGGAAAATTGTACTGTGGAGGGAAAGCCACTCCCTTTACAGGCATGCCTGCGATATATTCCGTCATAGTAACGGTGAAGATATTTTTGGGAATTTTCTTTCTGGCAAACGGAGTTCCTTGCAGCGAATACTTTTCTAGCTGAGTAGTTTCAAAATCAGGAAGGCACACAGCCATACTAAGCTCGCGGGCTCGGTCAACTCTAAAATTAAAAAAGATCAAAGAATCATTGTCGTCAATGGTTTGTGCTTTACCATTCTCAAAAATTACGGTAGGCTCGATAAACTCATCAGTTTTACCAGCTGTGTAAGCTGTTTCAACTGCCAGGATCGGGTCCGTTGCCTGGCGGCCTACGCCCAGGACCATGGCGTTGTAAGCCATTTCTACCCTGTCCCATTTACCATCGCGATCCATGCCATAAAAGCGTCCAGAAATACTGCCTATTCTGCCAATATTCAAGATTTTCAAGCGAGCAACGATTTGCTCAATAATTTCCTTGGCTTCTTTTGGTGGAGCATCACGGCCATCCGTAAACAAATGAAGCACAACTTCGCTTAGCTCGTTTGTTTTGCATAGTTGCAAAAGTGCATAGAGATGGTCTGTGTTTGAATGAACGTTACCTGATCCAATTAGACCTATTAAGTGTATTTTTGACTTATTAGTCTTGGCAGCCAAAACGGCTTGGTTCAAGGCTTCGTTCTCGTAAAATGTCCCGTTTTCAATAGCCATGTTTATTCTTTTTAAGCTTTGGTAAATCACCCTGCCCACACCCATAGTTAAGTGGCCAACCTCGGAGTTACCAACCTCTGTTGCTGGGAGCCCGACAGACTCTCCTGAAGCGATCAGCTCGCCGTGTGGATAATTAGCGTAAAATGAGTCCATTGTTGGAGTCTTGGCAAGTGCTATCGCATTTCCAGCGGAAGCCGGAGCCAGACCCCATCCGTCCAGAGATATGAGAACAACCGGAGGTTTTTCGGGCTTTTTAGACGAACTTAATCCAAAAAATTTAGGCAGATTTAATAAACTCATTTTAGACAATTAGAATAAGTAGAGCCAATCCGAGTCCAGCTAACACAATAACAACCGTGACCACTATGTTGGCTGCGATAGTAGCTTGAATTGCTCTTTTTGCCAACGGGTTTCTTCCTATCGCTTCGACACCAGTTCGAACTACTCTACCAAAATATATAAATCCTAGTGCAAAAGATATCATCGCAACAATAAACGCTAACAAATACCTAAGTGAGTCCAAAGGCGCCACAACTGGCGCGCTTAAAGCTTGGCGAATGCTTGAAACCAAGTTCGATCTTGAGCCAACAAATGAACTAGTGGGATGAATATTGATGCTCACTAAAATTTCGCCGATGTCGTCAGGGTCTTCGGAAGCGTACTCCTCCATTGCGACACCTAAAGCAAATCCGTTTACTGTCGCCTTTTGCCCAACACCGGGCTTTGAAGATGATGTAATAATGTCTCCTGCGACAATTGGCCCGTTTACTGTAGAAACTCGCACGATTGCATCCCCAGTAGTTACAGCCATCGGGCCACTTTCATCTGGGGCAGCCAAATCAATCGACGGGCTTTGTGTAATAACTCCATACATTGCGGGGTCATAGTCAGACCTACAAAGGCCTAAGCCGCCATCTAGCGAGCAGATAATGTCACCACCAGTCGTTTCATCTTCTACTTCTATCGGAATAGCTAACCCAAGACTATCAACCTGAGCTAACGACGGAGCTGCACCAATAAATCCCAGCAAAAGTACTAATAAAAGTATGCTTCGTTTCATCTTTTAATGCTAGTTAAACTGAACTTAAAAAGCAAATATGGACAATTCAAGGTTAATATCTAACCTCTCAGAAATTAAGCAATAAAAGTCACATAAACGAATCACCAAGAATATTCATCGTCAAGCAAAACAATAAGCATATGAGCTCAGCTTATAATGCGGAAATTAAAGCTTCCTCGCGGTTATTAAAGTTAGCCTCGTTACTAAAAACAATTTTGGTAAGAATTTCGGCATTTATCTCTACACAGCACAACAACATTTCATTATCACCTACTCTACTTACTAGTTTATTAGCTTGATCTACACTCTAAAGGTCCTCACTGAAGATATCTATCGTTTAACGCGCCACTCGCAATTTACCTCACATTAAATCCGTGCATTTTGCTCTAAAAAGCATTGACACCACTACCAAAATATGTCTTAATGAAATTGGACAAATCAAGCTTAATGTCTAAGATTAAAAGTCTAATATTTCAGTAATCAATAAATGCCCAAATGCCAGCCCAAAAGTATCTAACAATCCAACAGGCCGCCACTTACCTGAAAGTCTCCTCAAAAACTCTTCGAAGGTGGGAAGAAAGCGGCAAGATAAATGCTCAGCGCACAGAGGGTGGCCACCGCAGATACCTATTAGCTGACCTCATTTCGTTTAAACGAAGCCATCATAAGCAAGCCACAATCCAGGCTCCCTCGTTCACTCCTGTGCAGGCTTTTCCGAAGCATGTACCACCTGCCCCAAAACCGTTTCAAGCTTACCCAGAACAGAGCTTTAGTGCTCCCTTGCCACAGCGCAAAGAAACACAAAAAGCACCAAATGCGGAATATCAACCTCGAATTTTTAGACCTTTGCATTTAAAACAAGAGAGAATAGCAAGAAGTGTTAAGTTCACAGTCGTCTTCACAATCGTAAGCCTGCTAATTTTAAATTCCGGCATTATTGATCGGTCTAAAGAGTCGCTTCCTCTTTTCCGCACGTCTTTAGGCACAGAAAATGTTAACTTTGCGTATAAAACAAGCCAAGTTCTTGCCACTCGCGATTCACTTTTATCAACCCAATTTAATGTAAACATAGAGTCTAACTTTACGAACGATGTCAATATTGAAGGTACGCTTAACTTGATTGGCAACGAACTTGTTTCAAGCGAGGATTTGTTGATTCAACCTCTGGGCGGCGGAGTTTCAATCGGTGACGGCTTAGCAGCAAATATTGATTTGGAAGACGGTGATTTGTTTGTTTCCGGAGATTCTGAGTTCAACGGAAATCTCTTTGCGGTAAATAATACGTTATCCGGATCTCTAAGTGTAGCCCTTGACGCAACCATAGATGGAGATGCACAAGCTGCTTCTTTTACTCTCGGTACTGATACAGTCACTGATTTTACTGGTACTGGCATATCAATTGTGGATGGCGCGCTAACAGCAACTGTTTCACCCTTGGGAGACTCTATTGATACAAGCGAAATAGCAGATGGTACTATTACTGAAGTAGATCTAAACGCATCGAACTCACCCACGAACGGCTATGTTCTTACTTACAACTCTTCAACCAGCGCATTTACCTGGACGGACGTCGCAGGGTCGGTTGTTAATGCTTGGTCTGATTCCGGGACCTTGGTAGCTCTTACGACAACAACCGACAATGTCAACATAGGTGGCTCAACCGATTTGGCAAAATTGGCCGTTGACGGGGACACAGATGAAATCCAATTGCTTGTGCAGGCAAATGCGACTCAAACTTCCCTGCTTGCAGTGTTTGAACAATCAGATGGAACCAATGTTGTAACAATAGACAACAGTGGTAATTTAACACTAGCCACAGGAGCCGATCTCACAATTGGCGCGATTGGCTTGAATGATTTTGCGGCGGGTGCCTCAGGTGCCGGACTAATAGGCGTAGATAACACAAGCATTTCGCAGACTCTAGCAACTGACCTGCAGACTGTGCTTGAAGACATAAGCTCCGCGGTCGGCTCTGGCTCCTCAAAGTGGACAGTAAACACAACTCCCACTCCCGATGTAATTTACCCGACAAACAGCAGTAGCACGGCTGGCTTTGATGTGGCATTTGGGGGAACATCATCTACTGCTCCGTTTTTCTTTGATGTATCAACCGGAAGCTTCAGCGCAGGTGTTGACGAATCTCTAAATGGCAGCTTAACCTTGTACTCTTCGGGGGTAGGAGTTACAGACCCAATCCTAACAGCTGATGCATCAGGCAATGTAAATCTTACAGTTGGAGCAAATGGCCTACTTAATGTCTTAGCAGGCAATTTGAAAATTGGAAATGGCACCCCGACCCAGTCTCTTAACGGCGAAGACGCATATGTCGAAGGATCATTTGAACTTGATGGCATTTTATATGCAGGTAGCGGGAATGAAGCGCTGACCTTAGCGACTGGCAAACTTGATGCCGATGCTTTGACCTTGGCCACGGGTACAACTTTTGCTGCCTCGGCCACAAACTCGAGCGTATCTGGTCTTGAGGTGATTTCAGACGGATTATCTTTAATCCGAGGCTGTACAGCAGGTCAGGTTCTTAAGTGGGACACGGATTTAGATGACGGCGGGGCTGGCACTTCAGGTGGCTGGTACTGTGCTGACGACACGGGTGGCTTAAGCTCGGCCGTTGTAAGCGTAAAAGAAGAAGGTGGAAGCGAAGTTGATGGGACAGTTCTTAGCTTCAATGCTTACGATTTCTTGGTTAACGAAGACCCTGCGGACGAAATAGATGTATCAATTGACTATGTCAATTTTGGCTCTCACACTTCCCCGTTTAACATTGGCGACTCACTGGCAGGTGGATCCGCTGGAGCAGCTCGGACAATAGACATTGGCGGCGTTGATACAGATCTAACAAACACTATCAATATAGCAACTAATAGTACGTCTGCTGATACATTGAGTATTGGAAACAGTAACGCCAGCACAACGGTCGCCATAACTGGCGGCAACGATTGGTCCGTGTCGACAGCTGGTGCATTTGTTGGTTCGTCATTTTCAGACGGTACCGCTTCCCTGTCCGCGGGAACCCTCGACCTCGGCACGACCACTATTGATGATGGAGACTTTAACGGTGCTTGGACATTTGATAGCAATCTTACCTTTGATGAAGCCACTAACGACTTGGTTCTCGCAGTGGCAGACCAGACAAACGGCGCATTTACACTCACAATTCCAAGCCTCACTGCTAATGCAGATCTATGTTTATCAACGGGAAACTGTGCAGGTGCAGGTGGCGGTGTAACTGAAAGCGGTACTCAAGCTGACACACAAATTGCATACTTCACGGGCGACGGAGTTTTAAGCTCAAGCGCCAACTTTAGTTTTGATTTAGACGCTGATACAGAAAACTTGCTCTCCCTTGCAAGTACAGGGCTGACAACCGGAAACGCCTTTGATTTGACTGCTACATACATCCCAACTGCAGGTGGCACACAGAGTGCAATAGATATCAATCTAACTAATAACGCATCAAGCTCTGCCAACACCCTGCGAGGACTTGACATAGGCTTTACCGATGCAGGAACTTTAACTAATACAATCTATGGAGCATACATTGACGTAACAACTGCAAACGCAAACGATACTACATACGCTGCTTCTTTCCTCGGTGGCAATGTAGGGATTGGAGACAGCTCGCCTGCCGCTTTATTCACAGTGGGAAGCGGAGACCCATTCCAGGTAGACAACCTCGGAGCAGTTACTGCCCTCACCTACAACGCCCTAACCTTAACTGAAGGAGCAAGCCAGTTTAGCATTGCTGGAGGTACTGGGTCTTCAAGGACATTGACTGTTAACGGAGATGCCACACTCTCAGGCACGAACACTGGAGATCAGAATTTGTTCTCCTCAATTGTGGTTCCAACCCAAACAACAATTACACCCAGCTCAACTACCACAGCCTTGAATGTGGCGGCAGGAACAGGAGTAACACTAGCAACAGACAATTCCACAAAGACCCTGACCATCTCAGCCACTGGCACAGGTGGAGATGTTGTTGGCCCAGCAAGTGCCACAGACAACGCAATTGCAAGATTTAACTTAACAACAGGCAAATTAATACAAGACTCAACAGTCACCATCTCTGATCTTGGAGATATAACTTTAACAAAGGAAGATCCAAGCTTGATCTTTAATGCAGGAGCAGCTTCAGATACCAAGTTCTGGGCAGGAGTTGTTGATGACAATGGAAACGATGATGATGATCTGTTCCAAATTGGAGACGGAGCAACCCCCGGTACTAATCCATTTTTAACAATACTCACAGATGGAAAAGTGGGAGTCGGAACAGCAGGCCCCGATGCGGCACTTGATATCTTGACAACGAGCGACGAAAAACTGAGGCTTACAGAGACAGATGGAAGCGCATTTACAAGCTTCAGCGTAAGCGACACTGGAGACTTGACCATCAATTCTTCCGGTGGAGATGTAAATATCACAGACAGAATCGGAGGGGTTCTAGGATTTACTCAGACTCAAGGAGCTTTTAGTGTAGATTTAACTACCGGCCAAAAGGCCACGTTTGGCAATAATCTTGCCAATACTGATTCTATCGCGATCGAGCCTCAGAATCTAACTGCAACCAATGCATTCACAGGCACAATTACTTCAGAAGATTTAACTGACGACAGAACATATACTCTTCCTGACGGTTCAGGTACGTTTGCGCTTCTTGATGTAACTCAAATATTTACTGGAGAAAACACATTTCAGGGAAATCTTAATTTTGGGGACGCTGCGGCAGACACGATCACAGTCACAGGTTCATTTGACAGTAGCCTGAACTTCCTAGACGCAGCGACCGGAACAGCTTATGCAATCACAGGCTCGGATGCTTCTACAAACGGCAATGCAGGCGGCGCTCTGAGCGTAATAGCTGGAAGCGGTCTTACAACAGGTGCTGGTGGAAACTTGGTACTGGCCTCAGGCGACTCCCCTTCCGGCACAGACGGATACCTAAGTTTCTTAACAGGAGGGGCATCAGGAACTGAAAGATTTAGAATCCAAGCAGATGGAACTTTCCTTTTTGAAAAAGGGTCAAACGATCTCACACTATCCGTTACTGCACCAAGTGGAGCCTCAAGAATCGCTACTATCCCCGCTCTGTCTGCTGATGACACTTTCGTATTTACAACACTACAGCAGTCGCTAAGTAACAAGACACTCGTTTCACCCACTCTTTCTGGTAACACAACTGTCGACTTGGCCACAAACGACTTGACCCTTGCCTTTGCAGATCAAACAAGCGGAGCATATACGCTCACTTTTCCAGTTATCACTGATAATCGAACTGTATGTACAACCGAAGGTAACTGTTTTGGCTCAGGTGGGGGCGGAGTGAGCTACACCAGCCAAACAACAAATGCACTGACAAAGTTTAGCTCAACTGCAGGCGAGATAACCTCATCAAACC
This sequence comes from Patescibacteria group bacterium, assembly GCA_041742135.1. Taxonomy (GTDB): domain Bacteria; phylum Patescibacteriota; class Microgenomatia; order UBA8517; family UBA8517; genus 01-FULL-44-24b. The sequence continues at coordinate 220,213 of JBGSJG010000004.1, read as the reverse complement.
TCTTGGATGATGGCACCAATTTGTACACAACCAAGACAATTACCAATTCCGGCACAATGTTTGATTTCAACCTGACTCTTGGAGCAGATGCCGATGCAGACATAGTCTCAGCCTTGAATATCGATGTTACTTCAGCCAACACAGGTGACGCAGACGAGCTTTATGGAATAAACATCAATAACCTAGCTTCAGTTGATGCCACCGTAATTGAATCTGCAATCCGAATCGGTGAAGACTGGCAGAATATCTTTGAAATTGAAGGCTCAACCGACGACGCCAACGATTTATACATTATTGCTGAAGACCCAACAGCGGACAGAACTTACACCATCCCCTACGAGGGCAGCGACGCAGAATTTTGTTTATCAACTGGAAACTGCGCTGGTGTAGGTGGAACAGGTGACGTGGTCGGCCCAGCAAGCTCAACAGATCACGCCATTGCAAGATTTGATTTGACAACAGGCAAGCTTATCCAAAACTCATCAGTCACGATCGATGACTCCGGAAACCTTTCCACTGGTGGCACATTAACTGCAGCCACAACCGGATCGTTAAATGGATTAAACGTTAACTCTGGAGCCTTGGGTGCAGTTACAGGATTCACCCAAACCTCTGGAGTTTTCAGCTCAACATTGAGCACTACAAACTCTGCAACATTTAGCTCAAGCACTGCCAACACAGATACAATAGCTATCAAACCACAAACAACAAGTGCAGCGGCAAGCTTCACAGGCACGCTTACATCTCTTGACCTAACAGGTTCTGACAAAACATGGTCGTTACCCAACACCACTGGAACAATTGCACTAACCTCAGATATCCCAACCTCGGACAATTACCAAAACTGGGTTCTCCAAGCAGATGCAGGCTCAAACCAAAACGTAACCACAGGCTACATTGTTGATTTCAGTGGTTCAAACGGCATTACTACTACGGCAGGAGCAAACAGTTTGGCTATTGCAGGAGTAGATGCAACCACCAGCACAAAGGGTGTTGCCAGCTTCAACGATAGCTATTTCACCGTGACAAGCGGAGACGTAACTATTGATGATATTTACCTAAGGAATAACGGCGACGAAGGCACAGGCGCTTACACATTTAGCCTAGTAAACGGAGCTGGAGCAAGCGCTAACTCAGTAACACTTTCGGGAACACTTGGAGCTTTCGATAACTCAGATACCTTCCGAGGGTTGTATCTGAACTACGCAAATGCAAATCATACCGGATCCACAAACGCATTTTACGGAATCGACATAGCTGGTATAACAGCTGACGCTGAGGCCACAGAAAATGCACTTAATATTGGCGCTGGCTGGGATAACGGAATCTATTCAGGAAGTAACATTACGCTCGCTGCCAATACACTTCTTGATTTGTCTGCTATTGACCCAGAGTCCACCAGCTCGTATGGGCTTAAGCTTCCTACCGGCACTTCCCTATCCTCGACAGGACCTGGAGGCTCAGCCGAAGGCTACCTAGCCTATGAATCTGATACCAATCTTGTAAAAGTGTGGGATGGGTCAGCTTGGGCAAGCATTTCCGGCGCTTCCACCACTTTGCAGCAAGCCTATACATCCGGAAACACTATCGACATTACCTCAGGAGAAGGAGCACTCGACATAGATGCTCAAACAGCTAATGTAGATTTTGAGGTTGGAGAGGGAACAGACACAGGAGACTTCAGAATTTGGGATGGAGCTACTAATTGGCTCCTTGTAGACGAAGGCGCAGACACTATCCAACTCGGAGCAGCTGCAGGAAACGGGTTGATTCTGGGGGACGCGGCAACTGGAGACAACTCAGCTGAGGTTTCAATATTCTCAAGCGACTGGGAGATCTCTTCCGCCGGAGCCATAACAGGAGCTACATACGAAGGGCTTACAATCACGACTTCAACTGGAACACTAGATATTGCAAACGGCAAAACTCTAAATATTGATAACTCTTTGACTTTTGCAGGTGTAGATAGTGACACTTGGACTTTCCCAGCTGCCACTGGAGCGAGCGGGACAGTGGTAGGGCGTGACGAGCAGCAAACATTAACAAACAAAACTCTTACCTCTCCAAGAATCGGTACGGCTATTTTAGATACAAACGGAAACGAGTTAATCAACCTGACTGCTACTGGATCCGCTGTTAATGAGTTGACGCTTGCGAATGCAGCAGCTTTGGGTAATCCTACCTGGACCGCAACTGGAGCAAGCACTGACATTGGAATTAGTAACATATTAAAAGCTGATGGTACATTTGGTCTAAGCTCAACTACCGCGAACAGCGATACTATATCTATCAAACCGCAAACTACTAGTGCAGCAAGTTTTACAGGCACACTTACCTCGCTTGATTTAACTGGCAGCAACAAGACATGGTCACTCCCTAACGAGACCGGGACAATTTGTACAACTGGTTCAGTATGTACTGGTTACCAAGCCGCTGGAACATATGACAATTATGTAAGCTGGAGCGTAGCTGACGACGACACTGACACTTACGCGATCGTAGCTTCAAATATTCTTAGATTCACCTCCTCGGATGGAAACGTCTTGACAAACCTTACGAACGGAGATGATGGAGACGAAAACCTTGACTTCACAGTTAACCTTTTGGGTGACTTAGTTGCAGGTGCTGGGCTCACAGGTGGTGCTGACAATATCTTGGTCGGAGCAGATGTTGACCGCACAGTAACTGTCGGCGACGGTGTCGGTATTACAGTAAATGCTGACGATATAGCATTTAATGCCACTGAGCTTGACGATATTATCTGGAGTGATAACGCAAATGCGAGTAATACTTGGACGTTTGATGTGAGCGGGACAGACCCGCAGTTGATATTTGGAAACAATACTATAACCGTAGGGGCCGGGACACTCGCAACGGACGAAAGCACATTCAATTTGATAAACACAACAGCTACAACATTGAACCTCGGTGGTGCTGCCACCACATTTAATATTGGTCCAACAGGTTCAGGAGCTGGAAACATTCTTTTGGCAGGAGGATCTGGGGACACAGGCTGTACGCTCGATCAGTCGAATGGGAACCTAAACTGTTCCGGAACAATAACAGGAAGTAACGGCGCCCTCGCCTCTACCCTACAAAACGCATACGACAATGACGCTAATGGATCTGACTCACTTATCACCCTCTCTGGAGACGATGATTCATTAATATTTAGAAATCCAACTGCATCTGCCGGAACTGACTCTGCCTTTGTACTTCAGCTTGATAATATTGATACTGGTGTAACCACGGCTGACTTCAAGAATTTGTACGTAACAAATGCTGGCACATTTGATACAACAGCAGGAAACCTGGCGACATACGGCGGCTATTATCTCAACTCAGCAACTGAGTCAGCTGGAGGTAATGCATTAAATAATTATGGAATTTACACCCAAGCCTCTGGAGGAGATTACAATAATGCTATTAATGCTTATGCCCTAAACACCTCTTCTTCAGCTAGGACTTTGCTTGGAGTTTATGCTTCAGCATATGACCTTGGAACCGCAAGCTCGGGTACTGCCACAGTCAAAGGCCTTTATGCAGATTCTGTAGCTGGGGTAAATTCAACTGGCAGTAATATAACCGGCTACGGAGTTCACATAAATGCCCAATTCGGTGGTGGAGCAGGCACTATTACTGGCTATGGGCTTTACATCAACGCCAATGCAGGACCAGCTGATAGTTATCACTCAATCTACTCCGCAGGTGGCCAGTCGTATCACGCAGGGAACTTTGGTATTGGAGATTCCTCGCCTGCCGCCGCTTTGAGCGTAGGCAATGGGGACTTGTTCCAAGTGAGCTCTACTGGAGATGTATCTTTCGTGGGCACAGGGGACTTAATCACTAAAGCTTCAAGTGGTGATGCTGATGATTTGGATATTTCAGTAACAGGAGCTACCAACTCATCCTTGATTCTCTCTTCGGCTGGAACCGGAGCAGATGCATTGTCGCTAAACACCAGCGCTGGCGGAATTGATATAAACTCAGCAGGAAACGTCACGGTTGATACCACTGATGGTTCAATCACGCTCACGGCCGGTGGTGCTTCAAACGGTGACATCACATTGGCTGCCACAGATGATATATCGATCAACGGAACAGCCGGTTCTGCCTTAAACATTGGAACATCAAATGTCACTCAAACTATAAATATCGGTCTTGCGACAAACATAGATCTCGCGCTTACTGATCCCAACTGGTCAATAACTGGTGCGGGTGCTGGAACCTTAGCATCTCTACTAGTGGACAGCACAACTCTTGATGCAAACTCACTAAGCTCAAGCGGAGCTTTGGGATTAAACTCAACAGGTGCCAACCTCTCCCTGACGACTACTACTTCTGGCGACATTTCTCTTGATCCTGCCGGTGGTGGGGACATTACACTTGTGACAGCAAACGCTTCCGGCTCTTACCTAAACATATCTGGCCTTACCAGCGGATCTGGTAACGCTCTATGTGTAGATGGATCAAATAACGTGGTTACGTGTACTGTTGGTAGTGGTGGAGTTTCAGGGTCTGGAACAGAAGACTTCCTCCCACGATGGGACAGTTCTGGATCAAACCTTGTTGATTCAGCACTATCCGACAACGACACCACATTAAGCATTGCTGCTTCCAGAAACCTTTCAGTGTTAAATGTAAACGCAGCCGCCGGCTCAAGTAATGCAGCCACGCTTTCAGGGACACTGGGGGCTTTTGACAACTCTGACACCTTCCGCGGACTATACCTAAACTATACCAATGCTGATCATGCTGGAACAAGTAACGCATTCTACGGAATTGACATAGCAGCAATTACCGGCGACGCTCAAGCGACTGAAAATGCAATCAACATCGGAAGCGGCTGGGATTCAAATCTATTCTTTAATGACACAACCACAAGCATCGGCATAGCTGACACGGGAGTCTTTACGCTAGAAGATGCCGCAGGAAATGATCTTTTGACATTGACTGACAACTCCAACGCTGGTGATCTTTCAATAACTGGAGATTTGGTTGTTTCAGGTGGAAACATCACTGGCCCATCGGGCGCTGCACTGGTTGTGGCAGGTGATGCTTCACAGGCGTTAACCTTAACTGGAAATGCAGCCAGTGTATGGTCAACAACAGCTGGAAACCTAAGTGTTCTCGCAAATTCAGACACGGCGAATCTTCTTCTTGGTGGAGGTGATACGCTCCCCTCACAGGTAGCGGATGGCAATGATGTAGACATAAGAGCCGAAGACGACATCATCTTAAATGCGTCTGGAGATATACGACTATATGATGGTGGCGCAGCCCTTAACTGCTCTGGTTCCGCCAATGGCGGTGTTTTAACAACTGATGCAAACGGAGTCATCACTTGTGGAGATGATGATACTGGTGCCAGCTCAGTGACACTGCAAACTGCTTACAACAACGACACAGATACCGGCAATACAACTATTGCATTTACAGCTGCAGATGATTCAATCGTCTTCAGCAATCCCGACGCAACAGGAACTGACTCTGCTTTTATCTTCCAGCTGGACAATCTTGATACTACAGCCGACGGAATTACAGATTACTTGCTACTCAACACCGCTTCAACTGATACCACAGCAGATGCAATTGATGTATCTGATGCAGGATTTTTCAATGCAATAAATGTTGGAGCAAACAATATTGCTGGAACCACGGCTGTTATTAACTTTGATAACTTTGATGTTGCATCAACGGGAAACATTACTGTAGCTGCAGGGGTTGGCCTAGACACCAATGGCGCAGGTGAACTTCAGCTTGGATATACCACGGCAACAACGGTATCGGTGGGAACGACAGCAGCGACAACGCTAAATCTAGGAGCCGGCGGAGCTTTGACCCGTGCTTTCAATATTGGTACAGGAACTGGCGCGGACACAATCAATATTGGTACAGGAGGATCAACAGCAGATGATATTAACATTGGAGGTTTGGCCACATCCACAATTGGCTTACTTGGAGTCACATCTGTTGGCGATGGCGGAGCCACCAATTATGCGCAGTTTAATGCAACTGGAGACTTAACATTTGTAGGAACCGCGGACACAATCGTCGGGCCGGCAACATTCAATTTATTAAACTCAGCCTCTACCCAAATCAACTTCGGCGGAGCTGCGACCACATTTAACATTGGCCCGACAGGAAGTGGAGCTGGCAACATAGTTTTTGCTGGAGGCTCAGGAGATACGGGTTGTACCTTGGACCAATCAAATGGAAACTTAGTTTGTTCTGGTAACATCACTGGTGCAGCCACAGGGACTGTGGGATATTGGACACGAACAGGAACAACGCTCACCACTGCAACCGGAGCAGACAATGTAACAGTCGATGGAACGCTTGACGCAAATGGAGTATTTACAATCGGAGACGGCGGAGACACAGGCGCAATCTCATCGACAACTTTAGATATCGATGCTACCGGTGCTCTTCAAATCAACTCATCTGGTGGAGCTATTAGTATAGGTAACGACGCAGTTGCTCAAGCCATAAATATTGGCACTGGCTCAGCTGCAAGAACAATCACAGTAGGCAACAACACAGGAGCTTCGGCGCTAGCCTTTACCTCAGGCACAGGGGCTCAAACATTTACGTCATCCGCCGCAACAACTGGAGCATTTGCATTTGTTGGCGACTCAATCAGCTCCGGAACTGGATTTGATTTGTCATTTGATGCACTCGCGGGAGGCAAAGGGATAAACCTAACATCCACCTCAACTGCTGTGACTACAGGCAACCTGTTTAGCTCAAGCTTGTCAGGCGCTTCAGCATTTAGTGGAAACCTTAATTTGTTTGAGTTTAGCGGCGCAGCAACCGCTACAGGCGATCTTGTGAGAATAAATCTAGGTGCAAGCTCGAACATTGGTAACCTTTTAAACATAACAGACAATGGCACAACGCTATTTTCTGTATCAGAAAGCCAAATTACCTCTGCTCTTCCCCACCAGTTCACCTCCGCAGGAGATGTCTCTTTTGCTTACGACATAATTATGGCCAACCAAACAGCTTCCAATATAAGTTCCTTGGGGCCAATTACTCTTGAGGCCGGAGAATCATTTGAAAGTAACGACCTTACACTTAAGACCTACAATGCCGGAGATTTGGTTGCAGACATTGGAGGCAACTTGGTAGTTTCCAGTGCAGACCCAGCAATTGTCTTTGATACCTTGACCGCAACTGATACCGACTTCTGGATGGCAGTCATTGAAGACGCAGGCGGAGATGATGATGACTTGTTCCAAATTGGTGATGGAACAACAATTGGAACCAATCCATTCTTGACCGTTAACACATCTGGTGGAGTTGGAATTGCAGACGTAAGCCCGTCTGGAACATGGCTTGATATTGGAGCCAACACAACTGCAATTGCTTCGCTGAGACTTAACGCTTCAAGTGCCGTCAATGTTTCATCCCCCGCAATTGGCGACCTCTGGTTTAATGGTACGAACTTAAACTTTAGAAAAGACGGCTCAACAACTGTTGACTTATTGGCAGCTGGTACTACCCCAACTTTGCAACAAGCATACGAGGCCGGTGAAACAATAGATGTTGACTCAACCAACGGAGCTTTGACGATCGCGGGTGTCAGTGCAAACATCGATTTTGAAATTGGCAGTGGAACAGACACAGGAGACTTTAGAATTTGGGATGGAACAAATAATTGGTTATTGGTTGACGAAGATGCCAGCACAGTTAATTTGGGTAATGCCAATGGGGCAACAGCTTTGAACTTGACTTCCGGCACAGGGGCTCAGACGTTTACATCTAGCGCCAGCACAACTGGATCGTTTGCATTTGTCGCCGATTCAATCACTTCAGGAACTGGATTTGATTTATCTTTTGATGGACTCGCGGCAGGCAAAGGAATAAACTTAACATCCACTTCCACAGCAGTGACTACAGGTAGCCTGTTTAGCTCAAGCTTGTCTGGAGCTTCTGCCTTTAGCGGTAATCTTAACTTAATTGAATACACGGGCGCGGCAACGGCAACGGGTGATCTTTTAAGAATCAATATCGGCGCAAGCTCAAACGTAGGCAATCTGTTTAACATAACAGACAATGGTTCTTCCTTGTTTGCGGTCAACGAAACACAAATCACTTCTGCACTTCCCCACCAATTTACAGCCGCTGGAGATGTGACCATGGCCTATGATTTGGTATTTACAAACCAGACAGCAAGCGTAGTCAAGTCATATGGCCCACTTACAATTGAATCTGGCGAGAGTTTTGAAAACCAGAACCTTACACTCAAAACTTACGGCACAGGCAAGATAATCGCAGATGGCGGCTTCTCACTTGGCGCTCAAGAAACCTTGGAAGACAGCACCACCCCATCAGTTGGCGGCGCTTCACACTTTGTAGCAGCCAATAGCACAAACAGGCTTGTAACCACCTTTGACGATGGCACCGCGGGGCAAATTATTGTAATCGAATCAAGCGATACTGATCTTGATTTTGACTGTGCAGGAAGCGAAGCCACAATTAACTGTGGAAACGTCGACCTTGCAGCCGCAGCCGGAGACATCTTCGTCTGGATTTATGACGGAACTGTCTGGAACTTGATCAACTTTATGGAAAGCAATAGCGACCAGACAGGATCAGATTTGGCTGAGTGGTTCCCAGCAAACGGAGAAATCGCAGCAGGTGAAGTTGTAAGCATCGATGGCTCTGATCCAATCAAGGTACAGCGCGCGCTTGAGTCAGACGGCCAAAGGGTGATTGGCATAGTCTCAACTGACCCGGGATTAATCCTCGGCCAAGCTGAAGAAGGCATTCCTTATGCTCAAGTAGCTCTCGCCGGCCGAGTTCCTGTTAAGGTTGATCCCACCTCTGCCGCTATCGCCAACGGAGACTTAGTCGGAGCCGCCGCGACCGCAGGAATGGCAAAGAAGGTAGACGGCGGTTGGGTAATCGGCCGAGCTTTGGAAGCCTGGACCCCAGGTAGCGGACAAGAAACTGTTACAGTTTTTGTCAATCCAATCTATGTAAACCAAACGCAGTTTGCGCAAACCAACTATGATCAACAAATTTTGGATCTGCAAAGCTCACTGAGCTTGATCCAATCTCAGCTTGATCTGGGTGAGGAAACATCAAGCTCTGGAGTGTTTACTGATCTGACAGTAAATCAGCTCACGGTACTTGAAGACGCAGTATTATCAGACACAGTTATAAACGGCAAGCTTAACATCGGAACAATTCAAATTGACAATGCGAATAATTCAATCGATGCAATTGGCGCTTTGAAGATCCAGCCTCTGGCCTTGGGTAATATCGAGTTCATGGGTGGACTGATCTCATTTGATACAAACGGTAACATAGTAGCTCAGACAGTTACTGCTGAGAAATATAAAGTTGCTGGAGCTTCAGCTGGAACAGGAATCCTGCTCTCAGGCACGACTGAAGTTGAGATTGAAAGCGATCTGGTAAACGCAAGTTCGCTGATCTTAGTTACGCCAAAAGCTGCTCTCGCCTATCCAATGGCCGTAACAGCCAAAGAAGAAGGTGTTGGCTTTACAGTTAGCGTCCAGTTCCCAGAAAACTACGATGTTGAATTTGACTGGTTCATAGTCGACAAGAACTGATGATAAAACTTAAAAAAATATTGCAAAAAATCAGACTAAGAACTTGGATTGGCTTAGGCCTCATTTTGGTTTTACTGCCTATCGTCGCTTTGCGCCTTTACAAGCCAGATCCCACAAACGCCGTGTGGCTCAGTTATGACTGGGGCTACCGAAAAACAATAACAATAAACGAATCCCAAGTTCCTGGAAGCACAGACATGGCTAACTTTCCTGCCCTTGTGAGTTTGGTTGATTCCGACCTTCAAGCTAACGCTCTAGCAAGCGGCGATGATATTATTTTTACAGATTCAACAGGAATTCAGCTTGCGCATGAAATTGAATCCTACACAAGTGGCTCGGGTACACTGGTTGCATGGGTGCTGGTTCCCACATTATCGGCAGCCAACAATACAGAGATTTATATGTATTATGGTAACTCTGGAGCAAGCAACACCGAAGATCCAGACACGCTTTGGGCAGATTACGAGGCTGTTTACCACTTTTCCGGGGATGTGCTGGACTCCACCATAAACAGCAGGGATGGAACAGATAGCGGCACAGCGGACATTGCAGGTAAAGTAGGACAAGCAAGAGATTTTGAAGATTCAGAAAGTGATTATGTTGATATCGGCACTTGGAGTGTCTCGGGAGATCAGATGACCACACAATTTTGGGTACAGTTTAACGCTTTCCCTGGCGGCGTAGATGGCAGGGTGATCTCAAAATCTACCAGTAGCGCAGAACAAGGACACGTTATAATGCTTGGGTATACTGATAATGGCTCCTTCGACATTCGCACAAGGATCAAAACCGGGACTGATGATGGATCGGGGACAACCACGCTCGTTGGTGACTCAAATTGGACCACGTCTACTTGGTACCATGCAACCGTCACTTACGACGGCACAAATATTCGCCTTTTTGTAAATGGTTCGCAAGTTACTTCAACTCCCAAGACAGGTAATTTAAGAGAAAACACCTACAGCTGGAATATTGGCAGGAATGCCGGCTCAAATGATAGTTATGTTGACGCAATAATTGATGAGCCAAGAGTGGCTTCAATTTATCGAAATTCAGATTGGCTTACAGCTGAGTATAATAATCAAAATTCTCCCAGCGGGTTTTACTCAATTACCGCTGAAGAGTCCGCCCCCTCACCTGTCACTAACGCCATTGAGCTATATTTTCCTTTTAATGAAGAGGCGGGCTCAACAGCTCACGACGGGAGTGGTGAAGGATCAGATGGAGCCATCTCTGGAGCTACACACACAGACCCAACTCAGTGTAAGTATTATTTTTGCCTCTCCTTTGATGGCGCAGACGATGTAGTAACCGCTGGCAGCCATGTAGGCATTAGCTTTGCTGACGATCTGGCAGGTGCGCATACCTTTATGGGTTGGGTGAAACCCCTATCCGATGGCGAATCTAGTGTTGGGCAGATATTTTCTAAAGGCAATACATACATGCGAACTACAAACAATGCTGATGGATATGTCGACTTAGAAGTCAGCCTAGACCTGACCACTGATGATGCTACTGTCACAGTTACCGACGGACTTCGAATTGGCGAATGGTCTCATGTTGCCTACACCTACACCGACGACGGTGATGATGAAGTTACGGTTTACATTAACGGGCGCGTCCTAGGAACAAGTATAAACGGCTCAGGAACTCCCATTACAACAGATATAAATCCGCTTTCCATTGGTGGCAGCTCTGGTGCTAACTATCATGGACTCATTGATGAATTCAAAGTATATTCTGGTGAGAGAACCGCTAATGAAATTGCTTCAGACATGATTTCAGAAAGCCCAGAAGGAGCATCTGCAGCTTTCGGCACAGACCCTTATTCATTTTTAAGTAAGAACCTGATGGGTTATTGGAAGATGGATGAGGCGACGGACGCCGATCGACTAGACACGTCCGGAAACGCTACGACGCTTACAGAATCTGCTACAGACAGTGTTGTCGCAGCGGTCGGGAAATTTCACAACGCCGCGGATTTTGAACTTGGAGATACGGAGTACTTGTCAGCAGCTGACAACTCAGCCCTATCAATCACAGGAAGCCTCACCCTAGCAGCCTGGATCCGCCCTGAAACGGTCTCAGCGGGGTCGTACAACATAATCGCCAAGTGGGACGGAGCTAATGAGTCCTATAGATTGTTCCAAAATGGTGACGAAATAAGGCTTGAGCTTGATTCAGCTGGAAATTATCAAGAAACCTCCGCCGCCAACCTCGCGGTTTCCACTTATTATCATGTTGCCGGAGTTTATGATTCCACCTCGCAAACTGCCAGAATATACATAAATGGCGTTGAAACAGCTAGCACAACCACAGGCACAATCCCCGCCTCCATCGGCGATGATGCAGGAGTGTTCCATATCGGAGCCGAAGACTCAACAGGAGGTGCTACGGGATACTATGACGGGTACATAGATGAAGCAAGAGTTTACAACCGTGCGTTATCGGGATCAGAGATTCAAAGGCTTTACAACTGGGCACCAGGGCCATTTGCTTATTACCGCTTAGATAAAACTTCAACAACCGAAACCATAGTAGATAGTTCTGGAAACAATAATTCTGGTACAGGTGAAAATTTTGCTACAACCGACTGGGTTCAAGGAAAATATGGTGGAGCACTAACTTTTGACGGCAGCGATAACGCTATTGACATGTATAGCACAGGTTTTAGCGACGATTTTAATGGTAACAGCGGCACTCTGGCGGCTTGGATAAAGGTTAGAAACGCCAACGTTTGGACAGATGGAAGTTACAGACAGATATTCCACTTCGTTCCCAGTAACGTCGATCGATTTGAAATAGCTAAAAGTTCGGTTAGTAACGATTTACGTTTTTATTTTAGAACCAATTCTTCTGACATAGTTGCCTATGATTACTCCACTGCTGAAACGGATTGGTTTCATGTTGCTTTGACTTGGGATAATCCAAACGGACATGTGATTGCATACATAAACGGAGAGCAGATTTTTAACAACGATGGAGCTTGGACTGCTTGGGTTACTCCGCTTCTAGATGAGTGGACAACGATTGGAGCCGCCAGAAGCGATGCGCCGACCCAAGCATTCAATGGTTACATCGATGACGTAAGGGTTTATAACTATCCACGGACAAATGGGCAAATCATCGAAGACATGAACGGCGGGCATCCTCTGGGAGGCTCACCAATCGGCTCACAGACGATCTTTTGGAAATTTGACGAGGCTCAAGGCGCAACCGCTTACAACGATGTCGACTTGGGCACTGATGGTACAGTCGCTAACGCACTATGGAAATCGAAAGCAAACTGCAAAATTAACGGCTGTTTGCAATTTGACGGAACTGGAGACGTAGTAACTATTGCTACAGCTTCCGATAGCAACGTCGATTTTGACGCAGGTGAAGCATTTAGCGGCAGTGCTTGGGTTTACTCAACAACTCTCCCCGCCTCGGGCGACCAAGACGCCATAATCGCAAAATGGGAACACGATGGATCCACGGACCAGCGGGCTTACAGAATGTTTATGGATGGCGACTCCACATCGTCTCATTTTGGAATTGAAATCTACGACGAGTCGGCCAACCAAGTGATCTCCGCTGTAGCAAGCGACAATACCGCGGCAGTAAACACTTGGTATCATGTTGCGTTCACTTTTAATGGAGGCGCAGCTGGAGCTGCTGGGGATCTGAAACTTTATGTAAACGGAAACCATGTAGCATCAAACACAGCCAACGGATCTTTCTTGGGGATTGAAGGCGGGACTACTGCTGACTTTACCGTCGGCGATTACGACAGCGATGACAGCCAAGCGACGAATACCGGCTTCACAGGTTTTATAGATGATGTCAAAATTTATTCGGATGATTTAACTGCGCCCCAAATATTGATAGATATGAATGCCAATTCTGTTTCCAGTTTTGGCTCTACTGCATTGGGTGAAAGCACACAAGTTGTCGATGGTGCCGGCAATCCACCAGTTGGCAAATGGAGTTTCGACGAAAACAAAAACTACACTTGCAGTGGTGGCAGTAACGACGCTTGTGACACTTCGGAAAACAGCAACGACCTGATCATGACCAACGGCCCAACTTGGGATTTAGGCAAATACGGCTCTGCCATTCGCTTTGATGGAAGTAATGACTACGTGTCTGTAAACCACAATAGTGTACTCAGCCTTGGCGACAACATGACCCTTGAAGCTTGGATCAAACCAGATTCAGTATCCATCGACGATCAACTTTTTCTACACAAAGGAAGCACGGGCGACTGGTCAGCTCGTGCCTATAGCCTAGTCTTAGACCAAGACGAAATTTATGTCAGCTATCTCAACGGAAGCGGCTGGCAAAGCTTTGCTACTTCTACCGCAAATATCGCTGCAAACACCTGGAGCCACATTGTTTACACTAGGGATGGCACCACAGAACGGATTTACGTAAACGGTATGATTTCAAATCAAGGCACAGTGACTCAATTGATGAGCGACAACACACTTCCTTTTGTGATAGGCTCTATGCCACCTTCTACCGCGCCCAGTGAAAAATTTGATGGAGCTATCGATGAAGTAATTATTTACAATTATGCCCGCACCCCAGCACAAGTTGCATACGACTACAATCGCGGTGACCCAGTAGGCTGGTGGAAGATGGATGAGTGTACAGGGACAACTGTTTACGACTCGAGTGGAAACGCGATGACCGGTACAATCGAACCCGGAGACGCAACAGGGTCTAACGACAGCGTTGGGACTTGTGCTGGGAGTGCTGGAGAAATGCGGGCAGATGGCGCGAGCGGAAAATACAACTCATCCATAGAGTTTGATGGTACAAACGACTATATAAACCTAGGCAACCAGTCTTTGTTAAGAGATTTTTATCAACTTACAGTATCTGCCTGGATTTATGGCACTTCCTTGCCTTCAAGCGACTTGGATGTTGTCTTCTACAAAGACACATCGGGGTTTTATTTAGGAGTATTTGACAGAAAAATTCGTTTTAGATCTTCAGATTTAACATCAGACTCAACCACGAGTTCAACCACAATTTCAAACAACCAGTGGCATCACATTGCTGCAACTTATGACGGTACTACTGTCAAACTTTATCTTAATGGTAAGCTTGATGGTTCGGAGCCTGCTACGGGTACAATTTCTGAAAACACTCTGAGCTCGACGATTGGCGCCTTTGGTTCTAGTAGTCAATTTTTTACGGGCAAGATTGATGATGTGCGGGTCTATAAATACGCTCTATCCTCCTCTCAGATTCAAAAGCTGGTAAACGAGAACTCAGGCGGCCGTTTCGGGCCTGTTAGTGGAACGCCTTAATATTATAAAATTAAATTTCCATGACAAATATTCACCCACGCTTAAGAGCAATTAAATTACCCAAAAAGATAAAGTTGCGCACTTATATCGCCCTAGGCTTGTTGGTGATTTTATTACCTATAGTTGCTGTTTCGCTCTTTAAACCATCATCTTCAGAAGCCGGATGGTTCGATCCGGGGTATGCTTATCGCAAACGTATTGATGTAGCAAACGCAAGCGGCGGTGCCTTGAGCGACTTTCAAACAAAGATCGTTATGGACACAAACGCCTTGGTTACTGCAGGAAAAATGCAATCCGATTGTGACGACGTACGAGTAACTGATGCAAACGGCAAGACTCTCCCCTTCTGGATTGAAGAAGGAGACTTTATGTGCAACGAGACTGATACTAATATTTGGGTCAAAATCCCTTCTATCCCAACAACCGGTGCAACTGTGTATGTATATTATGGCAATCCTTCAGCAACAAATGGTCAAAACCCGGAAGAAACTTTCATGCTTTTTGACACCTTTAGTGGTACGGCAATTGACACTGCCAAATGGGGTGTTCAAGACGGAGGCGGTTCAGCTGCAGTTAGCGGTGGTAAAGTAACATTTACGTCTGGAGCGAATGATCACAGCTACTGGCTATACTCGAGACAAACATTCACCAACCCAGTTTTACTTGAGGCAAGAACTGGTTCAGCAACTACCGGCAATACGGTTATTAGAATGGGGCAAAGTACCGCCACTACACAAAAAGCAAACGAAAACTATTACCCAAATTACTCAATAGATCACTTTTGTTGCTCTGCCCTTTTCAGACTTGTTTTGGACACGGCAGCCACAGGTGCGGTTGTATCAAGCTCAGCAATTTCTTACCCCAGCAGCTCGGTTTGGGGCATCTCTTGGGTGGCAACAGGAAATCAGAAAACATTTATTAACTATTCTGCAAGTGTTTCGGGCACCGATAGCACAAACACCATAGGCTCGCTATACATGTATTTAGGAATTGCACAAAGCGCTTCAGGTTCACGAGATGTTGAATGGGCAAAGGTTAGAAAGTACAGCGCTACTGAACCCAGTGCTGCTGTAGCTTCGGAAGAAACTACGCCAGGACCAATCGGAGAATGGAAATTTGATGAGGGCGCATTTAATACCTGCCCGTCCGGGGGTGACGTATGCGATAGCAGCGACAACAAGAATGAAGGGGTTGAAACAGGTACCCCACTTTGGCGCGATGGTGATTTGTGCAAAAGCGGTAAATGTTTGGATTTTGATGGGACTGCAGACTATATCAGCGTTACTGATTCCGACACACTAGAGCCGCAGAATTTATCCGTAAGCGCTTGGATAAAGCCCGGCTCCACTTTGTCTGGAGCATCAACCATGAAAGGCTTTGTCATAAAAAACAATAATAACTCCAACATCACAGGGAAGGGTTATTATCTTGGATATTCGGGCGGGAGTGTAGCTTTTTGGACAGCTGAAAGCACAGCTTGGCGAGGAGCGACATATGCTACATCGCTACTCTCTGGTAGTTGGTACCACCTTGAGGGTACATATGATGGCACCACATATCGTCTTTATATTAACGGTGCGGAGGTGACGACTACAGTATACTCCAACGCAATAACCTACGATAACTCAAGCCTAACAATTGGAAGAAGTATTAACAACTCAGGCACTATTTACTTTGATGGCGTGATTGACGAAGTCAAAATATATCCATACGCCAGAAGCGCCGGTCAAGTATTTGCAGACGCAATCGGCGCCGCCGCCGTACTCGGAGCAAGCAACAGTAATTTATCCAATGGATTAATTGGATACTGGAAATTTGATGAAACTAGCGGAAACGCTGCTGACTCTTCTAGCTTACCATTTACCTTAACAAACAACGGCACTGCGACATACGTTGGAGGAAAATACGCAAATGCCGCAGAATTTGTCCCCGCTTCGAATCAATATTTCTCAACAGCATCAACCTTGACAGGAATAAAATCTGTGGCTTTCTGGGTAAACCCTGATAGTAATACAAACTACTATATGAACCTAAATGCCTCAACATACATAAGCTCCTCATCAGGCACCTTGTCAGCGACTGGTTTTTCATTACCCAAATATTATGTAAACGGCGTTGAAACCCAAACCATCACAGCAGATGTCTGGCAGCATGTAGTAGTAACAAGCGAGACTGCCATCACGACCTCAAACCAATTTTATATCGGACGGGCTTCATCCAGCTACATGGATGGAACAATCGATGAAGCTCGAGCATGGATGAGGTATTTATCACCGGGAGAAGTGGTAGATCTATACAATCTTTCACCAGGCCCTGTTGGGTATTGGAAACTTGAAGAAGGAACTGGGACCAGTGTGGCGGATTCTTCAAGTAGTGGGATAACTGGAACTCTTACCAATTCCCCAATTTGGGTACAGGGTAAATATGGATCGGCAGTTAACTTCAGTGGGTCTACCCAGCATATTGATTTTGGGGATGTCTCGTCTGTAATTGGAGCAAACAGTAGTGGGACGGTTGAGCTATGGTTTAAACGACCCGCAGTCGGAATCAACAAACCACTTTTCTACTATGGAGACAGCGGGACAGTTAACCATTTATTCAGGATGCAGTTTAGCAGTAACAATACGCTGGAAATCCTACTCAAAACTACGTCAACTCTGTTTAGGGCTTCGTATGATTTGGGAGCCGCCAGTAGCGACGGAACATGGAATCACATTGCTTTTCGAGTAAGCAGCACAGGCAACGCGTTTTTTGTTAATGGAAGTCCAGTTACATTAACATATGTGACTGGGGATTCCACCACCGCGAGTTGGTTTGATGATATATCAAGTGAAGACAAGTTGATTATAGGCGGAGAGAACATTTCAGGCACCGTCAATTCTATGGATGGCGCCATAGACGATGTCAGAATCTATAATTACGCAAGAACCAACGAACAAATTCTTCAAGACATGGCTGGGTTTTCTTCTCTGGCTTCTGGAAATGTTCTGCCTGACCCAATTGTGTTTTATGCGCTTGATGAACAGCAAGGGCAAACTATCAATAACGAAAGCAAACTGACATCTTCGTTTAACGGTACGCGGGGCGCAAACGCGACAGCAACAACTGACGACCCGACTTGGAAAACAAAGGCTGATTGCAAAATCCAAGGTTGTTTATTGTTCGATGGTTCTGCCGACTATGTAGACGTAGGCACTGGGCCTACAACTGTCAATGCAGTTTCCTTTTGGGTTAACCCAACCACAACAACCGAATACCCGATCGACATAAACGGCACGGCGTATGTTTGGATAAATTCAGGGACAGTAACAGCACAAGGGTTCACCACGCCGACAATTTACGTAAACGGCAAGCAAACTAGTACAATCGCCGCAGGTGTATGGTCGCATGTTTTAGTAACAACTCAAACAAGCCTTAGTGCGAGCGATTTTGATATTGGCAGAGTCGAAAGTGTGGGGTATCACGAAGGGTCAATCGATCATGTCAGACTGTACAATGTTCCCCTGTCGCAAGACCAAGTTTTCCAAGACCTAAATGCAGGCAGTTCAGTAGACTTTGGGGTTACAGCTGCAAGTGAGGCCAGCCAACTTGCAGATGGTGCCGGAAACCCCCCAGTTGCATACTGGACAATGGACGAGAAGCAAGACAACACATGCACCGGCGGAGCAAACGATGTATGCGACAGAAGCGGTAATGCGATTGATGGCGCGATAACAAATGCAACATGGACCAGAGGAAAAGTAGGAAATGCCTTAAATTTTGATGCCTCTGGCGACTATGTTCAGTCTGGTGATGCAAGTGCTCTTGATATTTCCGGAACTTCTCCTATCACTTTCAGTACCTGGATTAAGCTATCTGCGATTCCCGGTAGCTCATATAGCTGCCCAGTAATGCTCACTGAAACCGGTTATTCAAGTACCACTCTAGACAAAGGGTTCATGATCGACAATGTTGGCAGATTGTCGTTTTACGTCTGGGATGGCGCGCAAGAGCGCACAACATACACAACTGGACTGCAAGCAAACACTTGGTACCACATTACGGGGATTTTTGTCGGTGCAAATAGTACCCAACTTTGGGTAAACGGCCAGCTTGTGGCCACAGGGACCACGGCCGCTTCAACTTACAATTTCACCTCTCCTCAACTCGTCCTAGGCCAAAAAGGTGGAGTCTCTTGCGCTAGTGACTTTAATGGACAAATCGATGATCTCAAAATATACGACTATGCTCGCACAGCTTCTCAAATCGCTTATGACTACAATCGTGGTGAGCCTATCGCCCACTGGCGGCTTGATGAATGCCAAGGAAGCACAGCTTACGACGCAAGCGGCAATGGCTTAAATGGAACTATTACAGCCGGAGACACATCAGGCACTAATGATTCGGTTGGAACTTGTGCTGGCGCGGCCGGAGAAATGTGGGCAGACGGTTCAGACGGAAAATTCAGCTCATCACTCGAATTTGATGGAACAAATGACTATGTATCCCTACCTGCCAGTTTGGCAGTAACTAATGATTACTCCTTTTCAGCCTGGGTAAAAACATCTTCCGAATCAATTGGGCAAGTTGTAGGCAAGGACTCTGGTTCTGCAGGCACCTCGAGGCAGTGGCAATTTAGAGTTGATTCGGCGGGGACAGTTAGGTTAATTCGTTTTGATTCTTCTGGTGACATTATCGAGGGGATCGCGACTACACGTACCGTGAACGATGGAGACTGGCACCACATAACGGCAACTTTTTCCACAGCATCTGGCTCGGTAATTTACATCGACGGCATTTCAGCAGCGACTAGCGCTAACACCACCGCAAATGGTGGCGCCATAACTGCAGAGCTTCCTCTTGTTGGAGCTAGAGCGAGTTCAAGCCCTACGGAGTTATTCGCTGGGCTAATAGACGAAGTTAGGATTTATAACTATTCCCTGTCTGCTGCACAAGTCAAAAAGCTATATAACGGTGGAGCGAGTGTCAATTTCAGTGAATGAGAGACGGATAGCCTAAAAAAGACCCAGTAAATTAACCCCCACAAATCGGAGCAGAAACACTGACAAGACAAGCATTACTAAGCCTCCAATTGCAGAAAGTAACAACTCTTGCCCGCCTTGAAGCTTTCTCGGGTCACCTTGAGAAGTCGAAATTCTATATGCCGCAAAGGCTATCAAAAATATTCCGACTCCGCCAGCGGTCCCTAGTGCCCACTGCAGAAAAAATCGCGCGATTTCTGGAACATCAGCCAAAGGCACGCAGCCAATTGCAGTAGAGATGTGCTCGGGAGCACAATCGCCAACAACTTCCCCGGCCGTGTCGGAAGGCGTGGTCACCGCAGGTGTACCGGGTTCCAAAGGCCCCGCGCCAGACGGAACGGGAACAACAGGTGCGCCAGGGCCCGTAGGCAATGTGCCGACAGGCGGATATTCAGGAGCAGTCCCAGAGAAATTTGGGCTTACACTACCGGCCCAACTCGTCTGTACCGCAGCAAGCATCGCGGAAGAGTGAGGATTTGAACTATCTGCAGGGAAAAGTCCCCAGTGCCGGCTGCTGCCTTGCCAAACAAAGTGAGCATGGTGCAATCCCCACGCGTTGTAAATGGTCGCCTTGTCGGCAGTGTATTGCTCTCTTCCAGCCAAGCAATCTCCTTGTGCTCCCCACTCACCAATATATAATGGCAAATTATTAGCCATAGTCCATTCTATGGCCGGCAACCTGTCTTTAAGCGCTCTTCCATTTAGTTGGCTATCCAAATCCCAATACACACCTTGAGCTGTTCCTGGGTATGTAATCCTCCCCGGACTAGTTCCACAGTGGCTCATAGCCAAAGGCGCATAATCGTGTATCTGGTAAACCACATTGCTGTCGTTAAGTTGACCATTACTGAAACTTTGGTCTGGAGTCGTCATATAAAATATCGCGTGATTTTGGTCGACCTCGCGAATTACGTCTACCACAGACTGTGCTAAATTCTTCCAACCGGAACCCCAGCCTGCCTCGGCTCTACTGACAGGTTCATTTATTAAATCGTACCCCGCAACGACCGGTTCATTCGCATAATGTGCCGCCACATCTCTCCAAAAATCTCGAAGCTGTTCCTGTTCAGTGGAGTTTATATATAAGTCGCAGTATGCACTGTAGCCTTCGTAGCAGTCCCCCGGGGTCGTAAATAAGTTTAGAACCATCCATAGGTCATTCTCTCTAGCCCACTGGATATGCTGATCCATTACGCGAAAAAACTCGGTCCTGTTGTCCCTCCACCAGCTAAAACTAATGCCAAAGCGGACATGATTAGCGCCTAGTTGTGACAACAATTGATAATCCGCCTCGTTAATCGTTAGCTCGCCGATATTAGAATTGATTCCACCAATCCACTGCCCGCTACCTTCGCCCCACTCAGCATTTAGAGCCTCAAGGTTGTTAAAATTGGTGCCTTTTAAGGTAACGTTCTGCCCATTGTAAACTAGGTTTCTGCCTGAAACTTGAACAAAGCTAGTTGTCTGAGCACCAATACGCGAACTAAGGCTATTTGCCTGCGACCATACCAAAAGAATTATCAGCACGACTGCAGAAATGATCACCGAGGCACTTGTTGTAACTTTTCTCAGGCTGGTAGCTGCTTTATTCTTTGGCACTACTATAGTGTAACAATAATTACAGTTAACTACGAATTGAGGTGCAAATCAATAGAGCAAAATCAGTTAATTTCCAGAGCTTCAACCAACTGTTTAATAAGCCCTACTACAACTGGAGCTGCCATGAGGCTGTAACTTTCTGTTTTGTTGTCATCTTTCATCTTCCAAGGCTTTTGAGAAACCTTGACCTTTTTATCTTTTGCGTCCCAACTTAGTATGTATTCTGGAGTCAGCTCGTATTCGTCAAAATACTTTTTAGCTTGATCAGCCGGAACATGGTTACGAAGTAATACTTTTGGCACACCATGAAGCTCAAATACTTTTCGCAAAATCTCCTCGTCTTTTACAAGTCGCTCACGGATAGGCTCAATTCCAAGCTCATCCCCTTCTTTGGGAACCATTCGCTCGGCTCCCGGACAATCTGGGTTATCACACAAGAGATAAAACTTTTTGGCTTTTTCGTCGTAATCTAGTTTAGTGGTTATAAAAAACTTAGTACTTCTGGAGGTGTTGCACTTCGGGCAAATCACTCGGTCCTTGATTCTAGCGTCAATTACACGCTCAGGAATATCAATCAAGATAAACAAATCTGGGTCTTCACGGTAGTTGATCAAATCACGAAAATACAAAGAATAGCTTACCTGATCCATGTCGCGAGGAAGCCCGTCGATAAATATGGCTTTGCCTGAAAGCGTCGAAATTTTATACTTAAGAAGTGCCAAGATAAACTCAGTTGGCAGAAGTGCTCCCTGCGTGCTACGGCCTTCAAAGCGCTTGATGCACTCATCAAAAGACACATAGCCGCGGTAGTGCTTTTCAACTTTTTTGTAGTCTTTTGAGGTCAATTCCCGAACGGCATCGCCTACTGAAACGTGGGCAATTTTATCCTCTCCAAAAATCTCTGTAATGAGCTTGGAATAAGTTCCCTTGCCGGAGTTTTTCTTGCCCAAGAAGTAAGCAATAAAAGTTCCCTTCTTGAGATATTTTTTGATCGTTTTTATCTCATCGCCGACTTTTGCATCAAAGTATTTCTTGCGCTCAACTGGGCTTGAAAGATCAAAGGATTTTGTAAGGCCCTTTACTTTGGTGCCTACGATGGGGAATTCCAAACTCTTCATGGCTGATTATAACCTTAATTAATAAGTTTTTCAAAGATTTCGGGATTTTTGTATGGCCCAACTACTGCCAAGTTTGCTCGAGAGGGAACAAAAAGATCGCCGGCGACAGCAACTATTTCATCAACTGTCACTTTATCAATAAGCTTAAAGACTTCCTCTGGATTTTTGAGCTCCCCGCCTTTTATCTCTTCGTGGCCAAAAAAGTAGTTGATCGCACGCGTATTTTCCATCGAAAGCGCCATGTGTCCCTTATAAAAAGCCTTGGCTTTATTAATCTCAGCCTTAGTAATTCCGTGCTTTTTTGAGCTCATCTTGTAAATTTCTTTGAGCATAACGGCAATGGCATCTTGGGCCTTGGCTACTGGAACACCTGCGTAAGCCGAGAATTCTCCAGTGTCAATATAGTGAGAACTTGAAGCAAAAACCGAATACGCCAATCCCCGCTTCTCGCGCACTTCACGAAACAGCCGGCTACTCATCCCAGCGCCCAAAATTATGGCCAGCAGTGCCTCGGCATAGCGAGTTTTATCGCCGTGCTTTTTGCCCACAAAACCCAAAATGAGGTTGGTTTGTTCCGTTGGCTTGTTGCGAATCACAGCAGCTGGCTTTTTTTGATCAAAATTGAAGCCCTCGTATGCTTTTTGGTACTTTGAGCTTTTAAGCTTGCCGAAATAGGACTTTGCAAGATCAAGCGCGTCAGAGTAAGAAACTCCTCCTGAAACAGTGATGACAATATTTTCTGGCCGATAGTGAACTTCGCGAAAATCCAAGAAATCCTGACGGCTTATAGCTTTGACAGTTTCACGGCTCCCAGCAATGTCGCGGCCCAAGGGATTACTCGGGAAAATCAAATTATTAAAAATTAGGCTCACTAAGTCCTTCGGGTCGTCCTCGTACATATTAATTTCCTCGATAATCACTCCCCGTTCTTTATTTATCTCTTTGGCATCCAAGCGTGGAGTCAAAAGCGAATCGGCTAATACGTCTACTGCTTGAGGCAAAAGTGCCGAAGCTGCTCGAACGTAATAGTTAGTATATTCCTGGCCGGTCGAGGCATTATCCTCAACCCCCAAAGCATCGAGGGTCTCCGAAATCGCTTTCGCGGAAGGATATTTCTTGCCGCCTTTGAAGGCCATGTGCTCCAAAAAATGGCTAATGCCTGCAACACCTTCGGCTTCAAAGCGTGAACCCACTCCATACCAAACTGTAAAAGTGGCGGAGGCCAGACCGGGGACATCGTAGTGAACAAATCTGATGCCGTTTGGAAGTACTGTTCGTCTAAATCCCATCCCAAGCATTATATATTTGAAGGTTACAAAATGATAGCACTAGCGATGAATCCGTAGATCAACACGCTTACTGTGTCTTGGATAACCGAGGCGATTGGACCCGAGCCGGTAGCCGGGTCAGTGTGCTCCAGTTCAAGGACCTCAGTAACAGTCAAGGCGATGACAGGAGCAAGCGCGACTGCCCCAAAAAGCGACAAAGAGACCGCAAGCGCAAGCTCTGTAGACTTAAACCACACAAGGACAATCGCAGCTGCAATAGCTCCAAACAATAACCCAAACAGCAAACCCATTATGCTTTCTTTTAGCAGGTATCGCCTAAAACTTGCCTTGCCGGTCTTTAAATCACGAATGTAAATACTTTGAGTCTGTGCTCCGACCGCGGCTGCAAGATAGACAATAAAGGGGATAAAAAAGGCAACCGAGATGTTTTGAGAAATAACCTCCTCAAACTGAGAAGTCGCAAATGATAGGAGCAGTCCAAGAATCAAACCTACTATTAACGCTGGTGTGCGAAGGCCCAAAAGTACTCCAATCGACTGTCTATCATCATCCGCAAATTTTACTCGAGACCTAGCCATAAATCATATTAGCAGAGATCTCACATCTTTTGTGGAGCTTCTATGCCCAAAAGGCCAAGGCCGTGCTTAATCACACTCGCCACACTCGCGGTCAGGCTCAAGCGTATTTGCTCTCGCTCGCTTCCAATTATGCGCTCGTTATTATAAAAGGTGTTAAACCCTTGAGCTAAGGTGAATAAATAAGTTGCCAAAACGTGTGGTGAGTAATTTATTGCCGCATCTTGAACAGTTTGGGGGTAGTGAAAAAGCTTTCTGGCGACGTTTTTTTCCGATAATTCAAAGACCGCATCTGATGCCCCAAAATGGTTTGATACAGTTAATTTGTCTGGCACTTGGCTCCCGCTTTTGCTAAGAATCGACATTGCTCGGGCATATGTATATTGCATGTATGGCCCAGAGTTCCCATCCATGGAAAGCACTTGGTCCCAGTCAAAGATTATGTCTTTTACAGGCTCACGTTTTAAGTCGTTCCATTTTAAAGCCCCCACGGCGACGATTCTCGCAAGCTTGTCATCACTTCCAAATTTACTCGCTCGCGCTATCGCCTCGTCAATTACATCCGAAAGCCAAATGATATCGCCCTTGCGAGTAGACATCTTGCGATCGGTGAATCTAAAAAAGCCGTGCTTAACATGAATTCTCTGGCCATCCTTGACCCAGCCAAGCATCTGCTCCAGCTCAAATAGCTGTGTAAAATAAAGCGATTGCTCAGCTCCCACTTCATTAATAATAGTCAAGCCCTGCCCGTAAGTTTCTAGTCTAAATTTGTCCGCCGCCAAATCGCGTGTAGCATACAAGCTAGTCCCGTCCTTTTTGGTAATCATGAGTGGCGGGTACTTCTCGTTGTCAAAAAATACGAGTTTTGCTCCTTCTTCTCCTTCTTTTAGTAATCCTTTGCTTTCAAGCTCGTCAAGAACATCTTTCATTTTCGTCTCAAAATATGATTCTCCATATCCAACTCCATCGTTCTCGGTAAATCTAATATTTAATATCTCGTATATTCCTTTAAAGGCATCAAGAGACCAGTCTACGCACTTAAGCCAAATTCGCCTGGCTTCAGGGTTCCCACTTTCAAGTTTCTTAAACCACCCCCTAGCACCATCTTCGAGGCTTTTGTCCTTTTCAGCCTCTTCGTGAAACTTTACATAAAGCTCAACCAAGTCGTGAACTGGATTATCAGACTTATCGATTGCCGCCTCATCTCCCCAAGTTTTGATAGCATATATTTGTTTGCCAAACTGTGTCCCCCAATCTCCAAGATGGTTATCGCGGTAGACCGTGTAGCCAACTGCTTCAAGCAAATTTGCTACAGCATCACCTATAACGGTACTTCTAAAATGGCCAATACCAAACGGCTTGGCA
Source organism: Patescibacteria group bacterium (assembly GCA_041742135.1). Taxonomy (GTDB): domain Bacteria; phylum Patescibacteriota; class Microgenomatia; order UBA8517; family UBA8517; genus 01-FULL-44-24b. Next base: position 194,365 of record JBGSJG010000004.1, on the reverse strand, counting down.
ATATTTGGGGAACTATATTCAACCAGCACCTTCTTGCCGGAAACATCATTACTAGCTACATCAATCTTGTCTGCAAACTTAAGCGTCTCGGAAACGAGCAAAGAATCTGCAACCCAAAAGTTAATAAATCCAGGAGGTGCGACTTCAATTCTGTCAATTAGTCCTTCAAGCTCTTTGTTATCTCGAAGTTTCCCCACCAGCTCTTCCGCCACCTCAAGAGGGTTTTTGTTTTGGCGCTTAGCCATTACGAGTGCTACACTTGTAGCATAATCTCCATGTGCCGAGTCCTGAGGCACGTCCAATTTGATGTCTTCTGATTGGGTTATGGATTGTAGTACTTTCAGCAACGTCTCTCTTACCATTAAATTGATTATACCTTATAATGGACGCATGACTGAGGAAGATCAACCGAATCCAGTTGAAGATATTGAAAATATTTATAACACTGATGCAGATTTTTTAACTGCACCAGACAAAGCACAGAGGCTAATCGTAATTGGCAGTTTAAAAGTTGCATATCAAAAAGCGCTCATGAACGTTCAGGGAGACCCAGAACTATCATACACTGCAGCCATCGCGACATGGCATAATCACAAGCAGAATAATCCGGATAGTCCACCACTATTTACAGACGAAGAACAAAAACGTATTAAACAGTATTTTGATGAAGTCGACGCAAAAATATTCCCAAAAGAAGATGAGAAGAAAAAAAGATTGGATAGCATGTTAAGTTTCCTGGATAAACCAGAGGATTAATAAATATCCCAAATTTTTCCATCACCCTGCAAAACCACTTCACCTACCTGGTCTGTCCTAAAATACTTATAACCATCAAGTAACTTCAAAACATCCTCGTGCGGGTGGCCGTAGCGATTTTTGAGTCCCACTGAGATTACAGTAACGTTAGGTGTAGTCTTTTGTAGTAGTATCTGTGTTAAACCATTTTTTGATCCATGATGCGGAACGCTTAAGTAATCAACATCTGGAATTTGGTTTAAGCTCACAAGTTTCTGGGTTACTTTTGGTGTTAAGTCCCCGGTAAAAAGAGCACTAAAATCCCCATATACCAAGTGAGTTACAACAGAATAGTCGTTTGACTCATCTTCGTCAATTTCCTCCCCTGCTACAAACATCGAATTAATAGGGCTTACTATCTCAAAATGTAAATCTCCATATACAATTTTTTTGCCACTTACTGCCACTACCCTATTTGCGCCCTCAGCATTGGCAGCATCAAGAAACTCGCTATAAGCGTCGTTATCTTTGCGAGCTTCGCTATAAACAAGGTGTTTGACGTTATATCTTTTTAAGACCTCAACAAGCCCGGTATAGTGGTCCGCGTCCGGGTGAGTTTGAATTACGATCTCGATATCACGATCAAAAAATGAAACGTATCTTCCCAGACAATCAAGAACTTTGTTATTAGGGCCGCCGTCGATAAGAGCCTGAAAGTTTCCGAGTGTTATTAAATACGCGTCCCCTTGCCCCACATCGCAAGCAATCACCTTAAGCTTTTGAGTCGGGCGATTCAGTGCACCAATCCAAACAATGAGCGCAGCCAGAAAAAGAATTGTAAATGTAAACAACCAGGATTTATTGGTCACGATAAATATTCAACAACTTTAACAAACCAGAAAGTAAAAGGAAAAGCCAAATATGTAATCAGTATCCCCAAAGGCTCGATAACCATACCAGCCAAGCCAGCAAATGCTCCAACTATCATGATAGGCGGGACAGTCCAAAGTATCAGAGCGTTTATGAAAGGTGAAAGCGGGTTAAAAGTCCCAAACGTTGCTAGAAGAATTGGCGCTACTCCAATCTGAGCCGAAAGTGTAGTTGCAAGGTCTTTCTTGAAAATTAAAGGCAGGCGAGCTAGTGCTTTGGCAATTTTGGCCTCAAATAGTACCAATGACAATGTTGCGACAAATGATAGGATAAATCCCAGGTCGCGCGCCCACTCGGGCTTTACAATCAACATGACAAGTCCCGAGAGAAAAAGCGCACGGATTGCGCTTGAAAGCCGTCCCACCGCTTGTGCTCCAAACGCAATTGTTCCCATAATGGCAGCTCGAACCAAAGGCGCATCAAGCCCAGACAAGACAACATAAACCCACGCCCCAAATATTGCAAAACATATAGCTTTATATCTTTTTGTTACATTTAATAAAATACTTAGCAAAAAAGAGATAACAAGAGTGACGTTCATGCCCGAAGCCACCACTACATGGGCAGTCCCCGAGAGTTTCAGCTTTTCCCAAAAGCTTTCGGGTAGCGAGCTTTTACTTCCCAAGACAATGCCAGCCACAAGTGAAGCGTGGGGCTCGGGCAAAGCTTTCTGATAAATCGCAAGAATTTTTCGGCGAAGATTAAAAAGCCCGCCGCCCTCTTTAATGCTAACTACCTTAACGTTTTCAAGTTTGTCGCCATTCACCTTTCCCTCCACAACAACGTAGTCACCGTAACTTACTTCGGGCAAAATTGGCACATAGGCTTTAAGTCCGTGAAGGATAATAAAACGCGAGTTTCCATACACCCCAGGCTCGCTACTCAGTCGCGTAGATATTCTGACAAGCTTGCCCTCTGGGTACTCGTAGCCGAAAGTAAGTATTCGAAGTAGAGCAAAAGCCGCTAGAAGCACAAAAATAATTTTTGGCATGCACTTTTTAGTAAACTGTTACTGCGTTTTTAATCTCTTCAAAAACGTTTTGCCTCAAAACCTCGCGGGTGCGAAGATCCTCCACACTTGAGTAAGGCCTGTTATCAATTATCTTTTGGGCGTAAACAGGGCCAATTCCCGGTAACTCCTCCAGCTCCTTCTGGCTCGCAGTGTTGACGTTTATCACTCTTGTGTCACTGCTCCCAAACACCTGGTTTACACTTTGATCCCCCATGTCACTTCTGGCACTCGATGGTGGCAACTGCTCATCAACCGATGGAATGTAAATTTTTTGACCGTCAATTAGTATCGCAGCGCGATTTAGGTACTTCTCCACCCACTGGCCATCCGCCAAATCGTTTAAACCTTCGGCGTTATTTATCAGATCATCAATTCTGGCTCCCGCCGCAAGGCTATAGACTCCCGGGCGATTTACTGAGCCCGCAATTTCAACAGTTACAACAGATGCCGAGTCTCCTCCTTCTGCCTCGTCGAGTATCTGAATTTCTGGTGATTTGGGAGTATTTGAAATGTAGTAACCCACACCAACCAAAGTAAGGCCAACCAAGAGAATAACAATCTGCCATCTGAAGCGAATAAGCAGATCTTGCCCCCAGCGGGCAGCTGGCTCTTCATTTGTCATTTCTTATACATCTATAGTAAACTATTGGTATGAAGAAGACACTTTTGGGTTTAGCTTTTGCGGTTGTGCTTATTTTTGGGGGCTCGGCAGCGGCAAGTGCGTCTGAGGGCACATTTGACCTTCGAAACCGTGTTGGTGAAGATGCTCGTTGTACGGCCTATTCGGGCATCATGGCAGACTCAAACTATAACATTCTACTTCTATGTCAAGATATTTTGTATCCAGGAGACAGCCGGACAATCGTGAATTATGTTGTCTGGGCTTCCCCTTCTGCTGGTGGAAACCCAGTCCGATTGGGTACTGTAGGCTTGGGCAGAGCAATATTTAAAACCAAGACCCAGTTTAGTACGTTATTTGTTACGATAGAAAGTAGCGCAAACCCGCGGACACCTTCTACAGAAGTTGTGATGCAGGGGTCGGTGCAGCCAAACGAATTTTTGTACGGTCCGGCACCAACACCTGAGGCAGGAGAAGAATTAAGTGAATCGGCAACCCCAACTCCAGAGGTTGCATCAGCCCCAAGAAACTTAGGTAGGATTTTTGCAGCAGGCGGAATTCTAGCATTTATCGCAATCTTTGGAGTCATCCTCGTGATCTTCGTAATTACCAGAAAATAGTTTCGCTACAGTGTAACGAAGTTAAGTAGCCTTCCGGGAATAAAAATTGTTTTGTACTGCTTTGCCTCAAGCCACTTCGCAACATTAGCATCAGCCTTGGCTGCTTTGGCAACTTCTTCCTCAAGCTCGGCACTTTTGCTTTCAATAGATATAGACGCACGCATCTTGCCATCTACTTGGACAATAATGTCTTTGTGGCTCAAAACTAGCTTGGCCTCATCATACTTTGGCCAAACAGATGTATGAACCGACCCCTCATTACCCAAAACGCTCACCCAAGCTTCTTCTGCCAAGTGTGGTGCGAACGGGGCAATAAGACCAACCAAAGGCTCGATAATATCTCGGCCATAAGCGTTAGCCTCTACGATCAAGTTTACAAGCTCCATAATAGCCGCGATAGCTGTATTATTGTGATATATTTTTAAGTCTTCTGTTACCTTCTTTATGGTGCTGTGAAGTTTCTGAAGCGTCTTTTCATCCGCTTTAGCATCCTTATTGTATTGACCAATAACTCTCCAGAGGCGGGCCACAAACTTATGCATTCCTTCAATTCCGGTGTCGCGAAAGTCAGGATAGCCGTCCATCGGACCCATAAACATCAAATAAAGCCGCAGGGTATCTGCTCCATATTTTGCAATGTACTCGTCTGGGTTGACCACGTTGCCACGGCTTTTACTCATCTTGGCACCATCCTTGATCATGAGCCCGTGAGCAAAGAAATTTGGGAAAGGTTCCTCAAAACTCAAAAGCTTAAGATCGTACAAAGCCATTGTGACAAATCTGGCATACATCAAGTGAAGCACAGAATGCTCAGCTCCGCCGAAATACAAATCAACCGGCAACCAAGACTTCAATATTTGTTTATTTAAAAACACGTCTTGTCCTGAGCTTGCCGAAGGACCATTTTTGTATTCGTCGGTACCCACATTTGGATAGGCTAGAAAATACCACGAACTATCTAAAAATGTATCAGAAACATCAGTTTCTCGCTTGGCTGCTCCGCCACACTTGGGGCAAGTTGTTTCGTAAAACTCGGGGTGATCTGCTAGCGGCCCGCTCCCCTCGCCCTTAGGTTTATAATCGGCAATGTCAGGCAAAATCACAGGCAAATCAGATTCCGGAACCGGTTGCCAATCACACTTCTCACAATAAACCATTGGAATCGGAGGTCCCCAGTATCTTTGCCTGGAAATTAGCCAATCTCGAAGATGGTATGTCGTCTCGCGCTTGCCCCAGCCTTGTTGCTCTAGATGATCCATCATCGCAACCGTTGCTTTATTGATGTCCATCCCATCCAGAAATTCGGAGTTAATCATAGTTCCTTGTTCCTCCTGAACCTGATTAGCATCGTGAATGTCTGACTTGTCCCCGTCTGCACCTACAACCACTCGAACCACTGGTATATCAAATGTTTTCGCAAAGTCAAAATCACGCTTGTCGTGGCCAGGAACTCCCACAACAGCTCCTGTTCCAAAGCCACTTAAGACAAAATCGCTCACCCAAATAGGCATTTTATGGCCGTTGAGCTGATTAATCGCATAAAGACCAGTGAATTCCCCAGTTTTTGTTTTACCATCTTCTCTTCTTTGCTGTTCAGTCTTCGCCAGAGACTCTTCGATATATTTAGTTATATTATGTTGTACTTCTTCAGATACCACATCTACTAAATTGTCGCGTGCGTACTCTGGAGATACCACAACAAACGTTGCTCCAAAGTTGGTATCTGGCCGCGTTGTGAAGCAGGTTACAGAAGAACTAGTGCTCTCAATAGGGTAAGTAATGTTTATCCCCTCTTTTCGACCGATCCACTCGCGTTGTGCCACTTTCACTCTCTCGCTCCAATTGATAATGTCCAAGTTTGAAAGCAGTCGATCGGCGTACTGGGTGATTTTAAAAAACCACTGCGAAAGCTCACGTCGCTCGGGAATATTGCCACAGCGCTCACAGACACGCACCCCATCAGGCACATCCTCGAGCTTGTCGTATCCTGGTGGTAGCTTACCAGCTTGAGCCGGGCTCATTATTTGCTCGTCCGCCAATACGGTCTTACACCCCGGGCAAAAATTAACCCAAGCTTTCTTTTTATAAGCATGGCCTGCCTTAAAAATTTGAATAAAAAGCCACTGTGTCCACTTGTAGTAATCAACATTTGAGGTGGTAACTGTACGAGTCCAATCATAACTATGGCCGAGGCTTCTTAGTTGCCTTTCATAGTTGAGCGTGGTTCGAGCCAGCATCACTTTGGGTGTCTCTGAGTTTTTAATTGCGAAGTTTTCAGAGTGAATTCCAAAAGAATCGTACCCAATAGGCTGAAACACGCTCATATCTTGCATTCGCATAAATCTGCCGTAGACATCACTCCCAGTTGAAGCAAAAGCATGCCCAGCATGAAGTCCTTCACCTGAAGGATAAGGAAACATCCACAGATTATAAAACTTATTATCGCGCGTGTTTATGTCTGGCGAGTAAAGCTTTTGCTCCTCCCAAGTCTTTTGCCACTTTTTTTCTATCTGTGAGTGGTCGTATTTAGCTGACATATGCTAGATAAACGATTTTATCACAACTAATACCCTCATTAAACAAGTATTGGCGTAATATTGCCACGATCTAATCAACAGATATGGTATCACTCTTCACTTTGGACTGTTAATTGCTTGCCAACTAGAAATAGCACCCTTGACTGTCTGTGAAAAACACTAAGTAATAATTTGTGAAAAGCGATCGCATTACTTACTTTTCTACCGCTACTCTTGCGTTAATTAGCGTGTTAACCGATGTATACTATTTGAGGCTAAGGAATTTGCAATAATCAAGCGGAAATTAAATAGTTATACGCATGAATATAGTATTTAGCTCACTTACTCAGACTCGAAAAGTGTATCGGAAATTAATTATACAAACTTATGAAAACTAGCATTGAGCCATAACGCCAGTTGCCCTAATTTATTAGTCAACGACTTCCCCATCCAACCGCAGGATACAATCCAAAGAAGCTATTAATAACCGCAACATTTACTGCATTAGAACAACTGCCTAATTGATATCTTGACATAGATATACCATTTGGATTTTAATGAAGTATAACTAGATATAATAAAATGATTATAAAGTTACACTCTCACAGTACCCCTAAAGTATTAGCCGACTTTAAGCGATCGCTTGAAAAATCTGGCGCCTCAGAAACAACAGTTAAAAATTATATTAGCGATGTTCGTTCCTTTTTGGCTAGCGATGAAGAAAAAGCTTACAGCCCAGCCACCATCAAAAGGAGAAATTACGCTATCAAGAGATATTTAGAATTCACTAATTCACGACGTTACCAATCATTTGGGGTATATGCCCTGGCGGCTTTATCTATCCTCTCTCTTTCCGCAGTGTCAAGCCATTTCTTTCGAAGCGCCTCCCCTTCAGTTTCTTACATAGAAGTAAATAATCCCGCAATGGTTCCGGAAAGCAATACTATTAATAGTAACAGCAAGGCAATTGCTAGACTCGCTTCTTCTGGTACGGACGATTTTATAGTCTTAAAAACTCCACCACTTACAGACGATATCCATAATTCAATTACTGACCCACTCGAGACAACAACCAGTCAGTCGATTGAAAGCTATGCCGTGTCCGTTGGTAAGAGCGAAATTGCCGCCAATAAAAAGGAAGCACTCGTGCTAAGTAATCTTGTGAACGATGAATCATTTATTAGTCTTACAGCAAACTCTCCCACAAACGGTCAAAGTCTGTATGTCAAAAGCCAAGGTGAAGGATACTTTGTTGTTGCAATTGAAAGCTCACTTGAATGGGAATGCGACTTTCAGTGGAAAGTTGATAATACAGAAGTATATCATTCTATATTTTAATATATAGATAATTATAGTTGATAGTATTTTAATACAAAAAGCATATTGACAAAACAAATCAATCAATCTAATTTATAAATACAGCCATGGATAATCAAACAACTAATAGCAGATTTGAAAACTACATAATGCATGCGGCGGTTGGTTTGCTACCTTTATTGGTCCTACCACAATTCGCCAATGCATTCGTTACACCCAAGCTAGCGTTTCTAACTATTACTATTGGTATAGTGTTGTTGATTAAAAGCGCTCGCAACTTAATCAAAAATTCACTCACCTTCTCTGCAAGCGCTTTTGATCTTCCTGTGATACTGATTGCCGCGGCCTACATTGCAAGCGCAATACTCCAAACGCCAAACAAAATGGAGGCTTTTTTCCTCCCCGGCACAGCCACTGCAGTTGTACTTTCAGGACTTGGCTTCTTTATCGTTAGCCAAATGAACAAAAAAGGAAAAGATGTGCTCAAAATGGTAATGCTCGGCTCGAGCGCAATCCTTGCAGTAGTTGTTCTTTTTGCCTCCGCGGGGGTATTTCGAGGGCTTGGGCTACCGGCTTTTATGCAGTCAGCCGGATTTACAACGCTTGGTGGTCCATTGCCTGCATTAATAATTCTAGTTGCCATGTCCCCCCTAGCTTTGTCATATGTTATAAGCGAAAAATCTGTAGCTGTTAAGGCTCTTTCGGGAATCACTTTTGCATTGATGGTTTTGGCCGCTTTAATGTCTCTAGTTAATATCCTTCCAGGAAAAGATACATCGTTAGCACTACCTGGAGTCGACACTTCATGGTCCATAGCCGTCGACTCACTAAAACAAAACCCCCTATTGGGTGTGGGGCCTGGAAACTACTTGTCAGCATTTAATCAATTTAGACCCGCTTCGTATAATGCCAGTGATCTTTGGTCAACCAGATTCACCTCTGGCCAAAATTATCTATTCACCGCTATAACTGAAACTGGCTTAGTAGGAACCGCCTCGTTGATCCTTTTGTTTTACTTCTTGGCGAGAATGGTCGTCTCCAATGCCAAGAAAGGTACTAAACATTTTATAAAGCCAGAAGGAGCTGCAGAGCTTTCCGCTATCATACTCGCAGTCTCAATGCTTTTATTCCCTGTAACTCCGACCGTACTATTCATCTTTTTTGTCTTATTGGCAGTAATTAGCCAAAGCACGTCCGTTAAAATGGGTTTGTTTAATACTGAGCACGACGGGGCATCCATTCCATTTGCAGCAAGGCTCCCCGTAATTTTCGCTAGCTTGCCGATAATCGTGTTCGTAGGCTACGTTGGCTTGCAGGCTACAAGGATTGTTGCTGCTGATCTTACCTATAAGCAGGCGTTGGATCACATAGTTAGAAATGATGGCGCTAAAGCGTATGACACTCTTCGAGCTGCAATTACTACAAATCTTTACGTTGACCGCTACAGAATTACATATGCGCAGATCAACTTGGCACTTGCTAACTCCCTAGCCCAAAAAGAAGAATTGACTGAAGAAGACAGAAGTGCAATTGCAACACTTATTCAGCAAGCTATCGCTGAGGGAAAAGCGGCGGTAACGCTTAACCCAGCTCGTGCCGGCAATTGGGAGGTTTTGGCCTCAATATACAGAACAGTTATGCCACTCGCTCAAGGCGCAGATGCATTTGCTGTACAGACTTACGCTCAGGCCATCGCACTTGACCCTCTAAACACCAATGCAAGAATTGCTTTGGGTGGAATCTATTACTCCGCCAAAGCATACGAAGATGCCATAGATGTCTTTAAACTGGCTGTCGCTACCAAACCAAACCACGCAAATGCTCATTACAACCTGGCTGTAGCTTACAGAGAGAATGGCAATATTGACCGAGCCATTGCTTCCATGAGTCAGGTCTTGGCACTTGTGGATCGCAATTCAGATGACTTTAGTGTCGCTTCCAAAGCATTAGAAGATTTGCAGAACCTCAAGGCGGGACAAACTGTCACGGACGAAAGCTCAACCAATTTAACTCCGCCTCCATCTGGCGAGGAAGAAACGCTTACTCCCCCGATCGAGTTACCTGAAGATGCAGAGCCACCTCAACCAGAAGTAACACCCGCACCTGAAGCTACTGGTACGCCTGAAGCTTCAGTCACACCTAGTCCGCTCCCCTAGTTAACTTGAAGAGATTAAATAACTATGCCCGTCATTTGAATCCTAAGCCACTTCTGCTTGCGAAGACATACCTTTCCATAACTCCACTAATCCTTCTGGGCTTGATGTGCTCAACCACCATTTAGTGGACCTGAGGGGAATCGAACCCCTTACCTCTGCAATGCGAATGCAGCGCTCTACCAGATGAGCTACAGGCCCGCTTCTCTACCAATTCGAGCGGATTCTCTAAATAGTATAGCGTATCTCTAATGGCTATTCATGCTATCAAACTGATACTTGCAAAGTCTCTTCTTACAAGCTAAGTTTAATTATGCCTGCCAAGAGCCTGCTCAGGTCGCCTGAAAAAGGGACAAATTCGCACGTCTACAACAAAGGTGCAGCGAATAGAATCATCTTCGGAGATGACGATGATTACAGCGTATTTGTAGCCTATTTAGGCGAGTATTTGAGCGCACCTCACGACCCAAGTAGCCTCAAAAAAGATTTTACAGTAAAAGGCCGCACATACAAAGGAACGCCGCATCTGCCAAAAAACTACTTCGGAAAAATCCAACTTTTGGCGTTTAGCCTTTTCCCAGACCACTTCCATCTTCTCCTCCACCAAGTTGAGGAGAAAGCAATCGAGAGTTTTATCAGATCGCTTTGCACACGCTATTCAATTTACTTCAACAGAAAGTATAAACACTCAGGAGCACTCTTTGAAGGGCCTTATAAGTCTGCGAAAATTGAAACATCGGCGCAACTTGCTCATCTCACTGCGCACATCCAAAACGGCGCTCGCATCTCAACATATCCCGAATATTCGGGGAAAAAGCAAACATCGTGGGTGAACACAAAAATTGTCCTTTCTGCCTTAAAAGAGGAAGGCGCTAAAAGTTTTGTAGATTTGCAAAAGAAGCATCAGGCCGAGTTAGAAAACGGCGATTTGCTTTTAGACATAGTTCTAGAGAATATCCCCCATACACTTGCAAAGACTGATACAAAACCGATCCTTGCAAGTAGTCCTCGCAAGCATGAGGCCTTAAATGCGGAAATAGTGCGTTTATCAAGAACTCCTGAGTACGTTAGCCTAATAGTATTATTTTTTATGCTTGTCGGCGTGGGGTACAGTAACGTAAGAATTTCTTCTGCTCAAGACACGCAGGAAACGCAAGTGTTGGCAGTTACAACCGTAGAAACACCCTCACCTGCCCCACTTGAACCTGTTGAGGAAGTGGTGGAGACCCTAGAGACTCCAAGCCCGTTAGGTTACGCAAAAGTTACAGTAATTGCAGAAAGTGCCTTGGCGAGCGTAAACATTCGCAAAGAGCCGACGGCACAATCAGAGAAAATTGGAGAAGCGAAATCTGGAGATGTATTTGACTTGGTCTCTTTACATCCCGGGTGGCTTGAAATAAAGCTGCTTGACGATACTGGTTTTATATCCGCAGATTACGCGTTTATTTATTAAGCCATGCGAAAGACCCTCACCTATACCAGTTTATCAGTAGCTTTCCTTGTTGTTGTTATTTTGTTTTTAACCGCTCGAACGTACACACAGTTGGGGGTTGCCACACTGTTGTATCCTCTACTCGCCATCTTGGCGGTCAAGCTCTTGCCACACAAAAAACAAGTCAGAGAGGTTTCCATTCAGGTATCCAGGGCGGAGCCGGAAACAGTAGAGCCACCTGAAGAAGCCCGCAAAACCTCTGTCGAGGTGGCAGACATTGACAAGAGGGCATTTCTGAAACTTGTGGGTGCTGCAGGACTTTCCTTCTTCCTGTTTTCACTACTCCGAGGAAAAGTCGGCAACATTCTGCCGGGCCAAGCGAGCACACCCAGCTTAACGTCTCTTGAAAACAGCGAAGGTAAAAAAATCTCCCCAGCCGAACGCCAGCCACTCGATGGCTATCAAATTTCTGAAATCGACGATAACGTAATTACCTATTATGGATTTACAAACAAGGATGGCGGTTGGCTGATTATGAGAGAAGACACTGAATCGAGTTCATTCCGCTATACTAAAGGCGATTCTGACTTCCCCGGTAAATGGGCTGCTCGAGAGAAACTTGCTTACGATTACTACAGTAGCCTCTTCTAGTTTAATAAAATATGTATGTACTTATGCCAAGAAGTGTGGTATTTTTGGGATGATCATGCCGGACGTGTCTGTTATTATTCCAACCAGAAACGAGAAGTATCTCGAACAAACAGTCAACGATCTTTTTACCAAGGCCGAAGGCTCAATTGAAGTGATCGTCGTGCTTGATGGCTATTGGCCTGATCCCCCACTTCCTGAACACAAAAATCTCATTATTCTTCATCACGGAACAATTCATGAGAACAAAGGCATGAGACAGTGTATTAACGCTGGCATGGCCATTGCCAGAGGAAAATATGTTATGAAGTCTGACGGCCACTGTTTGTTCGATCAAGGGTTTGATACGAAGCTCAAGGCGGACTGTGATGACAACTGGGTTGTTATCCCTCGAAGGCTACGGCTTGACCCCGAAAAATGGGAGGTAGCTCCAGACGCACGCCCTCCAATAGACTATATGTACCTGACTTACCCTTACATAAAAACTCACGATCCTGCGTGCGGCCTCCATGGTGATGACTGGAGGCAGAGGTATTTTGACCGCAAAGACATCCTGATTGACGACAACATGTCGGCACAAGGGTCGCTCTACTTCACCACACGGGATTGGTGGTTCAAGATGATCGGCCCAATGAATATTGAACTGTATGGTTCTTTCATCCAGGAAGCTCAAGAAGTCTGTAACAACACCTGGCTTGGCGGCGGCCGCGTGATAGTTAATAAAAAAACATGGTATGCGCACTGGCACAAAGGTAAGGCTGGTAAGGGTTACGGGTTTTCAAATGCACGTTACGCCTTTCATCAAGCAGAGCGTGACCGAGGACGCAAAAATTGTATTGATTACTGGCTCAACAACCGATTCCCCAAGAAGGTTCACGATTTTGACTGGCTAATTGAGAAATTCTGGCCAGTACCTACTTGGCCCGCAAACTGGAAAGAGCAAATAATAATCGACAAAGCTCGAGAGGAGGCAGATTAAAATAGACACCCTTGAGCATATCTTCACAAAATACAAACTCAAGCCCGACTGGAAGGTAGAAATCCCAAACACAGGAAGAGAAGACCTTGCAAGCTTGTTGCATGAGCTTGATTTTAGAGTTGGTGCTGAGATCGGCGTTGAAAGAGGGCGTTATTCTGAGGTTTTGTGCAAAAAAAATCCCCAAATGAAAATCTATGGCATTGATCCTTGGGAGTCCGAGGAAAACTCAAGGAAAAACCCAGCGGACAAGCGTACAGAGAACTCATCGTCTCAAAAACGGCAAGAGCAATATTTTAAAGAGGCATATGATCGCCTTAGTCCTTACCCTAATTATAAGTTTATCCGAGAATACAGCATCGATGCCGCAAATAGATTCGATGACGAGTCTTTGGATTTTGTATATATTGATGCAAATCACCAACCGGAATTTGTTGTGAGCGACATAGATTGTTGGAGCAAAAAGGTCAGAAAGGGCGGAATTGTTGCAGGGCACGATTATTACGACACGATACCAACCAAGAACGGTCAGTTTTTGGTGAAGACAACGATAAACAAATATGTTAAAAAGCATGGTATCAGCCCACTGATTATTTGGGGACTTCGCCAAAGCCTCCCGGGAATGTACCGTGACAAATGGCGGTCTTGGATGTGGGTAAAAATATGAACGTTTCAGAGTTTATAGCCAAAAATTACAAGCTAAAGTTAGACGAAAGCATGCCGCTTGAAATACCCAATGTCGGGCGTGACGATCTTGCCGCGTGGCTTAAAAAACTTAATTTCAAAACCGCAGTGGAAGTTGGCGTGGCTTCGGGCGAGTACTCAGAGGTTCTCTGCCGCAATAACCCAGACATGAAAGTTATTGGCGTCGATCCTTATACTCCCTACCGCGGCTACCGTGATTACACATCCACAACAACCCTCGGAAAATTAAAATCAGATGCCGTAGCGCGACTTTCAAAATATAAAAATTACGAGCTGATTCAAGAGTTTAGCGTAGACGCCTTGCGCCGCTTTGAAGACGACTCGTTAGATTTTGTATACATTGATGCCAACCACAGAGATCCTTTTGTGTCTGAAGACATTAACCAGTGGTACAAAAAAATCAAGCCCGGCGGAATTTTGGCGGGGCATGACTACATAAGACAAAAAAACAATTTTTGCGATGTCGTGGCTGCAACAAACCGCTTTGCCATGCAAAACAACATAAAAACTTGGTACGTGCTTGGGACAAAAGAAATTGTTCCGGGCGAAGTTCGTGATCGCTATCGATCTTGGGTAATCGTTAAGCCTCAAATGGACGCGACTCTTGAATACATCGTCAAAAAATTTAATGTCGATCTTAGCCAGCCTTCCCCTATAAAAATCTCCTGCAATCGATATAAAGATTTACCTGTGTTGTTTCGCGAACTTGGCTTTAAAGTCGGAGTGGAAGTTGGTGTTTTGGAGGGAACTTACTCGGAAGTACTCTGCCAATCCAATCCAGATCTGAAGCTTTTCTCGGTTGATCCATGGCTATTCTACCCTGTTTATAAAAACTTTCGAAAACAAAGAGACCACGATCGTGCGTACGAGATAGCTAAAAATAAACTTGCCAAATATCCAAATAATAAAATTATTAAAACGTGGAGCGTTGAGGCGGCAAAAGACTTTGCAGACGAATCTTTGGACTTTGTATACATCGATGCCGACCATTCGTTTCAGGCCGTTACCAACGACATCGCGGTATGGAGCAAAAAGGTAAGAAAGGGTGGAATTATAGCGGGGCACGATTTTAGTACCAGCAAGAATCGCCAGTTTGGGCATGTCAAAAACGTTGTTATGGCCTGGTGCGAGGCTTATGCGATCCACCCCTTGTTTGAGCTTAAAAACCCTCCAGACTATCGAGAAAATAGCTGGATGTATGTAAAGATCAAGTAATATGAAAATTGCTATCTTGTCGGCCAATTTAGGAAGTTTCGATGTACCTATTGACCCAGTTTCCCAAGACACACCAACAGGTTTTACCAAAGTACATTTCCACCGCTTCACCGACCACGACTTCCCTCCGATCACAGGGCTTACGCCACGTTTCCAATACAGAATCCCCAAGCTTTTTGGCTGGCAGATGCTTCCCGATTATGATGTTTACATTTGGCTTGATAGTTCGTTTTCGATGCTTAGGGCGGACTCAACCGTCTGGCTTTTAGACAAACTAGGCTCAAGTGACATGGCTTTTTTCAAACATCCTTGGAGAAATTCAATTACAGAAGAAACTAACCATATCGAAGAAAAACTGCAAGAGGGCGGCCGATATATCACTTCCAGATACAAAAATGGGCTCCATAAAGAGCAGCTAGCCGAGGCGATGGCAGACACAGGCTTTCGCGATACCGTGCTTTACACCTCAACCGCTTTTGTTTACAGAAACACCAAAAATGTTCACGACATGCTTAAATCTTGGTGGTATTATCAGTCCAGATATTTTACTTGTGACCAAATTGCACTGCCCTATGTGATCTATAAAGAAAAAATAAATGTGGCTGAGATCAGCGAAAATCAATACGAAACAGAATATTTAACTTTCGTGAGCAAACACAAATAACCATGGCAAATATCGCTATTGTAATTCCAACCATCAGGCCGAGTATGTTCAAGGCTTTTAAAAGTGCATGGCAGGAGCTATTTGAGGCGCACGACTGCACATTGGTTGTAGTCGAAGACGGGAAAAATCCTACAGTTAATGGCAAAGGCGTCAAAGAGGTGATGGGCAAACACGCTCAAGCATTGACCAACTTTAATGCAGGAATCAGAAACTTGGGCTTCGCCTATGTCGCGAAAAATCTTAAAGACATTGACACTATCATTACTTTGGATGACGACGTCTTCCCTCTTGGCGACACTATCGCCGACCACCTTATTGCGCTCAACCAAAATGTCCCTGTGAGCTGGATTTCCACAGCCACAGATTACACAAGAGGCTTCCCTTACTCAATTAGAAACGAAGCTGAAGTTGTTATCTCGCACGGCGTATGGGAAGGCTCGGGAGACTGGGATGCCCCAACTCAGCTCGTTCTTGGTGACAAACGAAAAACGACTTTTTATAAAGGCCCCATTCCAAAAGGTGTTTACTACCCAATGTGTAGCATGAATCTTGCGTTCAAACGAAAAGTTCTCCCCTATATCTTTCATGCGCCGTGGGCTTTGGGTATCAATCGTTTCGATGATATATTCGCGGGGATCACAAGCAAGCGCGAATTAGATAAACTTGGCTGGGCAGTTGTTTCGGGCTTTGCCACAGTTGAGCACAAAAGAGCTTCTAATCCAATTAAAAACCTTACAGATGAAGCGCCGGGGATTGAACTTAACGAAACCTATTGGCAAGGCCAAGAAGATCATCCATACTTCAAAATATACAAAGAAAAATACAAAATATGGCAAGAGTTTATTAACCAAAATATATGAACGACCTGACAATCATCTACTACACAGCAAACATGAACAGTGACCATTTTATGGCCAACACTCAAGAGTATTTATTAAAAGCCATCGGCGACACGCCTATTGTTAGCGTTTCTTTTAAACCAACAGTAATCGGAAACAATTGCACTAATATCTGTATTGGAGTACAAAAAAGATCCAATTATATGATCTACCACCAAGTGCTTCTTGGAGCCCGAGCCGCCCAAACAAAGTACGTTGCCATGGCTGAAGACGACATGCTTTATCATCCTTCTCACTTTGACTATCGCCCAGCTGACGACAACATGTTTTCTTACAACATTAATAAATGGTCAATATTTTCTTGGGTGAAGCCTCCAATATTTTCCTATCGCGAACGAAAGCTTATGAATAGCCTGATCACTACCAAAAGCGCCCTAGTTAAGACGCTTGAAGAGCGCTACAGCAAATATCCATCGCTTGAAGAAACTCCTCCCGGGCTTTTGCGAATGTATTGGGGTGAGCCTGGCAGATTCGAAAACCACCTTGGCATCTTCCCTGTTCCCGCTGAGGAGTATAAATCAGAAGAGCCAAATATTATGTTTTCGACATCAGAAGCTCTGGGCTATACAGAACTTGGTAACAGAAAAGCTCATAGCGAAATCCGGGCGGACCATGTCGCGCCTTGGGGAACTGCCGAGGAGGTACTACGAATTTATGGCTGATCTTTCAATATTAATTCCTGCCAGAAACGAGATGTTCTTGGCGCGCACCATTGAGGACATTCTTAAAAATATGCGAGGCGACACAGAGATTATTGCCGTGCTTGATGGCGCTTGGGCTGACCCGGGCGTGATTGATCACGAACGAGTAACACTCGTCCATAATCAAGAAAGTATCGGCCAACGAGCTGCAACAAACCAAGCTGCTAGATTATCCACCGCCAAGTATGTAATGAAGTGTGATGCTCACTGTGCGTTTGACGAAGGCTTTGACGTCAAACTAATGAATGAGATGCACGATGATTGGACGATGATCCCTCTGATGCGAAATCTCCACGCTTTTGACTGGGTATGCCCAGATGGCCACCGCAGATACCAAAGCCCTAGTGGACCTTGTACTGTTTGTGGAAAGCCAACAACTCGAGATGTGGTGTGGATAGCAAAACCGCGGCCTGAAAGTGTTTCTTATTGTTTTGATTCTTCGCCTCATTTTCAGTACTTTGGTGAATATAGCAGGCGCCCAGAAGGCAAGGGAGAGCTAACAGAGAGTATGTCAATTCAGGGATCGTGCTTTATGCTAACGCGCGAAAAATACTGGGAGTTGGGCATTTGCGATGAAAACTTTGGCAGTTGGGGCTCTCAAGGCATAGAGGTTGCGGCAAAAACTTGGCTTTCTGGTGGCCGAGTTATGGTTAATAAAAAAACATGGTATGCACACATGTTTCGCACTCAAGGTGGAGACTTTGGCTTCCCATACCCGATGAGTGGCAGGGACCAGGAGAAAGCCAAAAATTATGCAAAAAATCTATTTTTTAATAATCAGTGGCCCTTGCAAAAACACCCGTTTTCCTGGCTAGTAGAAAAGTTTTGGCCGGTCAAGGGCTGGACAGAACAAGACTTGGCAAACCTTAAAGCAAATACTTTTTCTTTTCCGGAATTTACCACAAAGCCCGACGAAGCTGAGCCAACAGAAGACATCTCCGACAATGGTGTTGTCTACTCTGCCACGCCCACAAAAGGCATTGTGTTTTATACAGACAACCAGTTGAAACTCAAAATTGCCCATGCCGTACAAAGACAGCTGCGCCACATTAGCCAAGATTCGGGCATTCCAATTGTCTCTGTGTCGCTTAAACCCATGCCTCATTTTGGAACTAAAAACATCCACCTTAAACACCTCACACGAAGCTATTTAGCAATGTTTGAGCAAATTCTCGCGGGCCTTGAAGCAAGCACCGCCGAAGTAATTTACTTCTGCGAACACGATTGTATTTATCACCCGTCCCACTTTGAATTTACCCCACCCAAAAAAGATATTTTTTATTACGACCATAACTGGTGGCGAGTAAGATCAACCGATGGCTTTGCGGTACATTGGGACGCAAACCAAGTTTCAGGTTTGTGTGCTTACCGCGAACACCTACTTAAGTTTTATCGAAAACGCGTCGTCGAAGTTAGAAAATACGGCTACAAAAGCTCAATGGGCTTTGAGCCCGGTGGCCGAGACACTAAACTAACTGCGTCTTGGAAAGCTCCTTTCCCAATGCTTGACATCAAGCACGGGCACAATTTGAGCAAGAATAAATGGAGTGTAAATGATTTTCGAGACAAAGACACGGCCAAAGGGTTTATCACAACAGACGACATCCCTGGATGGGGAAAAACCAGCGAAATAATCAAGCAATTCAATTAATACATCTTGCATAGTAGCAAGCCAGTTGCTAATGTTAGTTTATAAATGTCTCTTAAAAATCGTGTTGATTTGGCAAAGTATCTAGGTAGCCAAGGCTACAAGACAGGTGTTGAGGTTGGCGTAGGAAACGGTGAGTTTGGAAAAGTTCTTTGTAAGAACATTCCCGGGCTAAAATACACCGGAATTGACTCTTGGGAAGTAGACGGTAGATCCACTGCTGAAACCAGAGCACAAAATAGCCTTGCCCGTAAAAATCTCTCCCCTTTTTCAAGTAGACTCGTTAAAAACTACAGCCTCAAAGCGGTACATGATTTTAAAGATTCTTCTTTGGATTTTGTTTATATTGATGCAGACAAGCGCTTTGACGAAGTGGCTCGAGACATTATCGAATGGACCAAAAAAGTTAAGAAGGGTGGAATTGTGGCAGGCAACGGTTATCGAGCTGGAACTAAAAACGGAGTCATCTCTGCGGTCAATGGATATACAAAGGGTCATTCTTTTAGGCTTAACCTCACTGACGACAAAAATTGGTGGTTTACGAAAAAGTGGAACGTCTAGGTTTGAGGAAAAATTCTTCAAGGCTAATGGTGCGCCAAAATGTTGACAAGCACTATACTCAAACGATATAAAGTTATTAAGTTAAAAAGTAAACAGGTGTAAACGCAAAAATTAGTCGTCTACACGTGCCGAATTGGGGTGTCCACATGCGCTGGGTACGGCAATACGGGGTCATTATTTTTTGCTCGAAGAAAGCGATGATACCAGTAAATATAGCTATCGATTCCACTAGACAAGTTAACTTCTCACGATTAGCTATTTTTTTGGATTTCAAATAGATGGCAACAAGACAAAAAACAATCGAATTTGCAAGCTCTGTAGATGCAACAACACTCACCGCTGCCTCAAACAGAGACAAATCGATTGCGATTTATATCCCCGAAACAGTCGTGGCATTTCGCAGTGTTTCCCTCTTGTGTCAGTTTCGTGGAGATAATACGACTGCTGGAAACCTAGCGAATGTACAGCTGGCAATTGGGACAGACAGCGGGTTTGGTACTCAAGACAACAACGCACTTGGAACACCAGTAGCAAACTCGGGCGACAATGAAGCCTGGTGGTATGCGGCCGACGTTACAGCCTTTTTTGCTAGTAATTGGTCCGGAACAAGCAACACTTGGTACGTGCGCTTTAATGGGGCAACGCTGACCAATACTATAAATCACTCATTTAAGCTTGTTATCACTTATGACTACGATGACACGAGCAGTACCCACATAAAGACTATCAGAATCCCTATCGAGTCTACCCGATCTGTACTAACAACTTCTATGCAAACTATCGGTGGCGCCACGGCAATCCCCGCTTTAACTGGGGGCAGTAGTGTTTTACCGGAAGGCTCTGTAACACTTCGGCAGGCGTTTCTGGAAATAACTGGAAACGAGGTAGTGGCCACCACCACAGACTTTGTTATTCAACTACGCATAAACGGTGGCAGTACAGTTACTGTTTGGGATGTGGAAGCAGGATTATCAGCATCTTGTTGGATTAACTTATGCTATGACATCACAGGAGAAACTCTAACTTCTGCCAGCTCGCTTGAGATGAGCGCTACTGTGACCAGTCGCGGTGACAACCCAGGAGGATGGGTCACTGTCACATATGAATTTGATCCTTCTTCCACTACAACTGTTTGGAATAGTTTAATTCTCGGAGCGATTGATACCACAGGATGGGCTGGAGGAACTACTTCTGGAGATGGAGACTCATGGGGGCGCGACATCTTTATCCAAGAGCCAACAACTATTACACTCAAGGAGAGTGCGTGTGTAATTGGCCTAAACGGCGCAGCCACAACATCTATGAACATTGCTGTGGGAAACCAGGCCAGCTACACCACATACACTTGTACAGCGGGAAGTTCACAAAACGGACAGTGGATGTTCGTCCACCGCATTGATGCTGGAGGCCAGCAAGGAACAGCTTTTACAACGCTGGCACGCGGACGCATGCCGTATGAATGCAGAATCTACTCCTCTACTGCCAATGATGGCTGGGGCGTCAATGGATTTTTAATCTTAAACTATACAAGCGGTAAAGCAACTGATGGTGTTGGTGCACACAATCAATCACGGTTTCATTTGCTGTCTGAGTGCACCAATGACAACTATTGTGATCAAGTTGACAGCAAATCTGTCCCCATCCCTGAGTCTAGCTATTGGCTTACTGGAGTTTGCTCTGAAGGAGGGGTAACAACAGACAACACAACCTCCGGATCGCTGTGTTTGCAAGCTGAGCGCCAATCGGGTGAGGGTGAGGGCGAAGGCTGGGAAACTTTCGGAGTTACACAATACAGAAGCGACAATGAAAACTGCAACATTACCGCTCGATATGCATCAAGAAAGACTTGGAAGCGCCACCCCAACGATATGGACCCCACACGCCTTGACATAGAAACTTCGAGATCTTTCAGGATGGATACTCCGACTTTATCAACTAGCTGGTATGGCCTGTGGGTTACGTATCACACTATCACCTTTACCATTGCTGGAGACATCTCTGGCTCTGGTGGAGGAACAATTAATCTCTACCTTCACGATGCGGGGACACACGAAGTGATGGCCACAACCAGCCGATCTGGCGACGGGGCATATTCGTTTACTTGGTATGGTGACGTGGAAGACATGTATGTTACAGCCTATGAGGACTCCACACATCAGGGCAGAAGCGATCATGGTACAGCAGCTTGACTCTTGCACCTAAAATTAGATGCAACAACACGAGGAACTTCTAGGTTCTCCAATAGTCCCCGTTATTTGATAGAATACAAACATAGAAAACTATGGATGTAAAACTTAAAAGCAGTATCGAGAAGGTATACGACGATGCCGAAAAATCTCCTGACAAGCAATCCTCCGCCCGTCTTGACTATAAAGGCAAAAAGTACAAACTCCGGGTTCAGCTAAGTAATCCAGACTGGAGAGTGGGAACAATATTAATAACAATGGAGCCTAGGCCTAACAATTAATTATGGCGCAAAGAGTCAAAACACTTTGGTACGCTACTGAAAAAAGCGATGCATCTGTTGCTGACGCATCGCTTACCGCCTTGCCTCAAATCACAGTTTATGCTGAAAATGCTACGCGGACGTTCCGCTCGGTTATGGTCTGGATTAGCTATTCTGATATGAGCACAGTAACTGGTGCAACGGTTGGTGAGCATCGAGTTGCCTGCTCAGTAAACGGCGCTGGGTCAACTACAATTACTGAAACTGACGACATTTCTAACTCCGGTGAGAATATGAGCGGGTGGCTGGGGCCATTTGATTTTACCTCTCATTTCGTTACAAACTTTCCGGCAGCAAATAGCGCAACACTTGATCTTTCAGTTTATTTTGATATTACAACAGGGACAGGTTTAACTACTAATAACATTGGAGCTCTGATTGCAGTCACCTACGAGTTTGATGACACCACTGCTACTCAATACGCCTCGGCAATTATCCCTATGGAGTCTTTGGTCGGAGCTATGGGAACAACTGAGTCCGAGATTGGTACGAATCAGGTCCCTCAACTTACAGGCTCTGGTGGACTTCTTGAAAACGTAGCCAATGTCGTGGTTCGTCAAGAGTTTTTTGTCATTGAAGGCAACGACGAAGGCACGAGCACCGCTACCAACTATACCTTGAACGTCCGTATCGGTACTGGGGCAACACACACCTTCCAAACAACAGTAATGGCACTCTCCTCTGACTGCTTCCGCGCGTTTATCCATATCGAAAGCCCCGCTGCGGGGTCTGCCTACGCCTGGAACGTATGGACAGCCAGCGCCGCACGACTTCACCACGCCGCGCATACAATGTATGTTACCTACGAGTTCACTCCTTCAGGAACTACCGAGTGGCTAAACAGTATCGTAATTCCATTTGAAATGACCTCCCCTATGGGTGGCGCCACCGAAACGGACGCCAGCCGTTTTCAGCGCACATTTTTCATAGAAGAACCGACTACCATCACACTTAAGCAGTCAGCGATACAACTTCGCTACTTGCAGGGCGCTGCTGTCATGGCAGGGCTAAACGTCCGAGCTGGTTCACAGGCCTTCCGGGCATATACAAACAATATCGATATGGTGTGTGGCGGATCATGCCTCCAGCAGCGCATTGATTCGGGTGGCGCACAAGGCGCTGGTATCACTCTTGCCCGAGGAGCCAATACAATCACATTTGACGCATACCGCACTGACACAACAGACCTGGGATGGAACTTGTCCGGCGCACTCATTCTCAATTACAAATCAGGGGTTGCATCGGGTGGTGTATGGTCCCACAACCACACAACTTGGTGGAACATTCTAAGCTGGGACGCCGCATTAACCTCTTTACGCGAAGCATCCGCCGTTGCACCCAACATACCTGAAACCAGTTACTGGGCCACAAGCGTAAATTACCATGTGGTTCACTGGGATGCAGCCGCTGCAAATGGCCTTATATGGCAAGCTGAAGTTTTGTCTGGCGAAGGAGCTGGTGATGGCTGGCGCGATCTGTATGCTGACATATTCGTCAAAGACAGCGAGCGAGGATGCCAAATCATCTGGTGTCGTGCGCGTGATGATTTTAGGCGATATCCAAATGACACAGACAGCAACAGAATGGCTCTGGAGGAAGCTCGCAAATACCGCTATGCCAATGCGGCTACTTGTGCCAAGGGGGTCGCCATGGTTCTTACTCATCACGCGATAACGTTCACCATTTCAGGCACAGTCACAGGATATACCGGAGACGGGTCTGCAATTACTGTTGAAGCCCACAGAAGTGATACTGATGAAAAAATTGACAGTACCACCACAGCCGCCGGTGGAACTTATTCGATAACTTGGTATGACAATACAATCGATGTTTACACTCAGGCAATACAGGATGGGACGCATTTGGGAAGAAGCGACGACGATCCTGCAGCATAAATGGTTAAATTATTGATAAACCCCAAGCTTCTCAAGGAATATAGATGCCCAGCATGCAATAAACTTTTGGCCAAAGGCATCTTGACGCGCAACGACGACTATTTGGAGGTCAAATGCCGCAACTGCAAATCCCTATGCACTTTTTACGGAGAACATGCTAAAGTGCTAGCAGAAAGAGCAAAACTCATCAAAAAGGGTGTTTTGCCCGATACGGAATAACCAGAGGCTCCAGAAGCTCGAAAATATTGTAAGTTTTTCGTGCGACAAAAATGGCAGCCAATAGAGTAAAAACAGTCGAGTACATGCTTCCCAATATTCTGACTCAGGTCACACAGGCCGCTTCTGCTGGGACGTATACCGACTCTGCTGATTTAACAGTTTACATTCCCGAAACTACCAGTCGGACTATTCTGGCTGCCCGTATCGAGGTGATGACATATAATTACCTCTACGCCAACAGCTCGAATACATCTGGTTGGGGCGTACGTTGTTCGTGCGATGGCGGTTCTAACTGGACCAATGCTGTTGTTGTTAGCGCATTGAATGAATCAGATGAAAATTATAGCTCTTTGCTGGTGGTTGATGTAACAGCGGAATTTACTGCTCGTTTTTCGGGAGCTTCAGATACTGTGCGATGGGGTTATTACGTCTATGGCACGGCCACGACAACTGGTTGGAGTAATGCTAGTGCGAAATTGATTTTGACCTACGAATATGACGACACCGCCCACTCGACGAGGGTAAAGACGGTGCGTATTCCTATTGAATCGATAAATGCCAGGCTCACGACCAGTTATGCGGAAATCTGTCAGGGTTCGGCGGTCAATCAGATTCCCGCCCTGACTCACGCCACAACTCCATTTTTGCCCGAGGCTTCCGTTACAATTCGGCAGGCGTTTCTCGAATTATGGGGAAGTACAATGCCTAACTCTACCACCGACGGAACTTTGACCCTGAAACTTGATTCGGCGGGAAGTACTTATGCCTATAACACGATTGATAATACCCAAGATTCCAATGCTGGTTTTCGGGTGATGTGGGATATTACGGCGGAGACTTTCACAGCCGCTAAATCATTAAATGCCGTCACGACCGGTACAACGATGATTGGGTTTCTGGGCGGCTGATTGACCGTAACCTATGAGTACGACCATTCCTCCAGTACGACTATATTGAATAGTTTGATGATGGGCATTGGGGAAGATTCAGATAATGTTTTGACATCTGGTGATAAATCAATGGCCAGCGTTACTCGCAGTTTGCAAGAGCCAGGAACCCTGACGATGGTGCAGTCGGGAATTTGGATAACTTTTAATTCTACTGGCACTTCTACTACTTTAACGTATAAGGCTGGTAGTCAAACCGCTACTGGATACACACCAACCGCTGACGGACAGACGGCAGGAATGACTTCTATCGTTCACCGTATTGATTCTGGTAGTAATCGGGGAGCGGCCCTATCACTCACTCGGGGTGAAAACACTTTTACGGCGGAGTGGTATGCGGGTTCAAATAATAATATTGGCAACATGTCGTGTATGATGCTCTTGAATTACACCAGCAGCAAGGCAAGTGGCGGCGACGGGGTTCACGCTCGTTCTACTTATTTCCCGATTTTTGCCAATAATCGTGCGACTGGTACGATTGTTCAGGCAGCGGCGACGGTCGACCCGAAAATATTGGAAACCAATTATTGGCTGATGTCAGTTGTTCCGATTATTTATTGCCGTGGGATTGGAGTGACCCTTGACGGGCGAGTATTATCTACTGAACGACTTGGTTCGGAATCACCTGCTGGTGGCTGGGAAACGTTATTTTCTTCACTCTACACCGGCGTTGGTGAGAACGGTTCGTGGATTAACAACGGTGTCTGTCGCTTCGCTTTCAAGCGATGGCCCAATGACACCGATACTTCTCGAATGGACATCGAGGGTTCACGCCAGTGGCGAATAGTTGGTACAAGCAAACAATACGGTTTGGGACTTTGGATAACTTACCATTCTCACACCTATACGATTGCTGGCACAGTTTCAGGCTACGTCGATGCAGACGGAGCGGGGTTGACTGTTGGAATTCACCGCGCTGACACTGGTGAATTCGTCGGAAACGCAACTACAACTTCTGGTGGAGCATATACGCTTACTTGGTATGACAATACAATTAACATGTATGGCGAGGTTTACGAAAACGGAACTCACGTAGGAAGAAGCGATAACAGTACTGCCTCCTAGCTTCTTTTAGTGCTACTGCTTGCTACAATTGTATTATTATAAGGCAAATTGCTCCGGTGCAATGAAACAATATTATGGCATTTGACATAACACTTCGCGATAACGGCGCTAATGCGTTTGACATAGCGCTTTCTGGTGGTGGTTCTTCTGATTCCGCTTCAGTTTCACCATCTGCTTCAGAAAGTGCATCCATCTCTCCGTCTGCATCGTTGTCGGCGTCGATAAGCCCTTCGGCTTCAGCTTCGGCATCGGTCTCCCCCAGCTCATCCGTCTCTCCGTCACCAGCGGCAGGCCTAGACCGTACAGATATAGGTTCTTGGGTTTCTGCTTCTAGTTACGGAACAGGAGACTATTCAACAGGTTCTTTCACTCCTCCTGCCAACTCACTCTTGGTGGTTTTTGTGACCAACATGTGGATGACTTTAGGCGACCTTGGGCAGCCCTCTATTTCAGGGGGTGGGCTAAGCTATACGTTCGAGGGCCAGGCAAGAGAAGAATCATCGTGGGCCGTACGAGGAAATGTTTTTACTGCTGAGGTGGGCGGCTCTCCTTCATCAATGGCAATAACTGTAGCTCCCGCAATGGGGGCGATGTTTAATTGGGTTGTCTATGTAGTTGCTTTCACTGGCTACGACACAACTACTCCCATAGCTGGTTTTGCAACAACCGACTCGACAGATATTGGTGACGGGGGGCAATCCCAGACACTAGCTGCAACCCCCACAGCAGATGATATTACCCTCTCGGCTGTGCCATACGCCGCATATGATGCCCCGGCTAATCCCACATATGATTCCGGCTGGACTGAAGTCTATGATGACGGGCTTTCCGGCGGATCAGCGATGTTTGTGATGTCCAGAGCCTCATCTACATCGACATCTGTAACCATATCAGATGTTTATAACAACACAACTTTCGAAAAAGGAGGCATGCTTTCTTTTATTGTCAAAGCCGCTCCGGCAGGAAGCCCTTCTGTCAGTCCTTCGGCCTCTGTCAGTGCATCAATTTCTCCATCAGCTTCGGTCAGTCCGTCAACATCAGTTAGCGCTTCTATTTCACCAAGTGCTTCAATTTCACCATCTGCTTCTGTAAGCGCCAGTGTATCACCGTCCGCCTCACTTAGTCCGTCCGCATCCATCTCAGCATCCGTATCACCATCAGCCAGTATTTCGCCAAGTTCGTCGGTTTCTGCATCAATTTCACCATCAGCTTCCGTTTCTCCGTCTGCGTCCGTGTCTGCATCAATTTCGCCGTCTGCATCAGTAAGTCCTTCGTCGAGTATCTCAGCATCGGTTTCACCAAGCTCGTCAATTTCACCGAGTGCAAGTACTTCCGCTTCAGTGTCGCCTTCTTCCAGCATCAGTCCTTCTGCGTCAATCAGCGCTTCGGTGTCGCCCTCATCAAGCATTTCACCGAGCTCCTCAGTTTCGGCTTCCATTAGCCCGTCGGCGTCAGTATCACCATCAGCCTCTAGCTCTGCATCCATAAGTCCAAGCGCTAGTATCTCGCCTTCTTCATCTGTCTCTGCATCTGTATCTCCAAGTTCATCTGTTTCACCTAGTTCATCAATATCGGCGTCAATCAGTCCGAGCGCTTCGATAAGTCCATCAGCCTCTGTTTCACCTTCAGCCTCGGCATCAGCATCCATTAGTCCGAGTGCTTCCATAAGCCCAAGCACATCAGTGTCAGCCTCTGTCAGCCCGTCTGCATCCATATCACCTTCGGCCAGTGTTTCAGCATCCATATCTCCGTCGGCATCAGCGTCGGCTTCCGTTTCTCCTTCCGCATCCATCAGTGCATCAATAAGCCCTTCAGCCAGCATTTCACCTAGCTCTTCAGCATCTGCATCTATTAGCCCGTCGGCCTCAATTTCACCGTCCTCCTCAATATCAGCCTCAGTCTCGCCAAGTTCTAGTACATCACCATCATCATCTGTGTCTGCATCTGTGTCACCGTCATCCTCAATAAGCCCTAGCTCGTCAATATCGGCATCAATTTCACCAAGCTCTTCAATATCAGCCTCTGTTTCACCTTCTGCGTCCAATAGCGCATCTGTATCACCATCCTCCAGTATCAGCCCTTCAGCGAGTGCTTCTTCATCAATATCGCCTTCTGCCAGTACGTCACCATCTTCATCAATTTCTGCCTCTATATCTCCTAGTGCATCCACGTCACCAAGTTCCAGTATTTCATCTTCTATAAGCCCATCAGCATCGGTTTCTCCGAGTTCGTCAGTTTCAGCATCAATTTCACCCTCCTCCTCAATCTCGCCAAGTGCGAGTATTTCTGCTTCTGTGTCTCCAAGTGCATCAGTTAGCGCATCTGTCTCCCCAAGTTCATCAATATCGGCATCTGTGTCACCATCCGCCAGTACGTCACCGTCTTCGTCAGTTTCTGCATCTGTTTCTCCATCAGCATCTACTTCACCTTCAGCCTCGATCTCAGCTTCTATTAGTCCGTCTGCGTCAACCAGCCCTTCTGCTAGCGCTTCTGCCTCGGTGTCGCCATCTTCATCAGTATCCCCATCAGCTTCCGTATCTGCATCAATCTCGCCCAGTGCATCCACTAGCCCATCGTCGTCAATATCTGCATCAATAAGCCCATCTTCATCTGTATCCGCATCAGTGTCACCTTCTGCTTCACATTCAGCTTCGGTATCCCCAAGCGCCAGTACTTCACCATCCAGCTCTGTATCCGCATCAATTTCACCCAGCGCATCTATCAGCCCATCGTCATCTTTATCCGCCTCTATAAGTCCGTCCAGTTCTATATCCGCATCCATTTCTCCTTCCTCATCAATTAGTGCGTCGGTCTCGCCGTCAGCCAGCATCAGCCCTTCAGCAAGTATTTCAGCCTCGGTCTCACCCTCCGCCAGTACTTCACCCAGCTCGTCATTGTCTGCGTCAATCTCGCCTTCATCTTCCGTGTCGCCCAGCTCATCAATATCGGCATCCATAAGCCCGAGCGCGTCTGTCTCGCCTAGCGCAAGCATCTCCGCTTCAATTTCACCCTCTTCTAGTATCAGTCCTTCAGCTTCTGCGTCGGCATCCGTGTCCCCATCGTCGTCTGTAAGTGCATCTGTCTCCCCAAGTTCATCAATATCGGCTTCGATCTCACCATCTGCCTCGATTTCACCCAGTGCATCAGCCAGTGCGTCAGTTTCTCCATCTGCCAGTATTTCACCGAGTTCATCCGCTTCCGCATCTACTAGTCCATCGGCATCGGTTTCTCCCAGCTCGTCGGTGTCTGCGTCAATATCACCTAGTGCATCTATCAGCCCATCGTCGTCAATATCTGCGTCAATAAGTCCATCTTCATCTATATCCGCATCCATTTCTCCTTCTGCGTCGCATTCAGCATCCGTGTCCCCAAGTGCAAGCACTTCACCGTCTAGTTCTGTGTCAGCATCCATATCTCCATCGGCCTCTGTTAGTCCATCTGCATCTGTATCCGCATCTGTGAGTCCGTCCAGTTCTATATCCGCTTCGATTTCTCCTTCCTCATCAATCAGCGCGTCGGTGTCGCCCTCATCAAGCATTTCACCGAGCTCCTCAGTTTCGGCTTCCATTAGCCCGTCAAGCTCGCTATCAGCATCTGTATCACCGTCTGCATCAGTAAGTGCATCCATCTCGCCTTCTGCCAGCATCAGTCCTTCTTCCAGTATCAGTGCATCTACTTCTCCATCTGCCAGCACTTCGCCTTCATCATCCGTGTCCACATCCATATCACCATCAGCCTCCACTTCACCTTCAGCCTCGATCTCGGCTTCCATCAGTCCGTCTGCGTCAATTTCCCCATCCTCGTCTAGCTCTGCATCCATAAGTCCGTCTGCGTCAATAAGCCCTAGCTCGTCAATATCGGCTTCCATAAGCCCATCGGCATCTGTTTCACCGTCATCTTCTGCATCCGCCTCAATTTCACCAAGCTCTTCAATGTCGGCCTCTGTTTCGCCTTCTTCATCTGTGTCAGCCTCCATTAGTCCAAGCGCGTCTGTTTCTCCAAGTTCCAGTATCTCTGCATCCATTTCGCCCAGCTCCTCGGTGTCGCCGAGCGCAAGCACCTCGGCCTCTGTGTCTCCATCATCGTCTGTCAGTGCATCTATATCACCAAGTTCATCAATATCGGCTTCTATCTCACCATCTGCCAGTACCTCACCTAGCTCGTCGGTGTCTGCGTCCATTTCACCTTCGTCCTCAGTATCGCCGTCACCGTCAACATCAGCTTCAATCTCGCCGTCTGCGAGTACAAGTCCATCTTCTAGTATTAGTGCGTCAGTTTCTCCGTCTGCGTCTGTATCAGCATCGGTATCACCCTCTTCGTCCATTAGCGCATCTGTTTCACCCAGCTCATCGATATCACCCAGCTCGTCGATATCGGCTTCCATTAGCCCTTCAGCTTCTATTTCACCGTCTTCTTCTATTTCGGCTTCTATCTCGCCAAGTTCATCCGTCTCCGCATCGGTTTCTCCAAGTTCCAGTATCTCTGCATCGATAAGTCCAAGTGCGTCAATCTCTCCAAGTGCATCTACTTCAGCTTCCATATCTCCGTCTGCAAGTGTCAGCCCTTCTTCCTCCGTTTCCGCGTCCATTTCACCTTCTTCTTCCAGATCTCCATCTGCTTCGGCAAGCGCGTCAATTAGCCCATCATCATCTACAAGTCCTTCTTCGAGTATCAGTGCATCTGTTTCACCAAGCGCAAGTACATCACCCAGTGCATCAACATCTGCTTCTATTTCACCGTCTGCGTCAATATCAGCATCTGTTTCGCCTAGTGCTTCTATTTCAGCATCTATAAGCCCAAGCGCCTCGGTCTCACCAAGTACATCTTCTAGTGCGAGCATTTCACCATCCGCAAGTATCAGCCCGTCCACAAGTACAAGCGCATCCGTAAGTCCGTCTGCTTCTGCCTCAGCTTCTATTAGTCCTAGCGCATCTACCTCTGCCTCAATCTCGCCGTCTAGTAGCGTCAGTCCTTCTTCGAGCACCAGTGCATCAGTATCACCAAGCGCCAGCACGTCTCCCTCAGCATCCCTGTCTGCATCTATTTCTCCGTCAGCATCTTTGTCTGCGTCAATTTCCCCCTCCTCTTCTGTATCAACATCTGTTTCCCCTTCTGCATCCGTCAGTCCGAGCGCGAGCACCTCTGCCTCAATTTCACCATCAGCTTCTATTTCGCCATCTTCTTCGATTTCGGCCTCTGTATCGCCAAGTTCATCCGTCTCCGCCTCGATTTCTCCAAGTGCCAGCATATCTGCGTCAATAAGCCCAAGTGCGTCAATTAGCCCGTCATCATCGGTGTCCGCTTCACTATCACCATCTGCGTCAATATCAGCATCCGTGTCTCCGTCTTCGTCAACCAGTGCATCTGTGTCACCATCCGCAAGTACTAGCCCATCCACAAGCATCTCCGCTTCTGTCTCGCCAAGCGCGAGCACTAGTCCCTCTGCTTCGGTCAGTGCGTCTATAAGTCCATCAGCATCTGTCTCAACATCTATTAGTCCTAGCGCATCTACCTCTGCCTCAATCTCGCCGTCTAGTAGCACAAGTCCCTCTTCTTCCGTATCAGCATCAGTTTCGCCAAGCGCCTCTGCATCGCCCTCTTCGAGTGCGTCTGCTTCCATAAGCCCATCCGCAAGCACCAGTGCATCAGTATCACCATCGGCATCAACATCTGCATCCTTAAGTCCATCAGCATCAACTAGTCCATCAGCCAGTGTTTCACTATCGGTCTCACCATCCACATCAACTTCTGCATCAGTTTCTCCATCTTCATCCATAAGCCCAAGTGCCAGCACCAGCGCGTCCGTCTCACCAAGCTCATCAGTCTCACCTTCGGCATCCGGGAGTCAATCAGTATCACCATCTGCCTCAAGAAGTCCATCTAGCAGTATCTCTGCATCAATCTCACCATCCTCAAGCACTTCGGCTTCCGCGTCTATATCTGCCTCACTATCTCCATCAGCTTCTACAAGTCCGTCTTCGTCCACTAGTGTGTCAATTTCGCCGTCAGCATCAGTTAGCGCGAGTGCTTCCACTAGCGCGTCGATCAGCCCTTCTGCAAGCGAAAGTCAGTCCCTATCACCATCTTTATCAATCTCGCCATCGGCAAGCACTAGCGCAAGCGCCTCGATCTCTGCCAGTATTTCGCCCAGTGCTTCAGGATCGTTGTCGATTTCACCTTCTGCATCAGTGTCCCCTTCTGCATCCGTTAGCCCAACGGCCAGTGTCAGCGAATCAGTTTCTCCGTCGGCTTCCACTAGCCCATCAGCGAGCCAATCACCAAGTGCGTCGGAATCGCAGTCCGTTAGCCCAAGCCTATCGCTTAGTCCATCGGCAAGCGAAAGTGCGTCCGGCTCACCATCGCTCTCCCCGTCGGCGTCGATAAGCCCATCAGGCTCGGTTTCGCCGTCTGCATCACCTTCTGCAGGCAGTGAATCACCATCAGTTTCTCCGTCCGCAAGCCCAAGCCCAACGGCCAGCGCGTCGCCTTCGCCTGTAACCACAAGCGAATCAGCTTCACCAAGTTCAAGTAAGTCAGCCTCACCGTCAGAAGCGATAGCGCTTCCTGTACTGCCTGTGCCACTGATTCCTACTAAAAAAGTGATTTTTTATAGAAATCCACAAATTGTTAAGTCCTTAACTCCAAGCTACAACGCATTGTCGACTGTGACTCGCCAAACGATTCCTTCTTGGAACACAGCGGGCAGACCCAAAAAACCAAAGCTCGGCGTAATTGGCTTCAACATCGAAACCACAAGCCTAGAATATTGGGACGGGCAGCGTTGGCTTTTACTGCCGATGAAAAGAATATAAGTTATAATGGCAGTGATTTATGTCGAACCACAATCAGTTACTCGTAGACATTGGGCATGGTCTTTCGTTAATGGCTGGCTTGCCCGCAATTGAAACCTGGACGAGTTCAAAGCGACCAAAAACAGCCAAGCGAGGCAGATTTGGTTTTAACTCAGATACAAAAAGCTTGGAATATTGGGATGGAGCCGCTTGGTTTAGCGCTCAAATGGTGGAGGAGTAACACATTACCTATTGTATTTTATTTTTCGGAGTTGTAATATGTCACCAGATGCAAATACTTAATTTTATTAAAAATATTGGTCCGACCGAGATGATCATTATTGCTTTGATCTTGGTTTTGTTTTTTGGTAGCAAAGTTGTTACTCGCTTGGCTCGTACAAGCGGCGAAACACTCAAAGAAATAAAGCAGGTTAAAAAGACATTTACTGATGCTGTTTCAGAAACTGTAAGCGACGACACATCTGAGAAAAAGGCGTCTGATTAACCATGTTGCAATCAATCGGAACAACTGAACTTCTAGTTGTTGGCCTCATAATACTTCTTTTATTCGGTGGTAAAAAAATTCCGGAATTCTTTAAAGGTCTTGGAGAGGCTGTTCGTGAATTTAAAAAATCAGCCAAAGACACGGACGAGACCAAGGAAGATTAAGCTTCGATTTGCTAGAATGATGGTGCAGTGGAACAAATAAAGCCTTTGACGTCTTCTGATTGGGAGAAGTTAGTAAATCAATACACCCATTTTATCTCTGAAGTTCGCAAGAGAATTCTGCTTACCCTCTTAGTTTTTGCTATCGCATCAATTTCTGGTTTTGTGTTTTACGAGCAAATAATTAGGTTTCTTATTCAAACTCTAAGTCTTGAAGGAGTGAATATTGTTTTTACTTCCCCTTTTCAGTTTATCAATCTTGCAGTGGGCTGCGGCGTGGCATGCGGGCTTACCCTTACTCTTCCGCTAATTATTGCCCAGATTTTGTCATTTTTAAGACCTGCGCTTAAAATAAAAGAATTTAAAGCGCTTGTAAATTTGCTGCTTTTTTCAATCATGCTTTTTATCGCCGGCTTTGCATTTGGCGGCTGGGTAATGAAGTGGCAGATAGAAATATTTTTGGCAAGATCGATCTCTTTGGGGATAGGTAACATTTTAGATGTTAGCAAGCTTCTCAACACCGTACTTCTTACAGCCGTTTTTATGGGGGTCAGTTTTCAAATCCCAATAGTTCTTTACTTACTTGTAAAGGTGGGGCTTATCAAAGAAGAAATGTTACGGAAAAGCCGCGCATGGATTTATCTAGGTTCATTTTTCTTTGTTATTTTATTACCAATGGACTCGATTCTCGCTGACGTACTTTGCGCCCTTCCACTTCTTGTTCTATTTGAGACAGTTCTGATTCTTACTCGGATTTCAAACCACAGAAGAAGCAAGTTGGTTGCAATAGCTTAGCGAAGAACCGAAAGCGGATTGATATTTGATCCACCCTGGATAACCTCAAAGTGAAGATGTGTTCCTGTCGAGCGACCAGTAGAGCCCATTTGGCCAATTGAGTCCCCTCGATTAACAGTCTGGCCAACGTTTACATAAATACGCGACATATGAGCATAAAGCGTTCGTGTGCCGTTTCCGTGATCTATAATCACACGATTTCCATAACCATAATTGTCCATCCAGCCAGCAACCACAACGGTACCGGAGTCCGCAGCCAAGATTGGTGGTGCTGCACGGTTGGCGATATCCAAGCCCTTGTGGTACCAAGCAAAGTATTGAGTGATGCTTCCTTGTGCCGGCCAGACAAATTGCCCAGAAGCAACTACAGTTCCCGCATCTGGTGTAGTCTGGCGGACTCGAGCAGTTGGCGACCACTGAACTTCCTCAGGCTTAACTCCGCCGGGGACAATAAGAACTTGGCCAATAGCAAGCTCGAAAGTTTCATCATTCACGAATACGTTAAAGGGGTAATTGACGATAGCCTGGGCATCAACGTCGTATTTTTTAGCTACAGAATAAACCGTGTCACCTTTTTTCACTTTATGCGATACACCGGACAGCGGAAGAATTTCCAAAGTTTGGCCGATTTTTATCGCATCTCGACTAAGTAGATTATTTTGCCAACGAATGGTGTCAATCGTCACTCCAAACTTCTCGGCTATCGTAGAAACGGTGTCTCCCTCTCGGACTTCATAATCGATGATTCGGTCCCGGTAATCATGCTCCGCGATCAGCGTTTCCGTCATCTCGGAATCCGAAGCAGACAATACCTGAGATGGAGATGGAGCTTCCCAAGGATCAAGCCCAGTGCCTGGAAATTCCTCCGCCACAATAGGTGCCACCATCACACCAAAAGCCGCAATTCCCGCCATCCCTGAATGCATCAAGCGCTTAGAAAGCTTGCCTCTCTGTGTATAAAGTGAAGTTACAGCGAAGTCTTTGCCAGTTGCAAATTTCACCACCGCAACTTTAGAAGTCCCTGCCAAAAAAGAAATTAGCTCACGGCTAAAAAGCTTCAAATCACTCGAAAGTAATAAAAAGTTTTTGCGTAACTTGGAAGAGTGTTGATGTCTTGCGATACGTTTGTACCCAAGTGTGTCCATCTGTAGGATTTAACTTAGCACACAAAGAAGTTCAAAGCAAGTTAAATTTAGACAGTTTTGAGGCTATCTAGGAAGTCTTGGTTGGTCTCGGTTTTGCTTAAGCGTTCCAAGAGTGTCTCGGTTCGCTCATCTTCATGGACCATTTCAAGCATGCGGCGAAGTGTATGAACTTTTTTGAGATTTTCCTCACCATACAAAAGCTCTTCCTGGCGCGTCCCGGATCTCGTGACATCAATAGCTGGGAAGATTCTTCTTTCCGCAAGTTTGCGGGTCATATGAAGTTCCAGATTCCCAGTGCCTTTAAACTCCTCATAAATCAAGTCATCCATGCGCGAGCCGGTCTCAACCAAACAAGTTCCAATAATTGTAAGCGATCCACCATTTTCAATATTGCGTGCAGCTCCAAAGAATTTCTTAGCAGGTTGCAAAGCCGCTGGATCAAAACCACCAGTTAAGGTTCTTCCACTTGTGGGAAGAGCCAAATTGTATGCGCGTGCCATACGAGTTATAGAATCAAGCACTATTACAACGTCGTGGCCAGCTTCTACCAAGCGCTTGGCTCTCTCAAGAGCAAGCTCCCCCACGCGTGTCTGATCTTCCGGGTCTTCATCAAAGTTCGATGCGGCGACTATCCCCTTGCCTTCTGTGGACTTCTCCATATGGCGTTTGATATCTGTTACTTCCTCGGGGCGCTCTCCAATAAGCACCGCCATCAAAACCACTTCTGGATGGTTCTTTCCAATTCCAGTGATGATGTCTTTAATAAGCCAAGTTTTTCCAGCCTTCGGAGGCGAAACAATAAGCCCTCTTTGGCCAAATCCAATAGGAGAAATCAAATCCATAACGCGGGTTGTCATTGGTTCCTTGCCTGTTGAAAGCATAATTTGTCTATCAGGATAAATCGCCAAAAGGTTCTCAAATTCAGCACGCTCACCAGTTTCAGAAGGATCTTTGCCGTTAACCTTTTCAACTTTCAAAAGACCCCAATAACGCTCGTTATCTTTAGGCCTTCGAGCCAAGCCATTGACCAAGTCTCCTGTCATTAAATTGAATCTTCGAATTTGAGATGAAGAAATGTAAACATCGTGATCACTTGAAGTAAAAGTTGGGCGAAGAAGCCCTGAGCCTTCATTTGCAACATCCAGTACTCCTTCAACCTGTTCGGTTGGGAGGCCAGAATCAGGAAGGATACGATCGTCAACTACCAGTGAATCATCTTGCGCGGTCATTTAATTTTAAATATTCGGAACAATTTCGAAGCTAATGTATTTTAACATGACAGAATCACTTGTCAACAGATATTAGCGATCTTTCCAATAATCCTCACCCACCAAACCATTCCTCAGGTCAGTCCAATACTGCTCGTCCATTCTTCCATCACTCCACAACGCGTAATGCTCTTTTATCTCTGCAATTTTTAACACCAACTCCTCCTGTGCACGCGAGTCTAAAGCTGACAAAGAATCAACGAGCGACCTGTGAAACTCAGGTTCCATCAAAAATCTTGCAATTTCAGCTCTATCCTCCCTTGGATGAATCGCTCCCAACGAAGTTACGTAAATCCCGAGGTCAGTCCTATCTTGATCGTATTCACACTTACAACCGAACATACCTTCCCACCGAGAGTTTCTCAACCACGAATCAAGGCCTTGCACCAGTCCCCCTTCGTCTGTTAAATGATAAAACTCGTGGTGTAGCCTCCCAAGAGGCCCCATCGGGCTAATAGCGACAATCCCAGACCGAAGAGCAATCCCGGCGAAACCAACTCCTCCGTTTTTAAGCCCCGCCATCACAGACACCCCCCTAATCCCGTTGTTCATAAAATAATTTAAAGGATACTTACTCACAGCGGACCTAATCTCACGAAGGCTAACTGACAATTCCTGATTCGAAGGCGCTGTCCCAGTTATCTCTCTTTGAGCAAGAGGAGGAACGGAAGTGTAAATTTCGAGCCCATAACCGTTCTTAACAAAATCACGATCTTCTATTAGTCCATTCAAGTCAGCGGAAAAATACCGATCCGATACCGACGGGACATAATTATACGCATGCTCAAAAATCAGTCCCAGCCCAGTTGCAATGCTCCCAAGCCCCAATGCTTTTAAAAAATCCTTGCGACTTAAGCCGCGGCCTTGCTCCGGCATTTGCCGGCATTATACCTCGAGAGGCCTGGCAATCACCAGAAGTCTGCGGTCAATGGTTCCTGGTGGATCACAGGTTTGAAGCACCAGCTCTTCCTCACTTGCGGTTTCAGTTAACCAGTGAGTATCAGAAGCTTCGACAATAACTTTCTCAGTTACCCTGTATAAATGCGCCTTGCCTTCGTGATTAACAAAAATCATGTCGCCTGCTGAAAGCAAGCGCAGCTGATAAAAAACAGCGTTGTATTCTGAAAAATAAGTCGGAGAGCTTGTTGAATGGGCAAATAAATAAACTCGGCCTCCATCCCCGGGGCGCGCTGTTCCTTTGGCGTGGGCAATCCCTTCTCGAAGGGCAATTTTATATTCTTCTTCAGAGTATGGGTCGACATCGGCAATCACTTGAGCACTAGCACCAATTGCTGGAATTGAAATAGCAAACTCGT
The DNA here is from genome assembly GCA_041742135.1 of Patescibacteria group bacterium. GTDB lineage: Bacteria > Patescibacteriota > Microgenomatia > UBA8517 > UBA8517 > 01-FULL-44-24b. The sequence goes on along the minus strand of JBGSJG010000004.1, from coordinate 156,401 downwards.
CGCTTTTTTCATTTTGAATATTGGCAGTGAACACCTCAGGAGCTTGAGCTAATTTTTCTTCGATTTCCTGCGCCTCTACATGAGCCAGCCCAGCTTGATAATTTAGATCCATTTCAAACTGTGGGCCGTAAAAAAAGACCACAAACGCCAAAGCAAGGCTGGAAAAATTTGACCCCAAAAAGCTTATGAATTTGAATCGTTTCTTTTGCTTTTTTGTAAGCGCAATCGGAAGTGAACCGTGTGTCTCTGTCGCCGTGGATCTATAGACCGTCCCGTGAGGCCGCATATTAAACTACTTTATATTTTTCGTAGAGAAAGATTCCGAGTGCCCCCAAAGAAAGAACTGCAAATACTGGAAGATAATCTTCAGGCCCGGTTTTAGGTAGCTCGTTGTCTCCCCCTGCTCCGCCAATTCCAGACTTTGGAGTTGCTGAGGCTGTTGCTGTAGGGCGTGCTGTAGGTGTGGCGCTTGCCGTCGCTCTTGGTGTGGATGTTGCTCCCGGCGTAAAGTTCGGCTCTGCGACCGCGTACAAATCACAGTTAAGCCCAGCTTCTTCAGGCCGCTCCAAGCATGAAGCGCTTGAGCCACTTGGATAGTAAATTACCTGACCACAGCCAGAAATTGGGTTTGCACAAAAAGAATCATTTCTGGAATCTGTGAGTCTGGCGTTTGTATCGCTCAGAGTACATTTACCATCATCGTTGGTGTCACCTTGAGGACAGTTGTAAGTTTCGCATCGAGCAATTGCTCGGCCATCAACACACTGAGACCAAGTGCCTCCGCTTGATTGAGCGGACACACTGCCGCTTAAAAGTAAACTTACTACTGATATTGTTAGTAAACTGATTGTTGTTTTCATAAATCTACCTTCTGTAGGAAATTGGATAGTATATCACACGAGCAGATTTTGTAAAGAAGAATAACTATGCCCTAAAGGAACGGGTAGTACGCCTGCCCTACATACCACCCGTCCCTTTAAGGCACAAACCAAAGACACCTCTTGACAAACCATGGTACACATGGCTAGTCTTAGACTTACATTTATTATCTCAGTTTGCCTGTCTTTGAGATAATTAATGATTTTTCTAAAAAGAGCATTGCTATTCGTGGAGTTTTCTCGTTACGCGAGAAAAACAATCGATAGTGATGCTCTTTTTTTTATGCATCTTGAATATAACACCGCCAATATCCTCTGTCAAATCCTATAATACGACAAATCCAATTCGCAATATCTTATAGTAAATGCTAAATAAAAAAATGAGTTTAATCTACTTATTAAATTCGGGTCACCTAAAAATTGTGGATAACTAATTTTTGAAGCAGCTAAGGATCGCGTCACGAATATACCTATATTTGCCTGCCGTTATACTATTAGTTATTCCTTGCTTTGCCGCACGCTTGATTCTTTTGGCCTCTTCCCTACTTTCACGAATCTCACCTAAAAGGCCCAGCTCTCCTACGACAATCGACTTGGCCGGAAGTGGCTTGTCTTTGTATGATGAAGCAATCGCGAAAGCGACGGCTAGGTCAATGCCGGGCTCGCGAGTTTTAATCCCACCAGCAACGTTCACGAATACGTCTCGCTCATACAATTTTAAGCCCGAGTAGCGCGCCAAGACCGCGATAATAAGCTCAAGCTTTTTAGGGTCAATTCCATGCACAACCCTTCGGGGCATTGCCAGCTTAGTGGGCACCACAAGCGCTTGGATCTCCACCAGTATGGGCCTTGTCCCCTCCATGATGCAGCTTAAGGCCGACCCGGGAACGTCTTTACGGGCAAGATCGAGAAATATTGACTCGGCATCTTTGGCGCTAATTAGCCCTGCATTTTGCATCTGGAAGATCCCCACCTCGTCAGTTGCCCCAAAGCGGTTTTTAATTGACCGAAGAATTCGAAGTGGACTAAGTTTATCGCCTTCAAGCCATAAAACAGTGTCCACCATATGAGCCAAAGTAGAAGGCCCCGCAACAGTTCCGTCTTTAGTGACATGGCCGACAAGTACCACAGGAATACCTGCGCGCTTGGAAAACTCAATAAGTTTGAAAGTGACTGATTTTACTTGGCCCACAGACCCCGGAACACCACCAAGATCATCTGTGTACATTGTCTGTACGGAATCTATAACTATTACCTTAAAATCGATTCTTTTAGCTTCAGCTTCCAAGGTGGCAATAACAACATCTATGTCTGTTTCATCCAAAAATGCCACAGCCGAAGCCGCTACTCCCATCCGAGAGGCGCGAAGCTTAATCTGGTTTACCGACTCTTCGCCCGATACATAAATCGAGGCTCCCATACCGTTGACCAAGGCCAATAGGAGTGTTGACTTACCAATCCCGGGCTCGCCGGCAATTAAGACAACTTGCCCGCTAACCAAGCCACCACCGAGAACATTGTCCAATTCATCGATTGTTGTCGATGTGTATTGAGCCCTTTTTTCGGTTATTTCACTTAAGTATGAAGTCTTTTTTGCTTCGACTTTGTTTTTAGATTTTGGGCCCTTACTTTCCGAAAATTCAACAAAACTTGCCCATGCGTTACAGTTGGGGCAACGCCCCAACCACTTGGCTGACTCATGTCCGCACTCTTTACATACAAATTGGATCTTATTCACCATGAGGCATTATATCAATACTGCTTACGAACAAAAACATGCTTTGTGAGCGGTTCATCATTAAGAACAAAGCTTGTTATGTCCTCAAAGCCTTCTCCTATTAGAGCGGCAACATCCAGCTCAGGTTCAGTGTTGTGAACTCGTAATTCGACACGGCTGGCATCGGCCAGTAACACACGAAGTCCGTCCTTTTGTGGCAAATAGTGACAGACAAGAGGTCCTCGCATCTTCCGAGCAGGAAAACTTGAAGAAAACAAACTTATAACAGGTTGCATTTTTCGAGCGTTACTTGAATCGACAACCACAAAACCATCATCAATTAATGAAGAATAATCTCGCCAAAATGAAGCGACTTTCGTAACAGCATCAGGCAACCTTTCGCCCATTGCTATGGTTTTACTGAGTAATTACAAACTCCGTTACCACACGACAACCCACCACAACCCGCGGCAACATCGCTACCACCCCCCGCTAAAGAAGCACACACAAAGTAACCTTGCCCGATTCGGACATAATCATATGATCTTCCTGAATCTGGATCTTGAGGCACGGGATTAAGATAAATATTAGTGATGTCATCACAGCTTGCAGACGAATCATCCCCAACTAACGAGCTTCCAAATGTAACTGAAGCCGGAAAATGACCACAATCCGAGCGATACTTCGCAAGCCCAGAAGCGATTTTGGCCAAATCTGCGCGCCTTGCGTTGTCCTCTGCATTGGCTTTTGCTCCAGAAAGACTAAACCCCACAATAGCTACTAAAACGCCAATAATTACAACCACGACCAATACTTCGATAAAAGTGAAGCCACGTTTCATTAAATTATTATACCTTACTTGTAGCCAAGTGGTTTTGAAGTAGTGATGATAAGGCCGAGTGCTAAACGGGATTCTTTTTTATTGACTTCTTCAACGTAGCAACTGACCATCTGACCTTCTTTAAGAGTTGTGGCTGGTGGGATTTTGGTAATGTGGATAAGGCCTTCAATTCCAGGCTCAAGTTCAACAAAAACTCCAAAATCGCTTACTCTAATTACTTTTCCAGACACTTTGTCATCAGCATGATATTTAGTATCAATGGTTTCCCATGGATCGCTACCTGCTTGTTTCATTGAAAGCGAAAGCTTGCCGCGCTCCATGCCCAAAACAATTACTTCCACTTCATCCCCCACTGAGACCACATCTGAGGGTTTGCCAACTTTATTCCAAGAAAGCTCCGAAACGTGGACAAGTCCTTCAATAGCTATTGTCTTTTTATCAACTGGAACACGAATTTCTACGAATGCACCAAAATCAGTGATAGTTGTAACTTTGCCTGTAAATTTTTGGCCATCTTTAATATTGCCCAAAGCTCCGGCAATTTTTTCAATCTCTGCCGCTTCAGAAACTGCTTTTTCGGATAATACAATTCGCAAGTTATCCTTATCAATATCAATTACTTTTACTTTAATTTTGGCTCCTACTGCGTCTTCGCCTTTTTTGGCCAAGACAGCTCCAAGCTGAGAACTAGGCACGAATGCTGTTTCGGCATCCAAGGCCACTACAAAACCATGAGGGTTAACAGCCTTAACCATAACCTCCAAAGTCTCACCGCTTTTTTGAATTTTGTTAAGCTTTTTCCAAAAATCATCTTGGGCTGCCCCACGAAGGGACAAAAGTGTCACACCGTCTCGATTTTCAGCTTCCATAACAACTGCCGTAATTTCATCCCCCACGGCAAGTGAATTAATTAATTTGCGTGCTTCCATGAAGTTAAGCTCTGAGACAATGCCTTCGCTTTTGCCTCCAATATCAAATGCGGCTGATTTTTCCGAGACACGCAAAAGCTTCGCTTTGACTTTTTCACCACGAGTTAAGCCTTTGATGGTCTGGCCAGAATTAGCCAGTAAATCACCCATCGTCATTGGAGAATTATTTTGTGTTTTTGACAAGTTTCATTTCCACCTTTCGATTTTTGTTGAACCTCAAAATTGCCCCGGCAATGAGGTATTTTCGCGGTCCGTTGCCGGACAACTATCGTCCCCGCAGTCGCCTTTTACTTCTAAGTTCGGAATGTATTAGGTAGTTCGACGACGCCTAAATCACCGAGACAATTTTAAGGTCCAACTTTGTCTTGTACTTAATAACTGGAAGAAATAATGTTTCATTATACGAAATCAAGCGTCATATGACCAATTCGCACCAGTAAGCTTAACGCCTTACAGCGCTTCCACTTCTGGCCGATTAAACTGATGTTCTCTCAGAGGTCTATGAATCCTCATCTCAGGGTAGGCTTCCCGCTTAGATGCTTTCAGCGGTTATCCCTTGGGAATGTAGCTACCCGGCGCTGCCACTGATGTGACAACCGGCACACTAGGGATTCCCCCAGCCTGGTCCTCTCGTACTGAGGCCAGCTCCCTTCAAGATTCAAACGCACACACCGGATAGAGTCCGAACTGTCTTACGACGTTCTGAACCCAGCTCACGTAGCACTTTAACGGGCGAACAGACCGACCCTTGGGAGGTACTTCCCCCCCAGGATGTGCTGAGCCGACATCGAGGTAGCGAACCGCCTCGTCGATATGGACTCGCGGAGGCGACTACTCTGTTATCCCCGGGGTAGCTTTTATCCATTAAGCTCCGGCCTCACCCATTGAGGCGCGGAGGATCACTAAGACCTGGTTTCCCACTAGCTCCACCTGTCGGTGTTGCTATCAAGCCGGCTTATACCTTTGCGCTTACCCTACGATTTCCATCCGTAGTTAGCCGACCTTTGTGTCCCTGCGTTACCTTTTTGCAGGGTACCGCCCCAGTAAAACTGCCTACCTGACACTTTTCCCCGACCTGTTTCAAAGGCCGCTGAGTAAGATCTGCCACATTCCAAAGAGAGGTGTTACATTGTCGCTTTCGCTCCCTCCTACGCTAGACAATTAAAATGCACAGTTCAATGCCAGACTACAGTAAAGCTCCACGGGGTCTTTTTGTCCTGGTGTGTGTAGGCCGCGTCTTCACAGCCATCGCAATTTCGCCGAGTGAATTCTTAAGACAGTTGCTTGCTCGTTACGCCTTTCGTGCGGGTCTGAACTTCAATTGTCTTTGCAAAATTACAAATTTCGCTTTGTTTTTCTCCCTAGCGCTTCGCTAGGCTCTATGTCGCCATAGAGATCGGACTATATCTTTCGCCAGTCGTATAAATACAACTTAGGCGCCTGACGTGTAGTCTCTGAGGATTTCCTTCGATTCGTCTTGCGACTCTCTCGGGATCTTTCCTGCTGATTGTCTGCACTGATCAGATTTTCAGTCGCCTGAGGCGACTACTGTCAGATACTCAGAGTTTCCAGCATTTAGTCAGATTTTCTTTTATTAGAACGTATCGCTGCTGTTTTATCAAAAGTAACAAAATTCCAAAAAGTAATACGATTACTCGTATTTCTGGCAAGTAATGGTTACCCGCTACTACCAGACAAGGAACTTCGCTACCGTAGAACAGTTATAGTTACTGCTGCCGTTTACTGGAGCTTCATTTCAAAGCATTCCGGTAAAACCGGAACACCCATCCACTTAACTTACCAGCACTGGGCAGGCGTCAGCCCGTATACCTAAGCTTTCGCTTTTGCACGGACCTGTGTTTTTGATAAACAGTCGACAAGCAATCGTTAGCTGCGATCCCGCTTGCGCGGGACAGGACATCTCCCAAAGTTACGTCCAGCTAATTTGCCGAGTTCCTTAAGAATCCTTCTCTCGCTCGCCTTGGTCTACTCGACCAACCCACCTGTGTCGGTTTTCGGTACGGCTCACCTTGATACTCGCTACGAACCTTTTCTCGTAAACTGAATATTTCAGAATTGGCAAACTCTCGCTCGCCTCTGCATCGCCGCTTGATTAATCATTCCGATAGATTTGCTACGCGGAACTATCTTACGGCTTACACTTCAATCAATAAGAAGCTCTGGATATCCAATTCAGTCAATCCCTAGCTCAAACGTACCAAGACAAGTACAGGAATATTAACCTGTTGTCCATCGACTACGCTTTTAGCCTCGCCTTAGGTGCCGACTAACTCCCGGAGGACGAACCTCGCCGGGAAAACCTTGGGTTTTCGGCGGTCCAAATTCTCATTGGACTTGCACGCTACTCATACCGGCATTCTCACTTCTGGCCGCTCCACCACCGTTTCCACGATGACTTCACTGCAACCAGAACGCTCCCCTACCACTCATCCATCACGAATGATGAATAAATCCGTAGTTTCGGTAGGATACTTGAGCCCCGCGAAATCTTGGGCGCAAGATTCCTTGACTAGTGAGCTGTTACGCTATCTTTAAAGGATGGCTGCTTCTAAGCCAACCTCCTAGCTGTTTTTGGAATCTCACTTCCTTAAACACTTAGTATCCATTTAGGGACCTTGACTGACGGTCTGGGTTGTTTCCCTTTCGTCTCTAGAGCTTAGCCCCTAGAGACTGTCTAGTCTGATAATGTAATTGTAATTCGGAGTTTGATTGAAATATCTCAGTTTCCATCGATACCCCATTCAGTAGCTCTACCTCCAATCCACCTAACAGACCACGGTGCCAATACACCTTTCGGGGAGAACCAGCTATCTCCAAGCTCGTTTGGCATATTACCCCTAACCACAAGTCATCCGAGCATATTGCAACATACAACGGTTCGGGCCTTCCTCTGACTTTCGTCAGAGTTCACCCTGCTCATGGTTAGATCGCCTGGTTTCGGGTCTATCATATGCCGCTATTCGCGCTATTCACACTCGCTTTCGCTACGCCTCACGACCGTTGGGTCGTTAAACTTGCGACATACAATAACTCGCCGGTTCATTCTTCAATAGGCACGATATCATCCCGCAAAACGGGACTCTATCGGTTTGTCTGCAAACAGTTTCATGTTCTATTTCACTGTGCGTTCCGCACTTCTTTTCACCTTTCCCTCTTGGTACTAGTTCACTATCGGTCACAAGTTGTATTTAGCCTTGGAGGATGGTTCCCCCAGATTCCCACAGGTTATGGCCGTGGTACTTAGGTGCCAGTTAGGCTGACAAAAAATTTCGTATACGCGGCTTTCACGCTCTTTGGCCGACCATTCCGGATCGTTCTACTATCGTTTGTCAATGCCATATCACTGGTCCTGCAACCCTTCTTAGTCCCGATAAATCGGGAGAAAAAAGTTTAGGCTGTTGCCGTTTCGCTCGCCGCTACTAAGGCAATCTCGTTGATTTCTCTTCCTCACCCTAATTAGATGTTTCAGTTCAGGTGGTTCCCACTCTTAAGGCTATATGCCTTGCATAATGCATACGAAGAGTTAACTTCATACACATAATGCAAGGCAATTTCACCAAAAGAGGACTTCGTAATGACACGAAGTAGGTTTCCCCATTCGGACACCGCCGGATAATAGGATCGTGGCTCCTCCCCGACGACTTTCGCGACCATGTACGTCCTTCATAGGCAACTTATGCCAAGGTATCCACTGTCTGCATTGTTTAGACGCTTGATTCCGTACAATCCCGCCGAAGCGGGACGGACATGCCAACCCTTAGGAGGCATATACGGAATCACCTTTCTTCCAGTTGTTAAAGTACAAGACTTTAATTAAAAAATTAAAATCTGTAAAACTTGTTTTTACAAACTCTAATCTTTCAATTAAATGTGGACCCAAAGGGGCTCGAACCCTTGACCTCGTCATTGCAAATGACGCGCTCTAGCCAACTGAGCTATGGGCCCGAATGTAATCATTCGGGGCCACAAGGTTCTGCGTGAGCAGGTTCTTATGGGCCCAAACTCCCTTATATTTAAGGTACAAAAAAACCGAGCCGTAAGCTCGGTTAAACTATCTGAGGTTCACGCACGCTATGTGCGCTTATTTAATTTGAACAGATATATGATTCTCATTAAGTTTCCGAACTTAGCCCCCAATAAATTTGGGTAAGCGTATTATATAGCAGTGAAATTAATTAGTCAACGACGCTAGCTTGGGCCCGGATCAGCTCACTCAAGGTCAAAAGCGTAAAGTAACTCACCGCCTGTTCACCATTTTCAAACCGACCTCCAGTCGGCGGCAAGGTCAAAGTTGACCTAGCTTCACCAATAGAATGAGAAAAATGTTCAGGATCAATTTCCGGCATTCGAGGGGGCATTGCTAGCCAAGTACCATTATTTGCGGCAGATTCGACTACGCCTCTTTGGAGGTTAATTATCGGAACTTGATACTTTTTTGCAACCTCAATCAAAATCGCATTGTATTTGAGAGCGTTTTCAGGAAGCATAGAGCTTCTGTATTCAATTTGCTCGGTAGCTTCCTCCTCCTTTGTCATACCTCTTCCGCCAATCGGTTGAGGATCATTAAACCAAGTGTTATAAGGCTCGTGTTCAGAACTTCTAGGATGTGGAAAAGTCGTCATTATAGGGATGACCCCTTTGTGCACAAAGTGATTAATATAAGTTTCGACAAATCCTTCAAAAACTTCAAAGGGCACATCTCTACGCACCAAGTTGCTACCTACAAAATTAATTGATACCCAAGGATGGTAGTAGTCTATATATGCATCTATTACGCTAGTATTGGGAGGGCACGGCATCGGGCCGCGGCAATACATAGACTCGTACAAAAGGGTGTCCATATCCGAACCAACCACACTAGCCGCCTCAATGGCGCCTTCCGGAAAATGAAAGTATCTTTGCACTTCATCGAAAACACCTTGTTCCCGCCCCAGATTAACCTCAGCGTCTTCACCAAAAGCGCTTTTAAGCATCCCTTGGGCCACAGAAGAACCTGCTTTCATGAGTTTACCTCCAGGCTCAATCCGAGCAATCCCCTGAAGTCGTTCCGAAATTTCGGCAATATCAGGCACCACGGGAGTTTTTTCGTAAACTAAAGCCTCGAGCTCTGAAAGTGGCATATTTTCAACCCGCTGAGCAATACTTTCCGGCTGAACCTGAAAGGATTCAGCAACTGCTGCAACTCCAGTTAAAGTAAGCGCTGCATGGGCAGTTGCTGCCCCACTTAGCTTCAAAAAATCCCTTCTACTCAAAGCTTTGTCTTCAGCCATATTTATAATTTATCTACATAATCCCAAAGCTTCGTCACTCCACTACTTTTTGCTTTTGCAGTGTAGCTAAGCATGCTAGAAAAAACTCCAGTCTCCAAACACCAGTTGATAAACTTTGCAGCTTTTTTAGGCTCACTCGGCAGGCGAAGCCCTCGCCAATTTTTAGCTTTTGCGATAACTCCGAGCTCATGCCGCCAAAGAGCCGCCTGATCCTCTCTCGACGGAATCAAACCATTTCGCCCCAAGTACCACAAGTTATCCTGCTCTTGCCTTCCGATTGGCCGCGTAAACAGTAGAACCACGCCACCAACTTGCCGAGGAGAATACAATGCTTTGAAAGCCTGTTCAGAAGGCTTGGTAATCTCAAGGGCGATGGTGTTTGTGCGAATCGTCCGATCATAGCTTGCTACCACCTGCCGGTCATGCTCGAAGGCGTGAATTTTTGCATACGGGCGTTTTGCCATTTTCGCCAGAAATATTTTGGTAAAGTCAGAATCCCGCGAAGTTATATAAAACGTAAATCTTGATTCCAAACTATTTAGCCGCTCGGATATTTCTTCATAAAACCGTAACCCTACTGCGGCTCCCGAAACCGGCAGGCTTATTTTTACCTTAGCCCGACTCGCTGGATCTAGTTGTTTTTGGCGGTAAGAAAACTTGTCCGCTGCCAAATACTTTCCCAGTTTAAGACTAAGTGGGTAATGGACAACTTTGGAGTTAGGGGCACCAAGGCGAAGTTTAGTAAGCCGGCTAGGCACTATTGTTAGATCCGCCCCGGCCACATTCCAAGCTCGCTGAGCTGGTGGGCCAGCCCAAAATGAGTTGAGATAAAAACGAGCTCGGTTGGCCTCACTTTTTGCTGATTAACTACCGCCTCAATTTGAGGCAGAAGGCGACCAGCCCGAGCTCGGATTGAGGCTGTGTATAAAAGCGTGAAAACAGCTTCAAGTAGTCCGTGCTGCATGGCCTCAGCCAAGTAGCGCATAACGGGGTTAATTGAGCTTAGCCTATGAAAAAATGAGGTAGCTCGGTCGGTCGTGCTAAAAAAGACAGTTTCAGTGCCTGCTGGAACGCTTTCAATAATTGCATTAGCTACGCGCAAGTGGCCCAAGCCAGCTCTAGCAAAAGTAATTACTACAAGACGCGGCATATCTTGATTTTATCATCCTTCGACATACTCAGGACGCCTGCGGCGCTTGACAATTATCACTCTATGGTATATAGTGCCAGTTACAAATCAATCCTTCTTTAATCTTCTATATAACGATCGAGGGTGAATCAAATATAATTAACGATTTAAGTAATTCTCGAATTCAGACAGATACTCGATTTTCAGGTTTCAGAGGAGGGGCCGGTGGATCTATTGGTCGACCCTCCCCTTCTGGAACATGAGTTTCCAGAGCAGTAAGTCAAAGAAATTAAAACCCGTTCGAAGCGAGTGGGATTTTTGAAACTATTTGACTCGTACATTGACAAGCAAGCGAAATTTTTAAAGAAAGAAAGTCAAACCGTGGATAAACACGGCATGTTTTTAATCCCAATTAAGTGGGACTTTCCTGTGTGGCAAAGAGAGGATGAATTAATAAAATCTTCTTAATTTGAATAATCCGTAATTTTTATTTTTGGGGTTATGAATTAAGCAAAGGTTAATAGTTGTCCTTTCCTTGCCATACAGGATCTCTTCGGAGAAAAGCATTGCCGGCTGTTTGATCCCACCGGTGGGACAGTTGGTAGTGCTGTACTCCTCGAAACTCGCAAGAGCGTAGTGGAGTGCCTGTGTGGCATTCGTTTTTTTTAGCGCGTGAGGAGGTAATCATGCGCAATCGGTACATTTTGTTCGTACTGCTCGCCGCAGTAATAGGCGCAGTCCTATTCTGTGGCACCGGGCTGCATTTGGCGCCGGTAGGAGCAACGGGGACGGAAATTTCGTTCTCGATCGGTGGTGGTCCTCCTTGGCCGCGTGGCCAAGAAGGATCAGAACACGTCATTGGGAACTACCAAGTTCCTAGTGACCTTGTCGGTCGTGAGTTCGACATCTCAGGATTGGTCATTAACGATCCTGGTTCGGAACACGAAAACACCCACGTAGTGGGAAGAAGCGATGGAGGAGAGATCTGGGCGCTAAATGTTGAGGAGTATTCCGGCAAGGAAACTCCAATACAAGGTCGACTGACTTTGGGCAATACGATCACGATATTTGTGGTCCTAGGCCCCGACGAAGTCGCGTCGATTGTTGGTACGATTTCCATGAATTTGGTGGAGATTCCGCCAACGGCAACGAACACGTTTGTGCCAACCAGCACGAACACGCCAAGCCCGACCAGTACGGTCGAGCCCAGTGCAACACCAACGGAAACGACTCCTCCAACGGAGACGTTTACACCCACGGTCGAGCCCAGTAGTACCCCGACGGTGCAACCGCCGACCGAAACGCCGACGGTCATTCCGCCGACACAGCAACCGCAGGGGCCAACCGAGACTTTGCCGACAGTTACATGTCCGGCGCGCGGTCTCGAACACGCTCAGTTCGCTGACGGCGAATACGTCGTAGATGGCCACACCCTCCGGGTTTGGACATATATGGGCGTCCGCCAAGGCTACGTCGGTCCTTTCCGCCACGGTACATGGTTTGATCAAGGTCAAACGATTCAGCGAGAAATTGCTGGCTCAACCATGTATGCAACATGGACTGTGCAGGGCGGCATGCCGGTGTACGATTGTTGGTTCGAGGCTATGCCTGAACCTCCGCCCCCCGCTCCGGTCTATTGTACGGAGCCATCTGTTTACCTGCGTCGGGTCGACAACGAAGTTCAACTACGAATCTTGACTAGCGGCAATCGCGCGGTCAGCTCGTGGGCGACTACGGACAACGTCGACATCGATCCATCACTTTCACCTTCGGGTGAATACGTCGCGTTCGCGCGGCAGGTCGGACTCCTTTGGGAGATCCGAATGGCAAGGTTTGAGGATCTGGCGAATAGCTGGGTCGTCACACCAACAGCAGGGCTCTACCGCAATCCGGCGGTGAACGATCAGGGCGATGTCGCCTACGAGTTCCTCTCAACAGAGGGAGTTTGGGGCGTCAAAGCCACACACGACGGTGGTTCTTTAACGAGAACTATCGCCAATGCAATTCAGCCATTCTGGGTGAACAACCTAGAAATCGGCTATGTCCAAGACGGTCGAATCAAGGTGATAAACCTTGAAACCGGCGCAGTCCGCGACATCCAGCCAGCCGAAGGCGGCATGTCTACTGAGCCTCAGGTTCAGAACGACATAACCGCTTATACGGTTCAAACGGCTACCAACGACACGATTTTAGTCGTTGAATCGCCAGACTGGCCCGCTACCCTGGGAGGCGCAAGCCAACCAGCAATATCGCGTAACGGCGCTGTTGCGTACGTTACAGATGGTAACTTGTGGGTCTTTGACCAAGGTAGGTTTACCTATCTGGTCAACATCGACAGCGACGTCGAAAACCCCACATGGTACTGTGATCGGACTGTAGTGTTCGAGGCTGGTGGCGAAATATTCGCAACCAATTATTTCCTCGGCACACCAACGCGGACGCGCGAGACGCAATTGCAATTACTGGCGACTTCAGGTCAGCCGCAGGAAGAGCCAAGTTTTTCGGCTCATACTCTGGTACGTCCTGAGTTACAGCGGCCTGATTGGGCTGTCGCCGAGCTTCAAGCTTTCGTCAGCTTGCTGACTGGCTTGAACCAGTAACTCTGTTTTGCACCTCATGCCTTGCCGCTCTGCGGAAAGGTCGTCCCGTCGGGACCATGAGGTGATTGTTTGACTTTCACTAGCCAACCCATCCATAAAGGGGTGTTCCAAGACAACGGACAATAGGCTAGCTTTAACACTTTGTTAACCATTTAGACCAAATCCCTCAAGGATTTCCAAAAAGGTCTAATCACAATGGTTGGTTAACAAAAAGCGGTTTTTCGCTTGCAAGTCTGCCGAGTTTCGCAAAACTCGTTTCTCTCTTTCCAGAAGCTGGGAAGATGAGGACCGGGCAGCGTGAGGCTTGGTAGGTCATTCCCCTTGGGGAATGAGGTGGGTCGCCACTGGCGACCAACCCCTGCATGCGAGAACTGATTGGAATGAGGAGATACTTAGAAAGTGAACTCTCTATGAGTTTACTGGCTAGACCTGAGACTATTTACTTAGTCTCCCACTGCACAATGCAGTAAGGCCGGAAAACAATGCGTTTTCAAGCCTACTAACTGCAGCGAGCGGTTGGAAAAAGGTTTAGTTTCGTCCAATGACGATTCTATTTTATCCCCCCCTTTCCAATTCAGTTTCTCGCGTGCAGTGCCTTCAGTGTCTCCCGCTTAGCGGGACTGATGAGTCTCTTCGCCGTAATTGGCGAGGAACGAAACACTAAATTTGATTCTTAAATAATATCTATTTAATACTCGAGCCAAGAGATACTCGATATAAGAATTACACGACAGAAGTACTATTAGATAAGAAAACCCCCCCGGTAAAACGGGGGGGTTTTTGTGGTTTACTTTTTTCCCAATCCTTCATCGTGAGGGCCAACTGTGAGAAGCGATACAATTTCCTTTTGTACTCGATACCTTAATCTATAACCTTTACTGACTCTGGCTTCATACACGTCTTTATATCCACTCATCTTTCTGGACTTCAAAGAGGGGTGCCTAAAATCTATAAAAATAAATCTGATTTGCTTATCTACCTGCTTTTTTGCCGATGCTGGAAGCTTTTTATATTTTTTCTTGAATTCTTTGGAATAGACAGGTTTCATTCATGCAAGCTTTTAATAAGGTCTTCTACGTTGCCAAAGGCTTCATAATCCCCATTTTCAATATCTTTTAAACCCTGCTTAGTGCTTTTGTGCCACCATTCCATAGAGCCATATTGAGCTTCCCGGCTCTGGCGTAAAAGCGCAATTTCTTTTTTCAAAGATAATATGGCATCAATCAAACTTTCAGCGGTTTTTTTATCTATAGTTACTGTTTGTGGCATGGTGCTATTTTACACTAGTATTGCTAGTTTCAAAAGCTTGTATCCTTGCCCATTTTTTCTTATCACCCCAACATTTAATGCAAACATCGAGACTTTTCCCAGGCCATCGAAGCGAAACATCCACCCACGTTGGCTTATCATAATCTTTCTCAATTTTCTTGCCGCAAATATCACAGAAGTTTTGATACGACATATTCCTGGACAGGAGTAAAAATATCTTAGCAAACAGTAAAGCATAGTGGTCAACTGCATCTTTGACCATCAGAAGGTCCTGGTGGGTGCGCCTGGGATCGAACCAGGGACCTCTTTCTTATCAGGAAAGCGCTCTACCACTGAGCCACGCACCCTCACTTCATTCAGATGAGCGAAGTGGCCAAGCTTTGCTTACCACTGAGCCACGCACCCGAAGTACGAAAATGTTAACACACTGAGGCTAAGAAGTAAATTTACGATAGGTGTATAATTTTATTATGCAAATCGCCACAAGCCCAACACGCGAAAAATTCCCCCTTAGTTACAGTAAAATAATCAAGAAGACTATTTCAGGGTCTATTGGCTATTCTCTGCTTTTTTTGTTTTCACTCATAATATTTATTCCCCTATTTGCGTCACTAGATCCAGGCCAGCTTCCTTTTGGAGCGGGAACGTTTTTTGGGGTTATTTTCTTCATCGTTAGCTTAAGTGTTTTAATTACATATTTTTACCAAAGATGGTACTTTGCGGTTTATTATTACGAGCTCTCGACGGATTACATCGTAATTAAAAAAGGACCAATAACTCCAAAAGAAATTACAATCCCCTACGAGCGCGTTCAAGATGTTTATGTGGATCAGGATATTTTTGACAGAATTTTTGGGCTTTACGATGTTCACCTTTCAAGCGCCACTTTCACTTCCGGCATGGCAGCTCACATTGACGGGGTGGAAAAAGCTGCAGCAGAAGGCCTGAGGGATGAGCTTTTGGCCAAAGTAAGATCCAAAACAATCAAGAGAAATGATGAGTACCATGCAGCTAGCCAGTGATAAGGATTTTCCAATCACGACTTCTTGGATAGCCAAACTCATCCTAAAAAAGATTCCGTGGATTATTGTTTATTTTTTACTCGGTATACGATATGGCCAAATTTATATATCTTGGTACACACTCATTTTCCCGCTTTTTCTTATATTCGTCGTAGTATTCCCCATTCTTTCAAAGATTAACTTCCACTTCACTTTAGGCCCAGACACTATCACCATTTATCAGGGTGTTTTAAGTAAGCAACGCAAATACATTCGTTATGGAGTGATTCAAAATATTTTAATTTCACAGGATTTTCTGGATCGTATCTTTGGAATCGCTACAATATTAATCGAAAACGCTTCTGGCGGCCGCGACACCGCTCTTACAACAACTCGAGGAGGCAAAAGAAGAGACTTAGAATTTATCGGAGCGCTGGAAAACAAGCTAAGCATCCCGGGGCTCAAAAAAGCGAAAGCTGAGGAGCTTAAAGCCATTCTTTTGCAACAAATGCAACAAAATCCAATTTACGATAGCCAGTCTGGTTTGTGATCTTTCTGCTACAATGAAGCCAATGGCCGAGCTTACTACTCTACTAATCAAAGTTCCTCGTGGCAATGAGTACACTCCTGAGGCGGCTCAAACTTTTCTTTCAGCATTAACGCAAATAAACACGATTTCTTTTTGGGACAGAATGTCTGGCCAACGGCCAGACCCTTTAGCCCTTGAAATATATTTAATAAATCAGCAAATTCACTTTGCTGTAACCACAAGTAGCGATCTGGCTCCTTTTGTTGAAGCACAACTACAATCCAACTATCCGCTTGTCTTAAGCCAGAAGGTGGCAGACCCCATCACAAACCCCATTCCCGTTCGAGCTTTAAAACTTGCCCGCGGCAATTATTATCCACTGGCAACTTATTCAACTTTTGTTGACAGTGACCCGCTTTCTTCAATTCTTTCTGTTATGTCCAAGTCCACGGCCGAAGAATTTGCAGTTGTTCAATTTGCTCTCACCGCAATTTCTGGCAGTTGGCAAACCAACACCCAAAAAATGCTTGAGCGAGGCATAAAGGACCGCGAAGGCAATGTATCCCCTCTTCCCGATGCCGGAATTATTAAAGAAAAAATTAGCTTCCCCGGCTTTGGAGTTTCCATCCGAATCGCTTCAACCAACGGCGCGCTCTTATCAGACTTGACCAGCGCCTTTGGTGTATTTAATAAAACAGATGGCAACGCACTTTCTACCCGTGGCAAAAAGTTTTTGGCCCGAGACCACTCCTTTGAAAGTTTAGTTTTGCGGCGTGTAGACACAAACGATATTTTAAATATTCACGAAATTGCCACGCTTTGGCATTTGCCCGGGGAGAAAATAAAAGTTCCATCCATTTCTTGGGGCAATGCAGTTTTGTCCGAAACTCCAGAAAACTTACCAGTGTCTTTAGGAATGGACGAGGATGAACGCGAGCGAGTTAACTTTTTTGGCCGAGCACAGCACAAAAATTAAGACGCTACTTTTGGCATTAAGGATAAAGATCGCAGGCGCCACGTTTGGGTGGTAGGAAAAACTGGAACTGGAAAATCAACCCTTATCGCCAACATGGTTATTGATGATCTTAAAAAAGGCCGAGGAGTTGCCGTAATTGATCCTCATGGTGACCTTTGCGAGACAGTGCTTAATTACATTCCCAAAAATCGCATTAATGACACGATTTATTTTAACCCCGCGGACCGAGACTACCCGGTTATTATTAACCCCTTGGAAGTCACCACCAAAGAGGAAGCCGAGCTTGTAGTCAGTGGCCTCATGTCGATATTTACCAAAGTATGGGCCAATGTCTGGAGCGCGCGTATGGAGTATATCCTTCGAAATTCACTCCTAACTTTGACTGAGATAGAAGGCTCAACTCTTGCCGATGTCTTAAGCATCTTGGGCGACGAAGGCTACCGCAAAAAGGTAGTTGAAAAAATGCACGACGAAACCTTAAAGCAGTTTTGGCTTCGAGAGTTTAACCAAATGCCTGAGTCCCTGCAAGCTGAAGCCATCTCGCCAATTCAGAACAAAGTCGGCCAGTTTGTAACTTCGCCCATGATCAGATCAATTATCAGCCAGCCCAAAAGCACAATCTCACTTTCCGAAGTGATGGATAAAAAGATGATATTTTTAGCCAACTTGTCACAAGGTAGACTTGGGGAAGACAACGCGGCGCTACTTGGGGCCACGCTTATTACCAAGTTCCAGCTGGCTGCGATGCATAGAGTGGATATGCCCGAGGAGCAAAGACTCGATTTTCACCTTTTTGTGGACGAGTTTCAAAATTTTGCCACCAACAGCTTTATTAAAATTTTGTCTGAGGCCCGAAAATACAGGCTTAACCTGATGCTTGCCAACCAATACATGGCCCAAATTCCCGATCCTGTGCAAAAAGCAATTCTGGGAAACGCCGGGTCTTTAATCAGCTTTGGAGTGGGCGCGGATGACGCACAGATTATTCACAAAGAATATGCCGAGGTTTTCTCGCAAAATGATTTGGTAAATCTTGAGAACTTCCAGATTGCGGTGAAGCTTATGATTGACGGCCACTCAACAAGGCCATTTTTAGCTCACACGTTACCACTTCCTGCAAATGCTAACCAAAATAAAAACACTGTGCTTGAAGTTTCAAGACAAAGATGGAGCAAGAAGGTTAAGGATTAATTACTGCGGCCTTCACCAAAACCCTCTTGAAAACCTGAGAACGCATCCCCCAAAACCGAACCGAGAGTCTCCCCGATTGCGGCCGCATCGACTCCACTGAGAACTTGACCAATTTGCCCACTAAAGCGCTCGCCTACTGTAGGACAGTCAGTGTACTGCCCGTTAAAAGTAACTCCACGGGCTGTCAATATCGGAAGCCTGAAATCTTGACCATTTATCGTCAATGGAACTTCGTTTGCTAAAACTGTTGCCTCCACACTCTCCACTCTTACTCCCACTGGCCAAACTTGAACTGACCTCACAGAACCGGGCCCGGAACTAAATAACCCATCGCGTTGTGGCAAGTCTTGTGTTAGCCTGTCGCCTAAAACGTCTTCATCTTCAAGCTGATCGACGATGCAACTTGCATTATATGCCAAACCAAATGGTCCGTCTGACCCTCCCAAAACTACAAAAGTGAGATCAGGAGCTAACCTGATATCAAGCTTTGCAACAGCTATTATTAATGGGTTTTGAAGTCCAAATTCTTCATTATTTGTTGGAGACTCAATAGCGCGAACATTCGCTTGGTCCGTTTCCCTGTATGGATCTGGTTCATCTGGTGTTTCAACTGGGGCTGGTGTTGGAGTTGGCTCGGGGCCAAGAGTCATTCCAAGCACAGCAAGCTGGCTTTCAAGCGTAGGTGTAGTGACGTATCTGACATCTTGCCTTGGTGCCTCAGGAGGTGGAGCTGGTGTAGGTGTAAAATTAATTGCCTCAGCTGTCATACAAAGTTAAGATAACAGTCCTAAAGCCCTAGGTCAAGCAATTAATTTGTAAACTCAAATGAAGCCAGGATATTATCGAAGATTTGCTGTTGGGGACGTGCCACAGTATCCTCCCAAGTCATCTGAACTACTGTATTTTTGTACCAAATCACCACATATGCATGCCACTTGCCTCCAAGCTCTCCTTGGATCACTTGTGCATCCCCTCCTCCAATTTTTTTAAGCTCGTTTTTCGGCGTTCCTTTCCACCCAGAAAGTGTTCTTGTAGAAGAAACAATTTGGCTCGCGGTAAAGGCAGCATTATTTAAATTGCTCTGTGTGAGAATCACAAGGTTGTTTAAGGTCTTGTTGGTCGCGTCTTTACTTATCTCTGTTCGCTCACCAATTTTTCCAGTTTTATTCTCAGTATTGGTAATTTCCCATTCCGAAGGATATTTAATCATGTAGTTATAAGTAGTGTTATCAAAAGTTTCCCAGTCGGAAGTATCTACCAAGAATATTACGCTTTCGACGATCGCACTAAATTCAGCTTCTTCTTCTGCGGTCTCTGCGTAAGTAACAAAAAGAAAATCGCCCACTTTGGAATGATCTTGGTTTCCCTCGTCGTAGTCATCCAAATTGGTTGATATGGTCAATAGTTCCGTGTCGTTTTTTCCCAGACTCACAAATTCCCCATCTTCCGACATCACTTCGTAGCTTTCGGGAATCGAAATTTGCAAAAACATCTGAGAATTTATGTATGTCTTAACGGGTACAGGAATAGCAGTCGGCAGTGGCGTCGGCGAAGCTGGAACAAGTTCAGGTGTAGCAGTTGCAATCGGTGCTGGCTCTCGCATTACATAATTATTTCCCGTAAATTTGGCAACAAAATAGATTGTAGCCACCAAAAGAAGAGCCGGAATTAAAAAGAATAAGGCTCTGAGAGCATTTGGTTTGTGGGCTTGATGAACTGCTGGAGGTACTACAGGCTGACTTTCAGACACAATTGGGTTTGGTGTGGGTACAGGTGGTGGCGGAGGGGGCGTAAACTGAGGGATAGTTTCAACTGATACTGGTTCTGCGCCTTGCGGTGCTACTTCAGGCACGGGCGGTGCAACGGTTTCAGGGTTTACGGGTGGCATTTCTTCAACACTAAACTGTGGTCGCTTCTGGGCAGAATCCTCCATTGGTGATTCATTGTATACCAAAAAACGGTTTGAAGAAAAATAGTCTTTGACAGTCTGACAGCGATTGGAAAGGTTTCCCTACAATCTCCTTCTGTTTAGAATTCTAAAACAGAAAAAGAAGGAGTTTGGTTTTTTTCTTGACTATTACTAATCAGAAACAGAAAACCATGACTTTAAACTGCGGGTGTTATTTCCCGTAATTAGCGGGACTTATCACTCCAAGAAAGGAGGTGATCCATCCGCTCCTTCCAGAACGGATACCTTGTTACAACTTAATTCTTATCGCTGGTTTCACCTTCTGACCGCTCAGCGGCCATTCGGGTGCCCCCAACTTTACTAACTTGATGGGCGGTGTGTACAAGACCTGAGAACGTATTCACCGGGATTTAGCTGACTCCCGATTACTACCAATTCCGCGTTCATGAGGGCGAATTGCAGCCCTCAATCCCCACTGAGACATCGTTTTATGGGATTAGCTCCGCCTTACGGCTTGGCAACCCATTGTCGATGCCATTGTATTATGTGTGTAGCCCCAGACATAAGGGCCATGCTGACCTGACGTCGTCCCCGCTTCCTCCCGATACGAAAATCGAAAAGTCTCCTGATAATATTTAAATCAGGACAGGGGTTGCGCTCGTTACCCCACTTAAGGGAACACCCCACGGCACGAGCTGACGACGGCCATGCAACACCTGTGCTACCTTCCTAATAAATTAAGATCGGCTCCTGTTTCCAGGTGCCTAAACGGTAGCATGTCAAGTCTGGGTAAGGTTCTTCGGTTCGTCTCGAATTAAACCACATAATCCACTGGTTGTGCAGGTCCCCGTCAATTCCTTTGAGTTTTAGTCTTGCGACCGTACTCCCCAGGCGGTCCGCTTCACGCGTTAGCTTACGCCCGCCCCGATAAATCGGGACAAGCTAGCGGACAAAGTTTACGGCTAGGACTACAGGGGTCTCTAATCCCTTTCGCTCCCCTAGCTTTCGTTCCTCAGCGTCAAGAAATGCTTAGTTACTCGCCTTCGCCTTCGGAGTTCCTATCGATATCAACGGATTTCACCCCTACACCGATAGTTCCAGTAACTCCAACATTCTTCAATTCCGGTAGTATCATTCCCCTTTCCTCGGTTGAGCCGAGGGCTTTAAAGAACAACTTGCCGAAACGCCTACGAAACACTTTACGCCCAATAAATCCGGGCAACGCTTACACCCTTCGTATTACCGCTGCTGCTGGCACGAAGTTAGCCGGTGCTTATTCTCCACGTCGTTTCTTACGTGGCAAAAGAAGTTTACAACCCTAAGGCCTTCATCCTTCACGCGGCGTCGCGGCGTCAGACTTTCGTCCATTGCGCACGATTCCCGGTTGCTGCCACCCGTAGGTGTGTGGGCCGTGTCTCAGTCCCACTCTGGGGGTACACACTCTCATGTCCCCTAACCGTCATAGCCTTGGTAAGCCATTACCTCACCAACAAGCTGATGGTGCGCAGGCTCCTCTCTTAGCGCGCAGTTAAGCGCTTTGACCTTTCGGTGTTATGCGGTATTACCCCACCTTTCGGTGGACTATCCCTCACTTAGAGGTAGATGCCTACGTGTTACTCAGCCGTTCGCAACTTTCCATCCCGCCGAAGCGGGATTTCTCGTTCTACTTGCATGCCTAAAGCACGCCGCCAGCGTTTACCCTGGGCCAGGATCAAACCCTCAAAAAAGTGGATTTGAAGTATAAACCGAAGTTTATACAATCCCGGGACCAATTCCAATCGCTGTCTGACTGTCAAAGTACTGCCTTTGGACTCTTGTAAGTCAAAAAAAACAGGCTTCCTAAAAAGGATACCTGTTGTTGTTACTCGCCAAAGGCGAGAAGTTAACTTATTTTTAAGGTAACGGAATTATAACAAGTGAGGGGAAGTTAGTCAATCTATCTGTTAGCTAATCCAAATAGAATAGCTTAGGAAAAGCATTGCAATCAAAAACCCAACATAGAAAGATATATCAAGCCTATCTGCGCTCAATCCTGTTCTTTGTAATATTTTATTTGTCGTACCGGAACCTCCTCTATTGACATCTATCTCTCCCAGGAACAATAAAAATTCGTCGTATCTTTTCTTATCGATAAACCGAAATAAATTTTTGTAATGCGTGTCAAGCCATGCTTGTTCGGTAAAAGTAAACCAATAACTAGCATCCACAGAAAAATAATATGAAAATACACCAGAAAGAATACTAATTATTAAGAATGTTAAAGATAATTTGAGAAACAAGTCAGTCCCGTTAGTCCCTAAAGCTGCGACCAAACCTACAATCGTCGCTTCAACTATTATTAAGTTCGATTTAAGACCATCCATTTTGTTAAGTAACTCTCTACGTTTGTTGTCCAACTTTTTTTGAGCTTTATTTCTATCTGTTTCAGTTTTAGCCCACTGCAGATTACGTGCCGGTTGCATATATCTTTCAAAGCTTTCCTGTAAATCATTCATTTCGATGAATATAGCACTCGACATAATTACGGTCAATTGAGTCCGCATATCCATTTTCTGAAGTTACTCCATACTTGCTGCATGAACTTTGAAGTCTGCTATCAACCTATCGTAATGCGTAATTCCTTCTTTAGTTCTAAACTTCGGCCTTCGTTTACCCTCAAGCCCGCGAATGTACTTTTCCATTCCTTCCTTGTCAAAGGTAGGCGTTACGCGCGCCAGATCAATTGCCCCAAGCGTGTCTGCTTCCATCAAGGCAATTTCATCTGGAGCTTCCAGCTCATCCAGCTTGTCATGTACAGAAACTAAGTGAACAATCCTCTCGCGCTGCTCTGGAGTAAATCTATTTATTACGCCCTCTCTTTCCAAAAACTCCCTTGCCATTTGTGCCCCATTTATCATGTGCTGGGCTTTAGCATCCACGACTTTGCCATGGCTTTTAGATTCCTCGCCTTCGAACAATCCATAGTAACCAATGTCATGAAACCAAGCAGCAGTTGCCATGACCCAAGTGTCTAGTCCGTTTCTAGCGGCGATATCTACTGCATAATGTGCTACGGCGCGTGTGTGTGGCTCATCCCAATCTTTTCTGCCTTGGCCAAGAAATTGCAGGGCATAATCCTCGACCTGCTGCATCAAATCCTCAGGTGGCATATTAATTTCTGGAGTCATGTGGGAATTATATATCAGTTTTTAGTCTTGATTGACGGCTAAGTTTAGTTTCTCAACCAGCAAAGCTTTAAAACTCTCATCGTCTGTTGACTCACTGTACGCCGAGAAAACTGGCATTCCCAATTTAGCAGGAGACTGCACAAAGAGTCCCCTATCGTTTACTATCTGGCCGCTTGTGAACCACCCCGCCAGTCTTCCCATAATGGAAGCCATGTCTGTGGCCATGCTTAAATTGCTTAATAGCTCAAGGGTTTGAGAAAATCTACCATCCATGTCTTGCTCCTTGCCTTTGGCAACACTCACCTCTACTGCCTTTGCATGATAATGCCAATTTTTCATCAAAGTCCCCATGCCCACGCGAGGATCAGCTACAGCTTCGATTTCTCGACCGTTGCAGCCAAAGTATGTGGCGACAAGCTCGTTACTTAAATTGGCCGCCGTCAGCCTTCCCAAGGTTGGGAAAATATTCTTTCCCAAAACCACATATTCTGCCAATGCCCATTCGATTTCACCCTCTATGTTGTGCCAATTCGAAAAGAATGGATTGTTTTCCATGTAAAGCGTGTGAGCCACCTCGTGGACATACCCATCCTGACCATCGGTTAAATATCGTGGCTTATTAAATCTAATAATAAAGTGGTCTTTCTCTCTTGTAGTCACACCTCCTGCATCAGGGGGGAGATTGGCTGGATACTCTAAAACTCTAATTTCTGGAGCTCTTAGCCCATATCTTTCTGCCATTCGCCTGGCAATATCCTCTACTAAAATTTGTTGTTTATCTAAATCTTGGTCCAGATCGTATTCTGGCATGAAGATATTATATTAAATCAGTACATTTATTCGCCACGGCGATTTCCTGAAGAAATCCCATCAGCAATCGAACAATGCTAACTAGGCAATTAGCTATTCTCTTTCCATTTTATCAATCTGGTCAAGAAGAATGAGGGCGCGCCCGATGTTTGCTAGCATTTCATCAGTATAGCCTTCAGGTGCTTCCACGCACCCGAGCACAACTGGCCTAGCCCATTGTCTTTTTACATCTCCCCAGCAGGAAACAACCTCATTTGTGGCGTCGGGAGAAATAAAATGTTCAATACCGAAGTCTGGTCCTCTTTCTGCCATTATTTAGTACTAACTGATTGAGAAGCTTGAGTGTGGGTAAGTTTGTAATTCCAATCTCCACCTCGATTTACCACAAGTCTGCCGTTTTCTAAATCTATTTCAGCATCTAAAGCCCATTCATTATAATGTCCAGGTGAGTTGTAGCGAACTCTCTGCGATAGGTAGGCAATTATTTTTGGGAAGTAGTCGACAGATACTTCTCTCACTTTCCCAGCTTTTCCACGCAAGTCTTCCGTGGTCTCTACTGGAATTTCAAGTGCATCAATAGCACCCATTAAAGTAGGAACCGTAGTTTCAAGATAACGAGTAAGTTGGTTAATGCTGACCGGCTCACCTGGAGCATAAGAACGAGTCTCCTTGGTCACTCCATTTTCTATTTCAAGAGACATACTAAGCCCTTTCCTTGCCTTTTGTATAAACAAATTCTACAACCGCACCTTTGACCGGCTTTTGCAAAATCGTCTCCGCACCAGTAAAGTCCGCGCCTCGCGCCCACGACTGAACCTCCCCTGCCCTTGCAAATCCACTAACTATTTTCGGGAATTCAGAGACCGATATATATCTAGATGCGCTATTTTCGGGAGGAATCCCGCGGCGATAATCAACACATCCTCTTTTTAAAACACTTAAAAAAGTGTCTGAAGCAGCTCCAAATACGTCCTGCCAAGCGCGCGCAGTCAGCTCTTCTCTGTCGTCAAGGCAAATTGCTTCTTCTGGAGAACCAACTGGATAGAACTTGAGTGGGGACATGTGGAAAAATTACTTATTCAAGGCTAAGTCTTTCTAATTCTGGGGTTGGGCGAAGCCCGTTAGTTTCGACAACATGAATAGCACGACCTATATCAACAAGGACACCTTCAGGTAAGCTTGCGTAAGAAGCTAGTGCATTATAATATTCAGCTTTCCAACTCGGAATCCTTCCTTCGATCACACTTTCCAGCTTATCGACACCAATCGCAAATTTGGCCGCTCTTTCTTCTGGGGTAGACAGCACGACTGTTTTAGCGGCCACCCAAGAAGAAAAGGGCAAGTCGGCCATCGCGCTGCTTAAATCGTCGCCTTGCAGCTGACCAACATATGTAGCATCCAGCGAAACTCTTCGTTCAACCATGCCCCGAATATACCACCAGTCAAAACAAAATTCAAATAGCCTTTTACAGCAAAAGCCCCACTTAACTAAAAGCGGGGCTTTTTCAATCAACAAATCTTCGAAAGATAGTTGGTTTCAAAAAAAATGTAGCTTATCTCTCCTGAGGAGCTCGAGCTACGTTTACAACCAATTTCCTACCCTCGACATCTTTTTCACCCATAGCTTCAATCGCCTTTGTTGCAGCTTCTTCAGTTGCAAATTCGACGAAACCAAAGCCTTTGGAGCGTTTTGTGTATTTGTCTGTTATGACAACACTATCAACGATATCACCAAATTCGGCGAAAAGTGCCTGTAAGGCATCTTTATCAACGGAGTAAGGAAGGTTCCCTACGTAAAGTTTCTTATTATTCAATCTGCTCACCCCCAACGCTTTTAGGAGGCGAAATCTGATTACTCATAATCCCCTCACCAAAATACTGACGTATTGTACCATATGTCACAATCAACTGCCACCCGAGAGGATTCCAATGAGCCCGATGGCTATAACAGTCGATGCCAGAAGGGCAATCATAGCCATGACAAGCATGTATTTAGGGAGGTTATATTTCTTCCGATTAAAAATCAAAAGACCTGCAAGCGGTGCGGCTGCCACAAACAAAACAATGAAGCCTTCGAATATAAACATAACCAATTATACAACTCCGGGCTTTTGAGATTTAACTGCAGCCTCGTGAGTTTTTTTGAAATCTTTGTCTTCAATGTCTTCCATTTGCTCCCTAGTAGCTTGAATCTTGTCCAGTTTAAGCATCAAAAAAATTGAAATTGCCATTAGCCCCAAAGAAAAGACCAGACGATAATCGAGTGCCGGAAGAATATTATGCTCCACTACCCCAACAGTTTCTTTCCACGGCCAAACTTTGCGTAGTGATCCAAGCATAAACCCAGACAAAACCGCGATCGCAATATCGTGATGCTTGGCGAATAACCAAGTCAACACTCGCGAAAAAAGCGAGATCCCGAGAGCCGCACCAGCCATGAACACCAAGAGCACGATGATGTCTTTTTCCACTACCGCATGCAAAATCTGCTCGTATTTTCCTAAAAGTACTAGCAAAAATGAGCCTGAAACCCCGGGCAAAATCATTGCCACAATAGCAATTGCTCCTGAGAGGAAAAACGCTAAATAGGTTTCTGGCGTAGCTACAGGCACAAAGCCGACAAGGACATATGCTCCAATTGAGGAGACCAAAAATGCCACAATATCGTGCTTGTCCCAGCTAACAACTCTTTTTCTAACAATTAAAATCGAAGCCACAATGAGCCCAAAAAAGAATGACCAAACTATCTCTGGCGAGCTTGCAAGAAGATGCTTAATTAGGCTTGCAAGAAGTAAGAGCGCACTTAAAATACCTGTACCCAAAGGAACTAGAAAATTAAAAGGGATGCTTTTTATAGCCTGATGTATTTTTCCTCGAAGAACAAGTTTTAATGTTTCACCCGAAAGCTTCTTAATCGAAAAAATTAATTCTTCATAGATGCCAAAGATAAAAGCGATTGTGCCACCCGAAACCCCAGGCACGATATCGGCACTCCCCATTCCAAAACCAGTCAAAAATAGTCGGATGTGGTGTTTGAAAAGCTGTTTCTTTATAAGCACGTAAACAAGATATTACCAAAACTTCCCACAAAAATGAAGTGGTGAGAGTATACTAAGTAATGGACATTTTGCACGGCGGGCTAACTGAAATCATCCAGACTGTTGGTTATATTGGCCTTTTTGCCATGGTATTTGCCGAGAGTGGTCTGTTCTTTGGTTTTTTCCTTCCCGGAGATAGTTTGCTTTTTACCGCGGGTTTTCTGGCTTCGCAGGGCATTTTTGATGAAAGGCTTCTCATTCCTCTGTTTGCACTTGCGGCAATTTTGGGTGATTCTGTAGGCTATTGGACTGGGGCCAAGGCAGGGACATGGCTCATGCGCCAAAAGGAAACATTTTTCTTCAAGAAGAAATATCTCGAAAAAGCCCAAAAATTTTATGATAAACACGGCGGCAAAACTTTAATTCTCGCCCGCTTTGTTCCTGCAGTTCGCACATTCGTGCCAATCGTTGCAGGGATGACTGGTATGCATTACACGAAATTCTTAACCTACAACATTATTGGCGGGCTTTTGTGGGGAGCAGGCCTTTCAGCCGCTGGATACTTTTTGGGGAGCCGTATCCCCCATGTTGATCGCTACTTATTGCCAATAGTCGGGGCTATTGTTCTGATATCCGTGCTCCCCGGACTCCTGCATATGCGAAAAGATATCGTAAAAATGCTAAAGAAAAATCCAACGGCAAGGAAGATTCTCAGGCTTCAGGAAGAATACATTGGCGAGACTCCTCTCTGAGGCAAAAGGCCTCGTTTTATGTTAAAATACCCCAGCCTTAAACAATCTTGCACGCAAGATTGAGAGGAGAAATAGCGAAACGATAAGTCTCGCAACGCGAGACGGAAAGTGTAGTTTATTTCGACGAGGCCCCATCGTCTAGAGGCCTAGGACACGAGACTTTCATTCTCGGAACCTGGATTCGAATTCCAGTGGGGTCACAATTTAGTTTTTGCACCGCGAATTCCAGTGGGGTCACACAAAATATGCTAAAGGACATTGTTCCAGCCGAACGCTTCAGTGCTGTTGATGTTTTTCAGGTTTGTATAGGCAATCTTTTAGCCAACCCCGATTTTAAGATTCAAAAAACAGACATTGATGCCTTTTATACCGGATTGGCAGGTCTGCCTGACCAACCCAATCCTGAACTCGAAGACCTCGATGGCGCGTTCGTTGCTTGTGTTGGAGGAGCTTATCGTTCGCCTAAAATTGCTAAATATTTACGCCAAAAAGGCGTTATCCTTTCAGACGAGCGG
Source organism: Patescibacteria group bacterium (assembly GCA_041742135.1). Lineage (GTDB taxonomy): Bacteria > Patescibacteriota > Microgenomatia > UBA8517 > UBA8517 > 01-FULL-44-24b. The sequence continues at coordinate 127,859 of JBGSJG010000004.1, read as the reverse complement.
TGTACTCGCGGTTTTTCAATATCTAATTTGCCTGAGTTGTTTTCTGGCGCAGTGATTTCTGAAGAAGGATATCTGCGACCGTCTGGCTTCGCACACCCTATAAAAAACTTATTTTTGGGGCTAAACCCAGAAGATGAGACTTTGCAATGCGGCACTCTTTTTAGTGCTTTGAATTCATTGGCAAAAAAACAAATGGCAGGCAGGCGTGATATTACAATGGACGTCTACATAATTGAAGGTGACGAAAATAAAAACGGCCGACTTTACCGTCAGTTTAGAGGGTTTGACCCAGAACTGGATGCTTAAGCGCTATTCTTTCCCGTAGAGGAAAACCCGCGAAGAAAGTAATCGAAGCCGCAAGACTAACTCCGAGACTGCAAAAAAAACACTTAATACGCTAGTCAATTATAACCCCGACGATTCTGCTTAGCCTTAACCTGCTTTGCACTTCACAAAATATATCCTATAATATGCAACATGAGCGAGAGATTGGCAACTACAGGCGTATGTGCATTACCAGAAAATCGGTCCAACGAGCAGTATTTTTTCACTCGTGGGACTATAAATGCTCTGGCTGAATTGTGTGCAGGAAGAACAGCATGCCTCTTTACGCCTTCTGTGGGTGAGTGCTTGGTAGCCACTGGGAAAAGCGATGTTACCATCTTCGATCTGGATCACAGGCTTCAAGGCGCAAACCATGAATATTTTGATGCCAACCGCACCTTGTTCGACAACAAAAAGCTTAAATCCGGCCCTCACGCTTATCAACACGGTTTCCAAACTGTTGTTGCAGATCCCCCATATTCTCTGGTCAGCCCTCAAACTGTGGCGGCACGAGTAAATGAGTTATTAGAATGGGACTTGCAAGGTGATACGTATGCATATGTTGCTTATCTTAATTCTGGAATCGTAGCTTACGAGAGGGCTTTTAACGCATATGGCATGGTTGGACAAACCGTGCCCGAATTCGAAATATGCTATGAACACCCTCCCAGAAGACTGATGGAAAAGGGCGTCAGCCTCATGCAATTCAGAAGGGTCTAAAGAAGGTTTGCCTTTCAAACTTCAAAATGTTAAATTGACTGACTGAATAAAGCAGTGGATAAAACTTCATACCAAAAAAAACACCAGTTTTCTCTTACTAACTCAGAGCAATACTGGCAGAGCTGGAAAGAAGAATTAGTTTGGGAGCCTGACTCTTCAATTGATATTTCTTACAACTGTCTTGAGCGAAACATAGAAAAAGGCCTCGGGGACCGCACGGCTTTTTTGTGGCTTAACGAGGACGGCGAGGAAAAGCGAATAAGTTATCAAGAACTTTTAGAACTGGTCAATAAAATGGCCAACATGCTGACCTCCCTAGGAGTCGCACCTCAGGACACAGTCACGCTTTATATGCCCGCGGTGATCGAAGCTGCAGCATTGATCTTAGCTTGTGCTCGAATCGGTGCAATTCATAACGTTGTTTATGCGGGATTTAGCGCCGATGCTCTTCGTGATCGCTTTACAGACCTGGAAAGTAAAGTCATCATAACTGCAGACTTTACTCAAAGACGGGGTCGAAAAATAGACCTTTTATCAACCGCCAGAAAAGCTATTGAGGGAATTACTGACATTAAAACTCTTGTTTTGGTGCGCGATAATACAGGCCTTAAAGAAAACGAATACGACTTAGATAAACTCGTGAGCGAAGCCTCCTCGACATTTACGAAAGATGAAAATATTAATCGCGAAAAGCTATTTGTTCTTTACACATCCGGCACCACCGGCAAGCCAAAAGGCATAACCCACGCACCCGAGGGCTACACTCTTTACGCTTACGCGACGACAAAAACCACTTTTGACCTTACGGGTAGCGAAGTTTTCTGGTGCACGGCGGACATGGGCTGGATTACGGGGCATACTTATTTGGTTTACGGTCCCTTGCTTTGCGGAATTACCTCAATAATATTTGAAGGGGCGCCTGATTATCCTTCCACGAAAGTCTGGTGGGATATTTTAGAAAAGTATAAAGTAAATATTTTTTATACCTCCCCCACTGCAATCCGAATGCATATCGCCGCGGGAGATGATTTATCAAATTATAATTTTTCGGATCTTAAAATAATCGGCTCCGTGGGTGAGCCCTTAAACGAAACTGCGTATGAGTGGTACTTGGAAAACATCGGCAAAAATCGCTGCCATTTGGTCGATACTTGGTGGCAAACAGAGACTGGCGGCCACATGATTACGACTTACAAGGGAACCCCAGGCAAGCCGGGATATGCTGGATTTCCTTGCTTTGGAGTTGACGCGCGCGTCGTAGACAAAACAGGACGCGAAGTTGGGCCCGGAAAGAAGGGTTACTTGGTGATTAAAAACTCGCCTCCTGGAATGTTTGTTGATTGCTGGAAAAACACCGAGCGATACCGCAAATATTTTGACACAGTTGCCGGGTTTTATTTTTCAGGCGACTTTGCAATACACGACGCAGACGGCAGAATCAGAATTCTGGGGCGAGCAGATGATGTAATTAATGTTGGAGGCCACAATATCGGCTCGGCAGAAGTGGAAAATGCGATTAACACCCATTCGGCGATCTCAGAAAGTGCAGTGGTTGGCGTGGACGACCCTATAAAAGGCCAGAAAATAGTAGCTTTTGTGGTTGTTAAAAAAGGCCAAGAAGTTAATGAGGAAAATCTAGAGTCCGAAGCTAACGACGCAGTTATCGAGCACTTGGGCAAACTTGCTCAGCTTTCAGATGTGGTAATTGTAGAGAAACTTCCTAAAACCCGAAGTGGCAAAATCATGCGCCGAATGCTTCGCGCGCAGTATTTAGGCGAAGACCTTGGAGACACCTCAACCTTGGAGGCTTAAACCGATTAGTGTTATGCTTCAGTGTGAGCACAAAAGAAACACAAGAAGGAAACATAGAGCAGCTTAATGCCCAAGATCGGGAAATAACACGAACACTATTTTGGGCAATTGGTTTAGCGCAAGACAATCCCTATATTACTGACAATCTTCGACGTCTTTGTGTTCATGAATTTGGAGAACAGATTCCTTGGGAGAAACTTGATCTAGTTCGTGATCAACTCGTTAAACAGTCAGAAGAATATTTACTCGGAGGCAATAATCCACATACAGATTTGGCGGCTCATGTTCGGGAAAAAAGGAAAGAAACTGGAGTCGACAAGTCTCCCAAACAGTTAATTGCAGACAGCGTGGATATGCTGTGGATCGACAAATTACCAAAAGACAAAGCAGCCCTTGACGCCATGAGCCCTGAAGAAAGAGATAAGCAGGTTGGTTTTTACCGAGCACAGCTATTTTATACGCTTCTTGAAACCGACTTTTATCATGTTTACCAACAGGGCGGCAGACCACAAAGAGAAGGACATGGCAGACTCAAAGACACGCCAGTTGCGTTCCTGGCCGATCCCAAGTTTAGCTACGTAGCCCGTTTTGGAATCGAAGGAGCTGCCCATCCTACTCCACTACTGGACAGTGTTATCAAGCATGCCGGACTTGGCGAAATCGCCAACAGACTGGCCGAGCGTGCGCGAGAATTTGAAAATATTGAAACAGACAAAAAATTACGAAGGCGCTGGCATGAAGACGATAATTCGAATTTCCGAAAGCACGTTTATCGACTTGAAAAAACCATACAGGTTTACCTAGAAGCACATCCAGAGATTCCAAGAGAGCAATACGAGCCTTTTGATGCTGTAATCCATCTTGCCGAAGTTGACTCGAAAGAAATTGGCTTTTTGGCGGCTGAAGGTCTTCTTCCAAATAAGCCAAAGGGTGAAAATATATTTCACAAAGCAGGAAAATTTATTAAGGGAAAAAGGTAACTTCTACTTCGGTTCCAATCTGTAAATTTTGTCATCGCCATCTTGGGCATTGCCTCGCCCATCGCGGTTACTTGTGGCAAAATAAATCAAACCATCTGGGCCTTCTATCACATCCCGCACGCGCCCCACATCTATGTCTAATTTTTCGTATGAAAGTATTTCACTCGCATCTTGATTATTTACAACAACACTGAACAACCCTTCACCTTTCAGGGCCGTGAAGAAAAAATTATTTTTAAACTGTGGGAAAACATCACCCGTATAAAACAAGGCTCCCGATGGTGCCTCTGCAGGAGTAAAAACAAGTTTTGGGCTCTCCATGCCCTCTTGAGATTTATCGTGACTGACCAGTGGCCAACCGTAATTGGTACCTTTTTTAATTACATTTAATTCGTCACCTCCACCGGGACCATCAAAGCCTGAGGGGCCGTGTTCCGTGGCAAACATCACGCCAGAGCTGTGCCATGCAATCCCCTGTGGGTTTCGGTGCCCCAAGGACCAAATCGCATTTCCAAAAGGGTTGTCGTTCGGAATAGTGCCGTCATCATTAATTCTCAATATTTTGCCCGCGAGTGAATTTTTGTCTTGCGCAAGGTTTTTACTAGATGCATCCCCAGTAGTTATGTAAAGCTTATTGTCAGGACCAAAATTAATTCTGCATCCAGCATGAAACTGAGCGGCCGGAATGTTTTCAATAATAATTCTGTCTCGGACTATCTCATTTCCGTTATCCACCAGCCTTTCTACTTTGTCGCGAATCCCGTCATCCGAGTCATAAGCCATGCAAACATAAACATACTTATTTGAAGAATAATCCGGGTGAAGTGCCATTCCCATGAGGCCAGCCTCCCCCTCTGCTGCAACTTCAGAAAAAGAAATCAAAGCGTTTGTGTTAAGCTTTCCACTCACAATTTCTTTAATTGTTCCCGCGCGCTCGGTCACAAGAACCCGCTCGGGCGCGCTAAATACCATACTCCAAGGAATTGAAAGGTTTGCTACAAACGGTTCAACACTATAATCAACTTCTGAAGTGGCCGTATTTTGGCCATCTCGCGAGACCGTCACCTTTTGTCCGGGTGTAATTGGGCCACGATCCCAAGAAAAATACTTAAACAGCAAAAAAACAAATGCACCAATTCCCAAGATTATTGCGAGTGTGAAGAAAATTAATTTGATATCGAGCTTTCCAAGCATCGGTATTTTGTCAGTATACACTATGCTACTTGAGCTTCTTGGCAAAGCCTTCGATTGCGTGGAGAATCTCAATGGGTACGGCAAACACCACGGTGTTTGATTGATCAGAAGATATGTCGTTAATTGAGTTTAAGGTTCGAAGATGCAGCGCTCCCGGATAATTGGCCATAGTTTTTGCCGCTTTGGACAAATTCTCCGCAGCAACAACCTCTCCTTCGGAATTAATTATCGTGGCTCTTTTCTCGCGCTCGGCTTCTGCCTGCTTTGCCATAGTTCGGACCATGCTTTCAGGTAGTTCAATGTCTTTAAGCTCCACAGTCTCCACATCGATTCCCCATGCATCGGAGGTTTTATCAATAATATGCAAAATGTCTGTTGCTATTTTTTCGCGGTTTTGTAAAAGTTCATCTAAAGTGACCTCTCCCGCGATTCGTCGCATAGTAGTCTGGGCTAGCTGGGAAATTGCATTGAAGTAATCCTCAACCTCGTTAATGGATTTGCCCGCGTCACTTATTTTGTAATAAATTACAGCATTCATTTTTATCGAAACGTTATCGCGAGTTATTGTCTCCTGCTTGGGCACGTCAACAGCCTTGGTTCGAATATCAACTTTTCTAAAACTTTGGAAAATTGGGATAATTACTCTCCAACCTGGCTCAATAATTCCAGTAAATCTTCCCATGGTATAGACCACACCTCGCTCGTATTCGTTTATTTGCTTTAACGAAGCCAGGCCGATCACAAAAATTGCTATTAAAAATGAAATTATTTCCATGATCAATTATATCATTGTCCTGGTTGGCCTCGCTCGCAAAAAAATACTTTTTTAAAGCGGATATGGTTCACCACTCCAGCGCATAAATTTGCCATTAAACTCTTCTTTCCATTTGCGGGTTATCGCAATAATTCTCTCTGCTTGCTCATACGGTTTCTGTTCTCCCTCTTTGTTCATGTCCGTCCGTACATCGCCGGGGTGAACTGAAAATACTTTTACATTTGACGGAAGCTCCTTGGCAAGCCCAAATGTAAACATGTTTAAGGCGATTTTGCTTGCAGCATAACCATAGTTAGGATTAACACTTTCAAACTCATCGTGAAACGAAGCTCGGCAGCTAGATATATTGACGATGAACGAAGGTTCGGCTTTGAGTAGAGGCAAGAAATGCTTAGCAACCATCAGTGGTCCAATCGTATTTATATTAAACATCTGCAAAAGCAGCTCTCTGCTGGCCTCGTTAACATGGCAGACGTATTCGCTCTTACCATTCGATATCGAATCCTTGTTAACGCCCGCATTATTGATCAATAAATCTAAAGTTTCACATCTTGTGGCAACTATGTCCCTCGCTTTTTCTATCGATTGGTCGCTCGTAACATCGAGGGGAACATATTCAATATTATCTTTATTTTTATATTCGGATTTTACTGCTCGCACACCAGCAAACACGAAGTACCCTTGATCAAGAAGATAATCTACAAGTCCTTTTCCCAAGCCTCTTCCTCCACCTGTGACTAGTGCGTATTTCATGAAATCAGATTATTAAATGAACTTTTTGCTGCCCGGCAGGGTATCCTACGACTTCGTCTTCGGACTACCTATTCTACCGGATTCGAAATCTTTCGCCAAGACTACTGATACCAGCCTTTTGTAGGCAAAGGACTTACCTGATCCTGTTTTTAAGTAATGTTCAAATTGTCTTGCTTCTTTTAATGTTGGGAATGCGCAGTACCAAACCAACCGCCATGGGATGTGTGGTTTAGTAGACACTACTTCACCACCATTGTGTTGTTTAAGTCTTAATTTTATGTCTTTAGTCGAACCAAAATAAAAGATGTGTGATTTGTCGCTTAGCAAGATGTAGCAATAGTTCATAGCCTGCAACTCCGTAGCCTTGGCGAAGGATTGCTGCCCGGCAGGGATTCGAACCCCAATACCAAGATCCAAAGTCTTGTGTCCTACCATTAGACGACCGGGCATTATGGCAAAAGCCCCTTATTTTAACAGAGATTTGTCCAAAACTACATTTACCCTTATAATATAATCCGTTTGGTGATGATTTGAGCATGGCCCATATGAACCTGAGTAAAACTCAGAACCATGTGTGCTCGCTCGCGTTGCTCGCGGGCCCATAACTCAATGGTAGAGTGACTCCCTTTTAAGGAGTAAGTTGGAGGTTCGAATCCTCCTGGGCTCACCTACTTCTGTGATATATTATTTGTATGAAAATCAAAAACTGGAAAAATAAATCTGGCGGAGCTGGTGGAGGCACTGTTTATTTCTTTGGGCTTGTCGGTGCATTAATTTATTTTCTGCAACACGCAGGCTCGGCTGGTGAAACCATTCTTGGAATAATCAAAGCCTTCGTCTGGCCCGGAGTTCTGGTTTATAAAGCCCTCGAGCTTCTTGGAATGTAGCCGTTTGACTTAATATTCGGATAAGGTAAAATATTTGAAGTATGAGTGAAACACCAGTTGAATCTGAGCACATAGAGCTTGGTAGTTTTTTGGATGGACTTACGACTCACCACACGGAACAGGCTACGCGTCTTCGCGAAAGAGATCCCAATAGTGTCACTTTCAGGGAAATGGCTGAAGCACACGAACGTGATGCGCTTCTACTTAAAGGGCTAAAACCAAGTCTAGACCGAGGCGAGAGTGCACAACTACCTGAAAATACTACAATCAGCGATGTTCTTGGAACTTTCGCAACCGAAAGGTATCTGCCAGCCATGATGGCACTAAGCAGTAACGATAACCCACAAGCCCCTGGTGGTCTCACGTTGACTTGGAAAAAGGAAATAGGCCCTAGTATTAGTGAGCGTGACGATAAGACGACAGGTTTTGAAATGCGTTTTTCAAATGGTGTTGCTTTAACAGCTAATCTGAAGGAGCCTATTCCCACAATACGTTCTACTGTGGCAACCCCTGATTCAATAATGTTTTTAAGAACAGCCAAGATTGGTTCTGTAGCATTAAGCCACACTACAAAGCTCTCCTCCAATAGCTTAATTTAAGAAGTAAATTTACATCAACACACGCATGATTTTATGCAATTCTTCTCTCGAGCTCAATTAATGTTATAATAGGTAACTGCGCAGGAGAAATTCTTCTAACTTGATTTTTGTTTTTTAATTTTTGCCCTTTTTATGAAAAAAAATACCGTCTTTGATCTTATCGTCGTCTACTCTGAAAAGCTTGCAACTAGCGCAAAAGCTAACTCAATCACGCCTTTTAAAATCGGCTCGGCAAGTGAAAGTTACAACCAAGTTTATAGTTATTTTTTGGATGTCTGTCGCAAAAAAGGCCTTAATACCGCATTTTCAACTTCAGCAGATATTACAGGCGCCGGGCGAGTTGGCAGCTATTGGATTACAAAAAACCACAATTGGTCGCGCATTAAAACCCCAGCATACTCAAAAACAATATTCGACAAATTCTCCCCCACCACGGCTGGCATGAGAACCAAACGCGAGCTGATGTTTTCTTCAAACAAGATTCGGCCTTTTAATAATCCCTATCTATACGAGCTTTGCTTTGACAAACAAAAAACTTACGACAAATTTAAGAAGTTTTCTATTCCCACAGTAAGTGTACTTACAAACACCAAAAAGGGCGTGATGGACGCGGCGAATATCTTAGCGAAAAAAATCGCCCACCACTCTCAAAAAAGTGATTTTTCGCCTGAAGTAATATTAAAAGACAGGTTTGGCGCAGGCGGCCTTAGGATTTATAAATTTAATTCGCACGAGATTTCGAAAATTGCGAATATTGTAAAGACCAACAAAAAAATCTCTTTTGTCCTGCAGCCGTTTGTTAATTTTGACAAAGGCTTTAGCAACCAAAACGTTCCAGCTCCCACCGATATAAGATTAATATATCTGGATAATAAGATCATCCAAACTTACACGCGAGTTGCCAAAAAAGGTGATTATAAATGCAATGAACACGAAGGCGGACTTTTGACTTATATCCCAAAAACTAGCGTTCCCAAAAAGGTCTTATTGATGGCGAAAAACATCTCAGAGATATTAAACAAAAAGACTTCGCTATTCGCGCTGGACTTTATAATAAGTAACAACGGAAATGTGTATTTGCTAGAAGCGAACACCGGGCCGGGATTGGATTGGAACTTGGCAATAAAAGAAAATGAATTGGAATCAAAAAAACTTATGCGAAAAATAATCCACGAAATCGCAAGACGTGTCCAAAAACCAACAGCAAAAAGGGCATACATTCCAACACGCGCCGATTTGCCAGTTCCTCCGGCACTGATTTCTCTTGCATAAAACAATAGGTAAAAATAGCGTAAATTCGTGTAAAATACGTTATGAAGTTAAATTCAAAAGAGCTTAGGGCGTCAGAACCAACGCCTGAAGAAATCAAAAACATAAAAAGAAATCCAATTTATCTCGTGCTCGACAACGTCTGGGATACGTACAACATTGGCTCCCTTTTCCGCCTCGCGGATGCCGTTTCTGCCGAGAAAGTTTTCATTTGTGGCGAATCTGAGTTTCCTCCAAATTCGCGGATCCATAAAGCCGCTGTGGGAACGGAAAACTGGACTCCTTGGGAAAAACAAGACAGCGCCGCAGATGTAATTAAAAAACTCCAAGAAGATGGGGTAAATGTTGTAGCTGTAGAGCAAAACAAGCGCTCAATTAGCTATAAAGACTTGGTCTCCCCTTTTCCTGTGGCAATTGTTATTGGCCACGAAACAGACGGGGTTTCAAAAGAAGTACTAGATAGAGCCGACACAATAGTTGAGCTTCCTATGTTTGGAATTAATAAATCACTTAATGTTTGGGGAACTGCGGCAGTAGTAGCTTATAAGATTCTTGAAAACTTGGGAAGATAGTTAACTTGCAAGAGCTTCGTCAATTGTGCTCTTGAGCATTTCCAGAGGCACCGCACCGGGGAGTAGCCATACTTCCCCTTTTTTGTTAACTACAAAGTTACCGGGGGTTCCATTCACGCCAGCAGTAATTCCACCTTGGTACTGAGCTTCCACTTTTGCGTCATGTTTCTTGGAAGTAACACACGAGTCAAAAGCTGCCTTGTTTACACCAAGACCAACTGCCGTTGCCGACAAATCGGTAAGTTTAGTCTTATCTCCAAACACAGTGTCTGCAAATTTCCAGAAGGCGTCTTTGCCAGAAAGCTCAAATATACACTCCGACGCAACTGCTGCAGGGCGAGCCTTAGGGTGGATTGAATCCAGTGGAAAATGCCTGTAAACCACGGCCAGCTTGCCACCGTAATCAGCGACTGCTTGCTTTGCTGTAGGATGAAAACTTGCGCAAAATGGACATTCAAAATCTGAGTATTCAATCAAAATAACATCTGCATCGAGCGACCCATCAATATGATCCTCTGCGGTAGCTTTTGGAAGCTTGGCTGCTGCTGCCTCATCCAATTTGCCACTTGTAGGGCCTTGAGCAACCTGATTATTAGCATTATTAACTGCAGTTGGGTTAGCTGTGCCACCTTTTGAAAGGTCACTCACTTTTTGCCATAAAACTCCTACTGCAAAAGCCAAACCAACAACAACAACTAGTAAAATTGGAGCTACTTTTTCGTAAAATCCACCTTGTTCTTTTGCCATTTAGCGTAGACGTTATTTTAATAGGTTGGCGGCTGTTTGTCTACCCCGTAAAGCTCGCTTTGCTCGCCACGGGGCAAGGATACTCAAGCATCTCACCAAGACGGTGCTTCTTTATCCATATAACTAAGCGCTTCCATGCCGGCCATGCAGCCAAATGCCGCAGCCGTTATTGCTTGGCGATAGTGGTGATCATGAATGTCCCCAGCCACAAAAACGCCGTCGCGGTTGGTTGACATCTGAAACTTTTCTGATGGAATCTTTTTGACATAACCTTTTTCGTCAAGCTCAATTTGGTCTTTAAGGATTTCACTCATGGGTATGTGGCCAATTGCTACGAAAGCCCCTTGTGCCTCAACTTCAGAAGTAGTCCCATCCGTATTTTTGATTGCAACTTTTTGTAGGCTATCTTCACCTTTAAATTCAGTAACTTCCGAGTTCCAGATGACTTTAATTTTGGAGTTTTCCATAACACGCTTTTGCATTGCTTGCGAAGCCTTAAAGGCATCGCGCCTATGAATGATTGTTACTTCAGAAGCATATTTGGTTAATACCAATGCTTCCTCCATCGCGGAGTCTCCTCCTCCCACTACAACTACTTTTTTATCTTTAAAAAATGGTGCATCACACGGCGCACAAGAAGACACTCCTCGTCCACGTAGCTTTTCTTCGCCGGGTACACCTAGCCAACGCGTAGCAGAGCCTGTAGCGATAATTACAGAGTTCGCCAAGTATTCTCCCGAATCTGATGTTAATTTGAAAGGCTTAGCCGAAAAGTCAACACTAGTTACCTCTTCATTGATAATTTCAGCGTTAAATCTCTCAGCTTGAGAGCGCATTTTTGCCATAAGCTCGGGGCCCTGAATTCCTTCGGGAAAGCCGGGGAAATTATCAACATCGGTTGTAAGCATTAACTGCCCTCCCCAGTTTGCTCCGGAAAAAATTAAAGTTGAAGCTGCTCCACGAGTAGTATAAATAGAAGCTGTAAACGCAGCGGGGCCTGAACCAATTATTGCAACATCCCAAGGCTGCCCCGCTTGCGGTCTATCGAAAAATTTCTGGTTCATTATTACAATCCCCCTGTTCCACTAGCATCTCCCGGTGTTTCAGTTGAAACTACTGGGGTTTCTGCCATTGGCGTTGTTGGCAAGGCACTCCCTGGCATAGCCGATGGATCAACTGCAGCTGGTGCTGTTGTTCCCATCGTCGGAGCGGTGTCCACACCCATAGCTGGCGCAGTTGGCATAGGTGTAGGTGCTGTTGCTCCAGTTACTGCTGATCCCGGCATATCTTCTACCACCGGTGTAGGGTTAGGAGTCATTGTAGGCGCACCTCCCATTACTGAAGGGTCAGTCGCCACAGGCGTACCCATTGTTGTGCTTGCAGTCATATCGTTTGCATTATTATCTCCCAAATTAAATCACCTCCCTTTAAATTTTAAATTCCTTTTTTAATCAAATCTTCAAAACCTTTTTTCCCTGCAAAGCCAACCTGTCTGCCAATCTCCTGTCCGCCCTTAAATAAAATAGTGGTAGGAATAGACATTACTCCATATTTGATTGGGTTATCCTGATTTTCGTCGACGTTAAGCTTCACTATGTCAATCTTGTCTTTGTATTCTTCAGATAATTCCTCCATAACTGGCTCTGCCATTCGGCAAGGCCCACACCAAGGAGCCCAAAAATCAACCAAGACTGGTTTATCAGCGCCAAGAACCTTCGAAGCAAAATCCGCATCATTAATGTTCACTGTTGCCATACGTTACTCACTATACAAACCAAATCACGCCTAGTCAATAATTAAACGTACAAAGCCGCGTATTTTTGGCTCAAATAGTCCAAGAAGTATTTTGGGTCTAGCCCTTTTTTGGTGACTCTTTTACATAACTCATTCGGCCAATAGTAACTACCATGCTTGTGAATATTTTCCCGAAGCCACGACAAAATTATGCCAAGGTTTCCTGATTTTATCGCGCTGGGGGCATCAATTTCTTTCTTCATAAAATGCGTAAACTGTGCAGCATACAAGTTGCCCAACGTATAAGTTGGAAAATAACCAAAGCTTCCGTACGACCAATGCACATCTTGCAAAACCCCTTCGGCATCACTACTTGGAACGACTCCCAAGAATTTTTTCATTTTGGCGTTCCAAATTTTCGGCAAATCGTCAACCTTGATTTTTCCATTAATTAATGCCTCTTCAAGTTCGAATCGCAAGGCAATGTGCAGGTTATAAGTAACTTCGTCCGCTTCCACACGGATCAAACTCGGCCGGACTGCATTAAATTTTAGATACATCGATCTTGCGTCGTCATGGGCCAGCTGTGCCGGGTAAAATGCTTTAAGAGTTGCAGCAATATAATCAACAAACTCTTCACTTCTGCCAACTTGGTTTTCCCAAAATCTAGACTGAGATTCATGGATTCCAAGCGACACTCCTCCTTCAAGCGGTGTGTTTACAAATTCCTCGTCCACACCCTGCTCATAAAGCGCGTGGCCGCCTTCGTGCATTGCGACCATTATGGATTCAATAAAATTGTGCGGACTGTATCGATTGGTAATCCGAATATCGTGTGCGCCGAGCTCAGTCGTAAAAGGATGAGCCGAAACATCCATCCTCCCGGAATTAAAATCGTAGCCAATTTTATTTAAAACAAAGTTGGCAATTTGTTTCTGGCTCTCAACTGGGAATTCTTGATCCTCCGAACTCTTCTGGGTTTTATACGTTTTAGATTTTTTGATTGACTTGAGTAAATCGCCTATTCCCTCTGTTAGCCCTGCAAAGATCTGTGTGCACTCCTTCGCTGTCAACCCCGGCTCATACATATCCAAAAGCGCGTCATATGGATTTTTCTTGTATCCAATGTGGCCAGCTATAAGCTTATTAATTTCGACGAGCTTAGACAAATGCGGAGCAAAAATACTAAAATCTGACTTTTCCCGAGCGCTTCTCCAAGCCACAAAAGCCCTCGATGAAGCTTCAGAAAACTCGACAATCAACTCTTCTGGAACTTTGTGATAAAACTTAGCCGAATGATTTAAGTTTCTAATTATTGCCAATTCGTGCGGGTTTAAGTTTTTAAGCTTGTTTGCTGAAGCTAAATCAGCCTTAAACGCTTCACTCTTCCATCTCTGGGAAATTAATTTAGTAATAAATGCTTCCTGGCTCGCACGAGTTTCAGAAGCACGCGAGGGAAGATTAACATTCAAATCCCATCCTAAAAGTGCACTGACTTTACCAAGAAGTGAGATTTCTTTATACTGGTTTACTAACCGCTCAACGACTTTTGAGCTATAACGCATGGCGAAGTTTAGCCTAAGCGGTATAATATAGTCAATGGATTTTAATCAACTTCGGCAAAAGCACCCTGTTTTCGTTTACGAAAATTTTAAATACAAAATATCGGGACCAGAGCTTGAAATTGAGTTTCACTTCCATGCTGAGCCAGACCTCGATTTTTACCCCAAAACTACCGTGCCACTCGGAGAAAAAGCGCTTGCCAACTTGGATGTTTTTGTTTTCAATCTCGGCTTGATTGAATTAATAAGTTACTGGAAAGCAGTATGCTCCCCCACAATAGTCATCAAAGCTGGGCACCTAACTGCTGATCAGATTAGTTGGTGGAAAAATATTTACCTGCATGGTTTGGGAGAATTTTTTTATGTTAACAAAATTGACATTACCCAAAAATCGCTTTTATCTATTGAATCGCGGTCGCCAAAACAATATGAAATATCAGACGATTCAGATGCGACCGGCGAATTAGTACTTATTGGGGGCGGTAAAGATTCTGCTGTAACGGCGGACCTTTTGCCATCAAGTACTCTACTGATGATTAACCCCACAGTTGCTGCTTTGAGCATTGCAGAAATTGCTGGAAACCAAACTAAGATACTCGTAACCCGAGAAATAGATCCACTGCTACTTCAGTTAAATGAACAGGGATATTTAAATGGACACACGCCTTTTTCGGCTTATCTTTCGTTTGTCGGCACTTTAGTGGCACACTTACATGGATATAAAAACGTTATTGTTTCCAACGAAAGTAGCGCCGGCGAGGCAAACCTAAGCTACCAAGGGCTAACCGTGAATCACCAATATTCAAAATCATTTGAGTACGAAAAAGACTTTAGAGAATATTCCAGCAAGTATCTCTCAAGACATATTAATTATTTTAGTTTCGTGCGCCCATTGGGCGAGCTCCAAATTGCTGCTCTTTTTGCCTTGAGCGAAAAATTCGACAAAGCTTTTAACAGCTGTAATGTTTCAAGAAATGCATATTGGTGTGGTGAGTGCGCCAAATGCGCATTTGTGTACTTAGTTTTTAGTGCCATCGTAGACGAAAACAGACGAAAAAGAATCTTTGGCGACAAAGATTATTTTGAAAACGGAAAAATCAAACAATACATCAAAGATCTAACTGGCGAAGGTACTCATAAACCATTAGACTGCGTAGGGAGCGAAGAAGAAAGTAAAATGGCTCTAAAGCTAATCGAAAACCCGAAAGACCGAATGTTACTACAAAAAATCAAGAACGACTGGGATACAAATCATTTTCTCCCCGAATCTTACGAGGCTATACTGCGAAACAAAATGAAACAATTGCAATATGAGTGAAATTCGTGGCAAAAATATTTTAATTGTAGGCTATGGCCGCGAAGGCAAAAGCGTGCTTGGCTACCTTGAAAAAAATTACAAAGATGTGAACATCGCCATTGCGGACAAGAATCGTGAAGCACTTTCCGGTTTAAAATACAAAACGTTTTCTGAAAATTCATATTTGTCTGACATTGAGGGTTTTGATACCGTAATTAAATCCCCCGGCATCCCCCCAGATGAGATTTTTAGTAAAGCAAAGCACTTAACTACGCTTACAAATATTTTTTTTGAAGCCTGCCCCGGTACTGTCATCGGCATCACTGGCACAAAAGGCAAAAGTACGACTTCTTCTCTGATTGCTCACATCTTGGGGTTACTTAAACCAGATGTACGGCTTATCGGAAACGTGGGAAAGCCTGCGTTGGACTATCTCGAAAACGCCACATCTTCGACAGTTTTCGTAATGGAGCTTTCAAGCTATCAGCTTATGGATACGCACTTTTCGCCCCACATTGCAGTACTCTTGCCGATTTACGAGGAGCATTTAAATTATCACGGCAATTTTGAAAACTACTGGGCGGCAAAAGCGAACATAACTAAATTCCAAGGCCAAAACGATTACTTTGTTTACTTTACTGAAAATGAAATTTGCAAAAAAGTTGCTCTTCGAAGCCCGGCCAAAAGAATCGGTTTTAATAAACTAAACCTAGAGAGTAAGCTAAAAGGCAGCGCAAACTACATAAACATAGCGGCCGCTTTTACAACCGTTAAACTATTGTCAGACGACGAGCAAAAAATTCTTGAAGCTATAAAATCGTTTAGCCCACTTCCCCACAGACTTGAAAGTGTTGGTGTATTCCGTGGCATAGAATTTGTTAATGACTCTTTGGCCACTATCCCCGAGGCCACAATGCATGCTCTGGAAGCTTTGGGCCCGGGCGTGGAAACGCTTATTGCTGGCGGCTTTGATCGTGGAATTAATTTCACGGCTTTGGGGGAAGTCTTGGCCAAGTCCTCCCTTAAAACTTTGATTCTATTTCCGGATACAGGTGAGAGAATCAAAAATGCACTTGTTGCCGCCGACCCGCAATCAAATATTGACATTTTCGAGGTTGAGACAATGGAGAAAGCTGTGGAGTTGGCGTACGAAAATACGGCAAGCGGCAAAATTTGCCTAATGTCACCGGCTTCCACCAGCTTTAATTTGTTTCGCGACTACGAAGATCGCGGAAATCAGTTTAAAGATCTTGTTGCGCAATTAGGCAAGTGAGCGAGCCAAATGAAGAGCGCCCCACAAGCCTCCAAAGTCCCCAAGCTCTGCCTTTTTAATCTGGGGAAGTTCAGGGAATATCGTTAACGTTTTTTCCAAATTTTCAATCACAAGCTCAAGCGGAATACTGCGAGTTACGGCTCCCCCCAAAATTACGATCTCAGGCGACCAAAATAAGATTAAGTTGTTTAAGCCATATGCCACAACTCTGGCAATCTCGGCCCAAACGTTTGGGTCTGTTATCTCGTGAGCTGACTTGCCAAATCTTCTTTGAAAATTTGCCCCAGAAACTAGTTCTTCAAAAACTCTGGAACCAGAATCGTAACTTTTGTCCATATCTACAATCTGCATGCCAATCTCGTAGCCAAGGACACTGGGAGCTATTTTTCCGTCTACCACCAACACACCATTTACACCCGTGCTAATGGTCATATAGGCCGCAATTTTATGGCCTTTGCCAGATCCGCTTATTGCTTCACCCAAGCCAACAAGTGCTGTGTCGTTTTCCAAAACTACACGGCAGTTAAGATGCTTGGCCAAGGCACTCACAAAATCCTTATCGTTGTATCCTGGCAAATTCGGTGCATTACTTATGGTCGTCTTCTCGCGATTTAAAGGACCTGCTATTCCACCAACTGCAATTTTTGCTTTGCCGCCACAAATAGCTTGAGCTTTTTCGGCCAAAACGCCGAGTCCTTCGTCAAAGTCTTGGGGAGTTGGATACATCTGTGCGTTGTCTATCGTTTCAAAATTATTTGTCAGTCCAATTCTCGTGTGTGATGCTCCTACGTCAAATAGTAATATTGGGTCCATAAATTTATTTTGTGTTGATCTTGTTTATCAATATCTCTCGGACTTTATTAAGTAAAGAGTTTGGATCATTCATTTGGTTATCGGCCTCCTCCCAATCAAAATTATTCCGCACGTATTCTCTTGTGTCTGCTGGCTTTTGAGGCATACGCGCATTTTTCATACCAATTTCATTTCCGTAATACACAACCGGAACGCCTGGAAGACGAAACTGCTCCTCAAACGCCCAAAGGATTTTTTGGGTATCTCCCCCACAAATTTCAGAGAGTCTTGCCGCAAAACCATTTTCTCCTTGGGCTAAATCGGCCACAGAACACCCATCTACCAACTTCTTTTTAGCATCATTGTCCAAGAAAAAGAAATCTACGCTATCGTGGTTGGTCAGAAAAACTCCCCACCTGCAATTATCAGGAATTCCCTCAGACTCTTCCCAAACCCTTTGCACCTCGCTCAAATCGCGGTCAGCGGTTGCAGCGAGCAAATTTGAAGACAATGGAAAATTAAGAACGATCTGGCACTCATCCCCATCTCCAAAGAATGTTTTTGCCTCGTTTGGCCAACCGCCAGACTCTGCCAAAAGGATTGCATCGGGGTACTCACGGCCAATGTCTGCTCTAAGTCTTTTAATTATCTGGTGTGTTTCGGGAAGTGCAAAACAATTTGTGTTATCACGCTTAATTAGCCGCGAGACAGCGTCAAGTCTAAATCCATCTACCCCACGCACAAGCCAAAACTTCATGACACCAAGCATTGCTTCGTAAACTTCTGGATTGTCCCAATTCAAGTCAGGTTGCTGAGGATAAAAACTGGCGTAATAATAATCATTAGTTTGGGCGTTTTGTATCCAATTGCTAGCCTTAATGTTCCTAAAGTGCACAAAGGCCTCAGAAAACCTATCGGTGTTATCGGACCACAAGTACCAATCACGTTTGGGGTCCGACTTGGACGAGCGCGCATCTATAAACCACTGATGCACATCTGATGTGTGGTTTAAAACAAGATCCACTATCACTCTAATTCCTTTTCGGTGCGCCTCAGAGACAAACTCCTCAAAGTCTTGAGTGTCTCCTAAATCTGCTCTAACAGAGGTGTAATCAGAAATATCATACCCACCATCAATCATAGGTGAACTGTAGTGAGGCAAAAGCCACAAAGTGTTAACTCCAAGGTAATTAAAATAATCCAGCTTTGTGCTCAGGCTTTTAAAGTTCCCCGCGAACTTGTCAACATAAACTTCGTAAATTACTGCATTGTGCCACCAAGGGTTCATAGCGATCTCACTTTTTTTGCGGGTTTTATGCGCGTTTGCAGATCTGTCAATACATTCATGTAATAACGAAACGCATCGTAAGGCGACTCGTAAGGGTTGAAGTAAGCATGAACATCGCCGTCAGCGAACCATTTAACACACATGTAATAAAAATGATCCGAAGTAGTCAGCCTCCTCCAATCCTCGGCAAGTTTCTTGTTTTTAGTGGCCAACACTTTGTCTTTCATGGCATACAATTTCACTATCGCGTCTGATTGCATGGAATTAGAAAGCCAAGCAGACAAATCTCGCTCAACATCCGCCCAAGAAACAAAATTTGGCATATCAATTTCACCGACCGGCGCGTAACGCTTAACCGCTTCAGATGGAGTCACAAAATCATTGTCTGGGTGTTTAAGGAGTTCTCCGGGCAAAGCTCGCAAAAAATCAAAAATCCCAGTGTCTTCCCACTGGTGCTCCCCGAATGTCTCATAATCCATAAACAAATTAACAACCTGGCCATTTCCATTTATGGCATTCACCCAATTTGCGAACTTCTCGGCGGTCAGGGGATACTCTTTCCAAGATTTTTCAGAAAATCGAAAAGCAATATCGTCAGACAGTTTGTAGTTTTTAAGTAATAACTTAATCTGTTTTCTTTCAATTGGCCGACCTGCCTGCGCAGGCAGGTATACAAAATTCGGGCTACGCCAACCCATCACATGGTCCGCCCCTTCGGCCAAGATTCCAACATAACCCATTTTTTCAACTTCACGAGCAAGATCGTTGTTGTAAATTAACTCTGTATTTCTAAAAACCTTAGGCTTGGACAAGCCAAACACCTTTTTAAGTTTTTTTGCGTGAAGATCAACTTGGCTTTTAAATTCTGCTCCTGAATACAAAAAGGACAAAGAATGATAATAAGTTTCACTTAAAACCTCCACCTGGCCTGTGGAAAAAAGGTCATGGAATGACTCTAAAGTTTCAGGGGAAAATTCTTCAAACTGCTCAATTGCAAGGCCTGAAAGAGAAAAAGACACCTTAAATTCGGGATGTGCGCGAAGAAGTTCCAAAAGAACACGATTGGTAGGAATGTAGCTTTTAGCTGCAACTTTTTGGAGAATTTTTTTATTGTTTAAATTTGATTCACTTGAGTCGTCGAAATATGAGGAGTTATTGCCAATGTCAAAATAACGATATTTTTTAATTCGCCTTGGCTGATGAACCTGAAAATAGAAGCAAATACTTGTCATAATAGGCTTTGATAAATTTGAATGCATTCGTTGGCTGCCTTGGGCCAATTACAAGCCTCAACATCTCTTCTTCCATTAATAGCCAATTCGTCATGAAGACTTTTGTAATTAACCGCTGAGAGAATTTTGTCCGCCATGTCATCCACATCCCAAAAATCTGTCTTTAGGGCATTTCTTAAAACCTCCGAAGCCCCTGATTGCTTAGAAATAAGGACCGGTGTTCCGTGCAAGAGAGACTCAAGCGAAGTCAGGCCGAAAGGCTCAGCAACCGAGGGCATAACAAACAAGTCAGCAGAGCGGTAAGCCTCCGACAACTCTTCTCCACGCAAAAAACCTGGGAAAAGAACCTTATTCGAGATTCCCAAGGAAGCCGCTTGCTGCATCACTTGGCCTTCCATGTCCCCCGCACCAACAATCAAAAACATCACCTTCGGGTCATAGACAAGTACTTTGCGCGCCGCAGAAATAAAATAATCCACGCCTTTCATGATCGTAATTCTGCCAACAAACAAAACAATTTTGTAACCCTTCGACTTAAGCTTGGTAATCTTTGAAACTGATGCTTTAGTGGTAAAGTTCCCAGGATCTACGCCGTTATGAACCACACTAATTTTGCCGCCATCAACCCCATACTTATCAATGAGTACACGTTTAGTAAAATCGCTTACTGTGATCACTCTGTCCGAAGCGGTAATTCCTCTTTTTTCTTCGTTAAAAATATAATCATTAACATGCCCAGCCGTGCGATCCACTTCGGTAGCATGAACATGGGTTACCAAAGGCTTACCACTAACTTCTTTTGCGGCAATTCCTGCACCAAAACTTAGCCAATCGTGTGCATGAATAACATCAAAAGACTCACTTCGAGCAATTTGTTTAGCCGCAGCTGCGTATCTTTTTACTTCAGCAAACAAGTTTGAGCCGTACATCCCGACAGGTGCATCACGAAGTAGGTTGCCGTATTTTTTTGAAGTCACGTAGGGCACTAAAAGCGAATCAACCTCAAGCTCCTCAAAACCATTGCCATCTGCAAAGCGAAAACGGAAACGGTTGGAAGAAACTCCGAGTCTTCTGGGAAGCACGAAAGTAAGATCAACTCCTTGTGAGCACAACGCATGCGCAAGCCCTTGGCAGGCCACGCCTAAGCCGCCGCTATTAAACGGCGGAAATTCCCAACCGAACATTAATACTTTCATGTTGTATAACCAATGGACTAAAAAATAAAACTAAACAAAACCAGCAACAGCCCCATCGCTGCCCAGTAAAAAACAGTCTTGTCGCGATCCAAGTTGATATTTAGGCCTTTTGTCCAATGGGATATATTTCCAAGCTGAGTAAAATCAAGGTATTGATCTATCAAAAGATGCAAATAAAAAGCCAAAACAATCCCCCTGCCAAAGAGATTGGATGAGGAAGTGATAACAAAAAAGGTAAATGCAGCAAAAACTAATTGAAACACCGCCGTGTGAAATATTAAGTTTGTCCTCTCAGATCGCGTAGTTGCAAGTAAATTTAAAGCCGACCAAACTTCCCGGCGCGAAATCATCCTGCTCGCCCTCTGGCTTGTAAGCTCGTGAGGTTTTAGTAAGTAAATATAAATAAGGTGGTCCACATCGGGCAAGATTGCGCCAATCGCGCCTCCGATCCACAAAGCGATATATGGTGCCGCGAGCCATCCGCGTGCCAGTGAAATTAGTAAAAATAAAAGAATAAATAAAGCATAATAAATTACCAGTTGTTTTTTCATACCACTAGAAACACTCGCATACTAACTCATATTAGCGCATGCAAAATCTATTTGCCACCGTCTTTATTCTCACGGGCGCGAGCCAGCTCTTTTAATTTCCACATAAAGAGCCTGCCTTTAGATTTAACCTGATAAGCGTCTTTGACGAAGTTGCGCGCAGCCTCCAGATGACCTCTGGAGTGCTGCTTGGCCAGCTTGATGTAAAGTGCCTTGTGCTTTTCGTCTCCCAACTCGACTGCCAAATCGTAGCCGTATTTTTGAAACTCTCGAGAAATGTATTTATCTTTCGTGCGTTCAATTCCTCCAAGTACTTTTCCAATACTTGTAAAGCCAGCTTTTTTATCGGTCGACATTTTGTAAGTGCAAAACTAATTCTGTAGTCGCATTTTTCATTACTTGAAATAGCTTTTCCCGCTCCTCTGGCGTAAATTCCTCGAGCACATATTTATCTCCAGGAGTGCGGTTATCTGTGTCGCGGTTGTCTACCCCAATGCGTACACGCCAGAAATCGCCTGATCCAAGGTGCTCTTCAATAGAGTTAATACCATTGTGAACCTTAGGGCCTTTGCCAAATTGAATCTTAAAACCCCCTAGAGGCAAATCCAAATCATCATGCACAATGTAAAGATTGCTAATGTCCAAGTTGTTTTTATTTATTAATTTCGCGACAAAAGCACCAGAATTATTCATCATGGTGTCTGGCTTATGAAGAGCCGCGCCTTTGGGTTTAAATTTGTCAAACTCATCAACAAACTTAAACCCAGCATTATGCCTAGTATTTTCATACTTTGCTCCAACATTTCCCAAGCCTACTATAAGCTTCATTTTTTTATAACAATTTCGTTACGTACTTGCCCAAAAAGGGAACTTGAAATTTTTCTCCCTGTAGCGCTTTATAGATTAAAACCAGCCAAAGAACAAAAGAGACTAATGATACCAAGGGTAACAAAAATGCCAATATTACGGTAATTCCGAGCACCCAGTGCAGAACAAACAAGCTTATAAATACGACAATTGATTGCATCGCTTGGAAACGTATGTACTCGTCTTTTTCCAAAACCAAAACAATAACGCCAGTAATTGGACCTAAAAGATAGGACAATGCTGCTGCCGTTTCTTTTTTAAGCCCTGTTGATGTTTCGCTCACAAAATCACCTCCCTACTCCAAAGAATTCTACTATCACAAATACAATATAACAAAGTAGTAAAATCACCGCTTCCCACCTAACAAGAGCAGCTTTGGTGCGTACAAAAAGAGAGAACAATAAAAACACCAAAACAAAAGTCGCAAGAGCCACCGCATATTCGTTAATCGCCTCTATTTGAAGCGGCGAAATTACAGAAGTCAGTCCAATAACTAGCGTTGAGTTAGCGATAATTGAACCCAGCAAGTTGCCAAAAAACATTGTTGGATGCCGGTCTCTTAAAGACCGTATCGAAAAAGCCAACTCGGGCAAAGTTGTGCCAAGAGAAACAATGATCAAACCTACGATAAAAACAGGAATAGATAGCATTAACGATATCTGTTTTGCAATTCGAACTATCCCCTCTGCTGAAGCTAAGAGTAAGGCAACACCTAAAAACATTCTTCCAAAGTCCTGAAAGTGATTTTTACCAACCGTAGATATTTGCCGAAAAATCTTATCTAAATTTTGACTGCCCGACTCGCTTCGAGTCTTGGCAATTTGCATATATCGCTCGCGGAACAAGCTTGAAACATACACACCATAAATTGACAGCAGAACCAAACCGTCTACGCGACCAAGCTCTAGATCGAAAACAAGAATAAAAGGAGTAAGGCCTGCAATTAGAGCAATCGCCAAGTCCCGCCTGACAATTTCTCCTTGCACTTGGACGCGATTAAAAACGACGGCTCCAATTCCGGCAATCAGAGCAATGTTGGCGATATTTGCGCCAAGTACATTTCCAAAACTCAAATTAGGAGAACCGTTGATTGCTGAAGTTAGACCAACAAACAATTCAGGGAAAGATGTACCAATTGCTATTACAATCGCTGAAATGAAAAAGGACCCGGCGCGCGTCACCTCGCTTAAGCGCGAAATTGCACTTACTGTCAAATCGGCAGCCTTAATAAGGATTAAAGAACAAATAGCAATCAAAACAAGATAAACAACTATCATTTGATTAAAAGTTTAGACAATTCTATCAATACAAGCATGAGTAAAGTAAGTACCATAATATATAACCAATAAATCGCCGGAATCGCACTTACTCCAAAAAAGGATTGGGTCTGGCTAAAAACAAATGGTACAACTTGCAGCACAAACCCGCCGAATACTCCGGCTAAAAGCCATCTATTCTTAAAAGGATTTGACTTAAAGATCGAGGCCTTAAGTGAACGAAGCGAAAACACATAAACCAAAGAGTTAACCCCAAGTGCGGCAAAGGCCACCGAGCGGGCCAAAGTAAGATCCCCAGTTGAGCTAATCACCATATTAAAAAGAAACAAAGCTGAAGCTCCAGAAAATACACTGACAAAAGCAATCAAGAGCACCATCCACCTGGTTACAAGCGGCTGCCGAGGATCACGCGGTGGCTCACTCATGGCGCTTGGGCGTTTGGGGTCCAAAGTCAAAGCAAGGCTCGGGAAACTGTCAGACACCAAATTGATCCAAAGAATTTGCGTAGCCGTAACGGGCAAAGGCAAGGCAAACAAAATTGCCAAGCATACTGCAGAAATTTCGCTAAATGCGCCACTTAGTAAGTACAGAAGCACCTTCCTGACATTATCAAATATGCCGCGGCCTTCCTCGACTGATGCGATTATGGTTTTAAAATTAGAGTCGAGTAAAACGAGATCTGCGGATTCTTTACTAACATCTGTCGCCTCCGCTACCGCAATACCGATATCAGCTTGTGAAAGCGCCGGTGCATCATTTACCCCGTCCCCAGTCATCGCAACAACTTCTCCGTTCTTTTTCAGGGCTTCTACAATCTTTAACTTCTGCTCCGGAGTTGTCCGAGCAAAAAGTATTGGCGAGCGGTCCGCTAAAATTGTTGAAAGCTCATCCGCCCCCATCTTGGACAACTCTTCACCAAGTACGATTTTATCGTTTTGGATTTCGATTCCCAACTGGGACGCAACGTTTTTTGCAGTTTGGGGATAATCTCCAGTTATGATAATAGTCCTTATTCCCGCTTTGCGGGCAAGCGACAAGCTATCGGAAACCCCAGATCGAACTGGATCTGAAAACCCCATAAGACCAATCCACGACAGATCTTCATTAGCCAGCTCCTTTGAAATCTTGGTTTTTCGGGCTGGCAACATTCTTGTAGCCATGCCCATAACTCTCATGCCTTTTGAAGTCATTTTATTAATGACATTGGTCCAATCATCTTTTTCACTTCGGTTTAATTTGCACCACTCCAACACAAAATCTGGTGCGCCATTTACAAACATCATATTTTTGCCATCTCTCCATTTATGGAGTGTTGCAGAAAAGCGATCGTGAGATGAAAACGGAATAGTATCAAGCCTCGCATGTTTATCTATGTAATCGTCGATTTTTTCTCCTTTAACATCTACATCGCGCAGTTCACGCACTCCCCACTCCCAAGCGGCTATTGTCAAAGGATCGTCTCGGTCATTAGACAAGACTGCCTGCTTTGCCATCAATGGTCGCTCGCCCGCCAAGCTCACGAGCTTCATGTGGCCTTCCGTCAGTGTGCCGGTCTTATCAACACAAATAGTCGTCACTCCACCTAGTGTCTCCGCCGACAGGAGATTACGAACAAGCCCTTTTGCCTTAAGAATCCTTTGCATGCCAACTGCCAAAATTACCGTCAATGCAACCAGTAAGCCCTCGGGGATGGCAGAAACGGCAAGAGCCACTGAAGTAGTAAAAATTTCATAAAAATCGCGACCGCGAACTAGCCCCAGAACAAAGACAAAGACTATCATCGCCACAATCAACAAAGACAATTGTCTACTTAAGGCCTTTAGCTGTTTACGAAGAGGAGTATCCTCTCCTGCGCCTTGGACGCTAAGAGCAATATCTCCAAGCTTGGTCTTGTTGCCTGTGAGCTCTACTCTCATCATTCCAAATCCCGCAGTAACAATAGTCCCCATATATATTTTGTCCGTCAGCTCTTTGGAGACTGGCGCGCTCTCCCCTGTGAGCATTGCCTCCTCAACATACAAACGACTAGCCTCTATGATTTCGCCATCAGCGGGAACCTTTTCCCCTTGGGGCAAAACTACGATATCTCCGGGCACAAGATTTTCGACCGGTATCTTAAGTCGCTCGCCTTCTCGAATTACCAAAGCTTCTGGCCGGAGCATGTTTTTGAGTGCCGCCAGAGCTCTCCCGGCTCGTCTTTCTTGGAAAAAGCCCAACATTGTATTAATCAGCACAGCTAAAAGAATTATTGTCGTGTCACTGTAATCACGAAGAAAAAAGGTCACAACCCCGGCAAAAATAAGAATATACACCAAAGGGCTTTTAATCTGAGACAGAAGAATTTGAATGTCTGAAGGCGGAGGGGTTTCTGGCAGGACATTTGGGCCAAATTTTGCCAGTAAAGCATCAGCCTCAACTTGACTTAAGCCTTTAAGAGTGTTGCCCATACCCAATGCTAACACAGTTAGTTTTTTTAACCGAGCTTAGCGATCTCTAGAATTTCCGAAATTGTAGTGATTTGCTTGACCGACTTATCTTCTCTAAACCTCACCAGTCTTGGAAACCTTAAAGCCAGCCCTGCTGTGTGCTTTGGCGATTTAGTCAGCTCATCGGCCGCAAGCTCAACCACCACTTTCGGCTCTACCCAAAAATCAGGATATAGATCTTTATGCACTTCGTACTCAACTGGTTTTAGGGCCACTACAATATCTTTCAATTTGTCATTTAATGCGCGAAACTGCTCGTCCGTCAGCCCCGTTCCCACTTTTGTAATAGACTTAATTTTGTCATGGTCGAGTACACCCGCTAAAAACTGGCCAACTCCAAAGTCTGCTCGCTTTCCTTTTCCTCGTGTATAGCCCATCACAACACAGTCAACAGTGTCAGATAATTTTCCGCGTGTGCCATCCACCTCTTTCATCTTGACCCATCTCCAACCCGTTCTACCCGGCACATATCCACTGTCGACCTTTTTAATCATCGCCCCCTCTAGTCCCCGTGCTAGATATTCTTCATGTTTTTTTCGAATATCTCCTGCATTTTGAGTTATCATGTACTCATCCACCAAGAAAGTCTTGTTTTTTGAAAATAGCTTTTTTAGCACCGCTCTTCGCTCTTCATAATTTTTATCCATAAAACTTTCCCCGTCTTTACTCATCACATCAAAAACCTGAAATGTTAACGGGTTTGCCTTAGCAAAATTTTCAATATCATGCTTGCGGCGCCGATGCATTGTGGTCTGGAAATCTGCCATCTTCATAGTTTCAGCATCAAGCCCAACAGCTTCTGAGTCCAAAATCACCGAATCGGCATTCACATACTCACCAATTGACTCAAGTTCTGGAAACATATCCTTAATGTCGTTAAGGTTTCTTGTAAATGCACCAATTTTCTTACCCCGCGCAAAATGTATTTGAACGCGCAGACCGTCGAATTTTGGCTCAACCGCCACATTGTCCATCTTTTTAATCATTTCATCAGCCGACTTGATTCTTTGGGCAAGCATGGGAATCACAGGAATTCCAATGGTTGGAGAGATCTCGTTAAGCAGGCCTCCCGATCCTTTTGCCCTAACCTCGCGCGCGATTTTGCCAATATCAGGCACAACTTGAAAAGCAGCTTCAATCTTTTTGGAGTTTGTTTTATCTCCCGTTTCCATCCATGAAAGCGCATCGATAACGGTTTTGTCAGAAAAGCCAAGTCTTAGTTTCCCAAGCGTAATTCTTGCTACAAAACGAGATGTGAGGGGATTTACAGAAACAAGAAGATCTGCCAGTAGTTCAATCTTTCTCTCTTGGCTTCCCTCCCCTTCACACTTCGCGATTTGGGAAAGCTTTGAGTACAACTCACTGACAATTAAATCATTACCTTTACCACGATTAAGACTCTCTGCGACTTTCCCCAAGTCGCCCATTTTTTTGTAAATAGTTTTTACTTCTTGCGGCTCTACGTTATACGCCCGAGATATTGCACGCATCATCATGGCTTCCGCCACATTAAAAACAATGCTTCTATAATTTGGAGCCAAGCTCCCAAGCATCATATAAACAGCTTTATCAATTTCCTCTTCTGAAAGCTCATTAAAAAGCTCCGCTAATATTTTTGTAATCGAAATTCTTGAAGAAGTTTTTTCAAGCTCCTCAAAATACTTACTCAGATTGCTCGCAGTCATGAATTTCAAATAGATTTTTTAATATACGTGGAGAAAAACAAGAAAGCAAAAACGACAAGTCCAATAAAAGCCGAGCCAAACAGGAGGCTAATTAACCCATGCCACTCATGGTGGACTACTTTGTTTAAACCTTCGCCGACCAAAGTTAGCCCAAAAAGAGTTGGGAGTACCAAAATCATATACAAAAATTGTGGGTCAGTTGGAACCATTTAGTGTTTTAACACATAACGGGCGGCTTTCGTGCTACCCTCCTTATCTATTATATTCTTATGTTGCATGTCTTTTAAATCCCGAAGTACGGTATCCTCCGAAATCATAGGCATTACATCACGCAGATCCTTCATGACGGCACTTCCGTGTTCACTTAAATATTCTATCAGCTTCACTTGACGAGCAGAAAGCGCCACTTGTTCGCCAATTTTCACTTTAAGGCGACTGTCTACCGAAAGTTGCCTGACTTTTTCTTTGATTTTAGTCAGTTCAACCGCCACAACACGAGAAAAATACTCCAGCCAAGGAGTCAAATCGCGAATGGAAATATCGCCACCTTGGCTATCGACTTTGAAAAAGGCATCGTAATAAGCTGCCAAATCGCGGTCGAAGTGCTCCTCTATCGCAAAAAACCTCTTGATGTCATAGCCTTCGCGAATAAGAACTAGAGTGCTAAAAGCGCGAACAGTTCTGCCGTTGCCTTCCACAAATGGATGGATTGTTACCATTACATAATGCGTAATCCCAGCACGAAGAACGGGGTGGATTTCACGAGCCGATGCGTCGTTTAGCCAAGTCAGAAAATCCGCAAGCAAGTAAGGCACTTCAACAGCCGCGGGAGGAGTAAAAATAACCTTCCCTGTTCCCTGCTCCTTAATAACCACCTGAGATGTGCGAAGCACACCTGACTTAGAAGGGTCTACTAGCTTGTCGACAGTGGTCCTATGAATGTCGAGCAAGGACTCCATGTCATACCCTGCACGCTTAACTGCCAGCTGGTCCAAAAGCTCCGCAACATTTCGATAGTTAATTACTTCTTGGATATCTCGTTCGTGTGCAATTACCGATTCACCTTCAATAACTTGCTTTGCCTGAAGAAGGGTCAAGTCGTTACCTTCCATCTGAGTTCCGTGGTAAACCGTACGAACCATGGCGTCCGACTTAAAATCTTTAACAAAGTCAGGAACTAGTGGAGCATTTTCTACAACCTCTTTAGCAGCCTCAATCTGGCCAATGTGCTTGAGTATCGCATTAGAAATTAGAAACTTAGGAGAATACATTGTGATTAATTATTGCAAAACCTGCGGAAAAAACAAGGTTTACTTTAGTAATTCAAATAAAGTCTGAGGCACTTGAGCAGCTAAATCGTCAGAATTGTAATAAACTCCCTGTTTTTTATATAACGCGTCTCCAGCCGCTTTAACTACGTAAGCTCCGACAGTTGCAGCCAAAAATGGTTCATTCTTAGCCAAAAGTGCCACGGTTAGGCCCGCCATTGTATCTCCCGTTCCACCCTTAGTCATGCCCGGATTGCCTCCATGTACCTCCACACTTTCGCTTGGAGAGTAAACAAAAGTTGTTGGACCTTTAAGAACTATAACGCAATTATATTTATGAGCCGCCTCGTAAGGATCTAAGTCATCAAACAGAATTTTGTATTCTTTTTTATTTGGAGTAAGAATTGCCATCGGCGGAATAGAAGTTGGGTCCATCACTTGTAAGCTTCCTGCATCAATCACCCACCGTTTATCGGGAAACTTGGTTAGTAAATTTTGAGTTATTTCTTTTGATAACTTACACGCTTCATCACAATAATGACTCGCCTCTCCGTTAGCTTTTTCGCTGTGAGCACGCATGAATCCCGGGCCGATCAAAATGGCATCGGACTTTTTAACATAGTCCTCCACTTCGTCAAATGGCACCCAGATAAAGCTTGAGACTCTTGCTTTCAAGTTAGCCGCAACATCGCGCAGCGGCTCGTGCGGAGTGGCAAAAAAAACCATGTCAACAATCCGAGACGCGGCCTGGATAGCTAGAAATGGTGGTCCGTGAAAGAGACTCGAGCCTCCAATAATTGTCACTTGGCCATTTTGCTCACCAGAAGAATTCTTAAGAGGTGTATAAATTTTTTTTACGTCTTTGGGGTCAAACACATCCATGAAGTAAGTATACTAGATTCTAACTCCCAATATTATTTATCTGGGTTGCTATAATCTATCCAGCTTGTCCGAGCCTGCGTTGATTGTGGCCTGGCCTGAACTCTTTTTACAACTTTGCCTCTATCGGGGGTTGGAGCGATTACGACTAGTTGTGGGTGTTTAAGGTGCAAAGCATCATAAACAGAAGTCTCCTCTAGTCCTATCCCCGGAAGAGGCGGTTGAGCCGATGGTCTTTCAGCTGGCATGACCAATTTTATGCCCTATGATTGAAAATCTCAAGCTTTGCTTATAGTTCAATCTTGTCAAACCCATCTTCAAACTCAAGATAATGCGGATCTGCTGTTGAGATTATGGTTTGTTGCCGCCCTGCGATCTCCCCCACCAGCCTTCTGTGCTCGTGATCAAGCTCTGAGAAAATATCGTCCAAAAGAAGGGTTGGTTTTCCTGCCTGCGCAGGCAGGTCACCACTTGATTTCGTGATGTAATCTAATTCGCCTATTTTAAGCCATAAAACGCTCATCCTCTGCTCTCCTCGCGAGCCGTATTTGGCCAAATCGCGTTTGCCTTCCAAAAAAATCAAATCATCGCGATGAGGGCCGACCAAAGTCGTGGCTGATGCGACTTCTTCAAGTTTATACTGCAAAAGTCTACTTTCCGAAATTACGCTTTTGTCGTAAGTAAGGCTAAAATTATTATCCCCAAGTTTTTGGGTTTCATTAATATAGTCGATCAGCTCTTCACGCTTTGCGCTAATGTAGTCGCCATTTTTAATAAGAAGCTTGTCCCAAAAGTACAAATGCGATCGCGATATGCCTTCTTCGCGTATGCGATACAAAAGTTTATTGCGGCGGCGTAGTCCTTTTTCGTAAGACAGAATTGCTCGATGATATTCACGGTCGACTTGAGAAAGCACTGAGTCTAAAAACTTTCTTCGAAGGGACGGCGATTGGCTTACCAAATCCATATCCTGAGGTCTAAATAACACGGTCTTAAAAATTCCAGCAAAATCGACCATGCGCTTACTAACCCCATTTACCAGTAGCTTCTTGCGTGCCACGCGCTCGGTAATCTCGCCTCGAGTGATTACTCCTCTTGTAAGCACTACTTCTAGGCTAGTTTCGTCTGATATTTTACCCGAGACTCTTCCCACTTCCTCATCATAATTGACCATTTCCTCCTCGACCCCAGCCCGAAAACTTTTTGCGGTGGACAAAAGCGCGACTGCCTCCAATATATTTGTTTTGCCCGATGCGTTTTCCCCAACTACAACAGTGATTCCACCTGTAAAATCAAGTGACTTTTTGGCAAAGTTTCTGAAGTTTTTAAGTTCTAGTTTTTGAAGCATTTATTTTTGACACCTCGGACAGAAGTAAGTTCCCCGGCCACCCAAGGCTACCTTTTTGAACTTTTCTTTTTTGCATCTTGGGCAGAGAGTTCCCTGTTTTCCATATGCCAGAAAGTGATTTTGGTAATCCCCTTCACCTCCGTCTGGAGTCACAAAAGAAAGCTCGCTTGCGCCCCCAGTCGCGATTCCTTTTTTTAACACTTTTTCAATCGAATTAAACAATGCTTTTGCTTCGTTTTGACTAAGGCTATTTGCCGGACGGCTCGGCAAAATTTGGCTATCCCACAAGGCATCGTTTGCATAGATATTGCCAACTCCACCCATTTTGGACTGATCCATAATCACCACTTTTACAGCACGGCGAGTTTTGCCAAGTAAAGCGCTAAATTTCTCAAAAGTGAGCTCGTCCAAGGGCTCGGGCCCGAGCTTTTTAATAAAATCAAATTCGGGAACGTCTTTGGTTTTAGTAAGCTTTATCCATCCAAATCGGCGAAAATCATTGTAATACAAAAGTCCTTTGCGGTCTAAATGAAATACCACATGCGTGTGGCGCCCTCCCAAGCCATCGTTGATTTTTTTTGATAATGTGGGTGGGTTTTTGAGATTTGGCCCACGATAAACAAACTGTCCGGTCAGTTTAATATGAGAAACTGTAGAGTAACCATTATCAAAATCAAAAACAAGCACCTTTCCAAAACGCCGGAAACCTTTAAATTTTGACCCAACAATAGGAGTAAAATCGTCAGGAGCAATTTTTTTATTTATAACTTCTACGCTCTCGAGCTTATGCCCTGTGACATATTTCTCAAGCTGGTTTCTGATTGATTGGACCTCTGGAAGCTCTGGCATAAGTAGTTGCGAATAAATTAGTATACCTTATCACAAAGAAATTTTTGCATTAAGCCCGACAACAGGTTATAATTTCCTCCATGGCAGAGAAAAGAAGAGTTAGTTTTGACCCACGCCGAGATTACATAGAACCTGAAAGAACAAGAATTGAAGGATACGAAGCCAGGCTGCGCCACTTGGAATCAATTTCACGACCAGACGACGAGTATTACATTTTTGATATGGCTGATGTCCGCCAAAGAATCGCAAGGAGAGGACTGCCTGTAGATATGATTCCCGCTCTTGAGGAGGCCGAAAACTCAGCCGACCATCCTGATTTGTTGGGAACTCACACACCAAGCGGCCCAGATAAAGGAAAGTTAACATTTTATAGTCGGCTCGTTGCTTTACCTGCACAGGCAATTGATAGTGCTTCTGACCACGAAGTTGCCCATTCATTTGACCCCTCTCACCCAGAACATGCTTTTATATATGGCGGTGAGACTCAAAGGCTACAAACTCTTGAACATGTAAAGGCCATAGCCTTACAAACAATTGCCACTGGAAAACACCTAAATGGTTATCACGCTTTTCTCCATACCCAATACGACAGAGTGTTTTTTGGACGAAGTTCGAACATTTTTTGGACAAAACCCTGAATAAGGAGGTCATCCCCGCCGTTGCACTCCACTTGCTCATGGATTGCCACCCAGCAAAAAAATTTTCTTTATTTATTTTTATGAATGCGCGCCGAAAATTTAAATCAAAAAGGAAAAGAATAATTTTTTGCTGGGTGATTTCAATTCTTTCATAACGGCGGGGACGACCGTTATTTGTAATTGCTCGATTATGACGGAATTCCTCCCCCCAACCCCCTCCTTCCGTCATACTCGAGCAGGGATGAGGATTGTTTTGGGGATGAATTTGGTGTCAATCGATTATGCTGGTTTCTTTTCTGATTTCTCAGTTTTAACCACTGGTGCTGGTGGTCTCATTCTTGACTCACCAAATTCATCAGCGGCATCATATGCCTCATTTGTGGGTAATTTTATCTTACCTTGATTAATTTCATCGATAGTATCTTGGGCTATAACTGGTTTTTTCTCGGTCATATTATTTTAAATTATTAAGTATTTCAAATCCCTTTTTAATATAACCTTTGACATTTGGAGCAAATTCAATTGAATCGATTTCATTTTCAGAAATCCACTTGACGCCAATCGTATCTTCAAGTGCCTGCGCTTCACCTGATGACCAATGACACAAACAAATCAAAGCGATAACATGTTGTCCGTTTGATCTAATAAAAGTATTGTTTGTAATTAAATGAGCGTCTTCCTTTATTATTACGCCTGTTTCTTCCTCTACTTCTCGAGCACAAGTTTTTTCAACTATATTAAAAACATCTCCTTCGGTCTTATCCACCTTTCCCCCTGGAATAGTCCATTTACCTGGTTCATGAGCCTCTTCGAAGCTTCTTTGAGAAACTAATATTTTTCCATCTTTTTCGACAACTGCATTAACAATTACTGAGTGAAGTTTGGAAATGTCTATTTGATCTGCCATGTTTTTTATTTTAAAAATATATAACTGAAAGTATTTTACTACTTTATTTCATTAATTATCTCATAATAAATTGGGTAGTTCCAATACTATTTATTAATTTTCCAAAGTAAACATTTATGAACTTAACCACCCCCCCAAATATCATTTCTTCAATTTCACAATCACAAAGTTGCTGAAGTTGTTCTTTGTTGGTATTTGCCGCCATATGCATAATAATATTTGGGCAAATAAGTCTATTTATTTTTTCAAAAAGTATAGGAGTAGGTGGAATAGTTTTTGTAATATCTGGTGTAGTTTCTAATAATGAGTTAGACAAATCGTCCCTCCACTCTACATCAGTAACAACAGCCTGAATATTATTATTTTTAAATTTAATTAACAACTTTTCATCTAACACATCACCGCAAATAAATGTAATTTTATTTGCAACACCAAATGATTGTGCGTTAATCTTTGCTGCCTTGATTCTCAATGGTTTTAAATCTATTGAATATATGTGTTCTAATTTTTTTGCTAAAAACACAGTAGTACCACCAACCCCTGAACAAAGTTCTAATACATTTACTGTTCCTAGTTTTTCTAAAATTCTCTTGGCCGTATGTTCAGAAGCAGATTGATAACTTGTAAGCCCCAAACCTTCTTCGTCACCAACTATTGGCAGTGTTGTTGCAAAACGATATCTTTTACCTATTTCGTCGATTGTTTTAAACATTCTGTATTTCCTTTTTAATCTGTAATATAGAATTATTAGACAAAAGTCCCCCTTTTTCAGATACACAAAATTTACCTGCCAATGCACCAACTTCACATGCTCTTACAACACCTTTATTTTTAAAATATGTTGCAAAAAAACCTGATTTATAACAATCACCAGCACCTGTGTGATCAACAATCTCATCTGTCAAAATTGCATTAATATGATTTGTTTTTAAAATACCTTTTTCTGTGTAATAGATATCTGATCCTTGCTTTCCTCTTGTTACAACAACCGTTCTTCCATCACTTTTCAAATAAAAGAAGAAATCAAAAAAGTTTCTTTGTCTTCGGCTTGGGTTAATGCCTCAATTGCAGAATTTGAAAAAGAAAAAATTGAAATTAACCAAGCCGAAAGCTCCTTCGCCCAAAAAGCGAGAAGTGAGTTACTCGATACCGAAACAAAACTTGACCGACTACTCGATTTGCATCTAGAAGGCAGTTTGTCACAAACAGAATACACCTCTAAAAAATATAAACTCATTCTCGCCAAAAAAGATTTGGAGGAAAAAATAACTGCTTTTGGGCGAAAGAGCAATAATCGGTTCGAACTTGCCTTTGAATTTCTAAAAGAGGCCAACCGAGCCCAAAATTTTGCTCAACAAAAAAATCCTGAAATAATTAGAGATTTTTTTAAAAAGATTGGTTCGAACTTTCGTATCACCGACCGCACGCTGGCGTGCGAATTTAAAAATGCTTGGATTATAGGCAAAAAATATCATGACGAGGCGCGGAGCGCCGAGGCAAAATCTTATGATTTTGCAAAAAGTACAATTTGGCGGGGGAAATTACATTCGAACAATTTCGCCGCGAGACTCATGCTATCTTAATCGAAACACGAATGAGTGATCCTGAGAAAATTGCAGATGTGGAAAACGCCCAGCATAAGACCTTAGAGAGAAAAGGGCTGCTTGAGCTTTTTACCCCACTCCAGTCTTTTGTTGACGCCGAAGGGAATGTGGTCGAATATGGAGTCGATCGGACTCTGATAAATGTAATGGATGGAATTACCGACCTGGCAGAACTTAATGCACATGTCGAAAAAATTAAACAGCTTCCACAAGCTGCTTAATTTCTCTCTCAAATCTCGCTACTCCGAATCTATCAGCATTTTTCATTATTACTTTTTTGTCCCACTTTATTTGACTAAAGCGCTTAAAAGCCTTTTTGAGAGTTGCGACATCAGTGTCGTTGACAAAAATACCTGTTTTACCATCGATTATGCTCTCTGTAAACCCGCCGCCATTAAAGGCGATAACCGGCGTACCTGCCGCTTGAGCTTCTACAACAGTCATGCCAAAATCCTCATCCCGCGCTAAAGCTATAAAACCGCGAGCTTTGGCATATAATTTCCAAAGCTTCTCGTCATTCACTCTTCCAACAAACTCTACATTACTTTTACCAATTCCTCTAAGCCTATTTGCCACAGCCGTAAAGCCATCGGCGTCCCCGACAACTTTAAGAGGAACATCAAGCTCATTCGCCGCAACAATTGCCTCTTCCAAACCCTTGGAACCAACAAGCCGGGCAACTATCAAAAAATAATTTTCTTTCGTAACTCCCTGGGTGGCACGCGAGAGCTTCTCGGTTTCTATCGGGGGGTATATAACTACAGCATCTTTTCTGTAATATTTTTTAACACGAGCGCGAACATTTTCGGAATTTACAATCCAGTGATCAATTTTTTGTGCGCTCTCCCAATCAAAAACTCTTAAAAAATGTGCGACAACCAAGCCGTACATTCTGGTAAAAAAGTTCTTTTTCCAATCATACCCAGTTTTCATTCCATATAAAAATCTTGGTGGAGTGTGGCAATAAGCTACAACTTTTGTGTTTTTCCCTACCTTAAAGCCACGGGCAATGTAGTTGGAACACGAAGTTATCACCAAATCATAATCAGACAAATCAATACTCCCCCAAATCCAAGGAAGTAAAAAGCGCAAAGGGCTATAAAGCCGCCAAATTTTAAGTAGTGGCGCAAACGCGCTTTCGTGAATTGTTTTCTTGGCAAACACTTCGCCAGCAGGAGAATTTTTGCTGTAAAAAGCCGTATAAATCGGCGCCTCGGGATAAATATCACTTAAGGCCAAAAGTACCCGCTCAGCTCCCCCTAGATCGCGTAGATAATCGTGCACAAGTGCAATTTTCATTTTTATATTTTATTTCACAACAAACTCATTTGTTTTTCGTCAACTAACTTTTTCCCCACTTCTTTCACTCTGCGGCTTAGCGTTCTAAAGCCGATTTGCTCAAATAATTTATCTACTTCGCCAGAATAAAGATTCCATGCTTTTGCGCTATCTAAATCAAAATTAATTTCCACATCTGTGACAATTCGCGCAAGAGTTTGGGACTGATACGCCGAGTCTTTATGCATCACAAGTTTTTCTTTAATTTTTGGAGGTAGTTCGGCAAGATGCTCGTAAATGTCGTCGAGATTTTTATACTTTTCCAACAAGCTGATGGCAGTTTTAGGACCAATTCCAGGAACACCTTTATAGTTGTCTGAAGGGTCTCCAACAAGTGCTTTAAAATCAACAATTTGATCTGGTGGCACGCCCATTCGCTCAATTGTTTCGGCGTCTCCAAACTCCCGTGCATCCGTCAAACCCTTAACTGGCATGTAAAGCTTAATATTTTTATGTACCAACTGCAGCATATCACGGTCTCCAGTCACAATTAGCACTTCCTCGTTTTTGATTTTTTTCGCAATAGTTCCAATTACATCATCTGCTTCAAAGCCTGCCTTGTCATAAACCGGAACTCCAAAGGCACGAAGCACGTCTTGGGCTTTTTTAAATTGAGAAGACAGTTCCGCTTCCATCTCGGGTCGCTGGGCTTGATAGCTTTCTAGTATTTTTTTTCTGAATGTCGGCTCAGGGCGGTCAAATGCAAAAATAATATGTGTCGGGCGGATGTCTTCAATTACCTTAAGAAGCATGGAAATGAGCCCATAAACTGCATTTATTGGCTCACCATTTCTG
The DNA here is from genome assembly GCA_041742135.1 of Patescibacteria group bacterium. Lineage (GTDB taxonomy): Bacteria > Patescibacteriota > Microgenomatia > UBA8517 > UBA8517 > 01-FULL-44-24b. The sequence goes on along the minus strand of JBGSJG010000004.1, from coordinate 90,364 downwards.
GCGTTTAAGGGTGGCAATGCATGATATGCCCGGTGCATTATGGCATTGCCATCAAAAATTACTAATTTATTCATCTGAAGCTATTTTAGCAGAGTCCAGGTCTTACTTTTCTTCGCCGTTTTTCTTTTTCCCAACGATTTTTTCAAAATCATCCTGATCAAGAGTTTCTTTCTCAAGCAAGGCCAGTGCAACCTTATCAAGCATTTTTCTATTCTTTTTGACGATCTCAATAGCTTTTTTGCGGCCTGCTTCGATAATTCCTGAAACCTCTTTGTCAATTTTCTCTCTCATGGAGTCAGACAAATCCCCACCTTCCCAAGGCATAGCTGTTGCCAGCTCCTCTGAAGTTGAGCCAAAGTTAACCGGTCCCAAGGCGCTCATTCCAAAGTCCTCAACCATTGCGCGGGCTACCGTTGTGGCGTGCTCAATATCATTTGAAGCTCCGGCTGTCATTTCGTTAAATACCACTTCTTCCGCAGCACGACCACCAAGCATTGCGGCAATTTGATCCAAGAGACGGCTGCGGGTCTCATGAGTGCGATCAGCGGCCGGAGGAATCAGTGTGTGGCCCAAGCTCATTCCACGAGCAACAATGGAAATCCTCTGAACCGGATCGGTTTTAGGCAAATAATGCGTCACTATTGCATGCCCCGCTTCGTGATAAGCCGTTATTTTTTTGTCTTCTTCTGACTGAAGCCTCTTTTTAGCCGGCCCAAGTTTTACCTTAGTAGCCGCTTCCTCAATTTCGCTCATGCTTATAGCATCTTTATCTTCACGCGCCGCGGCAATCGCAGCTTCATTAAGCATGTTTTCCAGATCCGCCCCAGAAAAGCCAACTGTCCGATCAGAAATTTTCTCCCACTTTATGCCTTTACCAAACTTCTTTCCTCGTGCGTGAATATGGAGTATTGCAAGCCTGCCATCTTTGTCAGGCATATCCAAAACCACTCTTCGATCAAAACGGCCGGGGCGAAGAAGAGCCGGATCAAGTAAATCTCCCCTGTTAGTTGCTGCAATAACTGCTACGTTGTCATTGGGAGTAAAGCCATCCATCTCGACTAGTATCTGGTTCAAGGTTTGCTCGCGCTCATCGTGCCCACCCATAACGCCACGCCCACGCTGCCTGCCAATAGCGTCTATTTCATCGATGAAAATTATTGCTGGTGCACTTGCTTTAGCTTGAGCAAATAAATCACGTACACGGGAAGCCCCCACTCCAACAAGCATTTCCATAAATTCGGACCCGGCCATCGAGAAGAAAGGCACTCCTGCCTCCCCGGCAACCGCACGAGCTAAAAGAGTTTTACCAACTCCGGCTGGTCCAAACAAAAGTACGCCTTTGGGAGTTCGTGCTCCTATTTTTCGATATTTAAGTGGATTTTTCAAAAAGTCGACGACCTCTTCAAGTTCTTTTTTAGCATCATCGACTCCTGCTACGTCTTTAAAAGTTACAGATTGCTTACCTTTTGCAAAGAGCTTTGCCTTGCTTCTGCCGAAGCTAAAAATTTCCTGAGCCCCACGGGATTGCATTCTAAAAATTACAATAAATATCACAGCCATAATAAGTAGAGGCAAAACTATGCCCATAATTTCGCCCAAAGCTCGGGAGACAGTTTGGTCACTCACTGTGTATTTAACGTTTTGAGGCTCAATTCCAGAGGTGTCTAGAAGTTCTGGGAAGCTAACTGTCGCCTCTTTAACAGTGGTCTTTTCTTCACCGTCTTTGTAAATTAAAGTCAGGCTTTCGCTTTCAACTTCCACAGTTTCAACTTTTCCTTCTTTAATGTCCACTAAAGCTTGTGAAAGGTCGATTTTAGAATTATCAATTCTGGTCTGAAACATGGCCAAAACGAAGGGAGCCATGAAAAGCACGAAGAGGCCAACAATCGCGATTCTCCAAAGATTTATCTTGAATTTAAGCTCAATTCTTTTCTTTTTCGCCACAGTGGGATTATATCATTCGAAGTTCACTATTGCGAGCGCAACTTACCTCACTTTTGAACCGTCTGGAACCTTCTTTTCAATACCCAGTAACACCGGTAATTCTTTTTCCGGTTCTCCGGATTCATCCGGAACAACGGCCATAAGCATCATGCCTTGGGAGAAATCCCCTGCTGGACCTATCTTTTTGGGTTTCAAATTAACAACGAAGGGAAACTGTCTGCCCACCAATTCTTCCGGTTTATAAAAATTCATGATTCCCGAAAAAATGATTCTTGTCCCGATTTCTTCACCCAAATCTACCGTCAACTTCATCACCCAATGGCTCCACTCGGGAACTGAGGCTTCGGTAACTGTTCCAATTCGGATATCAATCGCCTGAAATTGATCAAATGTAATTTCGTCCATTATTCGATAAAGCCAATTTTACGATAAACCTCGGTAAGTTTTTTATGAGATACGGCATATGCTCCCTCAGCTGCCTTTCTTAGAATTTCCTCAAGAGCACCGTTACTTCTTAGTTCTTCATATCTCTTTTGAATTGGATCCAAAGCAAGAATTACTGACTCTGCCACTGCTTTTTTGAAATCGCCATAACCACTAGTTCCAAATTCACTCTCGATTTCTTGCATATTTTTACCAGTGGTCTGACTAAAAATTTGCATTAAATTGGAAATCCCAGGTCTTGCTTCATCAAAAGCTACAAGATTTTCATTATCAGTAACAGCTGACATTATCTTTTTTCTTATTTCATCAGCTGAATCAGTTAAATTAATAGTTCCTGATGGATCAGTAATGCTTTTACTCATCTTTTTTGTTGGATCTGACAAGCTCATTATCCTAGCACCCATTTTAGGAATTATCGGTTCTGGCAAAAAAAATGTTTCACCGTGACGAGCATTAAAACGCTGGGCAATATCGCGAGTAAGCTCAACGTGCTGCTTTTGATCATCTCCAATTGGCACTTCTGTTGTGTCATACAAGAGAATGTCGGCGGCCATCAAAGCTGGATAATCAAACAATCCAACACTTACAAATTCACGGCCTTCACTTTTCTCCTTGTATTGAGTCATGCGGCTCATCTGCCCCATTGAGGTGTAGCAGTTTAATATCCAGCCCAAATTAGCGTGATCGGGGTTATGGGACTGAATAAACAGTGTAGACTTTTCAGGATCAATTCCACAGGCTAAAAGTAGCCCCGCCAATTCCAAGGCGTTTTCTTTGAGCTCCACTGGGTCTTGCTCAACGGTTATCGCGTGCAGATCGACAATACAAAAATATTGCTTACCCACACCTTGGTCTGTGGCCCAGTGTTTAATAGCACCAATATAATTGCCCAAATGAGGTTTTCCTGAAGGCTTAATGCCAGAAAAAATCACTTTATCCATGGGTCAATAGTAGCTTAGATTAGAAGTTATTTAAAGAGTGAGCCAATTCATCTTCTTTCTGTTCCTGCCGGTACTGACATGCAAACAAACAAGTCTCTGCTAAATTCTTTTAATTCAAAGCCCGGTTTTGTCCAGCCACAACAATCTCCAAAGTTCATCCAAACTGAACCATCAGGCAATTCTCCTCCATGAGTTACCTTGTATGGGCTGGTTACAGTGTCTCCTGCTGGTTCAAGAATCACATTAACGAAATCAATGCCGTTGGTGTTTAGAGTCAGGGTGTCACCCATGCGTGGATGTTCGTCGTGTTTAAAATTATCAAAGGAAGACATAAGCAATTTTATACCGTAAACGGAAAAAATAAAGTGTCAGGGGTGGGATTCGAACCCACGACCGCAGCGTTATGAATGCTGTGCTCTAACCAGCTGAGCTACCCTGACGTGAGTCAATTTTACCTTTTTGAGCTTCCAAACTCAAACTTGTTTTGCGTAATTTGAACTAAGAGGCGTATGGCGCATTCGACAAGCATTCCATACTCCGAAACAAACTCTTCTCGATAGGACAAAAATAATTTTGCGACCCTTTCAGTTCGTGAAATTAATTAATCCACCGAGGTGCCAATACTTCATACTCTTTGTCTCCCTCAGAAACATCCTCAAAAGCACCATTTTCTGGATTGAATCGTGCCTCTCGATGAATGATTTTCAATTTTTCTCCCGGAGACACGTTAGGTATTTCTTGTAGTCGAACAAAGTTCAACTCATTATCTGTACTTTGAGGCAATTCTTGATAGCCACCACCCTCATAAAGAATTTCACCATCTCCCCTCTCAACTCTAAAATAGTCGTTTTGAGGCCAATAAAGCCCAGCTTCACGAGGGTTACTCGGATCAACACCTAAAGTAACTTCAACGTTATTGCGCCGAGTCGATATGAGTCGAATACCATTTTCCCCCCAAACTTGGATCGCGAATACAGTTGAGAACGGCTTATCACTACTTCCTTCAAAATCTCTTTCATAAATACTCGCTTGCGAAAGGTCTTGTCTTGTTTGCTCAAATTGCCCACTATCTATCCAATAGCTCCGATCGGCCATCCAAATTTCATCGAGTGCTTTTAATATATCTGTGGCTTCAATTCCCGCTGCCCGCATCCGATTAAATATAACTAAATGGTACGCTTCGTTAAAATAGGACAGGGCGTTTCTGTTTTCTTGCGAGAGTCCAACCGTTTGCAAGCCGTAAAATTCACCAGTGCTTCTTAAATCTTGTCCTTCTGGAAAAACAACTCCGAACTGATTTTGAGCAACTCTTTCAAACTGGTTATCAATACCCAGTTTCTCCGCAATCGCGACATGAAGAAAACTGGATAACAGGTCCCATTCATCAGCATTATAAGAGGGTGGCTCCCCCTGAGGAATCTGCCCTGGCCAAAGCATGGCCGGAACCAGCTCGTTTGCCGCAACCTCTTGATCCATTCTCTCGTTAAAACGAATCTGAACGTCTTCGTATGGCTGATTAACGCTGAAAGATGTCCTCCCTGCACCGGTTTCCATTCCTTGATCATTCACCAGTACGATTCTCTGATGGCGCGTGGAATAAATATATTGCTCAGCATCGGCCTCTTTTCTAATTTCATCCAAAGCAAACATTGCATTTTTAAGATACTGCAAAGTCTGCTTTTGGCCACGAACTCGTTCTCTTCTTCTCTCGTCTATTGCCGGCACACTTCTGTCAAAAGCAAAAGAGTCCTCGTCAAACGCAATCTGCGTTCTATCTCTGGCCGTAATTGCTCTATACGATTCATTTACGATATTCAGAGCTTCGTCCAAATCCAATTCAGTGACGTCCATTTCTTTTAACTCGTTATAACGCTCAATCGGGTCAGGAGTTTCTGTTGGCGTCGGCTCGTGAGTTGGAGGTGCAATAGTTGGTGTCCGAGAAGGTTCTGGAGTCGGAGTTGAAGTGCTGGGTTCAGTGGAACCTGGAACACAAGAAGCCAACAATCCTGCGCCAGTAGCAACCGCCATTTTAAGAAAAGTTCGCCTACTTATCGTGTTATTAGCTACTGTTGGCTCTTCGGTGTCGGTCATGTTTTGTATCAAGGGAAAGGATCGAACTCCAACCTAGTGATTATGAGCCCCTATCTCTTCGGAGTTAGCTACCCTGACGTGAGTCAATTTTACCTTTTTGAGCTTCCAAACTCAAACTTGTTTTGCCATCTTTACACTTCGAGGTATAATAGGACACCCTTGAAAACAATTGAGGGTGATATGCGGGGTAGTGTAGAGTTGCACAGGAGGCTCATAATCTCCTAGGCCGGGCGCGACTCCCGGCCCCGCAACCGACGACGGAGTCGTCCTGAGCGCCCGCCTGCACAGGCAGGCAGTCGAAGGACTATTCAGTAAATAAATCAACCCATTTTTGCCAAATGGGCTTATCTTCTTTTTGTAGTTGTTCCTTTTGAATTCTGGGTGAAAGCTTGCGAAGAACATCTTCGCTCGGAAGGACCACCACAGTCTCCTCTTCCCTTGCCAAGCCAAGATTGTCCCTCAACTGAACCTCTTTAAAAGTATCCGAGTTTATTTCTTTGAGCTTGGTAGTCAGCTGTTCTTTTTCTACCTGTAGTTGTGAAAGTCGCTCCCGTGCTTTGTCAATTTTATCTCTTGATGAGATAAGCCTAAAAACACCTCTGGCGAAGGACAATATCAATAAAAATGATACAAAAATCAGTACCGCCGATGAAAATTTTTTCATGGTATTTATTGTTTATAGTAATTTACTACAAGAATATTTCTGTCCCATAATGTTGACTGCGAATAGTAATATGGTATCATCAAATGTATATAGTAATTTAAAATGAACCAATTTAGCGTCACTTTAGGCGACCTTGTGCCAAGATTTATTCAAGAACTTACAGACAAAAAGCGCTCCCCTTCCACCATTCTAGCTTATGGCTCCGATTTGGAACAGCTAACTGAATACTTGAGCCACAAGAGCGTTGTCGACCCGAGAAACATAACCTTGCGAGACTTGGAGGGTTTTCGTGATCATCTTTTGTCTCATAAATATACCCCAAAATCGACATCGCGAAAACTTAACGCGGTGAAAACTTTTTTCCGTTGGGTAAAAGATGAAGGCTACATCGAGGAAGATCCGTCGCGCGAAGTAAGCCACCCAGAAATTAACGCCCCAGAGCCCGGATATTTGTCCCCCATTGAGTACCGATCGCTTCGTGATACAGCAAAATATGACCGTAAAGTCGCTGCAATGATTGAACTAATTCTTCAGACTGGCATGCGAATATCGGAAGTTGCAAACTTAAAAGTGTCTGATGTTAAAAGGGATGAAGTGGTTATCGACGCATATGCTACTCAACCAGAGCGCAGAATTCCTCTAAATAAAACCGCCAGAGCCGCAATTGAGGATTATCTTCGCGAGCGAAGCGATGCTACTTCTCCTTATTTATTCGTCAGTAAAACGGGCAACCCACTAGCAATAAGAAATATTCGAGCCTTAATTGACAGATATCTTCAAAGAGCAGAGCTTTCTGAGTTTTCGGTCAACGACCTTCGCAACACTTTTTTGATTGAAAACATTAAAAGAGGTGTTGACCTTGTAACTATTTCTCAAGCGGCAGGACATAGAAGACTATCAACCACAGAGCGCTATCTTCAAATTGCCAACGTAAAAGAAAGTGGCCACTCGCCAAGGCTAGAAGAGTTATAAGCTTTTCTCATCAGCAATCAGTAGTTTCATGGCTTCCTCGATACTTTTAAGATGGGCTTCGTACACCTGAATTGTAGTGTAGCGCATCTCAGCAGCAGAATTTTCGTGGCTCACTCCCCGAAATCCTCTGTGAAGAAACTCTAACTTCTCGGCAACTTTCTTGTGTTCCTCTACCAGAGTGTCGTATTTTTTCTTTTCGTCTTTTGTCATTAGTGTGGGCCTGGAAGGAATAAGCAAAGCTTGACTCTTTTGCTTCGCAAAATTTTCGAATCTTCGTTGTCACAAAAATCCGTCCTACTTGTGGGCCATGATGGAGTCGAACCATCCTTTGGACTTTATAACGCATCACGATATATCGCAAAAATGTGGGCCTGGAAGGAATCGAACCTTCGTGTCCACTTTATAAGAATGGTGTCCTACCATTGAACGACAGGCCCATTTTTGCGCTATAAGAATCCCGTCCTAGCCGATGAACGAATGGCCCAAGTGAGGATATTATACCAAATGAAGCTTACAACTTGGCACGTCTCGTAATCTCTTGTTCCACAAGCCGTACGTCTCGACCAAATTTGAGCCGGCTCATTTCCTTTAAGGCCTCGGCAAGCTTGAGATTTCTGTTTTTAAGCTTATCCATGATGTCTCCCGGCACAGCCATAGAAAATGGCGGAACTGGCTCATTTTGGACAATCGTCTTCATGTAGACGTTGTATTTTTCGATATTAAGAAGGTCATCCTCACCAAAAGTCGGTGTAAATTCGTGCGCCAGATATTGCGCATCGCTCACACCTACGCGGTACGTGATGAGCGTACCTACGTTACCAAATATTGCGTTTTTAATCTCATCGTCAATTTGGCCAATAAACTGATTTGCCACAGTCAAACTTAAGTGATATTTTCTGGCTTCTGAAAGTATCTGGGCAAAATCTGGCGTGGCAAAATTCTGAAACTCGTCGACATAAAGATAAAAATCACGACGCTGTTCTTCAGGAATATCAGAGCGGCTCATGGCAGCCATTAAGATTCTTGGCACAATGACCAAGCCCAAAAAGTTAGAGTTCTCCTCCCCAAGCTCACCCTTAGACAAATTAATAAACAAAATTTTTCCTTGATCCATCACCTCGCGAAAGTTAAACGATGATTGAGACTGACCAATAATGTTTCTGATCATTTTATTGGTAACAAAACGCCCGAACTTAGAGGTTATGTAGTCCAAAACTTCGGATTTATGAAAGTCAGAGGTTTGGGCAATCTGATCTGTCCAGTATCTGCGAACAATCGGGTCATCAACTTTAGGCAGTAATTCGCGAACATAATTAGCATCCGTCAAAACACGCATAACCTCCACAAACGTAGCACCTTCATCCGCCAAGACAGTCAAAATGGCGTTTCTCACAGCATGTTCAAATCTCGGCCCCACAATTCCAGTTTTATATGGATCAAAAAGCTTGTACATCATGTTAATAACCGATGTTGCCACGAAATGCTTTTGATCTTCAGTTTTGGCTTCAAGTAAATTCAAGCCCATCGGGCGAAGCGAATCGCTTGGCCTAAAATAAATCACATCCTCCGCACGCTCAGGCGGAATCATGCCCAAAAGCTCCTCCACAGCGTCACCGTGTGGATCCATAAAGCAAAGCCCGCGGCCTGCTTCAATGTCTTGTAAGATCTGGCTTTGCAAAAATTTAGATTTACCAGTACCGGTTTTTCCGATGATGTATGTGTGTCTCTGGCGATCAACTTCAGAAATGTAAACCGGTCGCTTGAGACCTCGATATGTGGAATAGCCCATAAATAAGCCCTCTTGAGGAATCTCTGCTGGGGCCGGAGCAGTTTTTGCATTGAGCCATTTAATGTGCGGAGTGGCAACAAGTTTGTTTGGAAAATGAAACACCGTAGCAATTTCTTCAGAATTTAAAATTGAAACACTTCTGTCAAAAATGCCAGAAGGCATGTAACGGTAAATGAAGTTTTCGACAAAAGCTCCTTTGTTTTTGATTTTCTTGGAAGTAAAACTGTTTACATCGCTAGAATACTGAGCAAAGGAGCTGGCGATATTACTTAGATGAACATTGGCCGTCGTCTCCGATTCAGATACCACTACAATCCTAATAGCCACTGCAAAACCGGGTTTACTTACTTTGTTTTCTACAGCTTCCAGAGTTTTTGCAGAAACAGAAAACTTGGCCTTTGTGGGGTCTGACTCCTGCTTTTTAGTGTTTGAGATAAAAGCTCGGCCTTCCTTTTGCCACTCTGACTGCGTAGGAGACACAAGAATTTGTACAGCCGCTGCTTCACCTTTACTCATCTTCCCTATTGCCGAAGTAATTGTCGCCAGAGCATCAGTTGGCAACTCCTTGAATGTTTTAATTGGAAAATAATTTTCTTTACGAAGCTCAAAAGCTTTATAAGCAACCTTGCCCTCCTCAGTAAAAATTTCGTATTCGGGGACTTCAATTACATGAGCATCCGAGTAAGCTCCGTTAATTTGTTTTTCGATAAAATCACGAAGGTCTTTAGGTACCCAGATGAAAAACCTGATGTCTTCGTTTCTGCCAAGTATTTCAAACGAAATTGTGGGCTGGCTCTTAAAGCGCATTTTCCAGCCGCTTTTCTTAATCGAAGCAAACGAAGAAATAAGCTGCTCCATAGCGTCAACTTTTATTTCATTCCCCCGAGGAACCGTAACCTCAAGCAAAATTGATTCTAGTGATTTTTCTTCACGATCATTCGCCCGCACACGCTCGATTACGTACCAAAGAATTGCCAGAAAAAACAAAAAAAAGAACATAAACGCGAACAACCCCAAAAAAATTGTTGTTAGTAAGCTAGTAAGCACATTCATTGTGTTTTCCCAAAAATTACTGAAAGCCCGCCACCTATTGCCTGCTTAATTTTTCGGATCCAAAAAACTCCAAACCAAGTCTTCGCGTCGGTCTTGTTGCCGCGAGAATATTCCTCAAGTTGTTTCTCATCAACCGCTGGAATTTTTACCTGTGGCGTATTTTGTGCGGGGGCGGGCACTGATTGCACGACTGGCTGGTCAGCAGGTCCTTGAATTGGAGCAGGTGTCGTGGGAACGCTCGTTACCCCGGTTGCAGTTTCAATATTGGATGGAATTTCTGGCTGATCCGGAATTTCAACAACAGACGCATCGATGGGAGGCTGGGATTCTGCAATTGTCATACTGTACTATTGTATACTTTTAGGCTTATAACCTCAAAAGCAAACTGACAGATTCATCCTGAGCGCCAGCCTGCGCGGGCAGGCAGTCGAAGGATCTTGTATTCTTTGCGATTAATTGTATATTGATAGTTACAAGTTGTGTTCAAGGAATTGGGTGAAAATCCCAAGCTGTGCCGCAACCGTGGTTCGACTACGCTCACCACTATAGTACGAAAGCTATAGCTTTGAGCGAGTGTAATGAGTCGAAGAGCCGGAAAACTAGCAACTGTTTACCCCGAGTAAACCGAGGGGTTCTCGAGCAAGAAATATGTTGGCAGTAGATATCAGACCATCGTTTGCAGAATCACCCGAAGTTACGGTTTTAAATTGGGTGACCTCCGACTGGGTAGACCCATCCATTAAAAAAGAAGACTTAACAACAAGACTTCTAAGTATCTCGAACGAAACCAACCGCACACCAGATTCGCGTCCTTACCTAATCCAAGATGGAGTTTTAATAGATGAGGACACGGGCGACCCGATACTTTCCCACATTGCACCCGGCGTTGAATATCAAATTGCCCAGGAACTTCAAAAACGCGTTGCAGAGACAGAAGAAGGAGTCTTTATCTGGCATAGCCCAAAACTCGAAGGGGTTTATCCCTGCAACAAAACAATGATTTATCAAATTGTTTATAACGAAAAAATGCAAAAGGTTCTCCTCTACTCTGCAATCCTATACGACGGAGAAATTCCTAAGCCCGAGGAACAAAGAGGTGTCTTAATTAGCGCACCAGACGAAGATGAAACATACTTTGCGGTACTTACCTGGATCGAGTCTGTGTCACACAAAAAACCAGAGGTGCTTCAACCAACAAATCGTAGTAATGCAGAATATTTCGCAGAAAAAATTCGAGCGGGTATCGCCCCCGAACTTGTAGTTCAGGAGATGCAAACATCAGGGTTTCTGGGGGAAAACCCCATAAGCTGCCCCGTTGGCATGAAGACTTTTGCAAACTTAAGTACTAGTGGAGCAAGACTCTTAATTTACTCGCCTGCAAGTGGTGAGAAAAAGTATGTCAAAAATTGTGGCAACTGCGGCGCCTCAATTAATGGATATATGTCGGCGGGAGATCACTGTCCGAAATGCGACGGCGTTTACGAAGGTTGTTAGGGCTTGCCCTTCCAATAAGTCTCAGGGATTCCCGCTTCGTGATTGGCTTCTCGGAAAAGCGTAAAAATCATGTCACTAAGTCTGTTTAGATACATCAAAATATTTGGGTGAACTTTTTCGATTTTGGCAAGCCCTGCAGCGCGCCTCTCGGCTTTTCGTGCTAGTGTGCGAGCATACATCAAATGAGTTGCGAACACAGTCCCAGCAGGCATTACAAAAGTCGTAAGTTTTGTAACTTTGAGGTCGATTTTATCGATTTCCTTTTCCAATCGTGTGGTGTGGCTTTTATTAAATTTCAGGTCACTCCCAGCCAGTATCGAGTTTATAGTAAAAAGATTCACTTGAATCGCTTTCAAAAATGGTGCGCGCTCGGGAATATTGCTAAACGAAAGACAAACTCCAAGATAAGAATTAAGCTCATCAATTGCTCCGATGGCTTCAACACGAGCCGAGTCTTTTGATACTCGAATTTTCTCTTCTGGGTTTTGGGCAATTAACCCCGTCTCCCCCTTGTCCCCTTTTTTGGTATAGATAGGCATCAAGTTAATTTACCATATCAGGAGGTAAAAATTGCTTCTTTGTATAAGCGTTTAGAGAATCAAACAGCTCCTGAGCTAATCCTTCTACCTTTTCATTATCAATGCCTTCTGGAGCAAAAAACGTAATTGACCTCCCTAGCGCCACATCGCCAGCCCGATCACTGTCATTTCTCCAAGGAATTGCTGCGCGGACTTCGCTGCCATCAACATTAAACACAAAAACCGCAAACCAATTGTATTCCTCGCCTGAATTCTGATCTTGCGAACTGACCCTGGGTCGTACTTCTAAGAACCCAGGCACTGATATACCGATCTCATCAAGATCCAAAAGTGATAGACCATTGTGAGAATCATAAAGACGACACAAATCGTCAACTATCTCTGGAAAGTGTGTTTGATCTGGAATGTCATCGAGGCGGTTGTCGGGATACCTTTCTAAACTCATAGTTCGTGATTTTACCACAAATACGGAGTTTATCCTAGCACTCTGCGTGGCCGCAGGAGTAACTCGTTTCACTCGTTATATTTGCGAACTAACATTCACTATGTCCGCAAGCATAACACTTGGCACAGCCTTCATGTAAATTTATTGCTCACTACCAGCACTTTGCTGACTGTTTTCATAGGCACTATTCATTTGTAAAACAGATTCATTAACTAATCTTGCGCTATCACCCAAGCAACGATCGACCTCAATCACCAGACTGTTTTTATTATCAAGTTCGAAAAGAATTGATTCTGGGGTTAAAACAGCTCGTTTAATTGAAGTTCTTGCGATTTGCTTGTACTCACTTTCAGAAATTTCTCCACGCATCGCTTTAGCTGACAAGTCCCCCGCCCCAGACGCTATAATAATTTTTGATAATTCATGACTTGGTAAAAGAAATGGTATTGTGGGATTTTGATGAACTTTATAAAGACTGCCTAAAATATCAGGTTCGCTGCTTGCCAGTAATTCTTGCGCAGAAAATGCAAAAGACATAAAGACAAAATCCCGCCTAACATCTTGATCACTCTCACCGTAAGCATTTCTAATTCCACCAATCTGTGCGTAAGTTTCATCGTAAATCGCGAATTGATTTAAACCTTTGTAGTAATTGTTCAATAATTGACTGTAATCCTCCTCGTCATCCATTCCATCGGCTAAGTGGTCCATCACAGAATCTTCGACATTAAACCCACTAGAGGGAATTCTCACTTCTCTAAGCCTATGCATTTCTTCGTGCATTCTCATGAGATCAACCATAGATTTCCGGTAAGCTTCATCCATTAGTAATTTTTCTGATATCTCTTCCAGTCTTGATGCAACAACCTCCCGTTCAGAAGCAGAGAACAACCCGTTAATTTCTGTTGTTTGATTTGGGTTTCTAATATTATCAGCTGCTCTTGTTATTCTTTGTAGAGTTGCGCTTCTTTCTGAGTCGATTGTGTCTATAAAAATCTCATGGTTTCCTGTCGAGCTTCCCCAGGGAGCGGCGTACAAACCTCCCATAACCGACCCGTCAGATTTCTCATGAATTACTGTTTCAGGTTCAATGCCGATATCTTCTGGTTTGATGATCTGCCCATCCTCTGACATAAGTAGTGATAAATAAATCTTACCATTTATCCAAGGCGAGGATGATTTGAGGATTTTCTAGCACTCAGCATGGCCACACGAGTAGCACTTGGCGCAGCCTTCTTCAAAAACTAGTGTATGTTCACCGCACTCGGGGCAGAGGTCCACCTTGGCCCCATACTGGGGCTCCTCAGCCATCATCATAACTTGCCCTCCGGGGTTATCCACTCCCAAAGCTCCTACACCCATAAGCTCCGTCTCATTTTGCGTCAAAGTTACTTTGTCCTGCGAATGGCCATTTGTGTGAAGCCCGTTACCATTTAATGTAAAACCAAAATGAGTAGTCAAAGCTACACTTATGGCATCTGGAAGCGAGCGAATTCTGCTCTGGCCAAAGCCAACTGAGCGGCGGCCTCCAATGTCTTTAAGCTGCTCCGCAATCTCCAAGGCTCGCTCTTTAGCTGAAAGCGTGCTTCTGAACCGAAGTGAAGCAGAAATCGTGCGACCCAAAGCCACTGCAAAGGCGCTGACGTCGCTTCCGGCTTTACCGATATTAATAAACATTTCCAAAGGCTCCCCTGCGTCATCGTTATTGATGGTGATAAATGCCGTCCCTACTGGAGTTTTAAGTTTATAAGTAGCTCCGTGAACCACAAACGGGCGATTAATAAGTCTTGCTCCAGCCTCAGGCGACACTGGCAGTGCCAACTGATCTGCCTCACGGATAGGTGCACTTGCCACCACAGGCTCTGGCTCTTTTTCTGGTTCAACTCTCGCCGGTGCATCCGCAGAGGTTTCTTTTGGCTTTTCCTCTTTGACACTTTCCAAAACTCCAGCGCGGGATCCATCACGGAAAAAGGTTATACCTTTACAACCCCATTCATAGGCTTTCGTATAAAGTTCTCGAACATCATCCACCGAATAGTTCTCGGGGGCATTCACGGTTTTACTAATAGAGCTGTCGGTATATTCCTGAACCTTTGCTTGAACTTTCAAGTGCTCCTCGGGGGACAAATCCATGGCACATACAAAGTGCTCTGGCTTGGGCTCACTGGGGTGCTCTTTCTTCCATGCCTCAAATAGTGGATGGTAGACAATATGCTCCCCTGTTCGATCTTTACGTTTAAATTCAAAATTGTATACAGGCTCGATTCCGGAGCTCACTCCTGCCAAAAGCGATGTAGTTCCTGTGGGGGCTTGGGTCAAAAGTACAGCATTTCGGATGCCATTTTTGGAAATGGATTCACGAACGTCCTCTGGCAATCTTTTTACAAACCAAGCATTAAGATATTTATCGCGATCAAATTTTCTAAACACACCTTTTTCAGCTCCCAAAAGTGCAGAGGTGCGATAAGCTGAATCGCGAATTGTCTTATAGATTTTCTCAATCACCCTCACAGACTCGTCCGAGCCGTATTTGATTTTCATCATAATAAGCGCATCCCCAAGGCCCATTGTTCCCAAGCCCGTGCGCCTAATATCCATTTGAGATTCATATGTTTCGGAGTAAAAGTAGAAATTCGCTTCAATCACATTGTCCATAAAACGCATCGCAACTGAGGCATCGCGCTCAAGAGATTCGTAGTCAAAACTGCCATCCTTTTTAACATACGCGGTTAAATTCATGGCACCAAGGTTACACACCGCCCAAGCCCCTAGAGGCTGCTCACCACAGGGATTTGTGGCAATGAGCTTTTCAAAGTAATAGGTGTTGCTTCTTTTATTACTTCGCTCAATAAAGTGAAGCCCGGGCTCAGCACTCCTCCACGCCGCGCCGGCAATCATGTCCCATACTTCGCGAGCTTTGACGGTTTTATAGACCGTGACTTTGCGGCCAGATTCAATCCATTTATCTATGTCTCCATCCCAAAAATCATCATAATCGGGAGTGTTGGCATAATCTGGGAAAATAAGATCCCAATTGCCATCAGCCTTGACCGCATCCATAAATTTGTCAGTTACACATACAGACAAGTTGGCTCCCGGGATTTTAGTCAGATCTTCTTTAACACGAATAAATTCTTCAACATCGGGGTGCCAATCGTTAAGCATGAGCATCAGGGCGCCGCGGCGGCTTCCGCCTTGTTGAATGACATCGTGATTAGCTGTTGAGTATAGTGCCGCCCAATTAACAGGGCCGCTACTTGTGCCGTTTACTTTTCTGACGCGTGCCCCACGGGGGCGAAGAGTCGAGAGGTTTACCCCTACTCCGCCAGCGCGAGATTGAATTTCAACAGTTTGGGTAATGTTTTCCATAATTCCACCTCGAGAGTCACTAGGAGAAGGAATTACGTAGCAGTTGAAAAAAGTCACTTCATAACCAGTTCCAGCGCCCGACAAAATACGCCCTGCAGGAACAAACTTAAAGTCTTTCATAACAGAATAAAATTTCTTTTCCCACTTTGCCTGAAGCGTTTTATTTTTCTCAAATTGCGAGACACCTTTGGCCACTCTCGTCCACATTTGCTCGGGGTACTGCTCCATTGGCGTGTCATCCGCGTCGCGAAGAGAATAGCGATCCATAAACACGGTCTTTCGAAGATCTTCAAGTTCCGTCTTGGAGGTTAGCTCATCTTTGGGTACAAAGAAGAGTTTAGACTTGCGTTCATCGCGAAAATCACCTTTTTTTGTCTTATCTAAACCGTTTTTTGTCATATTTTATTGATTGCTTTTTCAAAATCACTTACATCTTCAAACTCCAAATATACACTTGCGAACCTGAGCCATGCAACCTTATCAATCCGCTTAAGCCTCCTCATAATCGCCCTACCAATCACTTTCGAAGGAATCTCGGCTCTCTCTTTTTTAAGCATCTCCCGCTCGAGATCAGAAACAATGTCCTCGACTAAGTCGAGTGACACCGGACGCTTCTCGATAGCCCTCAAAATCCCTCGTCTTACTTTGTCTTTATCAAAAGGTTCGCGTTTCCCATCCTTTTTGATAATCCAAAGTACACTACTTTTTGTCCTTTCGTAAGTAGTAAATCGTTTACCGCAGTGTTCGCATTCGCGCCTCCTGCGTATTGCTTTACCCTCTTCTACTGTTCTGGACTCCAGCACTTGTGAACTTGAATTTGTGCAA
Organism: Patescibacteria group bacterium; assembly: GCA_041742135.1. Classification (GTDB taxonomy): domain Bacteria; phylum Patescibacteriota; class Microgenomatia; order UBA8517; family UBA8517; genus 01-FULL-44-24b. Next base: position 73,794 of record JBGSJG010000004.1, on the reverse strand, counting down.
AACGGACATTTCATTTAACTCCTTCAGCTTTTCATTCGTGAAACTCAAAATCACCATGGACAGTAGTAGTCTCCATCAAACACCACTACATATGCATTGTCAACCATTAATAAATGTATCAGAAGATGTCAGTTTTAAAAAGGGTTTGAGGGTGCTGTGAGGCCGTTGTTGCGAAGCTCGCCAGAAGACAATTCATAAACTAGCTTGGGAGTGTCCAGTAAACGCGACATCACTGCACGACCATCTTCAGGCGAAGTAATGAGTATTGTCTCTAGAATTTCTCGATGCTTAAGCGATGCTATAGCGAGATGGGCCAAAAATAGTTCTTTTTCTTCCACTTGCTCGCTTAAAATCGCCATTTCTAAGCTTTGAAATAAATAACCTTCTGCCTTGGCCAAAACAACAAAACTTTCTTCAATCTTTCCTCGATTGTACATATCGCGCCCTGAGACCAGCCGATTGTCTGCGTCTCCCAGTAGAAGTTCCGCCCTCTCAATTTCACTGGTTGCAACTGAAGCGTGCAGTCGATCCGCGAATGCATGTGCAGGCCACAAAAAATTCTCAGGCGTCATCACGGGACTGGGAAGTGGATAATCAACATTCACGACAGAATTTGCGGGGGTGGGTGAAGGCTCTTGGCTAAAGACGTATTTAACGGAAGCTGTTTTATATATAGAAATAAACAAAACTATGAAGGCGACTAAAAGACTAGGCAGCAGGGCCAACTTATTTCGCATTGGGTAGTTACTATCGTAACGGCGGCAGCGTTTTATGTCAACGTTTCGGGGATTATTCGTGCTACCTGAACAAAATAATTGGCCATTGCCATAAAACATGAAGAAGAATCGGGGCGATAATGTTACGGGTTTTCAGAAATACATAAGTTGTCCCGGCTGAAAACAGAAAAATCACCACAACGTAAACTAAAAGCGGGATAACATCCAGCTTCCAATCAAAAATCGCAATTGGCAAATGTACCAGGGTCCAACCTAAGCTGATTATCACAGTTGCTTGAGTTTGGTTTTTTACAAATGTCATAAGGCGAGTGAGCATGTATCCCCTAAAGGTAATTTCTTCGGTAACGGCCGTAATAAAAGAAAGCCCAATAGCCAAACCAAAGCTGACTTCACCGAGATTTGCTCCAAAGTTCAAATTATTATATTTAAGAAAATTCACAAGCAGCGCAAAAATACTAAACACAAACCCAAGACCAAGGACAAAATAAATGACTTTGAAGAAATTATTAAAAACAACCCCAATGCTTGCCAAGCTCGCGCGCTCAACGCGCAGTAAATATATAAGAGGAACGAGCCACACTACTGGCTTAACCAAAAGTTCTTCGATGGCAACAGGAGCTTGAAACAAAAGCCGATAAAAACCCCATACAATAAACAAATATGTATAAAAAACTAACGCGTGCTTTAAATGAAAAAGATTTGGCTGACTTTTACTGCCCATACTTACCTTTGTTTAATTGTACAGGACATACCGAGTAAACTGTATCTATTGCATTGGTTATGGTCAAAAGCCTCTCGACTGCCTCGTTGTGGCTTACTGTATTTTTTTCGTTCGGAAACCAATGAAAAAGAAGATTTCTTGATTGCTTCCATGTCTGCCACAGAGTTTCCGGCAAGTTGTCACCACCGCAAAATTGGCTTAAGCGGCCATAAACCCAACCCTCTGCTTTGAATCGCTCTTCAAGCTCCGGATTTAAGGCTTTGCCGATCCTAAAATGTTTACCAAAATAATCTTCTTTTGATATAAGATCCATATCGTAAAACAATTTTTTCAAAAAACCTTCATACGCTTTTGCCGCAGGAAAGACTATAAATGAATAATCGTAAAACTTTTTACTCCACTCGCTTGAGCGCGTTGCCAAATAAAACGACAGCTCCAGCGACTCTTTCAAATCATCCTCTAAATAATTCCACCAAGGCTTAGACTTTATCTTCACCTTTCCATTTTAGGGTATAATTTGAAGCATGGCAAAAAGTGCAAAAAAACTATCTAAAAAGCTGGCCCGAGACAAGCAAATTGTCAAAGTAACCAAGAAAGCAAAACCAAGAAAACAACTCAGCGTGCCTAGGCTTAAGTTTAAGCTTCCGAGAAAGCTAAAAGTTTCCAAAAAAATCGCTATCCCAATAGTACTTATGAGTGTTTTACTCGGAGGCTTTGGTGTTTGGGTCTTTTGGGGGCTTCCAATAGCGGGACTTTTTAAAGAACAAGAACCAGTATCTACAAAGATTTTTGACCGCAATGGAGAGCTTGTTTATGAAATATTTGCTGACAAGCGCCGCTCGCCAATCGACATTTCGGAGCTTCCCGACTATGTTGTAGACGCCACAATATCAATCGAAGATAAAGATTTTTATAAGCACCCCGGTTTTTCGGTGACAGGTATGGCTCGAGCACTATATAAAAATCTTTTTAGGCAAAAGCTAGAGGGTGGCTCAACACTCACCCAACAGCTTGTCAAAAACACACTTTTGTCCCCAGAGCGCACTGTAAGGCGCAAAATCCGCGAGTTTGTCTTGGCTCTTATTGTCGAGGCAAGATACTCCAAAGACGAGATATTAAGTATGTATTTAAATCAAATTCCTTACGGCTCGACCTCGTACGGGATCGAGGCTGCAAGTGAGATGTATTTTGGTAAAAAGGCAAAAGACTTAACACTTTCTGAGGCCACGCTATTGGCTGGCCTCCCAGCAGCTCCGAGTAGATACTCGCCTTTTGGTTCGCGCCCAGAGCTTGCGCGTGATCGGCAAAAAACCGTACTAGCCCGAATGGTCGAGGATGGCCACATTAGCCAGGAAGAAGCAGATGCGGCTCGCGATTCAGAGATTGTCTATGCCGAGCCAACTTCCCTCAAAGCACCCCACTTCGTGCTGTGGATAAAAGAGCAATTGGCCGAAGAGTACGGTGAGGCTGTCGTGGAGCAAGGGGGCTTGCGAGTTACAACTACTTTGGATTTGGAGTTACAAGAGCACGCTCAAGAAGCTGTTTTTGCCGAAGTTGACAAGCTTTCGGAACTTAAAGTGGGCAATGGAGCAGCTCTTGTGGTCAAGCCCAATACAGGCGAAATCCTCGCCATGGTCGGCTCGAAAGACTATTTTGCCCAAGATGAAGACGGTAAGGTAAATATTATTTTTGCTCTTCGCCAACCAGGATCTTCAATCAAACCTTTAAACTATGCTCTTGCGATCCAAAACAAAACAATTACTGCAAGCACTCCCCTAGCTGATATTCCTACATGTTTTAATGTTTTAGGCCAAGCCGCTTATTGCCCCAAAAATTACGATGGAAGCTTCCATGGTGCGACTCAAACTAGGTTCGCTCTTGGCAACTCATACAATATCCCAGCGGTCCGCGTTTTAGCCCTAAATGGTCTCAAAGAGTTCATAGACTTTGCTGGAAAAATGGGTATTACAACGTTTAACAACACTTCTGATTATGGTCTTTCTTTGACCTTAGGTGGTGGCGAGGTGCGCCCAATTGACATGGCGCAGGCTTTCTCAACCCTCGCTAATCAGGGAGTCAAAAAGGAATTCTCAGCTTTCATTAAGATCACAGACTGGAAAGGCCAAGTTCTTTATGAAAAAAAGCCCAATGCCGATATTGAAGGAGATCGTGTCATGGATCCCGGTCCGGCATTTATTATCTCGCATATTCTCCACGATAATAATGCCAGAAGTGCTGCTTTTGGAGGCAGCTCCTACTTGGTAGTTTCCGGCCACCCAGAAGTTTCCGTCAAAACAGGTACCACAAACGACGGGCGTGACAACTGGACAATTGGCTATACCGAGCAAGCGCTTACATTAATTTGGGTGGGAAACAATGATAACTCCCCCATGGGAGGCGCGGTATCCGGCGTTTCAGGAGCATCACCTATATGGAATAAAATTATGAAAGAAGTTTTAAGCAAAGCCGAGAGCGGTTACTACTCTTCCGAAGAAAAAGGCCATGCTTGGCCAAAACAACCGAGCGACGTTGTGGGGGCAAGTGTTTGTGCCACAACTGGCGCCATACCCAACGATGCTACTCACGATTGCCCTACTCGGTTTGAGTACTATCTGGCTGACACTGTACCTGAAGGCAGTGCTATTCGCCAAGACGTACTGGTTTTTAACGATACTGGAAACCTTGCCAACGCCGAAGCTCTTCCAGAGCAGGTACATCCCGAAAGCCATTTGATAATCCGCGATCCACTAGAGACGGTTATATGCCTTGATTGCACAGGCCCAATGCTACAAGTTTCAGTAAAATATCCTCTTCACTGACTATAGGGTTTTTGATAATATTATTAAAGTGGGTCCTAGAAACGTTATTGCGAAAATATTCCGTATTATCGGGCTTCCATTATATTTTGGGTTCGTAGGGATATCTCTTATAGTGTTTGCTATATCACAAATTTCTTTGCGTGGAGTACTTCCAAAAATCACCCTCTCTCTTATCCTTTCCATCTTGATATTTTATTTGTCTGTAGCTTTTTTTTGGAATTTTTTTATGCGCAGTCTTCCTCGCCCTGATGAGCTTTCGAAAAGAAACATCGATGTTACAACAAAAATTTACGACAAAAATGGAGTTCTTCTATACAAACTTTTTAAAGACAAAGACAGAACACTAGTGCACCTCGCGGATGTTCCTCTGCATGTACGGCTTGCGACACTAGCCGCTGAAGACGCAGAATTTTACAATCATCCCGGGTTTTCCATAAAAGGTATGGGGAGGGCGATAATAAAATTTGCCAAAGACGGCAGAATAACTAGCGGATCGACAATTACACAGCAATTGGTTAAAAATGCCCTTCTGTCGCCTGAAAAGACCTTGTGGCGAAAAGTCCGTGAGGTTTTAATTGCGATCGCGGTGGAGCAAAAATACTCAAAAGATGAAATACTTGAAATGTACCTAAACGAAGTAAGTTATGGCGGAACGGCCTACGGAATTGCCGAAGCGTCACAATATTATTTTAATAAGCCTATAAACGAGCTCAGCCTTGCCCAAGCCGCTCTTTTAGCTGGCCTTCCCAAAAGCCCAAGTCTGCTTTCCCCACACGGCACAGATCCAGATTTGGCCCAAAAACGAAAAGATGAAGTCTTGGGACTCATGAAAAACGAAGGGTATATTTCCGGACCACGATATGACGAGGCAATGACAGAACATGTCGAGGTTGTCCCTCACACAACCGATATTAAAGCTCCACATTTTGTATTTTATGTTCGAGAACTTTTAGTAAAAATGTATGGCGAAGAAATTTTTACCAAAGGCTACGAAGTTACCACAACTCTTGACATAAATATTCAAAATTTGGCCGAAGAAGCAGTTGCCCGCGAAGTTGATAAATTGACAAACCTAAAGGTGGGTAACGGCGCAGCTTTGGTGATAGACCCAAAAAAAGGGGAAATTCTTGCGATGGTTGGATCGAAAAATTACTTTGCTCAAGACATTGACGGAAACGTGAACGTAACCCTCATGCCGCGACAGCCCGGGTCTTCAATAAAAGTTGTTAACTACGCTTACGCCTTGTCGCACGGCTTCACAGCGATGACGCTACTTGATGATAGCCCTGTCAAATTTGAAGCCGCGGGAACACAGCCATATGTTCCCAAAAATTATGACAATAAATATCGTGGCAAGATAACTCTTCGAAGTGCCTTGGCCGAGTCAAGAAATATTCCAGCCGTTCGTGTACTAAATTCAATTGGAGTTAGTAACATGATTCAAATGGGTCGAAAAATGGGAATTAATTCATGGAGTGACCCGTCACGGTTCGGGTTATCCCTAACTCTTGGAGGTGGTGAAGTGACACTTCTTGAGCTTTCAAGCGTATATACAACCCTAGCCAATAGCGGTAACCGTCCAGAATTTTCGGCAATAAAAGAAATAAAAAACTCTGAAGACAAAGTAATATTCACACATAAGCCAACAGAAACCCAGGCCCTAGACCCCAGAGTCGCCTTTATCTTGACTGATATTCTTCGCGACAATGATGCACGCTCCCCAGCTTTTGGGAGCCATTCTGCGCTTGTAATTCCAAATCATCGTGAAATCGCTGTCAAAACTGGAACAAGCAATGATCTGCGCGACAATCTTACTGTTGGCTACAATCAAAACTATCTAGTGGCAGTCTGGGTGGGCAATAATAACAATGCTCCCATGAGCCGAGTGGCGTCCGGAATCACCGGTGCTTCACCAATTTGGAATTCAATAATGACAAATTTAGTAGCCGACGCGAGTAATCATCCCTGGGAAATACCCGCTGGTTTGGTACAAAAAAAAGTATGTGGGCGAACTGAATGGTTTTTAGAAGAATCTAGCGTGCCTCAAAATTGTACACGACCGACGCCATCGCCGGAATAAATTCGTCAGCTTCTTTTTCCAAAACACCTTTACTCATAATTACCAAAACAAAAGGGTCTGAGCCAAAGACAATACCAGCATCGTTCACCACATGCACCTCTCGGCCAAATTTATGAGCAACGCGAACTTCTGGTATTCCAAGTGGAATCCAGTCTTCGTAAATCGTATCTGTCAAAGACTTTAGTATTGCGTCACGATTTTTCTTCTCGACTAACTTGGCGGTCCAAAGCTTTTTAAAAAACAATCCAATGTCACGCGGAGTTGTTGAGTTATCAGCAAAAGATGTATTGGTCATTCCAATGCTTTGTATATAATTTTCTACATTCCCCTCACCCAGTAAATTTAAACAGGCGCGAAGAGCAGTGTTGTCAGATTGTTGCCCCATGTAATCAACCAGCTCACGATAGGAGTATTCAGTTCCCGTAGGCTGATAAACAATGCTCCCCGACCCTCCAACTCGATCCGTATCCTTCAGCGAATAAACATCATCCAAGTCAATGTCACCATTTTCGTGCATCGAATACATCATTGCCATTACGGGAAGCTTCATAAGTGAAGCCGCTTCAAACTCTTCTCCTTCATTTATGCCATAAGTAGCGTCGGTGTTTAGGTTTGCCACATAAAGGCCGTATACTCCTGACAACTCTTGTGTCAAACGATTAAACTCACTGATAATAAGACTCGTGTCCTTTGCGGGTACTTCACCTTCCAAGACATAGCTTTGCTCAAGCATGCCTTTAGGAAGCCCCAGACGAGGCAGGCCAGGAAGTTTCCATTCACGCGCGGAAAGAGCTAAAAATGCAGCCCCTATAACAGTCACTCCAAGTACGCCAAGTACCAAGTAGCGCTCAGAGCGTCCCCAAGGCTTTGGCGGCTCCTCTTTCTTTTTGCGAATGCGCTTGGGCCTCTCAAGATCCTTAGGTTCTTTGGATTCTACGTCGTCTTCTTCTTTTTTTCTACGACCGAATAATTTCATGGCAAAACAATTGTACTATACTAGGGTAGTTATGCCCCACAAAAGCGGTGTTGCTCATTTTCTTATCATTTTTTTATTGTTTGGGTTAGGTGTTTTGTTTTTCCGTCCTACTTCGTTAAACTTTCAAAACCAAAAATCAATCAAGTTTGAAGATATTGAAATTGAAAAGCCTTGGCAAGCATGGCAAATTAAACTTGAGGCTCCAATCGCAAAAAACTCCGGCTTCCCGGCTTACAACCAAGGATTGTTGTTTCTACCCATACAAGGCAATAAGTTGGTAGTACTGGACGCCAAATCCGGGCAAAAAAAGTGGGAAGATAGCTTTGCCGACGGCATAAGCGGAATACATGTTAATTCAAGCAGTGAATTTGCTTTTATCTATACCAATAAACCAGAAGTAATTGCTATCGAAAAACAAACAGGGGTAAGAGTTGATCAGAAGCCAGAAGAATACAAAACGGAAGAAATAACGGTTAAAAAAGAGGGCAGCGCTACTGTTGTGACACGAAAAGATGCTCGGGGCAACACTGTCTGGAAATACTCCATACCAAGCGTTGACTGCTTCCCTATTGGTTTTCGGCTTTTCGGAGATTATGTGGCAGGCTTGGGCTACTGTGATGATCTTTACACCTCACTTCCTGTTAGATCAAACATATATATTCTTAATGCCAAAAACGGAAAACTAATTGCTGTTTACAAAAATCTAGGTGATGCAACTTTTGACATTATTGAAAATACATTATTGGTTTTTGATAAAACCGTAAAAGGATATAATCTGCCTTCTGGGCAAGAAAAGTGGTCGCATAGCATGAGCGACGACGAATTTCAGGATATCCAGACAGAAATTGTAAATAAAACACTTTATGCGGCAAAAGCATCAAGGATTCTGGCAATCGATGTTCAGAGCGGGGGCGCACTTTGGTCACAGAAAATCGAGGGTGGGGTGTCAACATTGCGACACAAAAACAACATTTTATACATTGACAGCTATAAAAATAGTAAACTTTACGCACTTAATAGTGATACAGGCAAAACAATCTGGCAAGCCAACAACCGGTTAGACCACGTTTCGGACGCGGGTGATGTGTTTCTTAAAGACGTCATTTACGGCGGAGGGTTTACGACCAACTTTTACGCTTTTGACAGTAAAACTCTCAAACCAATTAAAATATTCGGCCTCAAGACATTCGCTGATACTGACCTAAAAATTAACTATGCGGATCCATACATCTATGTTTATGCCTTTGAGGACGACTTTGTAGCTGCAATAAAATATCGGCAATAGACTTTTGTCATATGCTTTATGAGATAATAAATTATGGAACCCACAAATTTTATAGGACCCCAGGCACCTACTCCTGAGCTTCCAAAAAAGTCCAACAAACTAAAATGGTTCTTGCTTGGGGGTTTAGTAGTATTTCTAGTGGTGCTTGTTGGCGTTATCGCATTTGCGGGTTTTATGGCTTCAAGCGTACTTGTAAGTGTCAATCCGGGCGAACAATTCCAAAAAGCAAGAGATACACAAAGGCAGTCTGACGTAATCGCTATCGGGAGTGCTATTTATCAGTATGCTAGCGAAAACGACGGAGAGCTTCCCCCAGGTTTTCCCTCAAAAGAAACCTGCGTTGGTTCCTCCGCCCCCTGCTACAACTTGGCACAATGGCTCGTACCCAAATACCTTGAGTCACTTCCAGTTGATCCCAACGGAAAACCAGTAAATACGGGTTATACTGTATTTGAAGACACAAAAACAAGGAGAGTTGTGGTGCGAGCCGAAGGCGAACAAAAAGAGGTTATTGAGGCAAGAAGATAGTTACTGTCTCCTTCTGTCCCACACCTCTTCGTTTACAATATTTGAAGGTTTATTTCCCGAAAGAGTATCAAGTATTGCTCCCACTGCCATTTCTCCCATTTTGTTTCTAGCCTCCCAAGTAGCGCTTGCAATGTGAGGCGTTAAAATCACATTCTCCATCGCAACAAGTTCTGGATTAATGTTTGGTTCGTTATCAAAAACATCCAACCCCGCCCCTCCTACTTTTCCAGCACGAATTGCATCCACTAAATCTCCCTCATCAATCACAGGCCCTCGAGCAGTGTTAACAATAATCACACCTTGCTTCATTTTTCCTATAGAATCGCGGTTTATCATATGGCGGGTTTCATCCGTCAGTGGAACATGCAAAGAAATAAAATCACTCTCTGCATAAAGGCGGTCAAGATCAGCAAACTCCACCCCGAGTTCCGCCTCCGCACGCGGATCAGGGGTTCTTTTGTTATATAACACTCGCATACTAAATCCCTTAGCACGCCGCGCCGTCATTTCTCCGATTCTTCCCATACCCACAATTCCCAGAGTCTTGCCGATCATATTTACTCCCAAAAAAATCCCGGGTTCCCAGCCTTTATACGCTCCCCTTCGAGTTGATTCATCTGCTTCAACAATCCTTCGAGCCAAGGCCAACATCAGCGCCCAAGCGTGCTCGGCAACTGACTCATTGACTTCATCGCTTGGAGTATTTGCCACAACCACGCCTTTTTCAGTCAGCTCTGGAACTTTTATATTGTCAAAGCCCACGGCATAGTTACTTACAATTTTTAGCTGCGGCCCAATCGCATCAATTACTTCCCCATCGATTTTGTCCGACAATAAAGACAGCACAGCATCACACCCACGAGCTCCTTCCAAAAATTCCTCGGAGGTCAGTGGCCGATCAAACTCTGACACATGCACTTCATGCCCTGAATCAAAAAGACGCTTTAGCGTTTCTCCGGGGATTTTGCGACTTACAAACACCTTCATAACTAAACTCTAACAAAAATGATAAGATTATGAAAGATGACAAACACTAAAGGATTCATTCAAGTAATTCTGCTAATTGTACTTATTGCCGTAATTGGAATAGCTGCATTTATCTTTAGACCAAACATTAACAACACTAAAGAAGAGGTGCAACAAACACCTGCCTCAACGGTTTATCGCGATGAGTCTTTTACTATTACGCCTGTTGAGAACAATTACAAAATAGTGACCAGTAATAAATATAATATAAGTTTTGAATTCCCAGATTGAGTGTCTGCACTTCCTTCAGAAACTAGCATTGGATTTCACACCAATCTACGTTTTAAAAATAATTCAAGCTCTGCTTTTGTATTCAACTTCATAATTGGAAAGGCAGATACGTTTGATGCTATTTCTAGGAATGAAAATTTTAAAGTCTATCCCTTTAAAAACTACCAAGCACTTACGAGGGATAACGAAAAGGAAAGAACTATTCACATACTTAACGGAAATAATATGTATAGCTTTACATATAGGAAAGAATATATTCCTCAAAATGAGGATCCCATATCAGAAGAGGAATTAGCTAGAGAAGAAGCAGCCTTCACACACATGTTGGATACTTTTCAGCTTATAAATTAAAACTCCTCCACACCAATTCCTGCACTTTTTGCCCGCTCAAGCCAGACTGAAATGTCTCGCTCGTGCAAAAGTCCCGGTTGAGGCCCCACGTACCCAATTACAGAAGTGGAATTAAGCATTCCCCACATCATCGCTTCACCAAGATTCTTGCCTTTTATTAAAGCCGCGAGTATTCCAGTACTTGTGGCGTCCCCCGCACCGGTTCGTTCAATCGCCTCTACTGGGATGATGCCCAATCGATAATATTTTTCTCCGTCATAGCCAAAAGAGCCATTTCTACCATCTGTAATCACCACTTTTTTAACTCCGGTCTCAATGAGTTTTCCCATCAGCTCTTTCTCTTTTCCAAAACTATCATGAAAATCAACAATATCTTGGCATTCCTCGCGATTTGCCAATAAAAGCTCTGTCTTTGCCAAATAAGGAGCGATCCACTCTTTGCCTAAAGAAATCTGCCTGCCTCCGGGGTTAAAAGCAATTTTTGGATTGCAGTTATTGACCCATTTAAGAATTTTTTCATAATATTTTTCAAAAGATTCACCAACTGAAGTTAAATAAGCCCACTCGGCTTCGCAAACATTATCCGGAAAAGGCGGCTCAGCCGGTGGATAATAAGACAAAATTGTACGCTCTCCTTGGTAGTTAATCACCGCACCAAAACCCGCAGGAACGTCTGGGGTCTGAGTAACGTGAGAAACGTCCACATCTTGCGCGACCAGCTCCCGTTTGGCATAATCTCCCATCACTCCAAAGCCAACCTCTGCAGCCAAGACGCTGGCAACTCCCATGCGCTTTGTTCCCACGGCCACGTTGGCACCATTGCCGCCAAGTAGAAAATTAACCGATTTCATGGGGATTTTACTGGCATAGGAAAGCTGAAGAACACATTTTTTGGTGTCCAGTTCACAAAATGTATCCGCCTTTTCATCTGGGAGGGTTAAAAAAGCATCAATTCTGGCTGAACCAAAAATTACCAGCTGGTTCATGAGCACACTCCCCTTCTGGCCTCGGCATCTGCCTTTGCGGCATTGTAAAAAACTTCTTGAGCAGCTTGCCAATTATTTCCATCCCCGTGCCAAGTTTCTAAGGCATCATTTTGCAAAGCGCGGCCAAAGGAAAAGCTTAATGCCCAAGGGTGTTTATTTTTCTCGCGGTTAATTTCACAGAGATTCTTTGTAGCTTCAGTCGCACTCTGGCCACCAGACAAAAATACAATTCCCGGCACATCTGCTGGCACTGAAGTTCTAAATACTTCTATAGTAGCCGCGGCAATTGCCTCCGGGGTGGACTGATCTGTCGCACCTTCTCCGGGAATAACCATATTAGGCTTAAGTAAAATACCAGTAAGATCAACTTTGTGCATTATTAGCTGCTCGAAAACGGCGTCTAAAACCATCCTTGTCACATTTGCGCAGTCCTCGAGGTTGTGAGCTCCATCCATCAACACCTCTGGCTCTACTATGGGGGTCAAGCCGGCTTCTTGAGCAAGAGCGGCGTATCTGGCCAATAAGTGAGAGTTTGCATGAACTGCCGCTTTACTGGGAAGACCACTTCCAATTTTATAGACTCCTCGCCATTTGGTAAATTTGGCTCCCAGATTTTTGTAATCGGCCAGCCGTTCCCGGAGCCCATCTATACCTTCTGTGATGTCTTCATCGGGAAAGCCCGCCAGAGGCACTTTGCCAAGATCCACTTTTATGCCCGGAATTATGCCGCGGTCTGCAAGAACTTGCACAAAACTTCTGTCATCGCCCGAGTGTTGGCGAAGGGTTTCATCAAACATGATGACGCCACTTATAAACTCTTCAATATTTGGAGTGGTAAAAAGAAGTTCTCGGTAAATCCTCCTGTTTTCCTCTGTATTTTCAATGCCAATTTTCTCAAAGCGCTTTTCAATCGTCCCGAAGCTTTCATCAGCCGCCAAAATTCCCTTATTGTCACTAACAAGTTTTTGGGCAATCAGAGCGATTTCACTCATACTTCAATGTAACATTTTAGGCTATAATGGGCAAGGAAATGAACGATACTTTTGTATCTCCCAGCCAACCTTCGGGCAAAACCCCTGATTACTTTAACCCCCACAACATTCCTACCGATCCGTCAGGTGTGTCTTCACTTCTTTCTCACGAGCCTCCCGAAGCCAATCCCATAGAGGAGCTTAAGAAAAAATATCCAATAAAAACCATCGTCGGGGCTGTTGTAGTTCTTGTTATGGTTTTGGCAATTCCTGTTGGGGTTTATCTTAACCAAAGGCCGACGAGAGTTTTCATCGAAGCCACGGCAACTCCATCACCTACTCCAACTCCCACACCTACACCGACCGAGTCACCTGTTCCCGATCTGTGACCTCAACCATAGATATTATTGAGGTAACTATATACAATCACGATAGTTGAGTATTGAAACAAATTGGCAGCTGTCCAGAAGAGATTTTTTGAAGATGTCTGGAGGTGCGGCTGCGGGAGCTTTGGTGGGAGCTCCAGTTGCCTCAGAATTCCTCCATGTCGCATATACAGAAATCGTTAGAGAGGTAAGAAATAAAAAACCAAAACTGTTAGAGGTGGTTCCTCCATCCTCGGTAGCTTTTGGTTATTGGCCCCACGGCAATCGCTACGAAGAATATTCTCAACTCTTTGGCAAACAGGGCCAAATCGCTGGTTTTTTTGTTGATAACGAGCTTTCCAACCCTTCAGATATTGCTGAAATAAATAAAGCAAAAGCGATGGGCAAAAGTGTAATCCTAAGTCTTGGATACAACATTCACGATCCAGATAGATTCAGAAAATATGCAGTTCTTGCACAAAGAGTGAAACTGTTGGGCAAAGATACCGGATTAAGGGTAAATTACGAGGCGAATCAAAGAGAGGTCCAAAAGTGGTTTGGGATTCGGCACGGGGAAGAATTCGTTGTCTGGTGGGAAGAATTTGTGACATTCATGAAAGATGCGGGCGTTGAGGCAAAGTTTGTTCTTTGCCTAAATTCCACAGAAGATATAATAAATACCGATCCAATCGAGCTTTATATTCCCCGCTTTGGAGTAGACATTGCAACACTGGATACCTACAAAAGGCACCATAAAAATCCGTACAGCGCGAAGCATATTCTTCCCAATTTCAGCGCAGCGGAACAGGAGGGACATGACTTTGCTGTATATCAGGAAAAACTTCCTGGGGTGCCCTTGGGAAACACAGAATTCGGAGCAGAAGAAGATTCAGCTAAATTTAAAGTGGACGTGATCAGTACAATTCCGAAAACGGTTGATTTTAGAGTAAATATGAGTTTCGAGTACGACAAGTCGGTTGGGCATGGTCCACACGAGGTAAATTGGATGTCGATTAAAACCGAAGAAGAGCGTCTTGGAGTACTCGCGGCAGCGAATTCAGAAGAATATATGCCGGACGATTTTATGTATTCTTTCTTTTAACCACCCGTTTTGCTTCTGAGGTTTAATCCTAATTAACAGTCAATGTCGTCTGGCAGGTATTACTGTACTCTCCGTTACTTCCCAACACACGCATTTTTACGTTATAAGTGCCAGCGGTTTGATAAGTATAATTGATTGCGTTAGGTGAAACTTCTGTGTCCCAAGAACCGTCTCCCGTGTAATCCCACTGGTAACCCACCATTCCACCTGAGCTTCCAGCTGATCCTCCTGGCTGAAGCAAAACGTCATATGGCGCAGTCCCCGTAGAAGACGGATAGATTACGGGGTTAAAGCACTCTGGTTTTGGCTTGGGGGTTGGGGTGGGAGCCGCTGTCGGAGTATCGCCAACAACCACAATTTCAACATAAGCTTCTTGGCCACTGGAAACATTTACATTATAATTTCCCGTCCATTGGCCTTTGTACTGAGCTCGCACAGTGTACGGCCCGGGGGGTACGGCAGAAAAAGTTACGGTGTTACTTCCCTGTCTTGCGACTTGCGTATCTTTGTCACTTGATTTGTTTACTAAAACTTTCGAACCAGATTGAGCCATAATTTCTACTAGCTGATCTCCCACCACCACCCCACTACTAGCTTTAACTGCAACTTTTACGGCACCAGTAGCCACAGAAAGATTGTAAGAATTACTGGACCCAGAGTTTGAACTCGTTGCTGTTGCTTTTGGTGAGGCTTTAGGCGTAGAAGTACTCTTCTTGGTAGGCGACGTTGTGGCCTTACTTGTAGAGGTCGGGGTTGAAGTATTTCCAGACTCCAAAGTTGCCTCAGGGCTAGGCGTCACACTCTCAATATTGTTATCTGTCTTGGTGTTCCTGCTAAGAGCAAAGCCACCCACAATTACCGCCAAGACAACAGGTATTATTAATACCAAAAGGTGAACTATACCTGAATTTAATTTTGATCGAAGAAGCATTGCAAGTTATTTGTATCAGCTTTCAGTAGTACTAAGCAAATTGTTCCGATTAAGAAGTTCTCCGTCGTATCACTCTCTTTGCAGCCTCCACAATGTCATCTGCCTTCATGCCAAATTTTTTAAGCAGCTCCTCTGGCTCGCCCGATTCCCCAAAACTGTCCTGCATGCCCACAAATTCCATAGGTACTGGGAAATTTTTGGCCAACACTTCAGACACCGCCCCTCCCAGTCCTCCATTAACCTGATGCTCTTCAACAGTAACAACTGCTCCGGCAAGCTTTGCGAATTTCACAATCGTCCGTTCGTCGATTGGCTTAATCGTATGATTATTTATAACAACCGAGGCGATTTTACTTGCCGAAAGTTTTTTCGCGGCCTTTAAAGCCTCGTAAACCAATGGGCCGCAAGCAACAATTGCCACTTGAGGATCAGTTTCTTCCCAAAAGACTTCCGCCCTGCCAATTTTAAAAGGCGTCTCCTCGGTGCTCATCACCGCTGTTTTCTCGCGAGCAAAGCGAAGGTAAGTTGGCTTGCCGTTAAAAGCTGCCTCAAGCGTGGCTTTTTTAGCCTCAATTGCGTCACATGGATAGACAACTATCATGTTGGGAATGGCTCGCATTGTCGCCAAGTCTTCCAAAGCCTGATGAGTTGCTCCATCCGGGCCAACGGAAATTCCAGCATGACAGCCTGCAATTTTTACAGGGACATCGTTTAGGGCAATTGCAGTTCTAATTTGCTCCCAGTTTCTTCCCGGAGAAAAAGTAGCGTATGACGCGATAAATGGAATTTTGCCGTATTCTGCCATTCCCGCGGCAGCAGTCGCCAGAAGTTGCTCGGCCACACCAACTTGGATAAATCTTTCAGGATATTTATCTCGAAACCATGAAGTACGAGTTGAGTCAGATAAGTCCGCACACAAGGCTACCACCCGCTCATCTTGCTCGCCTGCTTCGACTAATCCATGTCCATATCCATCACGGGTTGGAAGTTTTTCTATGTCCTTATCGAAGAGTTTGCTTGATAGTTTAAGTTCACGATTTAACATTAACTTTCGCGTCCCCACCAGCGCTTGTATTCAGATTCTCCTGAGAAAAGATAATATGTATGACTTTCGATTATGTCCATTGAACAAAGATTTCGTGGTTGATTAAAAAATTGATCGAAAAGCTTCTGTGAGTAATACTCGGTAAACTCCTCTATGTGCATCTGAGAGATTTCTGCCCAATCTGCCCATTTATGGGCGTACGCTTTACCTCCCGGAACAAACTCATCGTCAGCTTTAGCAACAACTATAAACATCATAACTGTGCGGCTATCAATTAATAGCTCCTCAATCTTAAAAAGACCAATTATCGGGAGTTGTCGGCCCAAATCCTCCTGCATCTTAGCCTGTGCAGCATCTTTTAAAGACTGCTTTTCGACGGTTCTGCCACCTGGAAGCCCCCATCGCCCAGGCATCCATTCGTTCATTACAGGCTCTTGAATCAAAAGTATCTTCCCATTTGGGGATTCAACAATAATTTTGACTACGTTTAATTTGTCGTAATTGTGTGGATCATTCATGCTTTAACCTGTAACTATCATAGATAATAACACTCTTATTATCAATATAAATAATCTGGTTGATAAAACTGTGATGCCGGTGGCGGATCACCGCACCTGAATGTAAACAAATAATGCGCCATCGTGAACTCAGCACCAGTATCTGTTATGCGATTGCATTCACTTTTATGATTAAGTACCACTTTGTTAAAAGTTAATACTACTGCTAGAATCAGCAAAAATAATACAAACTTTTTCGGCGTATTAACAATTTTTCTAAATACAAAATACCAAAACCCGACCAACATGAACGGGATTATCGTCAGAAATATTGAAAGTGTTGAATTTGCATTAATTAAAACACTGCGCAAGTCATAAACGAATGCAAATGTGATTGCATAAAGTAGAGTTGAAATTGTAAACAAGATTGCCAAAAGCACAGCCAACGCCACTTTAACTATCTTTCTTGAATTATTCGACTGAAAGTCACTCATGCTCGCCGTGAATTTTGCCACCCAAAGATCTCAACTCATGTAGTGCCTTTTTGGCTTCCTCTTCATTAGGTGGCTTGCCGTGCCATTCATACATTCCTTCCATAAAACTTACCCCTTTACCGGGAATAGTGTGGGCAATAATCACAGTTGGCTTTTCGTAAACCGCCCGAGCATGGTTTACTGCGTCAATTATCTCTTCTATATTGTGGCCATCAATATGTAAAACATGCCAATTGAAAGCCTCGTATTTGGCAGCCAAAGGCTCCAGAGGCATGATGTCTTCGGTGTGTCCGTCTATTTGAATATTATTTCGATCAACAAAGACAGTTAAATTTGAAAGCCTGTATTTGCCGGCAAATAAAACAGCCTCCCAATGGTTGCCTGCATCATGCTCTCCATCACTACAAACACAAAACACTCGGAAGCGTTTATTGTCCATTCGCGCGGCATAAGCATAACCCGCGGCTTGCGCTAAGCCCTCGCCCAAGGGGCCAGAGGTGGACTCAAGTCCGGGAAGCTTAGTGCGCTCTGGGTGTCCCTGCAAAGGTGAGCCCAGTTTTCTAAGTTTTTTTAACCAGACTTTTGGAAAATATCCGGCGTGGGCCATTGTGACATATCGAACCGGAACAATGTGGCCTGCGGACAAAAACAGCCTGTCTCGATCCTCCCAGTTGGGATCCTCGGGATTATGGTTCATTACGTTAAAGTACATGGCGGTAAAAATATCTGCCATTCCCAAGGGGCCTGCTGAGTGGCCACTTTCTGCGGCCAGAAGCATTTTTATTATGTCTTTTCTTACTTCAACTGCTTTTTTCTCCAAATCTTCAAGCGAGAGCTTTTCCATGTCTTCAGGTTAACATATCATGCGGCACTTTTAAATTTTGCGATATTGTCTTTCAAATCCCCTTCAAAAATTCTCTGGCCAATTACTACCTCGTCAACACCAGCTCGAGCGACATCGTCAACGTTTGATAAAACTATCCCCCCATCATCAATTATTTTAAAAGGCTGAGAGTCTCGCCCGCGAATTTCTATTAATTCCTTAATTTTTGTTAAAACCGAGTCTTCAAATTTCTGCCCTCCGTAGCCAGCCGGAACACTCATTAGAAGTACAACGTCCACATCCATCAAAATCCGAGGCTCAATATAATCCACCGGGGTAGTTAGATCCAATGCCAACCCGGGAGACAATCCCAATCCTTGGCACTTTTTAACGTACTCTTCCGGGTCATTCATCCTTTCTACTTGACCAATCGCACGAGCTCCTCCAGCTTGCAAACACTTTTCAAGCCAGCTTATGGGGCTTTTTACCATCAAATGAAAATCAATTAAAAGTGAATTGTCGATATTGTTTAGTACCGACGGATCGATAGTTTTATTGCCAGCAAAAACGCCATCGATAATATCTATATGAACTCGTTTTGCCACGCCCGTTGCACGCGCCAAAAGAGAACGAAGCTCTTCGGAATTGTTGGTCAAAATGCCAGGAATTATTTCGATGTCTTTCATTGATGAGAAAGCGTTATCGGGTCGCTTGGGGCAGTTTGAGTTTCAAGAGTCCTTCCTACTCGAATAACTTGTTCGACAAGTCTATTGGTATATCCCCATTCGTTGTCATACCAAGCAAAAACTTTAAGCATGTTTCCGTCGACAATTTGAGTTAATCCCAAATCCACTATTGCCGATTCGCTTCTTCCAATTATGTCACTACTAACCAATGGCTCCTCGCTTACTGCCAGAATGCCTTTGTATAGCGCATTCTCGGCAGCTTTTTTAAAAGCCTCATTCACCTCTTCGATGGTTACAACTTTTTTAAGAAGGAATGTGAAGTCAGTAATTGAACCCGTAATTACAGGCACACGAAGACTCATTCCATCAAAAATTCCTTTGAGTTCGGGGATGGTTTCGGTTGTTGCGATAGCTGCGCCTGTGGAAGTAGGCACAATGTTTACAGCAGCCGCACGAGCACGGCGCAAGTCTTTGTGAGAATTATCTTGAAGGTTTTGATCATCAGTATAGCCGTGAACCGTAGTCATCATGGCTTTTTCTATTCCAAAGTTACTATGAATTACTGAGGCCACAGGGGCAACACAGTTTGTGGTGCAAGAAGCATTTGATATGACAGTAGGAGCTGCTTGCCCTGAGCTTGTCGAAGGGTAATCATTTACACCCAAGACATAAGTCCCCACATTGCCACCTTTGGAAGGGGCTGAAATTACTACCCTCTTGGCTCCACCCACTGCATGTTTTTTAGCATCCTCTTCTTTAATAAATTTTCCAGTAGATTCGATCACTACATCTACCCCGTATTTGCCCCATGGAATTTTGTCTGGCTCTCTTTGAGCAAGTACGACAGTTTCATGGCCCTCGGTTTTAAGTTTTCCAATCTCAGGATTTTCATCAGTTACTTCTTTTGGGTCACGAATTTCTTCAGCATGAACTTCGTGCTCAAACCTGCGATACATCGTGTCGTAGTTGACCAAATGCGCCCAACCTGCCGTGTTCATCGATCCTGAAGTGTTCACTGCCGCAATTTCAATCTCGCCCGTGTGCTTGCTAAGCGCCACACGATACGCAAGCCTGCCAATTCTTCCAAATCCATTTATTCCTACCTTAATCATAGTTCAGTGTATCAATGCTTCAATCCCAGGTAAAGTTCCTTTTGCCAAAAACTCAAGCATGGCGCCTCCACCCGTACTAATCCAGTCAAATTTGTCAGTTATGCCAAAAAGCGATGCGGCGGCTTCAGAGTCTCCTCCGCCCATAAGTTTATATGCGCTAGAATTTGCCACTTTTTCAAACACGCGCTTCGTCCCCTGCCTGTGACCCTCTTCTTCATATTTGCCCAAAACTCCAGCGACAATCACAGTTTCCGCACGGTCAATTTCCTGTTCGAATGCCTCGATCGCATGAATTGTTATATCCTCCTTGTCTGGAATCAATCGAGCAACAACCACCTTCGAGTTACTTCTCAGAGGATCGTTGTCCTCAATGTACTCAGGAAGCCTCCCTGCAACTAAAATGCGATCGGAAAAGCCCAAAAAATTATTTATATAAGTTAATTTATCTCTCTTAATTCCACTAATTAGCGCCACAACTGGCTTTTTTGGATTTTCCAAAATCTCCGAGAGTGTTTCCACTTCACGCGCGAAACGAATCCCAGCGTACTTAGGTAGAAATTTTGAAATGCCAACAATTGAAGAGTGCTCTCTGTGAGAAGTAGCAAAAGCTTCGTTAACATAAGTGTCGGCAAGTCGTGCAATTCCCTTCGAAAACTCATCGCTATTTTGTTCTTCTCTGGGGTCTTTTCGGACGTTATCTAATAAGATTATTCTGCCCGCCAGCTCTCCCGTTGGAGGCATTCCGGATACAAACTTCACACTCTCCCCAAGTAATTTTTCCAAAGTTGGAACTAAAAACTCAGTCGACACGGTTTTTTCCTCTCCTTCGTATTTGCCAATATGCCCCAAAATTAAAAGCTGGGCTGCTCCTTTTTCCAAAATTCGCTTAAAGGTGGGAGTGCAGTTTACGATTCTAGAATCATCGCGGACCTCTGTGCCTTCAAACGGAACATCCAAGTCAGCTCTCACTAAAACTCTCTTGCCAGTAAGATCGATCTCCTCAAAAGTTTGAACTTTCATTAATTATTAGCCTCGATTCTTTCAATATCTTTAAGTCTTCGCCTGTGGCGTGCTTTCCCTGAAAACTTGGTTTTAGTAAAAGCCTCAACCATTTGTTTGGCTTCTTCTTCATTCGTATAGTCTGCCGCAATTACTAAAATGTTCATATTGTCGTCACGACGGCCGGCCGCCACTTGCTCGGGAGACTTACCAACCGATGCTCGCACGTTATCAAACTTATTTGCCACAACGTCAACTCCCACTCCCGAGCCACAAAGCAATATTCCACGAGCGTTATTGTCCACGACCATTGAAGCCACTTTTTCGGCATAAAGCGTATAGTCGTCTTGTGGGTCATACTCAAAAGCACCCATGTCAACAGCCTCCGAAAGCCAAGCTAAAACTTTCTTTTTAAGCTCAAAACCTCTGTGATCCGCACCAATATAAATTTTCATAATTATTTAAACCCCTCTAAAAGATCGATCGTTTCTTTTTTAGGATCCTCGGCCTTAACAATATCGCTTGCAACCGCCACCCCATCTGCTCCCAAACTAACACTTACTTCCACATCTTTTTTAGATTTAATGCCTGCCCCCACAATTAAAGGAATTCGAGCTTCGTGTGAAAGCTTAACCGCTTCAGCAATTACTTCCGGCTTAGCCTCGGCAACTGACGTGGTTTTACTACCAACCAGCTCAGGTGGTTCGTAAGAAACAAAATCTGGCTTTAAAGCCAATATCTTTTTAAGCTCAGAAATGTCTGCTGCAAAAACTAAAGTCTTGAGCCCAATTTTTCGGCAGCGCTCAACTACAGCCTCAAGCGCTTTGTGGTCCTGATATTTATTCTCTGAGTGATTTAAAAATGTGCCAGCCGCGCCGTCTGTCAAAACAGCCTCGGGCAAAATTGCTCCAGTGTGAGCTCCATAGTCTACTGCATCAACATGCTGAGCCCAGATTTCAAGCCCAGAAGAAATCGTAGCTTCTCGGATATCGGCAGCCTGCATAACTGCAACAACTTTTGTCTGGTTCTCGCGAGCTGCTTCGCCAAGTTTTTCGAGAAGTTCCAGTCCAAAAAAACCTGAAGCTTCTTCGTAAGTTTTAAAATTAACAAATAACATTGGATAAGAACTAAATTAAACCAACAGAAAATCTACAACAGAATACCAAAGTGGGCTAACTACATCAATGACGTTGCCACTGAGTGCTGAAACTTCAGCTGTTATTGGCACTTCAATCATAAAAATATTAAAAAGTTGAATATCCTTCTTGCCAATTATGACGTAGGCAATTTCCCCCTCACTTTTTTCGACTAAATCGATTGTTGCCTCCCCCGCAAACGCGCTTATGATATTGGTGCGCACAATCTGGTTCACTGCATCAAATGGTGAAACTGACAGAAACCTCTCACCTGAAGGCGTGGTTACTGCAATTTTATTTTGGGGCGAATTAATTTTTATAGGAAAGCTGGTATTTGCGGTAATAGCTTTTTCTCGAATCGAAAAACCGTTGTCGGTCGCTCGAATAAAAAGTTTTTTTGCTGACTCCTTGCCTTCGATCTCAACAATGTCCTCGTTATAGCCCGAAATGTCGACCTCGCGCTCACCACGATCACCATAACTTAACCTTACTGTCCCCTGATCGTTTGACAAAATTACAGTTGAAGGCATCCCACTTACAAATTTCTCCACAACCTTCGTCACTTCCAAGGTACTATCTTCAAGACCCAAAACATTCCAATAAACCTCGCCATTTTTAGTAAAAGTTAGCATTGCAGCCTGCGCCGAGCGTAGAGACACCATGAAAAATAAAGACACGAGCAGTATTGCGGTCAACCTTTTCATTAGTTCATTGTACCAAATTGAAGTATTAAAAGGACCCTTCAAGCATTTTCTGGCCAGAACGCATAATTGCAACATACTCAAAATCAGAAAGTGCTCCAAGAGAGTTTTCTTCAAAAATGTACCCGGCTTTAGCCGATATCAAACTCCCAATTTTCTGAGCAGTTTGGCTACTCGCGCCAGCCCAGACCTCATATGATTCTTGGTTTTCTGGCAAATCAGCTAAAACCGAGAATTCGACACTGCCCGATTCTTCTTTTCTTGTCGCAATAGCCAACAAGCTTTCGTTGGTCAAATCTGTAAGGGACAGCTTTTCTACATCGTCAGGAATATTTCTCCCAAATATTTCCTCAATTTTATTCTCGACTTCTACTGTTTGAGTGGCTGCTTCATCGGTAATTTTAGGAGTGTTGTCACGAGACTTTGATAAAAATAAAAAGCCGACAAGACCCAGAAGCAAAACTACCACCAAAAATACGGCGGCTTTC
Source organism: Patescibacteria group bacterium (assembly GCA_041742135.1). Taxonomy (GTDB): domain Bacteria; phylum Patescibacteriota; class Microgenomatia; order UBA8517; family UBA8517; genus 01-FULL-44-24b. The sequence continues at coordinate 50,704 of JBGSJG010000004.1, read as the reverse complement.
ATGACACAAGCCTAACAAAAAAGCATAAAGGTGTCAAAACTATGAGTTTATTTTGGTATAAACTCCAAACAAGGCCAAAACAGCCGCGACCAAAAGCCATTGAGTTGAAGCCAGCCAAATATCAACCCCGGTATACCCAATAGCGGCCAATACTACGGCGATAACGGCTCCAGCTATTAAAACTTGAGACACTTGTCTCATATCTTTTTTCTTCATCTAAATCACCCCCTTAGTTAAATATATACTAATTTGGTGTAAACTTGTGGCTGATGGATGTAAAACTTGAGTCATCCTGGAAAAAAGTACTTTCAGATGAATTTGAGAAGCCTTACTTTGCCAGCCTTGCAAAGTTCGTAAAATCTGAGTATGCCACTGCCACGGTATACCCACCGCCTCAAAAAATTTTCACAGCTTTTGATGCATCGCCCATTGAAAATACAAAAGTGGTTATTTTAGGCCAGGATCCCTACCACGGGGCAGGCCAAGCACACGGGCTTTCTTTTTCTGTTCCCGAAGGAGTACCAGTTCCCCCATCTCTTCACAATATCTACAAAGAAATTGAAGGCGACACAGGCAAAAGGCCGCCAAACGATGGAAACTTGACTCGCTGGGCAACACAAGGAGTGCTACTTTTAAATGCAACCTTGACAGTTCGCGGTGGTAGTCCGGGAAGCCACCAAGCAAAAGGCTGGGAGGAGTTCACGGACGCCGCTGTAAAGTATCTCGCCAATAACAAAACAAACTTAGTGTTTCTCTTGTGGGGAGCATATGCACAAAAAAAGGGAGAGTTCATCGACCGAGAAAAGCATTTAGTCCTCGTAGCTCCCCACCCTTCCCCTTTTTCAGCAGACAAAGGCTTTTTTGGTTGCCGCCATTTTACAAAAACGAATGCTTACCTAATTCTGCACGACAAAGAACCTATTGAGTGGTAAAAACAAATTATAGGAAAAATTTAATGGAATCTATTTTAAAAAAACTACAGAAAAAGGTTGGGGCAAGTTTAGTAAGCGAGCGATCTTATTTAATTAATTATTTTTCCAAGCGGGCTGAGAAATACAATTTTAAATCATCAGAGCCTCGCATCTATTTAATACCCAGCAAACACAATGCCACCGTTAGCGCTGCATATGTCAACGCTGGCGGAAGGCAAGACAGTGATTTTTCAAATTCGTTAGCTCTTACTTTAAATGCAGTAGTGGTCATCTTTGTAGAACCGGGAATGTCAAACCTAGACATTGTTTCATTGCTTTTCCATGAACTAGATCATCTTTATTGCCTAAAGTCGATTGTTCCGATTCCGGTGAAAAACAAAAACAACGAAATCCGAAGCTATCAGGGCTACTTCTTTGAAGAAGGGTTTGTAAGTAAAGAAGAAGAATTCTACGTCACACACCGAGCGAAATTACTATTCAAAGATGACTATATTTTAAAAACACAAAAAATGGCAGCCCTGAGAAAAGAACTGGAAGAAAAGTCTTTGCCGTCACCGAAAACTTATGTCTCATATATTTTTACAGATTTAGGCACTCGCATGTCTTTGGTTGCAGACAACTTTGTCCGTTTACATTCACTAATAGAGTGCAAAATTCCTTCATGGATGGACTTGATTATTGAAGCTAGATTAACTGGTGACTGGAAAAACCTAGAGACACAAACAGACGAGCAATTTGGAGGTGGAACATTTAAAATGTTATTTCAGATAACAAGAGAGAATTACAGTGAAAACATGCTCAAAGAATTGCTAAACAAATTCTCGCACGACGAATAGACAAGAATCCATCGACAATTTTTACACATTTATTTTTTAGCTAATGCATAAACTGCAATAAAAGTTGTCAAAGGAACAGCAATAATTAGACCAATGCTGCCAGCCAGCGTTCTAACGATTTCGTCCGCAACCATTTCAATATTAATAATGTCGGAAAAGCTCCTTCCAGACTCTGTGAATAAAAGTAGTAAAGGCAAAGAAGCTCCGGTGTAAACCAAAACCAAAGTGTTAACAAGCGAAGCAATATGGTCGCGGCCCACATTCATCGCGCGCCTGTAGAGGTCGCCTTTTGATGTTTTGGCGTTAGAGCTGTAAAGCTCCAAAACTATACTAGCCTGAGAAATCGTTATATCGTCCAGCACTCCCAAAGAACCAATAATAATTCCCGACAGTAAAATCCCTCGAATATTAAACTCTCCCAAATTTTGTAAAAAGATTGCCTCTTCAGCGGCATAGCCAGTCAGGTGCGCCAGTTGTATAAAAAACGCCGCAAGCACGCCTATAATTATAAGCGTAATTATTGTCGAAAATATCGCTACATGTGTCTTGTCCGAAAAACCATGCGACATATAAAAAGTGACAGGGACTATAAACGATGCTCCCAAGATTGTGTTAAAAACTGGATCCCCCCCGGCGATAATTCTTGGCAATATAAACATGAATATCACCAAGAAAGAAAATGCCATGCCTACAAGCGAGGCCACTCCCCACTTGCGCCCAACTATTACCGCCACAAATACAAACAAGACAAATAGGAGAGTTAACGCGTCATGGCGTACATAATCGACAATGGTAAACTGCGTTCCTTCGGGATTTGCAGTTGCCAAAACCACAACTTTTTCTCCAACATTAAAACCCTGCTTCTCTTGAGCTACATCTAGAAGCGTTACTTCAAATTCTTGGCTACTAAGACTACCATCCAATGCCCGTAGCCGGAGCGCTCCATCTTCCTCAATTATTTCCGCCTTAAAATACTCTTCCTTCTCCATGCTGTATGTAGTAGTATAATATACTCAGTTCATGAAGCTACAAATTGCCACAGAAGGAGTAGAGCTGACACCGGAAATTAAATCTGAAGTCGAAAAGAAACTTCTAAGGAAGATTAGTAAATATTTTAAGAAATCCCCGGCTGATTCTGTGGGTATTGATCTGCGAATAGAGCGAAACGAACGGTGGGGTTTTAAAGCCAAGTGCAGGCTAGATATCCCCGGACAGAACATTTATTCAGAAGGGTCTCACAAAGAGCTTTTTTTTGCGATAACCAGCCTAGCGGATGATCTCGAGCGTAGGCTTCGAAAACAAAAGGAAAAAAGCACAGAGCACAAATGAAGACGCTTCTGCAAACTTTCTCAGGCCGAGTAATTATTATTTGCTTCATTGCTTCCGTTGTAGCAGCCTCGGTATCTATGATTCTTTTGGTAAAAAGCCAAAAACGTAGCGTTGTTATTCCTAAAACTTCAGCAATTTTGGAAAAAGTTGGCTCTCACACACTTGCCGAGCCAGAAAAAGATACTTTTAACATCCTCCTTTTAGGCTACGGTGGCACTGGACACTCGGGAGGAGGCTTGTCTGATGCAATAGTTTTGGCAAACGTCAACACTACAACTAAAAAGGTAAATCTCATCGCTATCCCCCGAGACAGTTGGGTAAAGCTTCCAATTAGAAGTGACCAAAATCAAAATTATAAAATTAATGCAGCTTTTGCGATTGGCAATGACGACTCAGGCTACCCTCTAAAACAGCCAGAGTTTAAAGGTCAAGACGGCGGCGGAGCAATGGCAAAGATGGCAGCCCAAGAAGTAACGGGCCTTCCCGTGGATTTTTATGCCGCAGTTGATTTTCGAAGTTTTGAACGCGCCATTGATGCCATTGATGGAATTGTTGTCGATGTGCCTGTGACGTTTGATGATTACTTTTATCCTGTCGTAGGTCTTGAAAATGAAACCTGTGGCTTCACCCCCGAAAAAATGGAGGAGGTTCACAGACTTTATTCTGGCTTTAATCTGGAAAAACAATTCACTTGTCGCTATGAACACCTGCATTTTGACGCGGGGAAAACCGAGATGGACGGAGCGACTGCTCTAAAATTTGTCCGTTCCCGCCACTCAGATCAGCATGGTGGTGACTTTGCCCGCGGGCAGCGCCAGCAGGCGGTCCTGACGGCGGTGCGTAACAAACTAATTTCACTTGATGCCCTAAACAACATCGATAAGTTTTTTACTGAATTTGGTTCCATGATTAAAACCGACATTACCGAGGTAAGCTTAATTGAAATTCTAGCCCACAGCGGAAACCCTCTGGACTACACTCCCAAAAACATCACACTCGACGACTATCTTCAAAACTCAACCAGCAGTGACGGGCAATTTATATTAATTCCAAAGGCAGGTAACGGAAACTGGCAAGAAGTTCAAAATTTCATTAAACTTGAAATCAAATGATACAAAGTCCTAAGGCTCGCAAGAACCTAACAACCACCTACACTTTTTTACTGGGAGGAACACTGATCTTGTGGCTCATGGCTAAAAGCGACCTTTCTTTAATCACTCGCTTCCCAGTGTCTTCACTAACACAATTGGCTGGGCTTTTTGCCGCAGTACTAGTTGGGCTTAATTTACTCCTTGCCGCCCGTCTTAAATATTTTGAAAATCTTTTCGGAGGCCTTGATAAAGTCTATAAACAGCACAAGCTCACCGGAAAAGTAGCATTTTATCTGATGCTCGTGCACCCCACACTCCTCTTGTTCGGCTCCGCCGGGCTCTGGCAAAACATAAAGATTTATTTTTTAAACATTTCATATATGCCATACAACTACGGTAAACTTGCGCTTTTCGGCTTTACTCTTTTAATTGTGCTTACTTTGTACTCTAAACTCAGCTATCACATTTGGCTTTTTACCCACAGATTTATGGTCGTACCGTTAGTGTTTCTAGCTCTTCATGTAGCGACAATTCCAAGTGACGTTTCAGTCTTTTTGCCACTGCGTATTTGGATTCTTGGAGTGTTGTCGATTGGCCTTATTATGTATATCTATAAAGTGCTCCTCTACAAACAGTTTGGCCCAAGATTTAAGTATGAAATAAACAAAGTCACCCTACGCGGAGCAATTGCAGAACTCGAGCTATCTCCTGTCGGAAAAACTCTTAATTTTGAACCTGGGCAATTTGCCTTTGCTGTCTTTAGCAGTAAAGCTGTAACTACTGAGGAGCACCCATTCTCGATATCCTCCTCGCCCGAGAGCCCAAACATCCGATTGTCGATAAAAAGAAGTGGCGATTTTACCTCAACTTTGACAGGTCTTACTAAAGGTGAGTTTGTTTTTCTATATGGCCCGTATGGCCAATTTGGTAAACGTGCGCTATCCAGTAGCAAAGAGGTTGTGATGATTGCCGGCGGGATAGGAGTAACACCGTTTTTAAGCATCGCCAACTACGCAAATACAAAAAAAATTACAAGCAAGTTTCGTCTGTTTTATTCGTATAAAAATGATTCGGAAAGCCAATACAAAGAAGAGCTGGCCAAACTTTTGGGGGGCTCACTTTTTGCGCACAATTCCGACAGAAATGGTCACCTTACCGCCGAGATAATAAAACAAAAGATCGGAGACCTGTCCAACAAGCTGATTTTACTTTGTGGACCGCGCACCATGATGAAGAGCTTGACTGCTCAACTTTTGGCTGCAGGCGTAACACGACAAAATATTATTTTTGAGGATTTTGACTTGAAATGATAGAAACTGCAACACTGGCAGGAGGTTGTTTTTGGTGCACCGAGGCAATTTTCCAAAGACTCAGAGGTGTGAGCAAGGTCACTTCTGGCTACTCCGGCGGTACAACTCCAAAGCACACATATGAAGAGGTGTCTAATGGAACTACCGGCCACGCCGAGGCAATCCAAGTAGAATTTGACCCAAGCCAAATTACATATGAAGAAATTCTAGAGGTATTCTTTGCGACTCACGACCCAACCACTAAGGATCGGCAAGGAGCAGACGTGGGGACGCAATACCGCTCAGCCATCTTTTTTCATTCAGACGAGCAAAAACAAAAAGCGCTAAGTGCTAAAGAGAAAGCTCAAGCCAACTACAGCTCTCCAATAGTTACCGAAATTGTTGAGTTTACAGGCTTTAGCGAAGCAGAAGAAGATCACAAAAACTATTACAATCAAAACCCGGATAAAATGTATTGCAAACTAGTCATTGGCCCAAAAATTCAAAAACTTAGGCACATTTTGGGCAAAGACCAAAAAACTCCAGACTATGGCGCTTGACCTTAAACTTAGTTTTTTTGATAAAACTTAAAAGAGCCGACTCATCCATTTGAATCTCCTCTACTCTTCCGCAGTTATCACAAACCAAGTGGTGATGGTGGGGCAGCAAAGCTGATTCGTAGTGGACCAAATCGGGTTTTAAATATACCTCGCACACGATATGCTTTTTAACTAAAAATGCAAGCTCTCGATAGACAGTAGTTTTATTAACCAACAAATTCTCCTTTTCCAAATTTAACATAATTTCTGGGGCGCTAACTGGCCTGGCTGCTTTATGGATCAACCCAACAATTGCTCTACGTGCTGGAGTATTTCTGAGATCTGTATCTCGAAGCAGTTTATCTACATTAAAAGTCATGAGGCAATTATATGCAACCAAGTTGCATTGGTCAAATCGACCTTATCGCCTTTGAATTTTACGCCTTCATCAAGAAGCATTTTCTTTTTACCTGCTAATCCTCCTTTTGCCGAGTAGCCGTGCAAACTTCCATCTGCAGCCACCACTCTGTGGCAGGGCGTATGTGGTGCATCGGGATTTTTTGCCATCAAGATTCCCACCGCGCGGGCAGCTTTTGGGTTTCCCGCAAGCGCCGCGATCTGGCCATAAGTAGCCACTTTTCCTTTCGGGATCTTGCGTGTAATTTCGTATACTTTTTCGCTAAAGCTCATATATTACCCATTTTATACTATTGTTTCCCTCGCGAGTACGAATTGTTTCATCATGGTTTGCTGCTACTCCACATGCTTCATGAATTATTATCTTGCCGCGCGTGATTTCATCTGGACAACCATTAACAAACCTGAACCGATCAAAAACTATGTCGGCTTTAATATTACTTTTATCCAGAGCCACTTGAACCCGCGATGGGTTGAGTCTCCCAAAAAAAACATATTCCATAAAAACCTGCCGCGCTTCTAGCGAATAAACCGTAATGTCTTCGTGCGTGCGATCCGCCAAATATAATGCCAGCTGCTTTTCACTATCAAACCATGCTTCTTTGGCATATGTTGGGTAGCGATAAAAATATTGATACATCGAAGCTCCCGTAAAAAACAAAAAGACAAGAAGATAGAAAGCAAAAACAGATCTTCTCCATTCATAGAGCGCCGCCAATCCCCCTCCTACAAGGATAAGTAAAAATGGCCAAAGTAAAAACGCCCGAGTTGCGTAAACGGGGCCTGTCAGGCCAGAGGTAATTGGGGCGATAAAAATCATAGCACCAACCAGCATCAGTGCTCGTTTTGATTTTCGATGCAAATAAAACATTCCTAAGATCACCAACGGAAAACTTACAAGCTTGAGCTCACCACGGCCCCAAAGACCATAAATAACATTCGGGTCGCCCTCGACGAAAATCATTCGCGGAGAAAAAGCTTCAAAGTAGTTATATGCAAAGGTCTTCAAAACATAAGTTGCTTTATTTATAAATAGTTCATCAAAAAAAGCTGAGCCTGTGGAATGTGACCTTTCAAAGTCAACAGTTGCAGATATCTTAGTTTGATCAAAAATTAAAAGCTCACCACTTCTTCCCGCCGAACGGCTCGTGGCCCGAGGGCGAAAAAGCATTACTCCTAAAATAGCGCAAGTAACACCAGCAACAACTGCCAGCCTGAGAATAAATTTGATTTTGTCTTTTTTAACAAAATCCCATCGGTAAATAATTAGTGCCAGAAAAACAAAAGGGGCAACAAACAGCGCTCCGTAATAGCTTAGGGTTCCCACGCAAAGTGCAATTAACCCAAGTGTCGCGGCTTTCAATTTTTTTGCCGAGAGGAAAAGATAAATCCCCAGAAGAAAGAAAAAAAGCGAGACAGGTGGGTCAAACATTACCCTGGACATTTTTATCCCCCAGCTGGATAGCGACAGTGCAAGTGCAGAGAAAATGGCGATCTTGTCGTTTCTAAAAAGTTTTTGAACGATGCCGTAAATCAATAGAATTTCAAGCACACCAAATATCACAGATGGCAATCTTGCCGCTATTTCATTAAGACCAAAAAGCGAAGTTGCAAGCCCCGCAATATAAGCAGGAATAGCTACATAACCCACACCCCCAACCGTTAGAGGTAAAAAATCGCCATACAAATCGCGGCCTGTGGTAAAAATTGAATAACCATTGTTGATGTATTCAAGTTCATCGTGATTAACCCCGGGCGGGACTTCCTCCAGCTTAAACACCCGAACAAACAGACCCAGCAATAAGATTAACAGTAAAATCTTTTTTTTATATTTCATCTATTTTCTTGGACCTTCTGTGAATTATTAAACTACGAAGATAAATTATTATGGCCAAGCTTTGGGAGGTCACAAAAACTACGTCCTGCCTATGTACTGAATAAATCAAAGTTAGAATCGCACCCGCGATACTTAAGTACCAAAAATAAACTGGGATAGTTGTTTTGTGTGCTCGCTCGGAGGCAATCCAAGACACAAAAAATCTACCAAAAAATAGGCCTTGTGCCGCTAGGCCAAAAATTGTCCATAAAATTTCAGAGTCCATTTTATACTTTTCTTAGTAGATACATTTGCCAAGGAAATGGGTGTCGTCTTTGAATAATTTTAAACCCGGACTTAACAATCAGACTCTCAAATTCAGACTTACTCCAGTGGTTAATGTGACCCGGTGTGTTTCCAAAATCAGAAATGTATTTGAATCGCACCATGTTAAGGATCCTCCAAATGGGCTCCCAAGGGACGCTAACAATCGCCCATTTTTTTGTAATCCTTCTAATCTCTGACAGTCCAGCATCTGGCCTTTTGACGTGTTCCAAGACCTCGCAACATACGCATAAATCAAATGCACTTTCGGGGTAAGAAAGCTTGTGAATATTTTCAACTCCTACTTGGACTTTATCACCCTTGAGGTTTTTTAACGCCAGTGCCGCCATTCGCTTCGAAACATCCGAGGCCCAAATTCTGGACTTTGGAAATTTACTAAGTATTATCTTGGTTAAGTGGCCCTCACCCGCTCCAACCTCTACAATCTTTTTGGGACTACCGCTTTTGCTGAGTAAACCAGAAAAATTATTTATAAACCCAGCCATTAAAAACCGGGAGATCGGATTTGTAGCGTTGTACTTATCTTCAAAATTACCATCAATCATGATCTGATTTTTAAAGTGGATCTTATTTCTTCAAGAGTCTTTCTGTTTATCGAAATCAAATCCGCAATAACGCCGAGAACAATTATGACAAATCCGAGATTAATAAGGACAGAAGAAATTACCAACGACTGCACATGACCAGTGCCATTTCCAATCGAGAAAAAATACAAAAATCTAAAAACGCCAAGTATTCCGATGCCAGAGATGACTAGCCCCAGAGAAAATAAATATGGAAAAGCTTTGTAAACCAAGACAGAACGACCGATAGTTACAACAGACCTTTGAATGTGACCAAATAGATTACTTATAAGCCTTGATTTACCGTACTTTCTTTTTTTGAAAGTGATAGGAATATTCATAATTAAGGCGTCCATGTTGGCTGCCTGAATAATAGTTTCGTGTGTGTAAGTGTGGTTGGATTGTAAGTTAAACCTAGTAGCCAAATCTCGCGAAAAAGCGCGAAATCCGGAAGACGCGTCTGAAACCTCGCGGCCAGTCAAAAACCGTATCATTAGACTGCCCACACGATTGCCAATCTTATTGCCCACTGGCATAAAATCAAGTGTCTCGACAAGCCTGTCCCCGATTACCATGTCCGCTCTCCCATCCAGAATTGGTTTTACAATCTTTACTATCTCGCCTTGTGTATACTGATTATCCCCATCTGTATTCACAATGATATCGGCCCCCTGCTTCACGCAAAAATCCAAGCCTTTTCGAAAACTTTTGGCCAAACCAAGATTAGTGTTGTTGTGAATAATAAAATCTGCTCCCGATTTTTTAGCGACAAAAGCAGTCTTGTCACTCGAGCAATCATCAATAACCACTATTTTTACATCTAGTGCAAGCTTTGTGAGTTTCGAAACTGGAATTTCGCAAATTACAGCAGATATGCTTTTTTCCTCATTTAAGCAGGGAATTTGAATAAATAATTTCTTTTTCATTTTAGCTTCAGTAGTATTATATAATACCTCGATGAGACGGTTAGTCATAATTCTCGTAGTAGTATCAGCTTTGATTTGTCTAGTATTTTTGTTTACCAAATCAACTTCAAATAAAATTGAAGAACCAAGAGTCCATTATCACGCAGGTTTCCAGGTCTACAAGGACAACGTTTTGCAAGATTATTCTGGGCTTGAGTATATGAACCTTAAGCCCTGTAGCGAAAGCCACGACCATACCAAGCTTAGCCCTGAAGATCTTCAACTTGAAAAGGCACACTTGCACGACAACGTTGGCAATGTAGTACACGTCCACACCGAAGGTGCTCTTTGGGGAGATTTATTTAAAAACATAAGTGTAGATATTTCACCCGACACCGCTTATGTAAATGGCAAACAGCTAAACGAAAACATTATGGTTTACCCCATTAAACCATACGACAGTGTCGTGATTTTTATTGGAGAAAATACCCAAGTTGATGAAAAAATTTTAGGCATGGTAACGCAAGACCAAATTCTCGAAGCTGAAAACAAAAGCGAATCTTGTGGAAGTTAACTTCGTTACACAAAAGTAATTGCCGCGCCGTTTTTATTGGCACGACCCGTACGACCAATACGATGAATATAGTCCTCGTAGGTCTCGGGTAATTCGTAATTAATAACGTGCGAAATGTCGTCAATATCTAGTCCGCGAGAAGCTAAATCAGTAGCCAAAAGAATATTTACTTTCCCAAACTTAAAATCGTCGAGTGCACGCTGTCTTTGGTTTTGAGTTTTATTGCCATGAATCGAAGCCGCCCTAAACCCCGCGTCACTCAACTGTCTATTTAAGGCCTCTACTCCCCTTTTTGTTCTGCCAAAAACCAAAACTTTCTGAAACTCTTCAGTATCAAGCATGTTAACCAAAGTTCGCAGTTTCTCACTGCCTTCAATTCTTACAGCCTCTTGTCTAATGTTAACAATATTATCCTGGGTTTTAACAGAAATCGTGATTGGGTCTTTGACAAATTTACTCATAACTACGCGGACTTTGTCAGTTACTGTCGCGGAAAAAAACAAAGATTGGCGTGGTGTTGGCAAGTTTGAAACTATTCTCTCAACATCAGGCAAAAATCCCATATCAAGCATTCGGTCTACTTCATCCAAAACTACGATCTCGTAATCCGAAAATTCAATACATCTTTGCTCATATAAATCCAATAGTCTTCCAGGGGTTCCAATCACAAAATCTGGATGTTTTGCCAAATGATAAATCTGCTTTCCCATTGGCGCACCACCAATGCAAACAGTCGAAAACACTCCTAAAGAATTTGTAAGTGAGTAGAGTTCTTTGTCTATTTGAACAGCCAATTCACGGGTGGGAGCAATAATAATAACTTTTATGTTGCTTGTAATAACTTTATCAATTAAAGGGATCAAAAAAGCTCCAGTTTTGCCGGTCCCGGTATTGGCAATGCCAATAACATCGCGGCCAGCAATTATCTCTGGGATCGCTTGGTCTTGAATCGGTGTCGGCGACAGGTATCCCCGCCTTGATATATTATCTTTGAGTTTAGGGGACAACCTAAAGTCACCAAACTGATTCTTGGCCACAAACTCCACTTCTTCCACAACCACTGTCTGCGTCTGTGAAGAGCGAATTACTTCTGATGGATCAAAAATTCTCGGGCGGCGGCCACCTCTAGAATTTCTTCCTCCGCGAAACCCCCCAGAATTTCTGCCACGAAATGGCGAATTATGTTTGCCGCTTAGCGGTAACCTTTGGTTATACATTTAAGTTTCAAGTGAACTGCCTAAAGAAGTACTAGTGAATAAGAAAGAAGATACGGTTTAGAAAACTAAAAAATGGGGTATCTTTACTTGCGAACTCAACGGTTCTATTTAAACAGTTGTTGGCTCCGAATTAACGAAGCGAAGTGAAGTATAGCACAGATACCGCACTAGTCAAATTTATTTATATATTTCTCCAAGCCGCTGTGCTTCTGCACCCCTCGGCTCCACTTTTGAATCTTCTTAACTTCAGCCAACGCCACCTTAAGAGTTTCTTTAAGTCTCTCTTTCTCTTGTTCTACCAGGCTCCTCTTATCTTTGAGCTTTTCCGTTATCAATTTGTCTTGACAAATTGAGAGGTACCAAGGAAGCTTTTTGTAATCTGGATATGATGGCTTTTTTGACAGTATTGCTACTATTTCTTGATTCGCCGCATCTAAAGTTTCCAAATACTCAACCACTTCAGCATCTGAAACACTCTTTTTATTAAAAATATTAACTCCTATTACGCTTCGTATCACTTACCGCAAGTATACCACGCTGAGGTCTTAGCTCCCTCAGATAGAGGGCAAAGAGCACTAGTGACGCAATCGCAATCTTAACGCCTAGGTAAAAGCTTTCCGGGGCATACACAAATTTAACCGCATAATCCCCTTTTGGGGCTATAAAACCAATCAATTGATAATTAACTTCCAATAGCTTAATTTCTTCATTTGTCGACGCATTAATTGCTTTCCAAGATTTGTCATATGCCTGGCTCACTACAACCAACCCAGCTTCAGGTGCTCTAATATCAATTACTATCTCGTTTCCCTGATCCGACACCACTTCCACCAACCCTTGATTGATACCTTCGACAGACAGACTGCGATCAACAACAGCTTTGCGAAGGCGCGAATTAGCCAATTCCAAAGTCTTGGCAAGAACTTGGTCAGGCGCTACTTTTTCAATTTCTTGGGCAAAAAAAGCTCTTGGAAAGGCACCATTATTTTTAAAAAGACTTGCGCGGCCGTCGGACAATACAAGCTCCATGTTTTTCCGAGGTTGCCCAGCATCTTCTAAAATATAGTAATACTCAGGAGCCAAAATGTCGTAGCGGTCACTAGTTAGTGAGGAAACAAAAACGACTCTGCCCGATACGCGATCAATGTTTTCAGATCCATAATTTAAGGTGTTTATTAATCTTTCCGTCTTGGCGGCGTGAACCGTGTCGTAACCTCCGATTAAAGCAAAATCATAATACATATTGGCTTCTGCGGGCAAAAGCTCCTGGTGGCTCATGACTACTCGGGGCGCAATATCAAGATCTTCCAAATATTCCAAAGACTTGGTTTTTGGAAAAACGAGTGATTCGTTTATAAAAGAATTGTATTGCCATCCTGCACGAATCAAGTCCCAAAATGTAAACAGACTAATAAAGACTATCCAAACAAAAAAAGCTTTTAAAGCATATTTTTTGTGGAAACTACGAACAAGGACAATCGATGCACTAACTACAATAAAAATAAAAATTGAAAAAGCAGTGTTACGTAGTGAGACCATTGCCTTGGCTGGGTCCTCTCCAAGACTTGCCCAAGCTGCGATCGAAAAGTAAGCAAAAATCACCAATACTAAAATTAGTATTCTTGTAAGCGAAAGGCGTGTCTTGATTTTTTTTACCAGTGAAGTTCTAAAAAAATGCAATCCATACGATGACAAAACTATTAGTCCAATCGTTAAGATAGACAAAAGTCTGGACGGCAAAAACGTTGAGTAAAAAGGAATATTCAAAGAATGTATAAATTTTGAAACTGGGTTGGCACTAAAAAAGATAAGAGCCCCCAAAGTAATCAAAGCCCAAAACTTTACATTGTTATTTTTTCGAGCAAAACCTAAAGAAAAAATTGCAAAAATAATTACTGGAATGCCAACGTAAAAGGCAAATTCGGTATAGGAAATTTCATTAACAAAATTCCATTTTGCAGGGTTTCCAAAGTAATCTGGAATAAGCCCACCAATCAAGCGTTCAAACGGCATTAAATATTTTTTTGCATCACTAAAGCCCGCAAAATAGCCTTCAATTCGGCTACTTCTTTGCGCCACTTCATAAAAAGGTAAAAGCTGAAACAGGGAAAAAAGTGGCGGAAAAACGAAAATACCCAAATACCTGTAATCTTTTTTTTGCGCGCGAAACAAAAAATACAGTAGTGCCAAAGCGTAAACGTAAAGAGCGACTTGGATAAACCCAGCCAAAAACAAAAAAGTTCCAGCAATAACCCCGAGACTTAAAAACTTTATTTTCTTGGTTTCAAGCAGTTTGTCTATGGAATATAAAATTAAAGGCGTCCACAAAACCGTGTGACCAATAACCGAATACTCAAGAGTGGTCATCATATAAGACGAAAGAGCAAAAACTCCCCCGCCGTAGATTGCTACTGCCCGGCCAAGTTTAAGGTTTTCTAAATAAAGATACATAAAAAAACCGGCCAAAATAATCTGAAGTAAGATAAAAATATCCCAAGCAGCAAAAAAAGGCATGAGATAAAATATTACCGATAGCGGATAAAAAACCGCTGCCGATATATTGGCCATGTGAGGTGTTCCCAAAAAGTTATATGGGTTCCTAAATGGAATTATTCCATTAGACAACTGGTCAACAGTGAATTTTCTCCAAGGAAAAAAAGCATTTGTCGCGTCACTTAAATCAAAGTTTTTAACGGGATACCCGCTGTCACGCCCATCCCAAACATAATCTCTCCATGGGTAGTAGTGGCCAATTAAAATGTCTCCGGGAAGTGCCAAGTCCTGTCCAATTATTGCCCGGTGCAAAAAAATTACTCCAAGAAGCGAGAAAAACAAAAGCACCCATAAATGAAATCTCGACATAACTTAGCTGGAGTATATCAGATTACTGTCCCAATCCCTCGGCGCGAAACTTAACAATTCTGGAAATTAACTCGTACGGAATTGGCTCATCAAGTTGAAATTGTATTGTACCTTCTGAAGTTTTATAGCCTGCTAATTCTTTTTTGAATTTTACGATAACACTGGGAGTAGGATATAAACCAATGTGCTTTTTAAAAGCCGCGTAAAGTATTAGATCTTTGCCGTTTAATTTAAACGCGGGGACTCCATAACTAAAAGCTTCAGTGGCACTAGGTACCGTGCGAGCAATTGTTTCTCGTATTTTTTGGAAAACGTGTCGAGTTTCTTCCGGAAGAGTTTTAAGATACTCGTCAATATTTGCGAAGCTCATACTAGCCATTATAGGCTTTTTCCAAAATAGGCTTTTTCCAAGTCCGCTATTACAAGCTTTTTCATCTCAAGCATTGCGTTAACCACTCTATGGGCTTTCTCTTTATCTGAATCCCCAGCAAGTTCGTTAAGTCTGTGTGGGATTATCTGCCAAGACAGCCCAAATTTATCTTTGCACCAGCCGCACTGTTCGCTCTCAGGTGCTGCAGACAACCTATCCCAAAAATAATCAACTTCAGCTTGATCTTTACAATCCACCATCAAAGACACTGATTCGTTAAACTTAAAAACAGGTCCACCATCCAGGGCCTGGAACACTTGTCCTTCAAGTTCAAATTCAGTAGTCAAGATCTTCCCATCCATCTCAGAAGCACCGGGGGTTTTAAGGCCTTTCTCGTATCTTTGGATAAAATTTATCTTCGAAGTTTTAGTAGAATATGGAGAATTGTTGAAAGTATCAACATAATAATTGACCGCTTCTTCGCAGTTGTGGTCAAACCATAAAAATGGGATTATCTTTTGTGCCAACTTACTCCTTCTCAGCTAGTGCCAAGATGTTGTCATCTGGGTCACGGAACCATGCAGCTTTTTGATTCCCAGTCGTCGCAATTCCCTTCTCGTTGGTTTTAATGCCTGGCAAATCATAGTGCTCAAAAACTACTCCTTTGGAAGTAAGGCCATGAACTAAACTCTCGATGCCACTTATCATAAAGGTGGCTTGAGTATGAAGCGCTGGTGAAGGTCCGCGCATGTAAAGCATTATCCTTGTGCCCATTCCCGCCTCAAAAATCACTCCTCCATCAAATTCAGCATCTACTTTAAGACCGAGTTTGTTAGTATAAAAATCTTTTGATAAAGCAAGATTAACTGAAGGAAGCGTGGCACAAACAGGATATGAAGATAACATTAAGGCAATTATGTAATCTTAATTACAGTCTGTCAAGACAATGACATCATTTCTCGCAGTGCCTCTAGAACCTGAGGTAAAGAATTAAAACCGCTTGAGCCATTCAAATGCCCGCCGTTTTTGACTACAACAAGTTTTGCGCCCAATGCTACTGACAGTTTCTCGGCATTAGACAATGGTACAGTCTGATCATTGTCTCCATGAATAACAGCATGCTTTTTACAATTTGCGTTAATCCTATCCCAATCAAAACCGCCTTCCATAAAATTATTTATCTTGGTCCATTTGGGATTAGTTTCAATAGGACCCGACACCAAAATCGACCCAGCTATCTGTTTGGCGTTAGGTTGTTGCAGATAATGAAGTATTGCAGGCACTCCCAAAGAGTGACCAACTAAATAAATCTCGTAACTCGGATTAATTTCAATGTTGCGAGCTATCTCTGCGGTCCACTCACCTGCAATTGGATTATCAGGACTGGGCATTGGAAGTGCGCAAGCGTAGATGTCGAGTTTATCCAGTTCGGCCATAAGCACGGCCTCCAACCGCCGTTGGGGTGTCCTTCAAAACCGTGAATTATAAATACTTTTTTCATTAAACTATAAAATCGACCTCGTCCGCTTTTCCCTCAAGATAGTCAACGCGCGATTCAAATAGTTTTCGACCGTCCGCTTCTCTGCATCAATTGTGCACCAAGCGATGTGAGGTGTAACAATCAAGTTTAAGTCTTTATCATTTACCAAAGCTTTTGGATCCCATGCTTCAAGCGCAAAGCCTTTAAATTTGCCTTTGACGAGCATTTTAATTACGCCTTTTTTGTCATACAAATCGTCCGTCGCAGAAACATCAATCAAATAATTGTGTGGTTGAATCAGTTTTTTGATATCTTTTAACAGATTTTTAGTTTCTTTGTTCGTAGCAATAGTAACAAAAACCAAATCCTGGTTAAAAATATCGTTAATTGCAACTTTCTTAGCATTCACTTTTCGTGTTGTGCGATTGTAACAAACTGTTTTAATACCCAGGCTATTCAGAATTTCCAAAAGCTCTTGCCCTACATTGCCCATGCCAATGATTCCTGCGGACTTGCCAAAAAACTCATCGCCGAGGGCGCTCCCGCCAGGCATCTTCTTGTTATCGATAAAAAACTTTGTTTTATGAAGAAGCATAAACATAACTCCTACCGCATACTGCGCCACTGACTTCGCATTGGCTCCCCCATTGTTGCGATACTTAACCTTCGTCTTCTTAAGTAGCTCCAGATCTAAGCCTTCGTAGGCAGAATAGGGAGAAAGTAAATATTTGATATTTTTAAATTTTGGAAGTTGTTTTGAAAAAAGGCCAAAGCCATCGTTAATCGCAAAGTGATTAAACATAACCAATTTTTCCGAGTCATCAAATAATTCTGAAATGTTGGAAAAATCAGGTTTAATTTCGTCATACATTACCACGTCGTAGTTATTTTGGAGTTTACCAAGAAGCTCGCTCCCGTATGTGTGCAAATCTCTCAGACTGCTTCTATCGTTAAGAATTATTGTCTTCATACCTGCTATCTTACACCTTCACAGCCTTAATAGTATTGGTAGTTCCTGCAATGCCAATTTCTTCTCCCCAAACCAGCACAGCAGTTTGGCCACGGCCTATTAATTTTTCTTTTTTAATCCTTTCAAGCATTGTTGTTCCAAAAGACTTACCTTTATCAGTTTCAACCACGACCGGGTAAACACCCCAAGACAAACACAGCTGACGAGCAATTACTTCTTTGTGAGTCATTGCGGCAATCACTGCATTAGGGCGAAATGCAGACAGTTGCATTGCGGTTTTACCTGTAACAGTACCAACTCCAATCACCGGAGACTTCAGGCGATACGACAACGATGCACTTGAAGAAACGATAGCGTTAATATGGATGTCGTCCAAGTTAAGTTTCTCCCAGTTAATCTTGATGTAGCGGCTAAATTGGGGGTCTTCTTCGACTTTCTCGATAATTGAGCACATTGTTGCCACGGCTTCTACGGGGTAGCTTCCAGAAGCGCTTTCTGCAGAAAGCATAACAGCATCCACTTGCGAAAGCACCGCGTTTGCCACGTCCGAAGCCTCAGCGCGTGTGGGGCGCGGGTTTTCTATCATACTTTCAAGCATCTGAGTCGCCACAATTACTGGCTTTTGATACTGTCTGGCCAGCACAATTATTCTCTGTTGGATCAAAGGCACCTCCGGCGCACTTGTTTCAATTGCCAAGTCCCCCCGGGCAATCATCACACCATCCGCGGCCTCTATTATTTCTTCAATATTTTTAACGGCTTCAGGTTTTTCAATCTTGGCGATAATTTTTGCATCACTTTTGTTTTTACTAATCAAACTTCGCAGTTCGTCAATTTCTTTTCGGCTTTGCACAAAAGACAATGCGATAAAATCGGTTTGCTGATCAATGGCAAATTGCGCCGCTTCACGATCTTCCTTGGTGAATGCATTACCCGACAAAATTGTATCTGGTAAATTAATCCCTTTACGCGAAGACACGACTCCACTGTTTTTTGCTTTGACTGTAATTGTGCCCTCTTTGACAGAAACTACCTCCAACTCGACCAAGCCATCGTTTATGTAAATGCGCTGGCCAGTCTTAACTGAATCTGAAAAATCATAAAGAATTGGCAAAGTGGCGTCTTTTACTCCCAAGGTGAGAGCTTCACCCTTTTTTATTCTGTAGTCTCCATCAAACACACCAAGTCTAATTTTTGGCCCCGGTAAATCACATAAAACCGCAATACTTTTACCCAGCTTTGCCGCAGTCTCTCGAACAAGGTGCAAAGTTTCGCGCTTTTCCTCAAGTGTACCGTGGCTAAAATTCAAACGCGCCACATTCACACCTGCCAAAATCATTTTTTTAAGCATTGCTGGGCTTTTTGAAGCCGGGCCAATTGTTGCAACTATTTTTGTTTTTCTCATTTGGTCATATTTTACCTCACAAAGATCGTTTTGTCTTTGTTTGTAATCTATAGTACAATCTTTCTATGTCATATTTTGTAAACAAGTACCCACAAGGAGCTTTTTCTTGGGCTGATTTTTTCTCCACAGACATTGAAAAATCAAAAGCGTTTTACACAGGGCTTTTTGACTGGACGTATGAAGACATGCCTACTGGAGAGGGACGGCCAGATTACACGATGTTTTCACTTGAAGGCAAATATGTCGCCGGTGGTTCCCCCACTTTTGATCCCAACATGCCGTCTTTTTGGAGTAGCTATATTACGGTCGAGAATGTTGAAGCGATGGCTAAAAAAGCTCAAGAGTTAGGCGGCAAAATTACAATGCCTCCGATGGATGTTTTGGATTCTGGGCGCATGGCTACAATTACCGATCCGACAGGTGCCATGGTTAGTTTGTGGCAGCCAAAAAATCATATTGGGGCAGGCGTTGTAAATACAGTAGGAGCAATGTGCTGGAACGAGCTTTACACAAACGATCTAGAAAAAGCTCGCGAATTCTATGGCAAGCTCTTGGGATGGACTTTTGAGGTTGACTCGAAAAATGGTTACGTAAGTATTAAAAGTGGCAATCGCTACAACGGTGGAATGATGGCAATTTCTCCCGAAATGGGTCCCATGCCTCCAAACTGGGCTGTTTATTTTACTGTCAAAAACATGGAAGAATCGCTTAAAAAGGTTCTCGAACTGGGTGGAAAAGTAGATGCCCAACCCATGAAAATTGACCCTGGAGTTTTTGCGATAGTCACCGATCCAGCAGGGGCTTACATTGTCTTGCTTGAAATGTCTTCTGGCCCAGAGCCTTGGGAAGAGTAAATTCTTACACAATTCTTACATATTTACAGCCCGTGTTAATGCCTATTGCGATACCATTAGCTACAATGCAGGATGACTTGATAAATTTAGAAAACTTTGGCAATGGAGCCAATAAAATAATCTATCGAGCAGAGGCCTTTTTTCCCCTTGACCTGTTCCCCGACAGCATTAGCGTAGACAAAAATAAGATTGACATAGTACATCGGGAATTTTTTTGGACCAAACGGGTTTTTAGTATACTAATTGAGGACCTCACTACCATCAAGCTTTCCACGGGTCCAGTTTTTGCGACGGTATATTTTGAAGTCCGCGGTTATGAAAAAAACCCTGAGCCAATAACTTATATTAAAAAGGCTGATGCGATCAAGCTTCGGAATATCGTCATCGGCTTAGCAAAAGCTAAGAAAGAAAATATAAATCTTAACAAAGTAGACTCCAAACGAGTTAATGCTTTGAATAAAATTGGAGATACTCACGAAAACGTTCATGCCGCCATGTAGCCATTATGTCTAAATCTATTTTAGTCGTT
Source organism: Patescibacteria group bacterium (assembly GCA_041742135.1). Taxonomy (GTDB): domain Bacteria; phylum Patescibacteriota; class Microgenomatia; order UBA8517; family UBA8517; genus 01-FULL-44-24b. The sequence continues at coordinate 30,381 of JBGSJG010000004.1, read as the reverse complement.
GAAGACGATTCAGATTTACTTGATTATTTGCGTGAAACACTCGCAAACCAGAGACTAAGCGTTCATACCGCTGCAAATGGCGCCAAAGCTCGCAAATTATTCTTCACCATAGAGCCGGATGTGGTTCTTTTGGACCTTAATCTTCCCGACATTGACGGCGCAAGCCTTTTGGCTGAGTTTAAATCCGAAAAGAACAAAAGCCAGATAATAATATTGACCGCAGAGGCAGACCCAGCTTCCGTAGCAAGACTGCTCCGCGCCGGCGCCGATGATTATATTAAAAAGCCTTTCACAGCCGACGAGCTTCTAGCTCGTATACAAGCGAGGATTCGCGATCAGAAAGCTGAGGTTTCGGTATACAATGCTGGAAATCTTAGTCTGGACATCGAAACCATGGAGGTCAGTGTAAAAAATCGCTCGATTGAACTTACGCAAACAGAATTCGAACTCTTGAGATATCTTCTTGAAAATAAAAATAAAGTTTTAACTCGCGAGATGATATTGAGTCGCGTTTGGTCAAGCGACCCCGACATAGAAACTCGTGTTGTTGATGTGTATATCGGTTATCTTCGCAAAAAGATAGACAAGGCATCGGATGAAAAATTAATCCATTCCAAAAGAGGCTACGGTTATTTAATTCGTGACACTAAACCAGACCAAGCAAGTTCTCAAAAGTAAACGGTTTTTTTAGATAAGCATCAGCTCCTGACACCTTAGCACTTTTTGCCACCCCCTCGTCTGCAGATATTAGAACGATTCGTTTGTTTTTATAATCCGGCCGACTTTTTATAAAACTAGTTGCCTCATCCCCATTTATCCCCGGCAACATAAGATCGATGACTAAAGCATCTGGGTTTAGCTTTTCCATTTTTTTTATTGCAGGCTCTGCTTTACTAAATTTCCAAACCTTAAAGCCTTCGCTCTCAAATAGCACACCAAGGCTTTCAAGTAAATCCAAATCATCTTCGATAATTATTATTTTTTTCATAATTTATTTTACTGGTAGAACGAAATAAAACTTTGTTCCTTGGCCAACTTTACTTTCCACAGCTATCGTTCCCCCATAGCGTTTGACAATCTGCTTGGAAATATATAGCCCAAGGCCCAAACCTCCTCCTTTGAATTTCTTACTATTTGTTCCACGGTAGAAGGCGTTAAACAAGAGTGATTGCTCTTTTTTAGCTATACCACGCCCAAGATCTGTGACGGAGCACATCACGCTTCCGTTAACACTTTTTATACCTACGGTTATCGGTTTACGCTTAGGAGAGTGCCTAATTGCGTTGACGACCAAATTTCTCACAACTTGCGCAATTCTCTCCCTGTCAACGTTTAAAGTTTTATTGGCCCGGCCGTAAACATTTATTTGCGCCTTTGGAAAAGCTTTTTTCAGATCACTTACGGTTTCCAGAATTATTGATGTAAAATTTTGAGGTGAATCCTCAAAGGACAACTTGCCAGCGCCGATTTTAATCTCATCCAAAATACTTTCAATATAGTTGAGTAGCACCTTGCTCTTGTCTGAAATTTTTTCTAAATATATCTGCATCGAGTAGTCATCCTTGTATCGCCTCTTGAGTAGGTCTGTATAAACAGATATTACGGTTAGTGGAGTTTTAAGCTCGTGGCCGGCGATAGCAATGAATTGTTCTCGAGATCTTTTGTCTCTCGCCTTCTCAGTGATATCACGAAGTATCATAAGGTTAAGATTTTTAACGATAGATGCGTTTCCGGTTACGTCAAAAATTTTACTGTCTCCATTAATTCGTAATTCCACCTCATCATGTACCTCTTTCGTCTCAGCGAGTTTTATTAAAAAATTCTTTAAATTTTTGGCACTTTTCCCTTTAAATAGTTTGAAAATGTTGCTGCCTTCTAGGTCTCCGCCATCTTTACCCAAAAACAGCCGCTCTGCTGCCCGATTGGATCGGTAGACCTTACCTTTAGAAGAGAATATTATTTTTGCATCAAGCGATGACTCAAAAACCGAGGCCAACAACTCAATTTCATCCATGCTATATTCTACTTCGAGAAGCCCCGTTGTCTAGCTTCTCCTGAGCTTTTTTAAGCTCGCGCGCGGCTGCTTTTCTTGTAGTCTTCTTGATCTGCTCGACTTTTTGACCAGCTTTGTCCATTGCTTCATCCCCTCGATCCATGGCTTCTGCCAATTTTTGTTTTAACATTTTTCGAGTTGGTTTATGTGCCAAAGCTACAGAAGCTGCGCCAACTACTGCCCCCAATACCGCCGCTCCCAATACCGATTTGCCACCTTTGTTATTTGCGTCTTTCATTATCATCACCTCCTCCCAATAAGCTTATTAAAGATTTAAGCAACACAGCTTGAATGGAAAACCTTGCCGTACTTGCCAAGGCAAATGCTTTTCCAATACCCTTTAAGTTTCGCTCTACCGTTTGTCTTATCATGATAATTTGAGAAACGATCAAAATAATACCAATGGACAAAAGTATAAAAAAGACAGTTCCTGTGAAATAAAACACATCGGCAATATCCATATTTTTATATCTCCCTTTCTACTTCTGTCGGTGTAGTCGGCTTAATTATTTGCAAAAGCCTAATTATTGCGTAAGCTACCAAAAGATAAAAAACGATTGCCACAAGCGTGGTCCATTCAAATACGCTCTCCCCGGTTGCAGTAACTCCAAAAATACCATAGAAAGGTAAAGCAAACGGGTCAGTCACAGAGTACAGCCCTTGCACTATCCCTACCCTATTGGCTCCAAGCATTTTGAAAACAAATCTTATTAATAGAGCCGTATTAATCAGGCCAACAATATACCAGACTATTTGATGTGTCCTAAATATCGCTACCTTTGTTTCGTTTTCTCGCATAGATTATTAAACTAGCACCCCGAACATTCTTAAGAGAAACAGAATCACCACAATCACAATCAACCAATAAACGATCGTTCCACCGATTCGCATAATCACGCCTCCAAACAGTGCAATAAAAACAACTATCAAAACGATATTGAAAAGGTCTAATGTCATAACTAAAGGATAGGGAGCCAGAGCAATAGCTACACAAGAGCAATGTCTGAGTTATGTAAGAAAGGCAAGAAGGCGAGTTTTTCCTTACAAAGTACATACGCACATTAAACGCGCACCACAGCCAGCAGTCATAAGGTGTAGTTGTATGCGAAAGGAGGTGATATAAATGGCAGACAACAAAAACGGACGTGGCTGGCACGGAGACTCAGCTGAACACGCACGGGTAGGAGCAATGGGCGGAAGAGCAAGTTCCCGTTCTTCTCGAGACAGGACAAAGTCTCGCGGAAGAAAAGGAGGACGCGCCGCTTCAAACCAAAACAACCAAAATAAAGGCAACCAAAATGCCTCTTCCAATTCAAGTTGGGAGTAACAAAAGGCGGCTTTGGGTACGCTAGCTCAAGAGAGCGGGGGCAATCCCCGCTCTTTGAGTTGAATAAATCTCTTCAAGCACCAAAACTGATTTGTTAAAAGCCTTGTTAAACAACTCTCTATCAGACTGCTTGGCATATATGGTTATTGTGTATGTTCCTTTTTTATCTTTCTCCCAATCCCATACTGTGACACCAGAGTAATCTGCCTTGCCACATTTAAGAGTCTTTACTAGTTTCATGTTTTCCAAAATTAAGTGCTCAAGCAAATGGCCTATTTCGGTGTTTTTGGATTCATTATAAAAACTATGTCTGTGGTAATTTGTACATTCATTGTCAAAAATTGTTGGAATACGTGCCAAAAGAACTTCCATCGTTGCTGGTATTTGGCCGGTGTAGATAGCAGGGCTTAATATTGTTTGCGTTAAGACAATTCTATCTTTTCCAAAACACCCATCGATAGCGAAATTAGCTGATTTATATTGATTCATACGGTTTTTTAACATAAGCCTTACATGTTTACCGCATAACAGCTTTTCGCGTCAAGCAATTGGAAAAAGTAATTATTTGAAAAACATTATTACATCTTTCATACACCAATTTAGTGCGTTGCCAAGGATAAGTTTCAGTTAATAAGTAAATGGTTAATAAAGGAGGTGATGAAATATGAACATTATTTTATGGATCATCTTTGGGGCACTGGCAGGATGGATTGCTTCGATGATTATGAAAACTAACGCCCAGCAAGGGTTACTTTTAGATATTGTGATGGGTGTAGTCGGCGCAATGGTTGGAGGATTTATTATGAGTTTCTTTGGACAACCTGGAGTAACTGGATTTAACATTTACAGCCTGATAGTGGCTATTGTAGGCGCCATCGTTGTGATATTTATAGGTAGAATGTTTATGCGAAATACAGCTTGAGTGCTGTTTACGTTTAAAACTCCAATGAGAAACGTTAAAGCCAGCCGACCGAACTGGCCAGGCTGGCTTTAACTAAATTATTACTGTGGGATTAGAACAGTATCGATTACGTGTATTACTCCATTTGATGCTTCTATGTCTGTAGTGACCACTTTTGCGTTATTTATCATAACGGTTGATCCTTCAACTTTAACTTGAAGTTCTCCGCCTTGAACGGTTTTTGCAGACTTAACATTGACAACATCTTTGGCCATAACTTTCCCTGAAACAACATGGTAAGTAAGTATTGATGTAAGCTGAGCTTTGTCAGCCAATACTGCTTCGAGTGTTTCTTTTGGAAGTTTTTCAAAGGCCGCGTTTGTGGGAGCAAACACTGTAAATGGCCCCTCCCCCGACAGAGTTTCAACCAAGCCTGCAGCGGTAACTGCGGTGACTAAAGTAGAAAAGTCTGGGTTTGAAGAAGCTATTTCCACTATGTTTTGTTTTTTCTCCATATTATTTTCCGGCACTATTTCGTTTGAAGTGGCGGCAGTAGCCTTTTGCTCTGGTTCAGGTTGATTCCTATTGAGAAGGAAAAATCCTCCAATTACAACCGCTACCATCAATACTCCAACGATTAATAAATTTTCTTGCCTCATGTTTTTCACCTCCTTTCTTGTTTGTATAAGGATGTTATCTGTTTAAACTTATAAATGATGTTAGCTGGCTAACACTGTATAATTGACTGCTATGAGCGTTAAAGCCAAAATAGATTCCTTTTTTGACAAATACCACACCTTAAAGCTTAAAAAAGGGCAAACGATAATTAAGCCGGAAGAGCCGATTGTTTATATCTACAACATCAAGGAAGGTTTTGTGAAGTCTTACTCAACAAATGAAAATGGAATGGAACTGACCTTAAACATTTATAAGCCCTACAGCTTCTTTCCAATCACCGAAACACTTGCGGGCAGAACTAACACATATTATTTTGAGGCCATTACAGACGTTGTCCTTCAAAGAGCCCCAACTCACGAGGTTCACGAGTTTATCCGATCAGACAACGAAGTACTTTTTGATCTGACCCGTAGAGTCTCCATCGGCCTTGAAGGCTTTATGATTCGAACCCAGTACTTGATTCGCTCTAACGCAACCCAAAAGGTCGCCTCTTCAATGGTTCTTTTAGCAAGAAGATTTGGGGAAAATAAAGCTGGTCAAATCAAAATCATTCTGCCCCAAACCCAAGCGGATATTGCAAATTTGTCCGGAGTCTCCCGAGAAACGGCAAGCATAGAACTAAATAAACTTATTGGTAACAGGATTATCAAAGCGAATAAACTGCATTACACCGTCTTGGATATGGATTCACTTAAAGAAGCATCGACAATTTACTACGAAGACCAACCACTTCCCTACAACTTTTAGACTTTCCTTGAATCATAAGCCCAATGCAAAATTGCTTGCCTTTGTTTTGGCCGACACGAGGAATCTCCCATTTTGCAATTTTTTTTGACCTGCGCAATATGTCGCTTGATCGCCTTCCACCTTTTAATCTGGCGCGTGTCATCAGGACAACGGCGACCCATGTAATAGCGGCAATACCATTGGAACCATCCGCGTGGATCTTCAAAATATATCCACCCTTTTTTACGCCACACACTTAAAGGCTGGCTAGCACTAACACCAAAATAATTTAATTTTGGATCGTGTTTCTCTGAACACAATTTGGCTTTTTCATACCAATCTACAGGAAACTCGGCACTGCAATCCGTCATGTATTTGCCGCCAAAAACTCCCATCTCAAGCATTTGTTTTGGGGTCAACTCTGGTTTAAACTCTGGGTCAAAATTTTCACCTACAGGCTCAGAAAGAACGTATTTGTAGTTTGTTTGCATTTTGTCGTTAACAACTAATATAACGTTTTTGTGCATATTCTCAGTTAGCCGCGTACTCAATTCGGAGGTGGTCGCTGGGGTTAATCGCTTTGTCTAATGCTAAAACATCCTCCTGCCCGTTTAGAATAAACCTAAGACTATTGGTCTGGTTATTGCAAAAAGTCTGCCCGGTCCCTGTCGTTAGGCAATCATACGTAAGCTTAAATGGGAGTGTGTCAAAAAATTGCCTCCAAGTTATGCCAGGTTTTTTAACTACAACCACACCAGGGTCGTCTGCATTAATAAAGGCGTCCTCGAATAGATTGTGGTACATTTTGTCACTAAAAGTCCTTTTTGTTCCATTAGTAACAATTTCAAAACTCGCCCTAAATTCAACTGGCTCGTTTTCTAAAGAAAGACCTGCGTCTTGGGTTATTCGGCTAACACTTTCTGTTTTGGGTTTGCTTGAGGAAAAGAAAAAAAACGCTATAGCCGCAAGCGTGAGAACAACAATCGGTACTATCAAAGAAAACCCCTTCTTCATCATTTCACTATAGCAAATTAGCGAAGCTCATATTCGCTCAAGAGTTTTTTATTGCCTTCAACCTGGTAACGCAAAAGTTCTGAATACACTCCGTCTTTGCGTGCCAGCTCGTGAGGTGTCCCTACATCAGAAACTTCACCATGATTTAACACAACGATCCGGTCCACATCTTGGATGGTTGAAAATCTGTGGGCAATAATTATAACCAGTCTATTTTTAAACAACTTATCCAAAGCATCCTGCACCAAACGCTCTGACTTGGAATCCAAGCTACTTGTTGCTTCATCTAAAATAAGTATCGGCTTGTCGTGCAAAATCGCGCGGGCAATTTGAATCCTCTGTTTTTGCCCACCAGAAAGCTTTACTCCCCTCTCACCAATCTGCGCATCAAGACCTTCCTTGAATTTCTCTACAAACTCCCAAGCATTGGCCTGATTTAGCGCGGCAATTATTTGTTTGTCAGTAGCATTAGGTAATCCGTATGAAACATTTTCTCGAACGGTTGAACTAAAAAGTTCGTTCTCTTGAAAAACCAAAGCGATGTGGGCGCGAACCCAACTGTGATCTGATTTTTTGTAACTTTTTGTAGAAATTGAGATATCCCCAGAAGTTGGTTCGTAAAGTTTTAGGATTAAGTTTATAAGAGTAGTTTTACCGCTCCCAGAGTGTCCAACGAGTGCAACTGTTTCGCGTTTATTAAATTCCAAATTAATATTATTCAAAATTCTCTCGCTTTCTTCGTATGAAAAAGAAACATTTTTAAGACGAAGCGACGGCTTTGCGACTAACCCTCGCGGATCCTTGTTGTGAAATGATTCAGCGCCCTTTAAGTCCAATACTTCAAAAAAAGCTTTAGAGTCAGCTTCTGCACGCTGTACTTGCTCTAAAATATAGCTCATGCCGTACAATGGCCAGCGAAGCTGAGCCATGATCTGAATAATCAAAATCATCTCACCAAGGCTTAGAATTCCCAAAAATGTATTTCTAAAAATGACAAACAATATGGCCACAAAAGCAATCTCCAGTCCAAATTCTCGAACAAAATTTAATACATGATAATTAGTAGACTGCTTATCATAGAGTTTGTTTATGACTGAGTACTTATCAGAAATAAACTGCCACTCTCGTTTTTGGGTGTTGTAAGTTTTAACAAGTTTGATATTGCTTATTACTTCTGCGATCCTGCCGCGAGAAGCGTCCTCGTGAACATTCTTTTGCTCTTGAATCTTCCCCCATCGGCTAGTTGAGTAAGTTGAAATTGCTATATATACGGGAAAAACAGCCAATGCAAGAAGTCCAATGGTCACGTCAAAATACATGAGTACTCCAACTCCAAAAAGCGCTTGAAGCATCGCGGGTGCCATAAAATTTGTAGTGGTTCCTATAAAATCGCGAATGGAAAGTATCCCACGATTGAGTTGGTTGACAATTTTTCCAGAAACCTCTGAATCAAAATATTTTTGCGGAAGTGTAAAAATCTTTCGATAATACATCTCCGTCAAATAGCGGCCCAAGCGAGAAGCTATATGATCCCCCAATCTTTGGTTAACCGAGTTTAAAATTACTCCACTAATATTAACAAGAAGTATTAATGCAAAAAGATTAATTAAAGTCTGGTAATTGCCTGTGCCTTGGGAAATTTGCGCTGAAAGCTCATCAACTACAAATTTCAGTGTTATTGGTGTTGCTTGCTGCAAGATCGCCTGAATTAAAATTAAAACACTAGCAATTGCAATAAAGCGGTGCTGAGGCCGTGCGAGTTTTAGGATTTTAAAAACGTTTTTCATTGATCTAAGTATTTTAACACGTAAAGTGATCCGAGTTACGTAGAGGCATCATAAAAATATTCATAAGGCATGAATAAAACATAAACCCACAGAGGCAAAAATTTGTAAGGGAAACCTTTCTTGTAAGTTTTAAGCTGGCTTTTATAGCAGTAAAGCGAACAAATTTTACAAATCACTCCACGCAGTCCAAAACCAATTTTAAAATCGGGGTAAGATCGAGACTTTTTAAAACTTGGGTCCTTCGCCATATGCTCGGGCAACTTAAGTGTTTTTAATACCTTTCTAGGAAAAGTAGCGTACCAAAGATTAGTTTTATGAAATTTGCTTTTAATTAATGCGCTCACCACTTGCGAGGCAACAATGTGATCCGGGTGCCCATACAGTCCGGATAAATCATAAGTAATCACCAAATCGGGTGATAGTTTTGCGAGAGCTCTTTCTAGTTCTTTTTTGAGTTTATCCTTGTGCACAGCTACATCATTATCCGGAAAATCCATCTGGATTAAATTTGCTCCGTAGTATCTAGCGGCACATTTTGCCTCGTGAGTCCTGGTTTTTTTAAGGCTCTCGTCATAACCAGCCCCTTCATTCCCCCGCTCACCCCGGGTAAGAACTATCCAAGACACTGACCTGCCGTGCCTTGAAAGCCACCTCATAAGTCCTCCCGTAGTCAGCACTTCATCATCGGCATGAGGAAAAATCACTAACACTTTCTTGGTTTTGCCATCAAGTTTTCTAGTTGGCAACGAAAAGTCGTTGGCCTTGTAAAAACCTAAAAACCAAAGACTAAACAAAAAAACAAACAACACTATTAGAATAATCGCCATAGTATTTGGCTATTTTAGCAAATGTCGTATGCGTTATTCTGTTGATCTATTTTTTTACAATGCAGCCAACAACGCCAAGTTTATTTACAACATACTTTCTTCCATTAATCACAGAGTCTTTTGGGCCAAGAAAAACTTGAGTCGCCTTGGGCATCTGCAGAGTTTTTGCTAATTCAGGTAAGACTTTCTTGACAACCTTTATGGTGGAATCATCAAAATCAAAATCGCGTGTGTAAAAATGGACAACGGGAGGATTTACTATTGCAAGATAAAAACCTCTTGTGTGTTTAGCCATAAACACATCTGCCTTCAAGTCCCCAAGGAGACCCTGCTCTCGGGCAAACTCAATGTGGGTCTGTTTAGTTCCAACTGGTGCGACAATAAGTCGAGAATCTAAAATCCAAAACATACGGCGTGAAGAATGAAAAGAATCGACGTTCATTTTGAATTATTTTAACAACTTAATGTATATCACCTAGAACATGTTTTACTGAGGGGCTTATTGGCTTATCTGTTCGGTGAATGCAGCCAATCCAGCAACAAGGCCTACGCTTCCCTGATTTTAATTCTGCGATTGCTCTTTTTACATGCTGGGCTCGAGTCTCGGCCTTTTTAACAAAAGTAACCCAACAAATCCATTCATTTCTAGCCAAGGGAGTTAGGCTTTCCCAAGTGCTCAAAGCTTTTTGATCTGAAATCAAAGCCAGTCTTAAATCTTTTGGAAGACTGTGAACAACACCTGCTGCAATTTTCATAAGACAATTATATCAACTCACCACAACGAACAACTGCGATATATATCTGTTGCAGAAGCGGGAATAGAACTCATAAATAATTGCTGAGGTTCTCCGTCTTTCACAATATTCCAGCAAGAGATAAGACTTGCCGCCTGATTTGGTAATAGTTGGTCGCGTTGAACAGCACCCGTCTCAGTGTTCACCGTATCTCCGTCACCACCATGTTGATGGGTTAAATCCGGATACTTCCAATGCAGTTCACGCAAAGCCTCACATGTTTGGGCTGGTTTAGTCAGTCCCATGTTAACCAAAGCCGAGACTGTAACAACAGGTTGAGGTGAGTACTGTTCCTCGCTTTCTCCAGTCTCAGGAACTCTAAATTCATAGTACTTTCCGTCCGGGCCCAAACCAGCCGAATACCCATAGTGGCCCCCAAAATGACGGGTGCCAAAATCTCTTTGCGCTTGGACACTAGCAACATAAGTACTTTTCCATTGAGGATTTAATTGATCCTCTGGAACTATTAAATGTGGCCATCCCAATTGAAACCATTGCCCATCCCAGGTGGCTCTGCCAGGTTCCCCAGTTGGAGCAACAAACACGCTTCGACGCGATTTGTTCATAAACAGTTTCCTCATAGATTCAGCGATTTCTTTGGGGCTAACCAAATATGCTATCCTTTCTTCCGAAATAACGTCGTATTGCCAGCTTTCAAAACCAGGTGGATTTAAAACGTAACAACCACGAAAAAAACCTGTCTGGCTATCAAACATAAAAGGTAAATCAAACCGATCAAGCAAACTCTGAATGCGATCTTCAAATTGAGGAAATTGAGCACTTGTCAATTTAGCGAAAGCCATTAGCCAAGCGTTGTCGACTGTGGAAATTTGCTGCTTTACAGGATCTTCACTCCCCGGCCACTGCGTCAGTACATCACCTGTCGAAGGCTGTATCCAATTGACAAGCAATCCTTTTCCTTCTTCTGTTGGGATAAAAACATTCGGGTCGTGCATCATTTTTTCGAGAGTCGCCAGTGTTAAGCCAATTCTTCTGTCAGCTTCGGAAGGGGTAATAAAACCCATCGCAGAAGCACCACCAACACAAGCCAGAGAGAAACCGATATTTGTCGGGCTGGTTTTATCTACCCTTGATGGAGTCTCGATTGGTTTTCCGTCTTTCGAAGAGTAATGCAAGTGATCGGCTGGCAAACCTGTTTGAGGATAATCCATCGCCATAATTCCATCCCAAGTCGATCGCGCATATTGTAAATACCACTCACGAATTTCGTTCGGCAAAATCTCGGCTTCTCTTCCTCCCTCGATTAGTTTTTCTCTAGTCATCGCCTATAGCCACAGGTTAAAAGACCTTGTTTGCTTAAGGAGCATTATTATACGTCTGGGCGTTTGAAATAGAAAATAAAAAAGATATGCTCCCCAGCCCTGAAGATATACGCCTGAGCCTAGACAAGCTATTTCTAGCTTTGCAAGATATGGTTCAGGTAGAGTTAATTAGGACGAGGTGGAAAGAAATTAAAGCATTACAGAAACCTACTAACCCAAATCTAGCTTTAGCTTAAATCTTTCCAATCACGCCCTTCATCACTTCCAAATCGTACACATCACCCTTACGCCAATCTTCAATTCCTACGAGGTTATATTCCGGCTTATATAACATTCCCTGAGCTATTATTTTTTCAACACCCACCGTATCAAAATATCCATAATCTCTAATCTCTCCCTCTGCTGGCACTATATTACCTGAAATAACTCTACCTCTAAACACAAACGCCAATCCCGATTTCTCCTCACCCCTATCCGCCGTATAGACTCCAATTAATCCCGTCAACTCAACTTCTACTCCCATTTCTTCTCTCGCTTCTCTGCGAGCAGCTTCCATTGGATCTTCGTGAGCCTTCATCCCTCCTGCTGGCGGCCCCCATTTATTTCCTTTGGCTTCTGACTCCTGCTGCAAAAGTAATAATCTTCCTTCTTCATCCTCAATAAAAACAGCCGAGGAAACACTAACTGGCAGTCTATCTTTTCTTTCTGTGGCATTTTCCGCGCTCATAAAGTATCTACTTCCTCCATATAGTAATCGTCTATTTTTTCATTCTTCCCAAACATAAAGCTACCCCTAAATATTGCTCCGGCGAAAACTTTCGGCATCCACACCTTATCATCTACCCACATTTCCGCGAACGGCACATCCTCAATTTTGAACCACTTCGGTTGCATTTCTTCGCTTTCCACCGGCTCTCCTTCCCATTTAGTCGCAGTAAATATATGAACTTGTTGTCCCCACCCTTCATTTTCTGGAAAAAGATAATTAAATACCGCCACCTTTTTAAGGTCTAATGGCTTTACGCCAATTTCTTCCTCTGCCTCTCTAGCTGCAGTGTCAGCAATTTCTTCGCCCTGATTTTGTTTACCCCCAACACCATTCCATTTACCCACTCCGAAGCCCCTCTTTTTCATAGCCAATAATACTTCATCGTCCCTTAAAAAGAGGGTAACTGTTGCTTGTCTGAGTGGCTGGCTCAAACTTTGCTCGTATTCTTTAATTCTCATCTTCTTTATAATTTCAAGCAGTGGTAAATAGTACGATTATATTTTTGTTACAAATCGGACATTTCGTAGCCGTATTCTACCTCTTTTAAAATCCGAAGAAAACAGTAGAAGTGCTCCCCCTACTAGACGCGTTCAGAAACAAGGATATATCATTTGAAATTGATACAATCGACATTAAATCTGCTTTTATGTTAAATTTAATATAGTGAAGAAAAATAATAAAGGATTCTCTGAAATTGTATTGATATTAGTAATAGTTGCTCTTCTTGGTGTAGTGGGATTCTTTGTTTATAGGAGTAGTAGCAGTCAGGATATTGTAGAGAAACAAATGCCTCTGACGAAGCAAGCTGATAATGTGATTGTAGATAGTAACCCTGACGGTAGCTTCAACACAAATTCTGGATTTAACCCCACTCAGATAAGCGCTTTGATGAGACGGGCAAGATTATCTTCTGTTGTGGCAAAAGGAAAGTTTGACAAATCGTTTGAGACTAAAAGCTATACAACCACAAATGGGAAATATCAGTTCGAATACCCTGAGCACATGTCTGTGTTCGAACTACCAGAAGAGTATGATTCCACAGCAAGCTATGTCATGGTAACGAATAATGAGCAGGATTCGGAGTATGTTAACAACTTGAAAAAGTGCATAGAAGAAAGAGAGCCTGAATCACAAGGAATCTGTGAGATAAGCATTGGAGATTATTACATAATCAGTATGGGCAACCATATCGACGGATTTTTCTTTAAAGATTCACGACCAGGCTATACTCCACCTGAATTTGGTTCTATAGAAATAGATAGTGGCCAAAACGCATCGTTGACTCGAAACGTAGTATTTTTGGCAGAAACAGTCCTGGGTAATGAGTCCCAAAGTTCAATTACACTTGGGGTCAGTCACCCACCAATTTATGAATACAAATTAAAGCTAAGTGGAAATACAGACCTAAGATTTACGAGCTTTGCATACCCCTTGACTTGGCCTTACCGTCAAACAATATCAACAATTGTAAATAGCTTCAGAACACAATAGCTTCACAAACCGAGTTCTACTAGGTGAATTACTACGAATCTATATGAGAAAAAAAGAAAAGAGTATAGAGCCAAGCAAGATGAGATAAAAGGCAAAATATCACAGTTACAGTTCACAGACGAAGAATGTGTACTAAAACTAGCATCTAAAGCAAAAGAGCTGTTTGAAAGTTCTGAATTAAAGGAAAGAAGGCAACTTATGAAGTTAACACTTCAGAACTTAGTACTAGATGGTAAAAAAGCCCAATTTGACTGGGTAAAACCATTCGATACTATCGCTCTAAATGCTTCTCGTCAAGTTTGGCTCCGCGGCTAGGATTCGAACCTAGAACCTTCAAGTTAACAGCTTGCCGCGCTACCATTGCGCCACCGCGGAATATTACAAGTGGAATTATATCAAATTGAACTGAAGCTTGGTAGCTTAACTAAACCAGCGTGAATTTCTCTGTGACAGTTAGAACAAACAATCACACACTTGTATAGTTCTTCTGTAATTTTTCCCCAACTTCTATATAGTTCATCCATTGATAAGTTAAATTCCTTCTTGGAAGGTCTTAAGGCGCGTTCTGCGAACGCTCGTCATCTTTGTAAGATAAGCTCTTCTGTCAGCATATGTTCGCATTTCCTTCGCCATGATTTATGTTCTCATTTTACAAGATGCGCGTCAAGACAAACTTTACTGTGATAAAATTCCTGCATGAGCATTGTAGAGTCAAAAATTCTAGTTTATGTGTGTCTCGTAAGCTTGGCTGTTTTTGCCAAAGGCTTTTTGGAGTCTTACAAAAATAAAAATGCCTATGGGCCCACCCCTTTTTTGTACCCTTTTAGTATTTTTGTATGGGGTGATGCTGTAGTTTTTGGGGCTTTTTGGGCACTTATGAGTATTATTTCCCTTGCGCTTTTTGACATTCTTTTGTTTTACCTTGTTGTATCTTTGTTTTACTTAGTTCGAAGTCTTGGTGAGACTTTTTATTGGATAGCAGAGCAGCATGCAAAAGACAAAAGAGATAACCCAAAAAAATTGCTTTTATATAAAGTGTTTAACAACGATTCTGTCTATTTTATTCAGCAAACAATTAATCAGTGCATTACTATAATTTCTTTAATTACTTCCGTATATTTAGCCAAGCTATGGCTTGCGTGGAGATAATCAGTCGTTAAATTGACCTGTTGACATTGTTAGTTCAACTGCAATATGCCCCAATCTATTATTCTCGCCTGCAATTTGATAATTATATTCCCCAAAAACAGCATTTATCATCTCTTCCAAACCTTCAACTTTATCAAAAAAACAGACTTCGATTCTCATGTCTGGTACGCCGGAAACTTCAGCCGCCCTAGCTGACAGTATTGAGCGAGTCACTTCCCGAAGCATAGACCTTGCTGGGTCGTTTTTATCCATTTTTTGCAACTCATCTACAATTCCAAATGCTTTTCCTTGAGGCATGAATGGTTCACCATCACGATCAAAGTCCGGGTCGTTGTAGAAATCAAACATAACTCCCGGCCTTTCACCGACTACGCCCTGTGCGATCATCACTGGAGCTGCAAATTCGCTCAGCTCATCATCTCTCAATAACCCATCCAAACCATTGGTATGTAATTCGTCCTCGACTTTAGCGCTTACTATCCACAAAGCTCCACCAGTACCATATTCTTCGTCTTTTTGTATACTTCCAACCACAAAATATTCACCCTTGCCGGGAAGCTCGGTTGATGCCATATCTTGATTTCGTCGATTTCTTTGATGTTCCGGCATAATGTTACTTTAGTCCAAATAATCTTGGAGTTTGCGGCGGCGGGAGGGGTGCTTGAGTTTTCGAAGCGCCTTAGCTTCAATCTGGCGAATGCGCTCACGGGTAACGCCAAAAACTTTACCCACCTCTTCTAGGGTTCTTGGCTGCCCCCCATCAAGACCGAATCTTAGTTCCAAAACTTTAGATTCACGCTCGGAAAGGGTATCCAAGACTTCTTCCAAGTGATCTTTGAGTAGCTGCCTGGAAGCTGCGTCAACTGGTGTCGGCTGAGACTCGTCAGGAATAAAATCTCCCAAAGAGCTGTCTTCGTCTTCGCCAACTTTTGTATCAAGCGATGTAACTTCTTGGCTGATTTTGAAAATCTCACGTACCCTATCCCCCGTAAGCCCAAGCTCTTCACCAATTTCCTCAGGAGAGGGTTCTCGGCCAAGGTTTTGCATGAGTCTTTGGCTTGTGCGGTAGAGCTTGTTGATCGTCTCCACCATATGAACCGGAATACGAATTGTGCGAGCTTGATCGGCAATCGCGCGAGTGATGGCTTGCCTTATCCACCAAGTGGCATAAGTACTAAATTTAAATCCACGCCTCCAGTCGTATTTTTCAACAGCACGGATCAAGCCTTGGTTACCCTCTTGAATTAAATCCAAAAGCGACAACCCTCGGCCAATGTATTTTTTGGCGATGGAAACTACGAGCCTAAGATTGCTTTCGATAAGTTTATCTTTGGCACGCTTTAAACCGTGTTCAAAATTTTTAGCAAGCTCAACCTCTTCTTCTGCGTGTAGAAGTGGAAACTTTCCAATTTCTCGCAAATATTGCCTTACTGGATCGGTTGACTCAAAGCCTTCAAGCTTAGTTAAAAGCTCAATCTCTTGATCCAAAATAAGTTTGGCTTTCTCGCCAGAAGTTCCCTCGGTTTCAACGGATTCAAATACGTCAACGCCTTCCTTAAGAAGCATGGTATACATGATGTCCAGCTCTTCTACCCTGCGTTCGGCATCCGGAAAAGCTTCAAGGATTTCGTCTTGGGTTAAAAACCCCTGAGTCTGTCCTTTTTTAACCAACTCCTCGGTAGATTTACGCAGTAATGAAGTCATGTAAAAAAAGACGAGAATCGCTCTCGCCTAGGTTGATTATACAGTTTAAGTCAAATTTGTAAACCCTTACTAGCCTAATTCCGAGATTTTTTTGGATAATTGACCAAATTCCTCCTCTATTTGGGATAGTTTATCGCTCTTACCTGCACTTTCATATCTATTCATTTTTCGAGCCAAGCTCTGCATTCGCTCTTTAAGTGTTATTTTTGTAAGCTCACGAACAAGAAGCTTGGCCTGTTTGTCTGGATTTTTTACTTCTTCACTTTGCGCGCCTATTACAAATTCTGAAAACTTAGATTTCAGCTCATCAGGCAATTTTTCCGCGACAGCTTTAGCATCAAAAGCCTCACCTGAGTCTAAGTGCTTGGTGACGGCTAGCATTATCTTGCTTGCAATTGGAGTTTCAAAAATGTTTTGATTTTCGGGGATAGTTAAAAGTGCGGGCTCAGACAAAAGAAGTGCCAGAAGTTCCTCTTCCAAAAGATCACGCCTAGTGGCTTGTGTTTTTTCTGGTTCCTTCACTTCTGTGACCGTTGTTTTAGGATTTTGACGCTTGGAGATTTCTTGCATCACAGCTTCAACGGGAACCCCCAATTTATAGGCGGTTTTTTGAGCATAATGAGCTCGGACAATGTCATCATCGATCGTGGCCAGAATAGGGATGATCTGGCGGCTAGCTCGAGCCTTGCCGGGGCCAGTCGCAAGATCATATCTTTTTGCAACCACATTGATAATAAACTCCCAAGCATCAACCGCATTTTTTACCGCCGCTTTAAAGCCCTCGGCATCGGCGCGAGCAAACTCATCAGGGTCCTTATAATCACGAATTTCAACTACCTTAATTTCAAGTCCCGCGTTTTGTGCAAAGCTCAAACCACGAATTGCTGCAGAGTCTCCCGCAAAATCCGAGTCTAGGGCCATAATTACAACCTCTGCAAACCGGGAAATCAAGCGAACATGCTCCACAGTCATCGCAGTTCCTTTGATTGCCACAATATTTTTAATCCCGGTCTGCCATGTAGAGATCAGGTCAAGTTCTCCTTCTACCACAACAACGCTTTTAGTATCTCGAATATTCTCTTTGGTCAGGTTTAGGCCATACAAAGAACTACTTTTATGATAAACCGGGGACTCGGGAGAGTTGATATACTTTCCGCTTTTTTTGTCATCAAACTGAGGCAAAATACGACCGGCCAGAGCTACCACTTCGTTTCTGTGATTTGTAATCGGGAAAATTACACGGCCACGAAAACGATCCATGTAACCCACTCGTGTCTTGAAAACTAACCCTGCAGATTCCAAAATGGCGGGATCCAGTCCTTTCTTTTTAGTCAGAGTGTCAAAAAGTAAAGTTGGAGCAGGTGGCGCAAACCCGAGATTAAAACTGTTGATTGTATCTGCCGATATCCCGCGAGTAGTAGTCAAATATTCAAGTCCCTCGCGGCCAAGCTTGTGAGATGTAAGAAGATAATGATAAAAACGTGCAGCCATATCGTTAGCCTCCAAAACTTTCTGTTTTATCGAATTTTCCTGCCCTGCACGAGGGGAAAGCTTAACACCTACTTTATCCGCCAAAAATTTTAAAGCCTCGTAAAACTCCAAGCCTTCATATTTTTCCAAAAATGTGAAGACATCTCCAGCTTCCCCGCAACCGAAGCATTTATAAATCTGAAGCTCTGGAGAAACCATAAAAGAAGGGCTGCGCTCTTCATGAAAAGGGCACAAGCCTTTGAAATTACGGCCGGCTTTATTAAGCCTTACATGCTCCCCGATTATGGAAACTATATCTGTTTTTGACTTAACTTCCGCTACATCGTCCATTTGAGGTAAGTATACATGAAGCAAAAGGCGAAGCAGCTCTTACATTATCTCTGAGTCATACAAACCTTCGTCTGTGAGCCGAATCAACTCATTGTCGACAACATATGTTTTTTCTCCGTACAACCAAGGGTAAGCTGAAACTACAGGTCCTCGATATGGTTGAACAAAATTCTGAGGAATGAAATAAGGTTGATCTATCCATTCATCTGACCGATAGTACCAGTGAGGGATTACTTCACCACACAAGACCATTTGAACTATTTGAGGGTTTGTATCCTGATTTCTTCGCTTTAAATAAGCTCTCTGAGCAGCAACAACACAAATATCTTGAATGGGTCCCAGTTTACCTTTGTCGTCTAGCTGTTGTGCTTCTGTCTCAATAGACATACTAAATTAGTCTAAGCGGAGGTGGTGCAAATTACTTTGAACCATTCCTAGCGCATTTTAACAAACTGATGGAGGCTTACCAAGCCATAGAGGAGGAAAAATGAGCTTCTTCTCTAAACCATCACCCTGCCCTTTAATTGATTCTGAGTTACATGATGAGAGTACCTTCTATGCTAAGTTCATGCAAGATTTACTTCACGCAGAGCGTGAAGTCGTTGTTGAAAGTCCATTCATTACTAGAGACAGAATGAGTGGTTTATTTCCAATCTTTGAGACACTGATCAACCGATTGGTTAAGATTTATATTTTCACCAGAGATCCTAGGAAACACACTGAAACCCTCCAGGTACAGTCTGAGGCGGAAATACAACGATTTGAAGCGTTGGGTGTACAAGTTTTCCTATGTATTGGAAATCATCATCGCAAACTAGCGATTATTGATAGAGAGATATTATGGGAAGGCAGCTTAAACATTCTTTCTCAAGCAAAAAGTCGAGAAATTATGAGGAGAATCAATAGCAAAGAACTAGCCAGTCAAATGTTTGGCTTCTTAAAATTTGGAAGATTTATTTAGAACGGAAGAATTTGTGAGGCTTTGATTTTTAATGCCTTAACAATCTTGTAGATTTTCTCGAGTGTTGGGTTGGCGTTGCCTTCTTCGATCCTAATAAAGTGAGCTGACGAAATACCCGCTTCTTCTGCTACATCGGTTTGACGTAACCCCTTTTTCTCTCGAATAGTGCGAATATTGTCACCAATTTCATTTTTTATGTTCTGTGAATAATGATATGCCATAGATTAATTGTAATACCTCTGCTACTACTTTACCTAAAGATATTCCAAAGAGAAAGAGCAAATAAAGGAATGATTACTTTTTCTGACCCTATGACTCGGCTTCAATTTCTTCTAGTCTTTTCCGAGCAAAATCTTGAACTTGTCTAGCTGTTATGACTGCATGTTTGTATATAGCATTTTCAGGATCAGTTTTTTCAAGCGTTTTCAGTACTGCATCAATAAGCTTGTCCTCGTTTTCCTTATCAAGTACAAGATTACAAACACTTTTGGTCATTTTGGCACTAGCTTGTTTGTATGGGTCTTTGCTCAAAACAGCTTGAATTTCTGTCCAAGAAATACCACCTATAGAAAAATTGTCGTCAGTTTGCATAGTATTAGTCATACGAGTGATTATAAACCAATCTTCAACTTTCTCCCAAAAACACCCTCGGATTCACTGGTATCCCATGTACATTCACCTGAAAGTGCAGATGTACGCCTGTCGCCCAACCCGTACTTCCTTGTCCCCCAATAACATCACCAGGTTTTACCTCTTGTCCAGGAGTTACATAAATATTGTTTAAGTGAGCATAGATCGAGGTGACATTGTTGCCATGATCGATAATGACGTGTTTGCCATATCCCCAAGATATTTGACCAGCATAGATGACTTTTCCTGGCATAAATGGGGTAACGGGATCCTTTCTCTTGCCAGCAATATCGAGTCCAGTATGAAAAACTTGATACATACTCGATTGTGCAAACTCTAATGTGGTCACTCCTTGAGCTGGCCAAGTAAATGGACCATTGAGAGTTGTGGTAGCAGTTCCATCAAGAGGGTTTTTAAGCTCCACTGTTTGATTGATTTCGTCAGTCTCCACCAAGGTATCTGAAATGAGGTTAAAACCAGTTTGGGTGACAACAATCACTGCTATCACTGGCAGAAGTAAAACCAATAAGAAAGCCAAAGCTACGTAAGTAAGTTCACGTCGAAAAGAAAACACGTTCCACCATAAAAGTATGTTCATGGAGTTTGGTACTTTTCTCTTGGGTCAGTCGTAATTAAGGGATGCTCTTTCTCAGAAGCTACAATCTTGATAGCAACGTGGTTTTGATCAGCAATGATGATCGCTTCACCCCGCTCACAAGTAAGAAGGAACTTTTCTTCATATTCACTAAGCTTAAATTCTTTAGCTACTCCTTTAATGGTAGTGGTGTCCTGCCTCATTAAAATACGCAATGATGCTTGAGAAGCAATAGCTCGACCATATTGATTATTCAAAAAGTCATTGGCTTGCTGAGAGATGATACTGACTCCAAGGTAATACTTTCTGGCTCGTCTGGTTAATCCTGATACAAACCTGGCACTTTCTTCATGCTCCAATAGTAACCAGCCCTCATCAATAACAAGCAAGCGTTTTTGTGGTTCTTTTTTGACCTGGTTATAGACAAAGTTAGCTACAATGATGAGCATGACTTGCCTGATGGATTCAGGCAGATCTTTAATATCAAAAACGACCAGGCGGTTATCTAACTTAATATTGGTTTGGCTATCAAAGACAGTTGATAGTGACCCTTTCACAAACTTTTCCAGTCTAGTGGCGAGAGTTGTTTGTTTTTCAGCTTTGAGAGTTTTGTATAAATCTTTTAAGAGTGGATACTTACCTGTAGCTCGTTTGTGTTCGCCATGCAGGGTGTAACCAAAATTTCTGTATGTTTTGATAATTGCTTTATCCAGAGCTGCCTTTTCCTGAGGAGATAAGCCTTCAATCATTAAAGAAATAACCTCGGTTAAATCCTGAATATGCTCAGCTAGGCTATTACTGTCGCCATGTGAGTTAAGTGAAAAATCAAAGGGGTTAATTTTCTCCTGTGATTTAGCAGAGAGCTTAATGTATGTGCCATTCAAACTACCACAGAGTTGTTGGTATTCCCGTTCAGGGTCAATCACAATCACTTTCGTCTTTTGAATTAATTGCCTTAAAATCTCTACTTTAGCGGCATAACTTTTACCACTCCCTGATTGGGCAAAAATAATACTGTTGGCATTGTGCAAAGAGAACCTGTCAACAATCACCAGTGAGTTGTTTGATTTATTTATGCCATACAAAATGCCGGACTCCTGCACTAACTCGGATGAAGTGAAAGGAAAGGTTAGAGCGGCAGATGAACTATCCAGGTTTCTTTTTTGAGCCAGAAGGTTTTCTCCCCTGGGTAAGACAGATTGCAACCCCTCTAATTGTTGAAAACCTGCCACTTTGGTATAGAAAAGTTTGGTGGCTAGAGCTGTTTCAAGAAGGGTGGTAATTTTATTGAGTTCTGCTAAAGAGTCAGCAATCACCGTAATATAGATGGATATCTGAAATAACTTCTCTTGACCTCGTAAGATCCTGTCTTTCAGGTGCATGGCAGACTCCAGGGGATCAAGTATCTCTGAACCAATAATTCTCCCTTGCTGTTGCATGGTGCGTCTGGTTGATTCCAGTTCAGTGATTTTTCTGGTAAGTTTAGGCAGTGCCAGTAAGGGATCAACTTGCTCAATGTGGTAGGAAATATCGATATTGTGGTTGAAGTTGGTCAGCATGGATAACCAACCAGTAGAGGCAATATACGGATAGCCTGAAACAAAGATAGTTCTGATGTGCTTGTCATCTAACTCCAAGTAACTGGAGTGTTCTTTCAAACTGGCATAGGCAACCAAGTCAACCTGGTCTTGTTCTCCAAAAGATAACTCAACACGCTTTTGAGTATCCTGACGTTTTTTCTTCCAGGATTTGTATTTCCTTTTGATGGTTTTGGTCTGTTTAGAGAATATCTGCATGGTTTGTGAGTGCTTCAATAGTTTTATTGGTCAAAGGCTGGCTTTTAATTTTGGATGGGTTGTAAAAGCTGTAAAACAGGTTCAAGACTTCTAAATTGCCAAGTTGTCTGGTTTTCATCCCTAGTCTCTCCAAACCCTTGGTAATGATGTCTTGGTTAAGTTTCAATTGCTCGGTAATCATGGAAAAATCATGTTTACCTGAACTCTGAGTGTAAGAAATGACGATATATAACTTTCGGGTTAGTATTTTATTGCCTGATACCAACTTTTTAATAAACTCCCATATTCTTTTAGTTGTTCTTTATAGATTTTGTTGGTTTCATGGTTGTTGTTTTCCATAAAATCTTCTAAGTAGCCATCCATATCTAACTCACGCGTGCGAATGAGGATTTGCACTGAACAAGGCAGACTATTTAAGAAATTTTGGAAGGTATCAATGATTTGATCCTGTTCTTCCTCACTTTTAAGTTCAAAGTTAACAGCAGAAGTTTCCAAGATTACCCGATATTTATTGCCAGGTAATATCAACACGCCATCCTTTACTTCTTTGATGTTAATCTGATGCCTGGATGATGCTTTTTTGTTGAGTTTCATATATTTTTAACCATCAATAAGCCCTTTTTGGTAAACCTTACATTTAAGTCTGTTTCCCTCAATAGTGATTCATAATCAAAACCTTGGTTGGTATCCTCATCTTTGGAGTTAATCACTACCTGCACGTTAGCCGGAACCACCTTTTTCCTCTGAACTGGTGGCAAGATAACACTACGACTAAAAAGCGTGTTCTTATTGAATACATACAGGTGTGGTCGTAAAAGATAAGCGGTCAGAATTGTGAGCCAATGAAGCACCAATCTGCCTTTAATCCGCAGCGAGAGTAAGACAAATACCAAAGTGACAAGAAGAATTATAGGGATTTTGTATGTGGTAAACGACATCTTCTGAGGTAAGACTGAATAGATTGCAGTGGAAGCCATCACAGGCGCAATTAAGAGGACAATCTGAGTCAGGGTTAGGTTACCGGAAATTGTATCCTCTACTGTGGTTATTTGAGCAGGGATGACAGTTGTTTTCATGCTGTTACCACCTTTCTTGGAGTCTTTACTTGTCTAGGCGTGTTAGTAGGAGTATCCGAATCACCTTTCTGACTACTTATTACATTCATCATTTTCCCAATCGATCCTTTAATCAGTGACCTGCCTGAGTTATAAAACATCATCTGAACCATAAATGATTGAGTCTTTAAAAGAGTTAGCAACATACCAACACCCACCAGAATAGAGATAATTGGATTTGTGCCAACTTGGTCAGGCAATGTCAAGAAAGAAGCAGCTAGCTGAATCACCACAACGTGGATAAAAATGGAGAATATGGTGGTCAAATATGTTTTAGCTGCCATTTCCGCAAAGTCTGAAAACTTGGGTAAAACCCACAACAGAAAAATTAGTGGAGATAATACTGCACCCAACGCTATCGCTATCAAACGGGTGATGTAATACAACAGCAGTACCACCGACAAAATCACAAAAAGAATCATAAAAATCAGCGTAATGAAAGCAATTTGATCAAGTGAAGGGTTGGCAGGATCAAAGGCGTTAGCAATCCAGGCTTGATTTAAGCCACCTGTAGCTCCCAGCACCGCATTTACCAATACGTTGGATAACTTCACAATCCAATTAATAAGAAAAATTGAGGTGTTTGCTCCTAAGAAGGCTAAACCGATCTTGGGTAAAAGTTGTTTCAACTCTAATTCTTCAAAACCAAAAGTAGATGCACTCATAAACTGGAGTCCTAGCAGAGCAATTAACAAAGCAAACAAAGCATTCGTTATTCCAAGTATCATGAGCCAGAAATTAAAAATGACTGAGTTAGTTGCTAAAGTTGGTGTGGTAGTTAAAAAACTAACAATGGCACCAGTAATTGGCTTAGTGGCACTTTGAATTACATTTTGTAATAATGCTCCAATGGCATCCATCAGAATTTGGGTTAATCCTCCTTCTGGAGCCATGGGTTCTATCGGGGTAAGAATAAGTTCATTACTTGTTACATTAATACTTGGGGTAGTTAAGGCACCTTGGAGGATAGAAACAAAAGTATTGGCAGAAAAAACAAGGATTAATCCAATTAGGGCATTACTAATAGTATTCTTAGCACTCTCGAGTATTTCTGGTTTACCACTTGAGGTGATGTAGAGATAGCCACCTTTAACTAAAAAGAATGATGCAACTAATGAAGCAATAAGAGTAAGAGAACTGAGTGCTGTTGAAGTAAAAGTAGCAACCTCAGGGTTCATATGATTTTTTTTCTTAACTACCAAAGGCACCTTGTGCCAGTTGGGTAACAATGTTAGTAATAACGAGTGCTGCTAAACTAATAGTAAGTCCTATAGCTGCATATTTGATCGTGTTCTTAGCACTTTCCAGGGTTTCGGGATTACCAGAACTCATGATGTATCTGACCCCTCCCCAGACGAAGAAGGCAGCCGCCAATGAGCCAGCCAGAAGC
The DNA here is from genome assembly GCA_041742135.1 of Patescibacteria group bacterium. Taxonomy (GTDB): domain Bacteria; phylum Patescibacteriota; class Microgenomatia; order UBA8517; family UBA8517; genus 01-FULL-44-24b. The sequence goes on along the minus strand of JBGSJG010000004.1, from coordinate 5,570 downwards.
ACTAAGGTTTGAACAACACTGGTAATGAAATTTTGGACACGAGCCACGTCAGCGGATTGAGCAAAAACTGGAGAAGCAACAAACAAGGAAGTAATAAATAGGGATTGGAGAACAATTAATTTTTTCATAAACTGACCATATCTTTTAATAATGGGCAGCTCATGTTATTTAACTAGATCGAATTGTATCAAATACTTGGCCAAAGTGCAAATCTTTGGTTGAAGTAGCAATCATATGCGAATTATTTGTGTGCGAAAGTTATAATAAAAGGAGACATGACAAAAAAACCTTACGACAAAACGCTATTCGTTTTAGTAGCGCCTTTAATATTAGTAGCCTTGATTGTGATGTTCTTTCGATCTACTGCTCCCTCAATTGTTGACACTCTACAGAAGCCAAGCGAGGAAAGTTTTCTAGCTCCTGGCAGAGATTGGCCTTCTGAAAAGAAAGTAGAAGATTATTTTGTGGAACACCTACGGATGACCCCTCAAGAAGCTCTGGAGAACAGATCAAAGCCAGGTGTAGACGCAAAGGTAATGTTGCGGTTGCGAGAACATTCCACTTTAGAAGGCCTACTTAGTAATCTTGAGTACTATGGCTTTGTGAAAAACAAAGAAGCATTACAATATGCCTTAGAACATTCTACTGACACTGTCCCTGGTCATGCCAATCCACTAACAGTGGGAGAAAACACTGTAGATATTTACGCGTACTATCGTATTTCTGAAAATATGACCGCGTGGGAAATTGCTGACCAACTTCTCAACCATCCAACCTACTTTGCCTATGATGAATATAACTATATGTTTATGCCGTAATGCTTACTCATAACGCAAGGCATTTAATGCTGAAATTTTTGTAGCCCGTCGCGCGGGGAAGTAACCGGTCAAGATTCCCACGATTACCGCCAAAATCACCACTACCGCTACAAAATTCAGTGGGACAACTGAAACATCAATCATCCCAACTCCTTTAGCTACCGCAATACTTGATAGTACTAAGCTCAGTAGTTTACCAGCTCCAAAGCCTAGCAGGAGTCCTAATACTCCTCCGTAAAATCCCATTATCATTGATTCTGTTAAGAAAAGTTCTCTGACTTCTTCAGATTTCATCCCCATCGCTTTAAGCAGTCCCACTTCTCTGGTTCTTTCCAGCAAAGAGACTGTTAAGGTATTAAACATGCCCAGTGCCGCCACGGAGAGGGCAACTAACCCGATGACACTTAACAACAAACGAAAAGTTGCAAACAAGTTGTCTATTTGAGCAACCGTATCGGCCACAGAAACAGTGCCGTAGCCCATTGCCTCAATAGAAGCTCTAAGTTGAGGAAGCTCCTTTTTATTATTAGCAATTACTTTAATTTGAGAAAAACGGTTAAGTCCCAATGAACGAAGCTCCGTAAAAGGTACATACACAACAGGGGTATCTTCTTCGGGCGTCACCCCTACTATTTCATATGTCGTAGGAGCTGATTCAACCCGCTCCGATTCTCCCTCAATTAAATCTCCTGCGGCCACAAAAGTAAGTGTAATTGATTGCCCTACTGCCTGGTCCTCATTCATTCCCAAAATCGTTAGCACGGCTCTATTTACTACTGCTTGACGCAAAGACCCTTTGGCTACTTCTACGACAGTTTTCTTTTCGCTAGTCACAAACCCTGAGCTAGTTGCCATCTTCACGAGTGGCAAGACATCTCCCTGACTAGCTTGAGCTAAAACAGAGGTTACTCCCAACACATTATCCTCACTGGCAGACAAATCGGTAATCTGTCCGGGCAATTGAGCTACATAGCCTTCTTTTTCAACCTGTTGATTACCACCATCTCGCAGGGGAATATATTGACCATCCTCACACTCAGGATCAACTTTGAGATTGGAATCAGCTGATGAAGTAGCGTCCTGAGTACAAGCAACATCTTGCCAAAGCAAAAATGATGATTTAATCCACACTGCTAGTTGTTTTTCATCTTCGTCTTTAACGTCTGGACCCTTATATCCTGAGTAGTATGATCCATAAACGGCTGTTCCTTTTTGCGAATCATCCACTTTCTTGGTATAACCAAGAACACCATCTTGAGTAGAAGAACCACTTCGCACTCTTAGCCAACTATCACTCTGGATACGAAAGTTCAATTGCTTTAGTTCTTTCCCAATCTGAGGAGTGCCTACTACATCGGAGGCTCCATTATTTTTTAGTGCTTCGTCAGCACCGACTATCCGTGATAAGTCATGACTTTCAAAGATTTTTCCTTTTACTGGTTGAATAGCCGAACTAGTCAAATACTGCGTGGTTGTTCCATAAACGGCCATATCGGAAACTGAATCCTGGAAAGAAACTCTACCCACCACACTAATCAAGGGCAGGACCGACTTAACCTGAGGCATGTTTTTTAATCGAGATAAAATGACATCATTGAGTGCTAAGTCTTCACTTAATCCTGGCAGAACCTCTGTTTGTTGAAGCTCATCAAGTCTGGCTACTCTGGAAGTAACGAGGTTCTGCAATCCATAACCAACGGAGAGTAAAAAAACGATAAAGGCAATACTAATTGCCATACCGCACACTGTTACGATAGTCCTGGTTTTCTTGGCCTGCATATTACGAAAGGAAAGTTCAATAAGATACGAACGACTGGCAGTTTGAGCTTTACTCCTGTCAAGTAGACTAACTAATTTGTCATTCAATCGGTCAAATCCCAATAAGGCAGGGCCAAAAAGTTTTGACCGTTTTTTTCCAACAGGGAAAACCCAGTGGAGCATAACTTTTACTGAAAAACCTACCACCAGGATGAGAAAAGTAATCCCTGCCCAACCAATATTTATCAACCCACTCAAACTACTAGTTAAATGCTTTCCGCTACGTTTGCTCGTATTTTTCTCCTCAGCCACTAAAGGTTTTTGGGATACAGTTGGTTTAGTGGTTAGTTGTGTGAACTTCATGTTTGCATACCCTCATTTAGTCGGCTTTGACCTCGTTTAAGAGCCAAATTATGTTGTTTGGCAAAAGAACCGGGATCATCCACTTTATCAACAACTTTACCGTCAAACATCTGAATTGCTTTCTGAGCAAAGCTCAAGTATTCCAAATCATGTGTCACCATAATCACTGTTTTTCCACTTTGGTGAAGAGTCGAAAGGAGTCTCATCAGCTCTTGTCCTGACACAAAATCCAAGTTACCCGTTGGTTCATCCGCAATGAGAACATCAGGATTAGTCACAACCGCCCTTGCCAAAGCCACTTTCTGTTGCTGACCTGAACTTAATTCAGTTGGAATGTAGTCTTGCCAATCTGTCATCCCAACCAGTTTTAAGACTTCCTCTGCTCGACTCGCTGCTAGAATAATATTTACCCCAGACAAGCGGAGGGGTACCATAATATTTTCTTTGACTGTTAATGCTTTAATCCAGTTAGGTTGTTGATACACCATACCAATGTGACGTTTGCGAAGATCCGAACGTCCATCTTCATCTAAGTTTTGGTACAAGGGTACACCCATGAAAGTGACTTGACCGTCAGTTGGTGGTTCCAAACCTAATAAAATATGCAACAGTGTGGATTTGCCACAACCCGAAGGTCCAAAAATGACCAAAAATTCACCTTTTCGCACTTCCATGTTGATATCAGATAATACAGTTACATTTTGAGCTTTGACGAAAAAAGTCTTATTTACGTTTTTTGTTTGGAAGATGGTACTATTTAAAGCTTCATTCATACTTTATTTCTCTCCCAATAATCCCAAGAAACCAAAGGCGTTAGATAAACTCTTGAGTACTAAGTCAAGTGCCGATCTAGTAGCCTTTGGAGCAATTGTGGTCATGTCAATGCTACGAGTCTCGTTATTAACTGAATCCGTTGAGATAGCTCTGAGGTGATAAACCTTACTGGGAGTAAGTCCAGAGATGATTACTGTATGGTTAGTGGTTAAATTACCATCTTCTTGTGACTTCTGACTGTAGGTGGCACCAGCCCCTTCACCATATTCCACTTGAGAACTAGAGGGTTCGTCTGTATCCCAAGTAACAACCAGTTGAGCCCTCACTTCTCCGGCGGCGAAACCAACAGGAGGAATCGTACCACCAATTACTTTTAGGTTCATAATCTGCGGTGGTCTAGTATCGGTAGCAGTGGTAAAGGTGTAGGTGTCAGACACTCCCTCGTTTCCCGCTTTATCCCTACCCTTAACTATTAATTGGTACTGTTGCTGAGGTAGTAACCCAGAAACGGTCATTTCGCGTATACCGGACTTGAGTTGAACATCCACTTGATCTTTGGCTAATGAGGGTTGGCCTGTGGGAAAAAAAGAAATAATCGAAGAAAGAGGTGTATTGACACTCCAACTTACCAGAATTGTAGTTTGAGCAGAACCAGCCACCTCTTGAAGTTTCACATTACTAATTCGTGGTCTAGGCATAGTTTTAAAAGTGAGAGACTGACCTTCGTATTCAAAGCCTTCGCTATCTACAGGGTTAATTTTATAGTAATACAGACTGTCATCCTGTAAATCGATCAATTCGGCGGTTAGTGTTGATTCCTCTTTCGAGGTTGCCACCTCTTTTATTGCCCCGAATTCAGTACTGCGACCATAATAAATCTTAACCTTGCTCGCTCCTTTGACCCGGTAGCGCAAAATTACACTAGATAAACCTATCTGGGTAGCTTGGGGGTCAGTGATCGTTGGAGCTGGATCAGTAGTAAAGCTTTTTTCACTACTTTCTCCAGTGTTCCCATCTTCATCTGTCCAACGAGCTTTATAATAGTAGGTTGTTCCGGGTAAGAGGTTAGTAAGTTTAATAGTGTGATCGGTTACTTGATCTGAATTTGAGGGTTCTTCGTCAAAATAATTACCTGATGTAGTTCCAAAAGCAACTTTTGAATCACTGGTACGATTAGTTGTCCATTTAATTTGGGCTTTTCTAGTAGATAATCCTTCCGCTGTTGGTCCTGATGTTAAAGCGGCAGGGTCTGAATAGCTACCTTTGGGGGTAAGCGTGACGGCATTTGTATATGAAGGCGAAGCAATGGAACCACCAGTGGTATCACTCGTACCTACTCGCCAATAGTATTGTTTTGAGTCACTGACTATATCAACGTAAGCAGTTCCAGATGTAGTGGTCACTGTTGACCAACTAGTGCCATCGGTCGAACGCTGAACGGTATAGGTCAGAGTTCCCGTACCCTTATAATCTGGATGATCCCAAGCCAAGGAAGCTCGCCAAAGGGAGGCTGATTTAATTGAAGCATCAGATACCGTTAAATTTTTAGCTGGATCAGGATTTGAAGAGTTGAGTGTGAAGTCACCATAAATAAAGTTGCTCGGTGAATAATTACTATCAGTGTCGATGGCAACTACTCGGACTCTGTTGCTACCATATTGAACACCAGCAAGCATTTTTGCTGCTACCGAAGGTTCGGTTACGGGAATATATGTGCCAGGATTATTGGTCAGAGTAGCCAATGTGGCTGGCGGGGTGGTGTTTATCATGTAGTAATATTTATCCAGCGTATTACCCGGGGCTGGACTAGCTGCTGGCCAGGAAAGGGCAAATTCATTACTTGTGTTGGTTCCTGGT
>JBGSJG010000003.1:0-1653 GCA_041742135.1 Patescibacteria group bacterium | reverse complement strand
GCAAGGCTGAAAAGCGCCTTGCTACGCTCAGGGTAAACTTCTCGCCCCCTGTATCTAAAAGGAAAAAGACCGCACATTTAATTATGCAGTCTTCTATTTAATAAAGTGGGCCTACTTGGGCTCGAACCAAGGACCCACAGATTATGAGTCTGTTGCTCTAACCAACTGAGCTATAGGCCCCGAAGATTTGGATGGAAGTCCAAAAATTCTGAGGTGCGAAAATAGGTTAAAATGGAGAATAATGCAAGATTTGATGTGGTGATTTGGTGATTTGTTGATCCTCCTACGCTCTAATAAACAAAATTTATAAAAATAGCTTTCTCTGAGAGCTTCGGAGGACGCAGTGTGGTGATTTGTTCAGGCCCGTCTCTTTAGATCCGGGCTAGCATCGACAACCTCAACGCTAGCAAGGCATCGCCAATGACTAATGACCTTTCCGCCGAGTTAATGACCAATCCCCCTACGCTCTTGAAAAATTAATCAAATAAAATAGCATTCATCTAGAGCTTCGGAGGACGCAGTGACCAATGACCCTGCCTGCCAACGCCAAGCAAGCTTGTCTGTGGCTTGGCAGGCAGGCCTTCCGCCGAGTTTATGGCTTATGACAGTTATTTTAATAAAAAAAGGCGCCTTTTTGGAGACGCCTTTTGAGGTTTAGGTTTTATTGGAAGGTAAAGTAATCGTTCAGTGGTTCGAACACGTAGTCGGTCCAGCCATTTTCGTGTTTGGTGGCTTCTTCGGGTGATGGGAAGCCGGAATGGTTCAGTATGACTTCGGTGCCGGCAGAATGACTTTTTAATTCATATTCGACGAGTGAGGGAGTGGTTTTTTTGTCCCATTCTGAAGGTTTCCAGGTGTAAGAAAGCTTTTTCTTTTTCTTATCGAAAGAAACTACTTTTCCTTTTACCCATCCATCGAACAATTCTACCTCGCCATCAATTTTTAAATCAACCTTGCCTCCGCCATCACACCATTGTGAAATAATTCCTTCCTGTGTGAGGGCATCAAAAACTTTTTCGGGCGTAGCATAAATTATGTAAGCCATGCTTATCGAAAAAGTTTTTGAACCTGTTGTAACGGCTGCCATCTAAACGCTGTTTATTTGGTGAAGATTACTTTTTTAGTCATGTCGTTTTCGTTAGACTGGAAACGAACAAAGTAAATTCCTTCTGATAAACCACTACCAAATGCATACTGATATTCGCCCGCATTCAATTTTTTGCTTTCTACCAATTCCACAATTCTTCCTGTGATATCGGTAACTTCAATTAACATTTGTGATGGTTCCGACAGGCTGAAAGAAATGGTTGATGAACCGCTTGCTGGGTTTGGATAAACAGAAACCGTTGCAAGGAATTCCACATCCTGAATTCCAACAGTTGAAGTTCCGGTGATGTTTATATCGTCGATGTAAATATTATTACCGGTATTTTGTGAGTATTCAAATTTGAATCTTATGTTTGGTTTGTTGTTATAAGCCACTCCACTAACATTCACCGTTTCCAAACGCCATTGTGAAGTTTGTGTTGGAACGAATGTGGCAGATTGAATTCCTGCAGTAGCAAGTCCTAAACCATCTTCGGTATAGCGAATGTTCCATTGACTTCCACAATTATTGGAAGCAAATACTTTTAACTGATCGGTACTGCTTGC
>JBGSJG010000002.1:0-1668 GCA_041742135.1 Patescibacteria group bacterium | reverse complement strand
GTTAATTCACTTGGCAGTGAACCGCAAAGTATAGCCTGTTATGAGACAAAATTGGAATTAAGTAGCTCAATTTTTCTTCCATAGATAATTGTGATAAAGTGCTGATTCTGGCTGGTTTGGCGCATGAACCAAGCTTGGTTGGGTTTTGACTCGTCATGTTAATTAGCCGTTTTAACTTTGTTTTTGGAGGTTGTTGTGTTTAACACTACTGTCCAACATAATTTTCAGCAATCTGACGTAAGCTCTTAGAATTGTGGGTTTTTCGGCTCTGTTTTACTGTCCGCGATTTGAATTTCTTTTCGGTGCTAGTGTCTTCGCATCACGTAATCGAGGGCAGCACTATGAATACCGGCACAACAGTTTTTACACAGTTGATGGAGTTTATTCCCAAGAGGCAGTTCCGTCGTATTGTTGAAAAGTATTCTGGTGAGAAGGGAGTTCGCAGCTTCTCATGTTGGGATCAATTTCTATGCATGGCGTTTGCACAACTGACCTATCGCGAGAGTTTGCGAGATATCGAAACGTGTCTTCGTTCACAAGGCTCTAAACTCTATCATCTTGGCATTCGAGGTGCCGTTTCGCGAAGCACGCTTGCGCATGCCAATGACAATCGAGATTGGCGGATCTATGCTGACCTGGCGCACATTCTTATCGCAGAGGCACGATTGCTGTACGCCGATGAAGAGCTAGCGGTCGACCTTAAGAATGCAGCCTATGCGCTCGACTCAACAACGATAGATCTTTGTATGAAGCTTTTCCCCTGGGCAAAGTTCCGCTCAACAAAGGCAGGCATTAAACTCCATACGCTGCTGGATCTCAGAGGAAGTATCCCTTCATTTATAGCGATTTCCCCAGCAAAAAAGGCAGATGTCACAATTCTTGACGAACTTGTATTTGAAGCAGGTGCGCATTACATCATGGACAGAGGATACGTCGACTTTCAGCGATTCTATCGAATCGAACAGGCCAAAGCATTCTTTGTCACTCGCGCAAAAAAACGATTGTCATATCGAATTCACAAATCAGCACGCCGAGAAAAAGGTTCCTCAGTAAAAAAAGACCAGATGATTTCCCTGCTGTACCCACAGCTATCCAAAAAATATCCGACTCAATTTAGACGTATAGATTTCTATGATGCAGAGCAGGATCGCCGCCTAATCTTTCTGACAAATAATCTCCTACTCGATGCTACAAACATAGCGCTCCTCTACAAAGCTCGCTGGAAAGTTGAACTCTTCTTCAAGTGGATTAAGCAGCACCTAAGAATCAAAGCCTTCTTTGGAACTTCTGAGAACGCCGTACACACGCAAGTTTGGATCTCGATTGCGGTTTATGTGCTCGTTGCCATCATCAAAAAACGTCTACACTCGCCCTTGAGCCTTCACACCATGCTCCAAATAATCAGCATCAATGCAATCAACAAAACCCCCATTTTGCAGGCCTTTTCAGAGGATCCTCAATTTGACCCCCCACCCGGTAATGGCAATCAGTTGATTCTACAGGGCTTTTAATTGGACAGTAGTGGCGTTGCATATAAGATTGCCGTAATTAACAATAATATCAGACTATTACCAAAGCAGCCCTTCTATTTGACCATTCTAGCGCCGTCGCTGGAAAAGTCAAGGTCAAACCAGCGAGCTCGCTGGTTTGACCTTGACTTTTCCAGCG
>JBGSJG010000001.1:0-204561 GCA_041742135.1 Patescibacteria group bacterium | reverse complement strand
GGCAACGGTCAGAAGTCTGAGTGAAGTTGTAAAAAGTTGCTGGTCAATTTTCTGCTTAATCTGACTTTCAACAAATTCTTTATAGGCATTATTTTGTTGCTGTGGTTTATATGGGATAAATGACAGGATTGGCCCTTCTTTGCCATCAGTCGCCATCCATACTATGACCCCAATAGGAAACATCAGAATTTGTGCACAAAGGCGAAAGGTAAATAAAAAGAGTGATCCAAGTGGGTGAGTAGTTTTTAATTCACTTAAAAGGTCTTTATTGCCCAGAAACAGAAATCGCAATCGTTTTATCTTCTGAGATAGCGATCTGCCAATCGGTGAAACAATCATTTGCACTGCTACTAACTCATACTCAGCTAGTTTGGTCATCGTACCAGTGACATAAGCTATGGGATCATACTCTTTTAAGTTATCCTGTTTCTTAAGTGGAAAAGCAAAATGGTGTGACAAATGAATATCTAAGACGTGACCTTTTACGCCTGCATCAAAATAGTCGTTAACTTCCTTGATTTGAATACCTGCCAAATATGAAATGAGGTTTTTCTTGATAATTTGGGCATCATCAGTGGGAACTCTCAACAAATAACGGATACCTTTTTCTTTGGTAGACAGTATTTCAAAGGCATACGACTTGGTGACATCAAACAGGCGAAATAACCATGATCGCTGACGAAGTAAGCCGTGCACAGAAGTGAATAACTGAGTGGTGGTAAAGGAGCTTTGTTCGGTTGAGGAAGGCGGTGACAACTCAAATAGGATAAAAGGCTTCTGGGATTCTTTCCAGGACAAATATATTTTTACCAACCAGTAGCTGATAGATAAAAAAACTAAAACTATAGAGCTAACAATAAAAAGAGGCTTAAAGATAATTGCGACTGCTACAATGTTGGTAAAATACGGAGTCAATAACTGAACCAAAGAAGCAGTTTCTTTACGGAAAATGTCTACTATGATTGTGAGAAAGATATTGTTTTCCAACATAGCTGCCCATCTCGGGCAGGTTGAAACTGTCGTTATTATACTCCATCCTTTTCCTCTGGTCTTCCTCAAGGCTTGACACCTGCTGTAGATCAAGTATACTTATCATATATGATAAGTATACTTGAGTAGATTTGTTAAAAAGAAGACTGCCATGGATAGTATAAATCAACCAGTTTTAAGAAACCAACCATTAGATTTTTCCTATATTGCTAGAAGCTTGGAAAATCCTGTTTCACTGAAAACATTTACCTTTCCTGTTGAAGCACCTCAAACACCCAAGGAGTTACCAACCCAGCCATCTGTGGTTGAACAAGAAGATAAACAGCAACAACAGGTAAGAAAAATACTAGGCGATCTGGCAAAAGATTTCTCATCCCAAGAGCTGAAAGCTATCACCACTGAGGTTCAGTTTCTGGTTGATAGTTGGCTTAATAGTTATGAAAAACAGATTTTTAAAGGTTTAACCTTACAACAACTACTCAATGAAAGGGGTCATTTATGAACCAAAGTGCATCGCCACAAAATATCAAAAACGGGGCTGTTATTTACTTAAGAGTTTCTAGTGAAGAACAGGTTGATAACTTCTCTCTCAGCACTCAGGAGGATATTTGTCGTAAGGAAGCTGCCCGACGTAGTTACAGCGTAGTGGAAATATTTAAGGAAGAAGGTCGCTCAGCCAAAACCATTTCCGGCAGACCAGTACTCGTACAACTGCTTGAATACTGTCGCAAGAATAGAAAAAAGATTAGTGCCGTAGTGGTTTACCGCTTAGATAGAGTCTCACGCCAAACCACTGATTACCTAGCCATTCGTAAAAAGTTGGCAGATTGTGATATTACGGTCATCTCCGCCAGTGAACCAACTGGCGATAGACCAACAGATAAATTAGTGGAAACGATGCTCGCTAGTATTGCCCAATTGGATAATGACGTTAGAGCAGAAAGAGCCAGGAATGGCTTGCGTGCAAGATTTCTTTCAGGTCTGATTAGCGGCAAAGCACCACTAGGATATAAACTTGAGAATGGCTTTGCAATCAAAGATCAAGAGACTTGGGATAGAGTCAAAGATGCTTGGGATTTAATGGCGACTGGTAAGAAAAGCTTGGCTGAGATGGCAACCGTTATGAACGAATGGGGACTGCGAGAAACGATAGGCAAAGGCACTTGTTATTTCTTGCGACCACAGACTACCAATAGGATTTTTAGGCAAAAGTTTTACATGGGAGTGATTACTTCACGCAAGTACCCCGATGAAGTCAGAGGACAACATACACCCATGATTTCAGAAAAACAATTTTACAAAGTTCAAGCTATCTTAGATGGCAAAAATACTCGGAAATCATTTTCAATCAAACGAGAAAGACCTAATAACGACTTTCCCTTACGAAGAATTGTTAAATGTTCACAGTGTGGCGTGGGCTTAACGGCTTCCTGGAGTAAGGGCAGAAATAGTAAATACGGTTACTACCGTTGCAGTACTGGCAGTAAATGTACCAGCAAGTCTATTAGTGTAAAAACAATGGACGCTACCCTTCTGAGCCTTCTCAAAGTCACCACGCCAAAGAAAGAAACGACTGACTTGTTTGTCTACTTAATGCAAAAATCCTATGCTGATCGAACTAAACGATTGAGGACACTGAGAGAAAGAGCTAACCGAGAAGTTACCAACCTCAAAACCCTCAGAAAAACTTTAGTCGAAAAGAACCTGTCAGGCATATATTCTGATGAAATCTTCAAGGAACAAAACGATATTCTCGAAGAAAAATTAACATCAGCGTATATTGCTCAGGATGATTCGCTGGTTGAGAAGTACAATATTGAAGCGGTCACGGGCTTTATGAAAACCTTGCTGGCAGACTTGGGAGAAACGTATAAACGTTCAAGTATCAGTCAAAATAAAGTGCTTTTGGGTTCAATCTTCCCCACTGGACTAGCTTGGAACTATAACGGTACTTTGAACCACAAAATAAGCCCATTATATCGGTCAATCATGGACTTTGATGCTGGTAGCATCCCACTAGGCGGAGGCGGTGAGATTCGAACTCACGAGACCCTTTCGAGTCCGAGTTTTCCAAACTCGTGCCATGGGCCACTAGGCGACGCCTCCAAAAACTTTAGATATTATATCTTGAATCTTAAGGAAATGCTCTTTGTGATGATATCTGATCTTCATTGTCCCGTACCTACTGGGCTTAAATCGTCCGCTCCTTTGAATTAAATGGATTGACTTATTAAATCTTGATTTTGGAATTTGCGTGTAGCCGGACCAGGTTTGAATAAGTTCATCTTCATTTAAGTCAGGATACACAAATAGTTGAGCCTTTATTCTTTCTTCAACAACCGGTAAACATTCTCGAAGAAATTTCAAAAACAAAATGACAGTTCGTGGGTCACTATTGGTGAACTCAACTACGTAATGATTCCAGCCTCGATTGTCGACTCGAAATTTAGCACCTTCGCATACATACAACGAAGCTCCCAAGATAGACAACTCACGCCTTGAAAGGTTCACAAATAATACTAACAAAATCCGAATCTTGAAGTCAATTAGCTAGCTTTTGCCAAGGCTTCTTTAGCCTTTTTCTTTTTGGCCCTAATTTCCATAAGAAGCGCACGAGCGTCTTTAAGCATTTCGCGATCTCGTTTATTTGTAACTTTGCGAAGTGCAGAAGTGTGGTCAAACCAGCCTGTTTCGGCAAAACCCAAGACTTCATTGCCATCTTTATGGATCATTAAATAATAAATCACTCGCTGAGTTAGTATTCGTGAACCCACTTTAGCGGCCCCCCCATGTCTGCCAACTTCCTCCAAAACTTTGACCCTCATACCACCTTGTTCCCCCATGGATCGAATTGCGGCACGAACAGAAGACTCGCCGGATCGGGCAATTGACTTGGGTACTTGCCAACCATCAGTCCCCTCGTTAATTAAAAACCATTCAACGTCGTCCCCAGCCTTTTTATAAAGCGCAGAAGCCGCAACTAAGTGAATTTGTTCAGGCATGTGCGTATTATATCAGATTTTTCGGGGTTATTTAACTATAAACTTTAGCAAAATCAGAATTCGCTAAAAAAACCTCAACGGCAACCTTTTCATCCTCAACAAGTGGAAGAGACATAACTTTACGCTTCTCCACCCAATAAACACCTTCGATAATTGACTCATTATCCTTCCTTGAAAACACTATTTCGCCTTCAATGTAACGGCATATCCTCGCAACCGCGTTGATCTGAACCCTGTCGTCTTCTTTGTCGTATTCCCAATTCCACACATAAATTGGCATTCCAGGTTTACACAAAACCCCTGTTTCTTCCTTAATTTCATTGACGAGAGACTGATCTGGCGACTCACCTACCTCGACTTTGCCCCCAGGCAACGCATACTTGCCAGCAATCTTTTTTGCCTGGTATTTGGCTGCTGAATATCTAATTAGTAAAATCTGACCGTCCGAGTTTATTACAATCCCCTTTTGTGCAAATCTTTGAATAAAAGTTTTCGCCATGAAGCGTGGCGGTGGGTACAGGATTCGAACCTGTGAAGGGTTGCCCCTCACGATTTCAAGTCGTGTGCGATTGTCCACTCTGCCAACCCACCTAGTAAGCAATTATACCAAACGCTTTTTCAAAAAGGCTCTTCCTGATGCCGACTTTAAATACTGTTCAAATTTGAAGGCTATTTTTTTATTTGCGAATGCACCACAGAAAATTAATTTTATCGGCCTTCGGTCTTTTGTAGCTGGAACGTGACCTTTTTGGTGTCTCTTTATTCTGTCTTTAAGGTTAGACGTACAACCTATATATGTTCTTTTGTCTGCACACCTTAGTAGATATACATATTGCATGGCGGACTCGTCTCGCCGAAGCCCGCCGACGTCCCTTTGGGACTATGGCGAGGCGAAGGCGGAGGTGGTGAGATTCGAACTCACGAGCCCTTATTAAGGGCGCGGGTTAGCAACCCGCTGCACTAGGCCGCTATGCGACACCTCCGAGTGCAACCGGGGGTTAGCACAAGCTTCGCTTTTGCGACACCTCCAAGTTGTGGCTAATTATAACAGATGACTAGATTCATTTAACTTTTATGCGCTATACTTAGCCATGACAGCAAAGGATGAAACTCCAGAGCCAGAAGTTGCTCAAATCCCCCTTGAAAAAGAGCTTTTCACTTGGAGCGCCCCTTCTCGACCTTTTAAGCGCCAAAGCCGTGAATTCTACATTACTGCATTGTCAGTGGCAGTTTTATTTGGCCTAATTTTATACTTTATAGATGGCATTATGCCCGTTCTATTAATAGTTGCTTTCGGTTTTCTTTTTTACGTTTTAAGCACTATTGAGCCCGAAAAGATAGACTACAAAATCACCTCTTATGGAATTCGTATTGCCAACTCCCTAACGCCTTGGGAGAACTTTATTCGCTTTTGGTTCTCCGAACGGATGGGTTCACACGTTTTGGTTTTGGAAGTCGGAGGTATAATTGGCCGCATTGAGCTTATTTATGAAGAGAAAGACAAGCCAGCAATCGAAAAGATCTTAAGAAAGTATTTGCTTCATGATGAGGCTGTCCCTACAGTCCTTGATAAAGGTGCGAACTGGGTAGCTCGCAAAATTCAGTCGTAAATAAGGTATAATAGGGGCCTAGCAACAAGCGCCTATAGCTCAATGGATAGAGTGTTGGATTGCGGATCCAAAGGTTGGAGGTTCGACTCCTCCTAGGCGCACAAGTTTTGAACTTTTGGTGGGTTCGCATAGCGGCCAATTGCACCGATTTCGAAAATCGGAGGGTTTTCCCTACAGAGGTTCGAATCCTCTACCCACCGCCTAAGTCCTTGCCACGCTCATTCCCCAGACTTCTTTTGCGCCGGCCTTTTTAAGAACCTTGCCAATTTCACTAATCGTGGCTCCTGTGGTCCAAACATCATCAAAAATTATATATTTTTTACAGCCATCTGGCACAAATGTCTCATTTACCGCAAATTTACCGCGTATATTCTGCAGGCGTTCTGCTTTGCCTAATTTCACCTGTGGAGTTGTGTTTCCTAGCCTCAAAACTGCGCTTTCTTGATACTCACTCTTACCTTTTTTTGCAAGCAATTTTGCCATTATTCCCGCTTGGTTAAATCCCCTCCAGCGCTCGCGAGAAGGATAAAGCGGGACCGGAAGAAATACGGCATTATTAAAACTAGGCTGAATTAATCCGGCAAGTTCACGGGCGATATCATAAGCAAATCTGTACTTTAAGGCTAAAATCGCTTTTCTTATTACTCCTTCATATCGATATGCTGAAACCAAACCATCTAGCGAAAACCCACTTTTACAATAACTATGAGTAACCCCGCCAAAACTCGCCCGTTTACAAACCGGACAAATTGGCCGAGCTATCTCAACTTTCGCAAGGCACTCGTTACACACGTACTTCCCCGGGCGCCTGCACTCTAAACAATATTTGGGGAAAAGAAGATCGAGAAGCATTAATTTATTTTACACGAAAAACCCCTCACCAAACGGTGAGGGGTAAGTGGTGGAGACGGCGGGAGTCGAACCCGCGTCCGAAAAGTTTATTAAGACCTATCTACAAGCTTGTTTTGTTAATACTAACAAACAAATTGACTAAAATTTCTTTAGTTTGTGGCCTTTAGTCAAAACTACAAACTGCATCTTAGCAATATTATGCCTCGTCCCTTAGGCTAAGAAGCAAAAGGCGAGACACTGGCTTACGCGAAAGCGTAATTATAGTTGCCCGCAAAGGCGAACTGACCAGAAGTGCGATTTTTATTTGCACTTAGGTTTTAGACCTGTTTTACAAGTATGGCCCAAACTTGGCTTGCAAGGTTATTAAAGTGCTCTCCGTCGAAACCTAGTACGTCCCCATATCGATATTCCTCTGAATATCACGTTTTTTAAGCTCTTCTCTCTTTTCAAATTGTTTTCTACCTCGACCCACTCCTACTTCGAGCTTAATTAAACGTCCCTTATTATACAGGCTAAGGGGCATAAATACCAATTTTTTCTCCTTAACGCGCGTCCCTAGAGAAGTTAGTTCAGCTCGGCTAACCAGAAGCTTGCGGCTGCGCCTCGGCTCGACAGAGGTGATACCAATGTGAAGATTGATTACGAACATCTCGCTTCCAATAATCTTGACATGGCTCCCACTAAAATCCACTTTTCCACCTCGAATCGCTTTGACCTCTTCGCCAGACAAGATAATTCCCGCTTCAAAGCGGTCAACTATTTCATAATCAAACTCAGCTTTTTTATTCGTTATTAGTATTGTCATTTAAGTGATTAGCAGAAAGCCAATAAAGCTTGGAATTGGCCAAAAAGATAATCTTTCCAGACTCCTCGTCTACAGCCAAGTCTGTAGCACCCGATATCTCGTTGGCCACGTATTCACCCACATATTGGCCATTTTTGTCAATCACTGAAATCCGTGATGCCCCGCTATCAAGCACGTAGACAAATTTACTCTCGTCACTTACGAACAAATTAACCACATTTTCAAATGGCGTACTTGCTCCTCGGACAGCAAAAGTTGCAGGAGCTCCCACAGAGTAAACTTTGAAGTTTCCCGATTGGTCAATCGTCCAAATCGAGCCATCAATGCTCCAACTTACAGCCGAAGCAAGGTCAATGGTAAAGCCTTCACCAAGCCAAGGCTCTTTTTCTAAAAATCCGCCAGAAACTCCTTGATGCCTCCAAATTTGATTGTTTTGTTTATCAAATACATACAAGTTCCCGGCGAAGGCCGTAATAAATACCTGGCTTGGATCCCAATCGGTCTTAACCACAAGCTCTACTTCCCCAGTAACTTCTCTAATGCCATCTCGGCTTAGGATAAAGCTTCGATCTGCATAGGCGGCGGTGGACAGCGCATCGGGCAAATAATCAGATCCAGAAATAAGATCCGTGCGTTTATTGGCAACCTCTACTCCAACCAATCGACGATTTTTTGAATCAAGCACTCGAATTGTTCCCCCAGAGTATGCCAAGTCATTTCCCTCAAAACCGCTGGCCACAATTCCTAAATCCAAAAACAGCTCTGCAGGCGTGTCGTAAATCCCTGCAATTTGCCCCAAATTTTCCGATATTCCGAGGAGTAATGAATCAAGCCTCTCGTCTTTTACGCCTTCGTCGGCAAGTGCTTTCGCAGTCTCACGACTAGCAAGTATAAGCTCTCGGGCCCGGGTGTCACTTAAGCCGACCACTTCTTTTGCTTCTTCCAAATTCCGCATAGCTTCCAGCAAAGCAGGTTCATATTCCTCACGCCGCAGGTTATCCTTTTGCCTGGCAATTCCAAAATATATGCTAATTCCCAAAAGAACTAATAGCCCGATACCTATAAGTGTCGTTTTTTTGGGCCGGGGAGAACCTCCTCCGGGCTCATGAATTACAATGCGTCTTTCAGGAATTTTGGATAATAGCCTGTCAATCACCCCAACAGCTCGCTGTTTGATAGCAGCTTTTTTTGGAGCTATCACTTCCGCAGTCTCTTGATTTGAATAAGTATATGAATGATCTCGGGTTTTAAGGACAAGCTCGTCACTATCTAAAATATTTCCTGAAACTAGCATGGCTTTTCCTGCTTTAATTATGTAAGTGTGTTTGCCCCCACGAACTAACGCCAAACTACCTTCCCCACCAGCAAGGGCATAGACTTTGTGATCAACTACTAAGCACAAACTGAAACTTAGAACCCCGAGGCCCTCTTCAGCTTTAATATAATTTCGAATCTCAACAAGCGAATTGTAACAGTCGTTGGTAAGCTTGGCTTTTACATAGGAGAAAAAACGCTCAGAATTTTCCCCGTCTACCAGAAGAAAGACGCGAGCCACACCTTGCTGCCACTGCCACTGATTAGTCATTACTACTTACAGTATAGTCAATGCGAGAGCAAAAGCTCCAATCGCAAACAAAAGATGAAGAAGAGCAAAAGCCCGAAGCGTTTTTTCGAGGCCAACTTCCAAAGTATCTGTCATTTTGTTTACTTGCTTGACTATAACAAAGGCGAAAATAATATAAAAAACAAAACCGATACTGACTAAAATTTTAAAAATCATATCTACGCTTCCACCGATTCCTGGGATATCACTAATAAACATTAGCGTACCCTTCCTTCCATTTTTTCAATTTCCTCCTCCACCCGAAGCTCTCGCAAAACCTGTGCAACACGATCCGGATGAGGCACGGCCTCAAAATCAATCTGTGGCACCTCACCCGCAGTCTGGATCAATATGTCGCCAAAATCAAAAACTGTGCGAATTACACTGCCAACCCGGACAGTAACATCCTGGATCTGATCCAAATTGGCATCTGTCATCTCACGATAAACCAGATGAATAAAATCCACATCAAAAACTCGCTCGTCAGTGACAATATATACATTGAAAAACCAGCTCAAAAATTGCTCTAAAATAAACGCAAAGGTGATTAAATACCAAAACAATAACCCCACCAAAAGCACATTTGCCGGCACAAAGCTCAACAACTCAAACACTAAAAGCACTATTGGCGTTGAAACTAAAAGAATTGAGGTCACAATCCAACCTAAGTTGGTGATCATGTGGCGGCGGAGAAGAAGGACCACTTTTTCCTGACTGTCCGCTCCTACAAATTTAACGTGATCCGGATAGTAACAATAGGCTGCCACTCGACTTCTTGTATATCCAGGAAGGGCCTTCTTGTCCGGCAGATGCCTGTGGCGGGTAACGTCTGGTCTCGAATTGTGCGAAGATTGCGGCTTGTTTGGCAAGTCGCTTACATAAACTTCTGGCATTTGAGCAATTATATCTTTTCTATATTAAAAAGCGAAGACTTGATGCCTACATATCCCGGTGCACGGAGATTGAAAGCGCGCTTAAGTTCCTCTCCTGAAATTCCTACCGACCCTTTGTTGGTGGAAAAGCTCACCGACTGAGTAGAACCCGAATTTGAATACACAACCGAGACAGAGCTCACGCTAGTGTACCCCCCAATGTTTGCAAGCTCACCCTTAGGATAGGGGTTTCCTCCCCAACACTCACCCACGGGCGATACACGCCCCACATCTCCACCACCTTGATATAAAACCTTCCAAGCATTTAAGATATCTGCCATGTCTTCTGAAGAAAGCCAGGGATTACCTCTACCACAACTGTTACCTGCCCGACTTTTGTACCAGCCCTTATAAAACCAAGGGCTTCCACCAATTTTCTCGTATGCAGTCCCCGGCCAATCTCCAGATGTGTCTTTAATTCCGCTCCAACCCCACTGTGAAATTGTAAATCCACCAGTAGAGGCTGAGTAATATGTCGACACAGGCTGGCCTCCACGGGTAATCACCCATCCTCTAGTAGCACGTACAGCTTCTGCCCACTTACCAGTTTTGAGCTGTGGCTTGTAAACCTGGCAAGATTCAGTGGGGCAAATAGTTCCCGCGCCGTTATTGGTTACTGACAAGGCATAGCTACGAGCAGCCACAGCCTGAGCTTTTAGGGCCTCAAACCCGCCTTCGTCTCCCCACTTTTCCGGCACTTCGTAAATACCCATCAAGTAATTTTCTTCAAACGAAACACGGCCAATCCCCGTAACGCCAATAGTGTCAGGAACACCAAACCCTTTGGTCAGCTCTGCTCCTTGATAATATGCAGACAAAATTGTCTCCGCAGATTGCCCAGATTTCGAGCGACCTAGTGCACCGTATTGGCTCATGCCAGTTCGGTGTGGAGCTCCAAAAGAAAAGGCGGCAAAAGCCGGCCTGAAACCAGGATCGCAAAAATTGGCACTTCCCGGAGGACCGCTACAAGGCTCAAGAGTTGCAGGCGTGTCTCCAATGGAAGTTGAAAAGCCTCCTGCCTTAAGTGCTAATAGTTCTTCTTGTCGGCTCGATAAGCTCTGGATATAATCCTCTACTTTACCGATTTCCCCTTCCAAAAATTTGGCGCGGCTATCCACACTTGCTTGTGCGTTAGCCAAGCTTTGCTTGTTTTTGGTCAGATTGTCTTGATCTTCTTTAAGCTTAATAAGCTCTGTGGCGTAGCCCTCCATTGTCTGGCGGTCACCATCTGCGGCACGGGAGCGAAGACCGACCTCAATTAGAGCACTTGAAGCATCCTCCGATGAAATAAAAGGCAGGATTGGGTCGTAAGTACGGATAAATCTATAGTGACTGTCTGCTTTCTCTTCAAAAACCTCTTTTGTGTAAGCAAGGTCTTCTTCCCGATCTTCGATTCTGCTTGCAACATTAATTAGTTCATTTGAAATCTGCGAGATCCTCGCCTTGAGCGACACAAACTGTTTTTGTAAATCAGATAATTCCTGTTTGTTGTTTTCGTGTGCGGGAGAAAGGGCATCGATTTCTTTTTGAATTTCGGCAATCTGGCAGTCGTAGTCAGTTGAGGGACAATTAGCCGCATAAACCAGATTAAAAAGATGCGACAAAAAGACAAATATTACAAAGGCAGTAAGCACGCGCGGCAACTTCATGATTCATTATACCAATCTGAACAAAGTGATGTTTTGGGTTATACTAAGTTGTGAAGTTTATAAGGCTGGCATTCATTGTCTTTCTCTTGTTTTTGTCTACCTTCTTGGGAGCCAAAAACGCTCAAGCTGGACCTGAAGAATGTGGTAGTGGTTTTGAAGAAAGTGGTTGTTGGGTTTGTGCCTGGAGCGATGAGCTAGGAAGGTGTGCACACACCACCCGCGGTATATATACCTCAGCAGAGCTGTGCCGCCCTGGGTGGACACCTACAGGGGACCCTCCTCCCATCGACGACCTGCTTTTGGATTCAATGTGTGAAGACTACTCTTTTGCAGAATGCGGAAATGCTCCAATTATCCAAGCTTGTCTCGAAATGCCACCCCCAACGGGAAGCTTGGGTTATTTCTGCCAAAGTAGAACCTGTATCGAATGCGATCTTGACCCAGACACACCCTTGGTCGAATGCGTAGGGGGCGTGGACCCGCCATATATCAATGAGTACCAGTGCTCAAGTCAGTGTGAGGCTGCAGCTCCAGCAGACTGCCCCACTGCCGGCGGTAATTGTAGAAGTTCATGTGCTCCTGACGAGGAAATTATTTTTGCTTACTGCCCAGACAGCCAACCAACCTGCTGCATAACAGCAACTCATACTGCCGCCAAAGTGGCGGGTGAATGTATTGAAGGTATTGGCTGGATTGACACAGCAATCGGCTGCGTTCCTTTTCAGAGCGTCGAATCGTTCACGCAGTTTATGATTAGGTGGAGTCTGGGAGTCGCAGGTGGAATTGCATTATTTTTAATTTCAATTTCAGCTGTAAAAATAATGACAACCAAGGGCGACCCAAAAAGGCTTCAGGATGCACGAGACACATTATCATCGGCCATAGCAGGGCTTATAATGATCCTTCTGTCTATTTTTATTATCCGTTTCGTTTCCGAAGAACTTCTTAACTTGTTTTAGCTTGTGCTAAACTTGAAGTATGAAAAGGGTTTTGTTTTTACTATTTCCAGTGTTTCTGTTTTTTTTCTTCACAACTGATGTGAAAGCTCAAGCATCTTCAAATTTTTTCTCATGTGCATGGGAAAACACTTTTGGCGCATGTGGAGTAGGAAGCGAATCCTGTGACGAATCACTTGGAGAAAGCACGAATCCTAGTCTATGTATTTCTCTTACCAGTCAAGGTACCGCTGTATGCAACTCTGCTAGTTTCCCTTGTACTGCACCAGCCGGGTTAATAAATAAATACACCTGCAATTGGGACCCAGTAGGCAGGGTCTGTAATACAGTCAGCAACTGCGCATCTGGATATCAGCCGGGGGGTGGGTGTCAAAGCCTTACTGCTACTACTTGCAGTTCAACTTCCATATTTTCGTGCGTACCAACAACCACCATACCTCCGGCCGATGACGGCACCCCAGGTGATGGAACCGTAATCCCCGCTTCAGAATTGGTATCTCAAGGTTGCGAGGAAGGCGAAGGTTGGGTCAACACGGCGATCGGCTGTATACCACTAAACAACGTACCTGAAATGACGAAGTTTTTTCTTACATGGGCAATTGGCATAGCAGGCGGAATTGCCCTTCTTCTTATTGGCTTTGCAGCCTTTAGAATAACAACTTCCCAAGGTGACCCGAGGCGTTTGCAAGGCGGCCAAGAATTACTGCTATCGGCGATCGGCGGCCTGATTATGGTAGTGCTATCTGTTTACCTATTAAGATTTATTGGTGTAAATTTGTTAGGTTTTTTCTAGCATGAAAAAAAAGTTAGTTTTGCTACTACTTGGACTTGGCCTTTTTGTAAATACTGCGGCCCTTGCTCCCCGGACCGCTTCAGCGCAATCCGGTTGTGCAATCGTAGTTAATACGCCAACAGTAAATCCTGGCGAATCTGTAAACATCACAATAAATAACGCACCCAATGATCCCAGCGCAGACAACACGAGGTATCACATTTGGTCTCCTCGAACAGACAGATGGATTGACGTAGGTAATATTGTCAAAACAGGAGGAACTGTCCAGTTGTCCATATTAAATGACAACAATGGCAATTCCCTCTTTGTTGAAGGAACAATAGGCAATACGATCGTTTTGCGCAGGTGGGATGGAGGCCCTTTCTATACAAATCTCTGTACAGCCATCGACGCAGTTTTTGTAAGAGTTAGCCCAGTCGAAGGCGGTTTGATTTGTGACGCTTGCGATATAGATAGTCTTTGCGACCCAGCCTTTCAGTGCATCCAGTTTAAATGCATACCTCGCACAGGTGGACTAGAAGGTGATGGTTGCTTAAACAACCAATCTTGCAGTAGTACAGAAGATCTTAGATGCAACGGGTCAATGACTGCCTCCGAATGGTGTGCTGAGTTTCCTGGAAGCTATGTAGATCTACCAGGAGTTTGCACTCCAAACGAAACTGAGCCCGTAGTATTTAATTGTAGCAATCGAGGTGGCCAATGTAGCACCCTAACTTTTGAAGAAGAAGCCTGCCTCGACAACATTATCCAAAGCGACTGCGATCTTTTTGGCTTGCGTCAGTGCTGGATTCACCCCACAAGTGCAACTGGGCTACCAATTGCGGCGGGGCTACGAGGCAGTTGTGTCACAGGGAACACAGCGGGGTGCGGCTCATACGGGCAATCATGCTGCCAGAATGATGGTGGCGCATATTATTGCGACGAAGGATCACCGGAAGTTCAAGCGACACCTGGCCTAACTTACTGTTGGTGTGGTGGTGGAGAAATTGGTCTCGGAGGATCATGCACTGATGATTCCCAATGCCTTTCTGGACACTGTAACGGCGGCACTTGCTCACTGTCGACTCAGTGTATCCAAGCCCCAGAAGGAGCGACTGAAGTATTTTGCGAAAACGCTGGAGGAATACTGTGCGATCGAGCAGGAGACACGGTCGATATCGACGGAGCGCTCTTTTGTTGCCCTACTTCTGGTTTATGCAGACAGCTAGGTGGAGTTCCAGCACAGAATAATCCTTTGTGCTCAGACGGCACTGAGCTTGGCATAGACACAGCCATCGGCTGTATTCCCTTGCAGTTAGTCCAAAGCACTACAAGATTTTTCATCCAATGGGGATTGTCAGTGGGCGGAGGCATTGCCCTATTTTTGATTGCTGTGGCGGGCTTCATGTTTGCCACTTCAAGTGGAGATCCAAAAAAACTGGAAAACTCAAAAGCATTGTTTTTTTCATCCATCGGAGGCCTCTTAATGATAGTTCTCTCTGTCTTTTTGCTAAGATTTGTAGGAGTAAACATCTTAGGCTTGTTTAGCTAAGACGATAAATAGTAAAATATAACTATGTTCAATGCTGTACTCGCACAATTACCGAACTATGGAGAACTTGAAGGTGCCCTTGGGAGTGATTACAGATTCGCAGGTTCCGCCACAATCGGTCGGCTTTTCAATTGGGGGATAATGAATATTATTTTTTTTGTCGCTGGAGCAGCCTTTCTTTTCTTTTTCATTTCCGCTGGCCTTTCAATGATGACTTCAAAGGGCGACCCTAAGGCGCTCGAGAGCGCCAAAGCACGCCTTACCCAAGCCCTAATAGGATTTGTAATTATTTTTTGCGCATACTGGATTGTTCAAATTGTTGGATTGCTCTTGGGTGTCCCTGGGTTTAGAGGGACCTTTTTATAGAGAACCCTCTAAGCAGGGGGGTCAGTTTTGATATACAAAATATGGATTTAGGCAGTACTTTCAATTCTCCTCTCGGACGATCTGTTTCTGTGGGTGATTTTATAGGTAATTTAGTAACAGCCGCTATTGTTGTTTCCGGAATTATAATGGTCCTTTTGTTTATATTAGGTGGAGTTTCAATGATCGCTTCCGCTGGTTCTGGCGACGCAAAAGGAGCTGCAAACGGCAAGCAGGCTATCACTTGGGCGTTGGTAGGATTTGTCGTGGTCTTTACAGCTTACTGGGTTATACGTATCATAGAGATATGGAGTGGGACGAATTTCTTGACTGCTCCCGATCCTTTTTAAAAAATGTTTCAATTTTTACAAGTTAATTGGGGTACCATTAATCAGCCAGAACCAACTCAAAATTTTGGGACTGTGGAAGGTGGGGCTTTGGGTACAGTGCTTCAGTTAGCATTTAACGTTTTGATAGTTATTGCGGGCATATACGCCCTGTTTAATTTCATCCTCGCGGGATACAGTTTCTTGGCTGCTGGGGATGACCCTAAAATGGTTCAAACAGCTTGGGCAAAAATATACCAAAGCGTAATTGGGCTTTTGATTGCTGGGGGGTCTTTGGTTCTAGCTGCAATATTTGGCCAAATAATATTTGGTGATGCAACTTTCTTGATCAACCCATCTATTCCAACACCTTAAATGGCAAGACTAGCAGACATACCCGTAGCTCCATCTGGAGGTTTCACGCTACCTGGAACACTTGGCCAAAATCCAGGAGCAGGTTCCGTGTACAAGCTTAGTGATGTAATATCTACTGCACTGGGTGTTATCACGATCATTGCGTTTATATGGTTTGTTATCCAATTCTTCTTGGCAGCAATTCAAATAATAAGCTCTGGTGGGGACAAAAACGCCCTTGCTGCAGCAAAGGGAAAGCTTACTACGAGTTTGATTGGGGTTGTTGTTGTTATATCAGCAATATTTTTAATCGACATTGTAGGCGACATTCTTGGAATTCCTTTCTTAAATATTCCTTTACTTATTTTCAGTTTAACTTAACATGATCAGCACAATACTGGCCGCACCAATACCAGGGGAAAACATAAAAAACCCAGCGATTGGTGATTTGAATCGATTCATTACATTAGGACCTGGTGCAACAGGAGGAGTTGGGTATTTAAGCGCGCTAATTAGCGTCATGTTAACAATTATTCTAATTGTTGGTTCGCTTTATTTTGTCTTCCAGTTCCTGACTGGCGGAGTAGCATGGATCGGCTCGGGAGGCGACAAAAACAAACTAGAAGAAGCAAGACAGAAGCTTCTTAACGCAATTATTGGACTTGTAATACTTTTTGCAGCTTGGGCAGTTTTTACCCTTATTGAGAATGTCTTTGGAATAAATCTTCTTCTTATTGACATACCAACGCTAGCAACAGTTGGTACCCCTTGACATGCTCCCCTATCTTAGTTCATAAATAGATAGTCTTTCTTGAAAATTTGACAAATACTTTTTTGCCATTATAATAGAAAGATTTTGTATATTGAATTTTAAGGTTTGCTTAACAAATATTATTTTTTTATAAAGCAAACCAATAAAAGGAGGTGAATTTAAATTATGCCATTTTTATCAACAGTATTTGCACAAGACACAATAAATTTAACCGCGCCAACTAATTTTGGCCCCATTGCCAATATCACCGTTGGTGGTATGATTTCTTGGGCAATCAACAGTATTTTGGTTATAGCAGGATTGGTATTCTTCTTTATGCTTATTCTCGGAGGAATAAAGTGGATTATGTCCGGCGGAGATAAAGGCCAGACTGAATCAGCTAGGAATCAGGTTACAAGCGCGCTTATCGGTTTGGTTGTAGTGTTTTCAGCTTGGGCTCTCGCCCAACTCATTAGCACAATTTTTGGAATCAATATTATTCAGAATTTTAATATTGGTAGCGTTGTTACTCCGTAACAACTACTGATTCCATTAACAAAAAAACACCAGGGTTATCCTGGTGTTTTTTTTGTATAAACACTAAACTAGCATATCGTCTGATTATGTTAAGCCACATTAAACCACGATACGTTTTTCGCCTAGCTTTTGTTATAGTGGGTACGTTATTGTTTCTGGGAACAAGGACCTTCATTGACCCTGATTTTGGTTGGCATTATCGTGTAGGCGAAATAATTGCGAGGGTTGGCTTCCCCACTGGAAACCCATTTTCGTATACAATGCAGACATACCCGTACATTGACTATGAGTGGCTTTCGAATTTTCTCTATTATCACGTTTACAATCTTTTTGGGTACAATACCCTTGCGCTCCTGCATGTCATCATTGCACTGACTTCTGCTTCAATTGTAATTTCAGTCTACGGAAAAACTAAGTATTTTCTTCTTCCGTGGTTATTGGTCATTTCCAGTATGACACTAAGAGTTGGAGTACGCCCGCAAGTTTTTAATTGGTTTCTGCTGGCTATTTTAGTTAAAATTTTTTACGATCGTACGAATTGGAACAAACTTCGATTGTTTCTTCCTCTCTTGATGTTTGTGTGGACAAATCTTCACGGAAGCTATGTTTTGGGTATTGGGCTATCTGCCTTGTTAATTCTGTTCAAATCTTTCCAGAAACGGCGGATTATATCTTCAGACTTTCTAGTTCTTCTGATGAGCATAGCTGCTACCCTAGCAAACCCATATGGCATTAGAAACTGGGAAGAGGTCGTTAAACAAATGAGTCAAGGTGAGCTTTTCAGACAATCAGTAAGCGAATGGGCCTCGGCATTGTTTACTTTTGACGTGGGTTTTTTTGCGATTTCAGCCTTCACAGCCACTTTTATATTCGTTAACAAAAATAAGATAAGGCTTTGGGAAGTAGTAGTTGTAGCGGGCAGCATATTTGCAGGCGTTTACAGTGGGCGATACGCACCACTATCTGCACTTCTAATGGCACCCTTTCTTGTTAAATACCTAAACCACACAGAGCAGCGGGCAAAAAAATTTCTTAAGGGCTCAGAGAGATTAAATATTTTCTATAAAATACTAGTTCTAGTAAGTGTTTTAGTTTGGGCTTTAGCGGTGTTTGCCTCATCACGCACATGGCGGCACCTCAACGAAGACGGCTTTTACCCTTACAGAGCCGTAACATTTCTTTCCTTAAACAATGATTCTACTAACATTTTTGCTGATTACGGCCTAGGTGGCTATTTAATATGGCAAATGCCTAATAAAAAGTTTTTTGTTGACGGAAGAATGTCTGGCTTTTCATGGATTGCCCCAGAAGGAGAAAGTGACCATGCGTTTCTCGAGTACTTAGACATAAACTGTGGCTACAAAGATTTTTATGAAACCATCACAAAATACAACACCGATACAATTTTGGTCTCAAAAATCACTAACACAACAAAGACGACAAAGGGCGTTTTCGCAGAGAAATTTGACAGGTTGGCCTACTCTCTCGGCTTAACTTATTGCCCAAAACAAATATCTCTACAAAGCGAAGTTGAAAAGATAGGGTGGGAAGTGGTCTTTGAAGACGAGATGTCAATAATCTATCAAAAATGAGTCACTTTTTTCTCACACAATACAACGTATCTTATCGGCAACAGTTTATTCGGTGCGGCTGCGAACGATTTGATTTTCCAATCAGTCTTCGTAAAATTCTTAAAAGTTGTTAAGTCCATAGATCTTAAGTGCCACTCTTCCAGCATGTTGTCGGGAATGTTTGGAAAAACTAGATGGAGTATGCCTATCTTTAACAAAGCGCTTTTAAGAAAATTGATCAGAGGCTCGTTGGGAAAGCTGACCACCAAAATTCCGTCGGATTTCAAAACTCGCTTGAATTCTATTAACATCTTTTCTGGAGATAAAACATGTTCTATGACCTCCGAGCATTCGATTTTATCAAAATACCCATCAGGGAAGGGCAACTTTTCAAGATCTGCGACAAAATATTTAATATTTTTTAGATCGTGCAGACCCCTTTTGGCCCTCTCTACTGCATGGGGCGAGATGTCGACCAAAAAGAGTTTTCCTTTATTAATCTTCTTTTCTATGTATCCCTCCCCGCAACCAGCAGCCAGTATTTTGTCTGACCTTTTGATACGACCGAGAAATTGTATTAAAGCTTCTACTCTTTTCCTCTCAATATATCTAATTATCAAATTAGGGTGCTTGTAAACGCGCTCGTTGTTGTATTTCAGAAACATGTCATCGTTCCACGACTTAAAGTTCTTTTTATTCACCTCTGGGTAGTTCGGAAAATCAATCTTATTTTTAACCATATTTATGTTTACCACTATTGATGCAAATCGCCAATTATATTGCTATGTATTGAATATATCAACTCAACTAGTTTAAACTATACTCATGCTATCAATTATTTTTGCGCAAGATCCCACGCCGTGCCCACCTGGGGCTGTCGGTGAAAATTGCGCTTCGGGACTCTACTCTCTCACGGATGTTTTTGGCAGAATTGTTTCATCACTACTCCCAATTGGTGGAATAATCCTTTTTGTAATGCTTATTGTCGGAGGATTCTATTTTATTTTCTCAGGTGGCGACCCAAGGCAAGTTGCGGGAGCCAAAAGCACAATTACTTATGCCATAGCGGGAACAGTAGTTTTGGCTTTGGCGTTTTTGATTGTTCAAATAATTGCCAATTTTGTTGGTGTACCCGCAATTCTCAACTTCGACATCTACAATTGACAATTAACTAGTCGCCATTCTTGGTATAATATATTCGATGAAGCATTTAGCCACCAAGCTTCTTTTGTGTTCAACAATTGTTTTGACTGCATTAGTTGTTGTTTTGTTGCCTAGAGCTTCTGCCCCCCCAGCAATACAAGCTCAAACTACAGGCGAGCCTGACGTGCAGTGCATTGCGCGCGACTTGGCAATATACATGAACGCCCTTACTACTCGTGCTGGAAATTTAAGCCACATTAAGCTTCTCTCTCCCGCATTTAATCTAACAAGCTCTGTAGAATGGCAAATATTTGATTTGATGACTACTCAACCCGGCGAAAGGGGTGATTTCAGTAGGCTTGACGGCTTTGCGGGTAACTCTTACTCACACGTCCCGGGTGGTGGTTTTAGTTTTACATCGTACGACTGGTATTCCCGAGCGGACATACCCGATGGTCGGGGTGTATCTTGGAAAACTCGCTTTACTGGAGGCCCGACATTCTTCACAGAATATGGTGACTTTAATTATGATGCCAATCCTGGGTCGATCAGCCTTGCCGCTTCTCAACACCAAATCACTGCAAACGACCCGAAGGTTTCATCAATTAACTATTTTAATGCCCTCGGCGGAAATCAAGAATTTACTCGCCACCAACTTGATAAGGCGGAGTTTGACACTATTACCAGCACCAATCCGGGCAAGGCAGGTGTTAACTCGGCGATGGAGGTCACTCCTGGAACATTTGTGAATACTGCGGTTGGCTACAGTGGCAATGTTAACTGGATACTTGAAATTGCTTATTCCCGAGGAGCTGTGCAAACGGTTGCAGACTTTGCAAACAGAGCTCACGAGTTGGGTAAAAAACCAATTCTTAGGGTGTGTGCGGGAAACACTTGTGATTTCGCAAACCCAGTGGAGTACGCCAACTTTCTAGCAGACGTTAATTCAAAAATATCGGGCGACCTGTGGGTAATTGCTGGTCCTAACGAACCAGCCACAGAGCTATGGGCAACTCCTGCTTGTATTACTACAACGCCATACGAAATCGAAAATTGGGATTGCAACACGGTAACCGACCCAGAATACCACTCTCTTCGCCCATACCCAGCAAACCCGTGCAACAAAACCGCCAGCGGCGTTAATCAGTGTGGTAATGATTTTACGGTAATTGAAACGCTTGAGGTTAACCAAGGGCAAGCAGTCCCCGGTAGCTGCACCGGGGACGCGGGTGAGACGCAAACTTGTAGGTTTATCGTAGATAGTAACTTAAATGCCGAAATCGATTTGAGTAGAGCCCAGTTGCCTATAATGGGAAATACTCAACTGGTTCCCAACGCAACTGGTCCCAACGCGACACTCACCTACAAAGACCGTATGGCGGGGTATGCCAGTTGGTACTTAAATGGTGTAGTGCAAAGAGCTGAAGAGCGTTTTTTTAGCTTTCCCAGCGACCAAGACCTGCTCCTTTCGATGTCTGGCCCGATCAAAAAACTTCTCCCCCAACGAGTTCAAAGTGGTGACAGATACATAGCAGGTTGGTATTTTGGCTTTATTCCTTACTACGAAAACAAATTTGACGGCCTTAGGTTTCAGCAAGGATATAATGTTGGCACCCAAAGACATGATCAAATTGTG
Organism: Patescibacteria group bacterium; assembly: GCA_041742135.1. GTDB lineage: Bacteria > Patescibacteriota > Microgenomatia > UBA8517 > UBA8517 > 01-FULL-44-24b. The sequence goes on along the minus strand of JBGSJG010000001.1, from coordinate 183,157 downwards.
GAGTGCGGCTCTGTCGATTCGCCCGAAGCGTGTTACAGCCAAAGCAATACCTACAACCGGCTGACTGGGGTGCTCGCTAACACATTTCTAAAAACTATGGGGGCAACAACATTCTCAAGCCCAGAAGCTCTGGGATATGTACCATATTCTTCCACAGAAGATCGTATAGGCATGGCCTCTTTTAGCCCGATAGGCTTACCTTCTGGCGAAGGGGTAACTATTACAGATTTTACTGTAACTCAAGAAGGAAGTGATTCACCAACAGGCAGCGCCAGCAGAAATCTATATTTTGCTCACATGGAAGAAACGAAAGAATTGGCAGAGGTTACACAGCGCACATTCATTCCAGGTGAATATACTGGTGCACTTGACAGCCCTAAGACTGATGACATCACTCTCCCACAACGCATGCCGGGTTGCGAATTCCAAGACACAAGATCAAATGCTGGAGATGATTTGTACGGCGAACTTGAACGAGAGGGTGTAGCTGGAGAAAATCCACTCCAAGCCACACTAAGCTATACCGCTGACTTTACCTGTGATTTCACACCTTCAGTAGACCAAAACCTCTACAACGCTTGTTGGTTAATTGGATATTGCGAGTCGCCCGCAGCTTGCGGAATAGGGGGTACCTGGAATCCTGACCCAAGCTGTACCCCAGGACTTGGCCGATGTGTCCTTCCACTCCCCCCCGCTGGAGTATTTGACAATGTTGGTTGTAGAGAAGCAGCTATGACATACCCAACCACTTGCCAAAAAACTATTACCATTCCACTTGCGATGTCAGCAAATACACCAGAAGCAGACAGTGTCTGGCAACGGCTCGTAGCGGGATCGTGGTCAGTGTTTAGACGTATTTTTCCTAGAATTAGCGCCGACGCTCCTCTTTCAACAATAAAAGACATCCCGGCTGAAACAACCTCTGGGTATTTAGCCAATAGTATCAGTGTCGAAAATGGATCGTCCGCCTCTGTTTCAGCTCTGTCTGGCAATAACCGCCCCGGTAGTGCAGCTGAGTTTTATTTCCCTCACATCGGAAGTGTGCAGGATTATTTCCTAGAAGGTATTCAGTGTGCACTTCGACCTCTGGGGCTTTGTGGAAATGAAACCTTCTCGGAAGACGAGCTACCAGACGAACCTGCGCCACCTATTGCCTCAGAAGCAAATTGTAGGACAGATATTCCAGACACTGCGTTACCTGCACAATACCTTGGTTCATTTAAAGATAATGCAATCAGAATCTGTGAACAATGGGACTCCCGAGGGGTGTCAAACGGTCGAAGATGTTACAACGACGTGGTTTCCCGAGCGGTCGCGTTAGGCGTTCACCCAACGTTTGCGTTAGCCATCTGGGCTCACGAAAGCGCTTGCAGCAACTACACAGCTTCGCCACTACTGTGGCAGGACTTTGGAATCAACAATGCCGCATACCCGCCTGAAAATTTCAACGCTCAATACACTCGATTTTTACAAATCTGGAACAGCCAAACCCCCTATCAATCAACTTACCCAAACTGCTTTACAACACTGAGAGCAAGAGGTTGGTCTGACATGGAAATTGCCATGGAGATTTTCTTCCGAGGAGGATCAAGTTGCACGAGCTTTGCTTCACCAACATACTTTGATGCGATAGCATCTACAGCTTGGGATTATTTCTCCGCTTGTCCAATGCCGGTTAGCCCTAAGTCACTAACTTGCCAACCTTAACTATTGCACTGGTACAGTCAAAAAGCATATGATATTATCATCGATGTTTAAGAAATTCTTAGTCGCCGCACTACTGTCGTCCATCTTTCTCATAGGAGCAGTTAAACCCTCTACTGTCTCTGCTCAGGCCGAATGGTGGGCTCCTACCTTTCAGCAATTTAATGACAAAGTTAACAACACAGCGATCCCTGACAATGAAATTTTTGGTGAAAGATACACACATGCACAAGTTTGGTGGGTCATTTATTCGCTAATAAATTTTGCCATCGAGCACGACATTTCTGAGTGTGCTACACAACACCCAGCGCTTGACGACTTTGTGGGTTGTGTTACAACTGCAGACGCATCTTCACCCGATACCGCCCTTTCCCCTCGCAAGAGTCTTGGTTTTCTGGAATTTGCACGGCTTTCTGACTTAATGATAACCACCAGGCCTGTCTCTGGGGTTTCGTATGTTGCTGGAATTATGGACAATATTGGAATACAGCCAGCATATGCTCAACAGGCAGGATTTGGTTTCGGGTCATTAGCACCAATCTTAAAACTTTGGGCAGCCTCTAGAAATGCGGCTTACGCGCTTATGGCGTTGGCAGTTATTCTTTTAGCCTTCATGGTCATGTTTAGAGCGAGAATCTCGCCACAAGTAAGTGTCAGTGTCACCTCAGCTATTCCTCGAGTAATTATTGGTTTTATTTTAATTACTTTTTCCTACGCAATTGCAGGGTTTGTAATTGATATGTCCTATGTTATTCAAGGAGTCATTGCTGCTGTCGTGTCGCAATCTGGAGTATCCAGCCTAGATCCCGTAGCAATATTTAATCTTATCAACGATATTGGCGGAGGATTATTGAATTTTGGTCTCGCAGTTGTTTGGATTGTTCTTAAAAGCGGTTTTGGAGGGTTTCCAGTGGTTGGGTGGGTGCTCGGGATAGTGGCTGGCATTCTAGTGTTGGTGGTCATGCTTCTATTGATTATTTTGGCCATCATTCGCATATTTTGGATATTTCTAAGAACATATGTGATGATTATCCTCCATGTTATTGCTTTGCCTTTCGCTGCACTAGGATATGTCGCCTCGCCAAGTGGGAATATGTTTACTCAAATGCTTCGATCTCTTGTTGGGCATGCATCTATATTCGTAACTATTTCAGTTGCTGTAATGTTCGCCCATATTTTACTTTTTGGTATGGGGGGCGGATCTGGTGGACTTCTAGAAAACACTGTCGCTGGAAATCCGTATGGTGTCGAGCCTTTGGTCAACTCAGGGCAAATCAGCTTCCCCGGCTTTAGTGGTATAGATGTTACTCTGCTTGCAATATTTATTGGCTCAACACTGCTTCTGATGGCTCCAGGTCTTGCTAATAACATTAAATCCTTGATAATATCAGGGCAAATGTCTAGAGAACGTTCAGGTATGATTGGAGCAGGACTCGCTGGAATGGCGATTGGGGCTGCCGCAGGTGGTGCAAAGAGTGGTATTGGCTACGGACTGGCACTCAGAGGAGCAGGGATGCAATCAGGTGAAGGGTGGCTCAGAAATGCTGTCGGCAGAACTCTGCTGTCAACCGGTGAAGGTATGGGTGCTCAAGTCTTAAGAGAAAGTAGTACAGGGGTTGTTAAGGCCATTGGCCGTAGAGGAGATCGAACACCAAAAACACTTTAGACTCTTCACTCAAAAAGACAATTTCACTATCGCAAACTTGGGTGGGGTTTTTTGTATAAGAAGATTGTTTTATTCCCTTGTGCTGCCAGGCAAAAAGAGAATACTGTACAAAGGTCGTAGCTCTTCAAGTTGTGCGTCAGTAAAAAAACGTCTACCGTTTTCTGCCAAGTCCCACGGGCTCATCGGCCCCAAGTTTTGGCTGTTAACAATAAAATCAAAAAGTCCCTCTTCGTCTTTGTCTGCCCATTCTGGTTCGTTTCCAAGCTTGCCTTCTTTTCTTTTAACAAACTCCGCTTTTAGCATAGCTCTCTTTAGTGGTATAAATATGTTATCTTTACCTCGAGCCTCTAAAGGAATCAGAGTAGGTTGCTCCTCAGATCGAGTGCCTGTTTTAACGTCTTTACCAACTATAATTGCAGCAGCTAAACCCGCCATTAACGAAATTCTCAGGTATTCTTCTAATTTAGCTACAGTATCGCGCGATAGTTGGTGTGTGTTAGCAAGTTGATTAACTGCCACGCCAAGCTGCTTACTAATGCTTCTTAATTTCGCAGGGTCCTTGTCTGTATACTCAGCAAACTGTCTTTCGAAATCCTCCCTTGTAAACTCGCCGTAAATTCCAGCCCAAGCATAGAATTCCAAAAGACCTTTTGGAATTTCAGTCGCATTTGTGGTTGTGCCCATGGCAACCTCGAGTTTCTCTACCCCATCAGCCATAAGTTCTCTTGCAGTTTTTCCTTTGCTGTCGACTGGTGTAATCGCAAGAATGTCTTCCCTTGCAAACGCTGTTGTCTCACCATCCACTTTAACTACCGCCTGCACTTCATCCCAAATTCGATTGTCTCCCAAACCGGTTACCTCGTATACCCAAACGTCGTCGTCGGATTTCTTTCCTGCCTCTTTCGCTTTTCTAACATAACTCCAACGCCGAGAGTCAGAAGTCCCATAAAAAACTCTTTTGTCTTCTTTGGGATCTTTTGCACCAAAAGCTCTTTGATCTATGGTTACTTTAATAACTTTTCTTCTAACTTGTTGCTCGCGATTTGTTTTCCGTTTTTCAAGGTCGCCCTTATTAAAAGCAACCACTTCCACTGAGGTGACATTCAAAAAATCACTCGACAATTCGGGAAGTGTATAAAGAGTTACGGGTGACCCAGAAGCTCTTGGGTGGTCCCGCCTGCTCTCCGCGTTCCTCCGATCATGAATACCTGAAACAACCAACACATCCCCGAAACGCTCTTTGACCCTTCGCGCAGTAGGGTGTGTAAGTTTTGCAGAGTCAACATAGGCAACCTCCTCAACAACACTCGTTATTCGCATCTTACCTGAAGCGTCTCTCTCCCATACTAGGTCAAAAGGATAAGCAGCATCTAAATCAAAATGGTCCACCAAAATCGCCGCTTGCCGTGCAATTCTCCTATTGTCCTTATCTCGCACATGGCGGAAGTGTTGATGGTCCACTCCTTCAGGGGCTCGCTCACCAGCAAACTGCTGAGCAACACGACTTTGAACATATTCGGTGTTTAGTTCACGCATTCCCCAGTTTTTGGCATAAGCGTGAGCGTTTGGCATGACTCGTTTTGCCTTAATAGTTTCCTCTGGTTTATTAGGATTGGGGATTTCAATTTCAACAACCGCTCTATTTTGAAGCAAATCCTGCCAAGCAAGAACCGCTTGCTCAAGCTTAGCACCAGCAGGCGCAAGACCCTCTCGGGTCTCTGGGGCTCTAAAGATTTCAGCGTAATACCGTGCCCTCATTATTACCTTGCCAATCCTTAAAAATTTCTGTTTAACGTAATTTTCGTCACTATCAGCAAAAAGGTCTTGTTCGTGAGTTTTTTGTATTAAATTATCCCAAGCTTCAAGAATTACACCAACACCTTCAATTGAATGTGCTAACACCTCGCGATTCCTGCGAGCATCTTCTTTGCTAACACCTCGCGACTCAACACCAACATAAAATCGATTCGACTCAGCCTTCTCGCCTTTTGTTCGCCTCATAAGCTCACCGTTGTCTGCAAAGGGCATACGTTGACCATCGACTAACCAATATTTCTTTGTTCCATCGTCAACAATGTCTACTTTTTGGGGATCACCAGCAGGTAAAGACAATCTTGCAATATAGGCATCAGGAACTTGCATCCATAGTGTTTGCTGTGGGCGCTCTACTAGGCCAGCTCTCAGCTCTTCGTCAGTAAAAGAATAAGCGCCTGTCTCCATAATGTCACGATATAATTCCGGCTTCTCTCTGGTCCTACGTTTTGTGTCCTGAACGACATATGGACTCACGGTCTCCCCTGTTTCGTAAAAGGTGTCTACCATCTGCCCGATAAATTCCCTACCTTGTATCACCACAGCCCTTGGATCGAGAAGTTCAGGAAAACGCGACAGTTCCACTCGATAAATAGACCCTCTCTCCCCAGTAAGTCTTCTTGCTTCAAATTCAGATTCCTCCGGCCTAGGAGACATCGGATCATCACCATGTTCAGTTGTCATGGCCAAATTTTACCACAAACCTCATTTTTTGTGAAAATATCCCTCTACTTGAAAGGAACCTTTCACAAGGTAAGATGAATATAGTAGAATACTAGATTTTTAAAATCTTAAAAAATGTTTGAACAACACCCTGTACCTCAACAAATAAGCTCTTACCAATTCCGGCTTGTGGGAGACATGACTTTGAAGCAGTTTTTCCAACTTGCTGTTGGCGCGGTTTTGGGCCTTATAATTTATTCGCTCCCTTTGCCCGGCTTTTTTAAGTGGCCGATGATTGTGATTTCTGTAGTCGCTGGAGCAGCATTTGCCTTTTTGCCCATCCAAGACCGGCCTCTTGAGCAGTGGTTGGTTGCATTTTTTAGGTCAATCTATGCACCAACTTTGTTTGTTTGGAAAAAAACAGGAAGCCCGGATCAGTATTTTGCGGCTGACACACAAGCTAGCGCAGACACTCCTGTTGAAGAAGTGCCTCAAAGTTTGCCTGCAGATAACGCCACCCGCAACCTAGAAGCACAGGAGAAAGATTTTCTTTCCAAGCTTTCCCATATGCTTGGAGGTAAGCATACCGCGGGCTCTCCTGCTGTAGCCGAAACCCCGCCGCCACCAGTAACCCCAGTGGCACCGATTGCCCCTAGTGAGCAAAAACAACCTCTTGTTGTTCCAACTGCTCCCTCTGTTCAAGTGCCGGTTGCCGGCTTTAACCAGCCTCCTACACAAACACCAGTCACAACCTCAGTGGTTACCGCGCCACTTACCCAAAGCACGACTCCACAAACTCAAAACGCAGACTTTTCACCAGAGGCAGCACCACCTTCTCCTCCTACTATGCCAAACACGGTTGTTGGGCAAGTGATGGATTCAGTTGGGAAAATTGTTGAAGGAGCAATACTTGAAATTACAGACACAGACGGTCGCCCTGTTCGAGCTCTCAAAACCAACAAAGCTGGGCATTTTATGATCGTCACTCCACTTCCTAACGGTGAATACAAAATCGCAATTGAAAAGGAAGGTTTAAACTTTGAGCCTTTAAGTTTTAGGACCACTGGGGAGCTAATAATGCCAATTGCGATAAAATCCAAAGACGCTTTACCCGATTCTGCCGCGCCTTACCGCGCGGTTTGGAGTGTTTAATATGCCAAAAATATCACCTGTAAAAAACGTTTTTTCAAAAGTTCCAATTTTTAATGCACCAAACAGGCCGCTTGTGACTACCACTCAAGCTCATCTTCCTATTGCAGATATTGTTGACGGGGTTGTTTTATACAAAGATGGCGGGGCGGCTGTTGTTCTTGAGTCAACTTCGCTTAACTTTGGTCTCTTAAGCGATAACGAGCAAGAAGCGGTCGTGGCGGCATATGCCGCGCTTATTAACAGTCTTTCCTTTTCGATTCAAATTGTCATCCGTACACAAAGAAAGGACATTACCCAGTATTTGGAATACTTAAAGGAGTCAGCAAAGCAAATTCAGAGCCCCAAGCTGAAATTCCTTATGGATAGTTATTACAATTTCGTCATCGAAACTACCAAAAAAAGAAACGTCTTGGGCAAGCGATTCTTTTTGGTTATTCCCTTCTCGCCGCTTGAGCTTGGGCTTTCTCAATCTTTTAAGATGTTGTCTAAAAGAAGCGCGGCACTTCCTTACACAAAAGAATTTGTGGTCAAAAAAGCAAAGATTGCACTTTTTCCTAAACGCGATCATTTGATTCGCCAGGCTGCACGTTTGGGACTACGCCTTCGCCACCTAAGTAGCGAGCAAGTGACAGAGTTGTATTATAACGTATATAACCCGCCAGCCGAGGCAGTTAAAGAAAAGAAAGAACCTGTAATACTAGAGGTTGAGAAAGATACTAAAAAATGAAGTTATTTATACTAAAAACCAAAAATCAACCAGTTGCCGCTTCAGCGGTTACACCTCCTGCCCCAGTAGAGCAGGACCCTAATTTTTCTGATTACTTTGGCTACAAAATTCCCAAACCCGAAAAGCCATTGGTCAAGCTACCTTTTGACTCCGCCGAAGAGCGCGCCATGAGCCCGACTGATCTGATCGCCCCAAGCCAGATGGAAGTAAGCTTTGATCACGTCAAGATTAACGACATCTATTTTAGAACGCTTTATGTTTCAGGCTACCCCAGGTTTGTATCTCCGGGTTGGCTAAACCCAATTATAAATTTTGACCACAGCTTGGATATATCATTTTTCATCTATCCAGTTGAGGGACAGGAAATTTTGTCCGAGCTACGCCGCAAGATTACTGAGATGGAAGCTGAAATGTCGACTGATATTCAAAGGGGTAAAATTGTAAACCCCGGAACAGAAGCTAAGCTTGAAGACGCTAAAGTCCTTCAAGATCTTCTTGTCAAAGGTGCCGAGCGCTTTTTCCAGTTTTCCTTCTATATAACAATTCCTGCAACAAGCCCAGACGAGCTTGACAGCGTGACCAAACGCATCGAGTCCACTTTGGGTTCGGTTTTAATTTCAGCAAAGCTTGCGGCTCTTGACATGGAAAAGGCGTTTTCGTCAGCAGCTCCATTTGCCCGCGATACATTACTTGTCAGCCGCAATATGGACACCACTTCCCTTGCGACAACATTTCCTTTCACAACTGCCGAGCTTTCAAGCGACCGTGGAGTTTTGTACGGCATAAACTCACAAAACGATTCATTTATTATCTTTGATCGCTTTGAACTTGAAAACAGCAACATGGTAGTTTTTGCTACCTCAGGTGCTGGAAAATCTTTCTTTGTGAAACTTGAAAGCGTACGTTCTTTGATGCTTGGAACCGAGGTAATCGTGATTGATCCTGAAAACGAGTACAAAGCATTGGCTCAGGCTGCGGGTGGTGAGTACATAGTTTTTAGCGCGTCCTCCCCTTCCAAAATTAACCCTTTTGACTTAAGCCAAGTATATGTCGAAGGTGAAGATCAGCTGGGTCTTAAAATTCTAACGCTTCATTCACTTTTTAAAGTCATTATGGGCGAGATTACCCCAACCCAAGAGGCCCTACTCGACCGCGCGCTTATGAATGCTTACCGCGCCAAAGGTATTACTTCCGATCCGGAAACACAAAAGCTAGAGCCACCACTGATTGAAGACTTATACAAATCCCTTATCGGCATGGAAACCACTGACGCTTTGGACTTGGCGGCACGTATCGAGAAGTTTGTTAAAGGAAGCTACGTCGGCGTGTTTGACCAGCAAACCAACATCGATATCAAAAATCCTTATACAGTTTTTTCAGTACGCGATGTAGAAGACGCCATTCGCCCGGTTGTCATGTTTATCATTCTTGATTTTATCTGGACAAAGGTGCGGCGCGATATCAAGCGTCGTTTACTTATTGTGGATGAGGCCTGGCATATGATGCGATATCAAGACTCGGCGCAATTTATGTGGTCCATCGCTAAGAGGGCCCGTAAATACTATCTAGGGCTTACCACAATCACTCAGGACGTCGAGGACTTCCTAAACCATGACATTGGAAAGGCTGTGGTAACTAACGCCGCCATGAGGCTTCTCTTGCGCCAGTCCCCCGCAGCTATCGACAAGATTGGTGAGGTGTTTTATTTGTCCCAAGGGGAGCGTCAACTTTTACTTGCCGCCGACATTGGTGAAGGTATCCTTTTTGCCGGGCCTCATCACGCACCAATTAAAATTGTTGCTTCTCCAGAGGAGTATGAATTTGTGACAACAAGGCCTCAAGACATGGCTCAAAAACAGCAAACAATCTCAAGCGAGCAAGTCGCGGTAGCTGCAGCCAAAATTAGATAAAATGGAAGACAAAAACAAGCAGCCAGGAAGGGTTGAAAGAACCGCTCAAACGGCTATAAGCAAAACAGCCGGAAAAGCAATTGGCCAAAAAATTGCACAGACGGCGACAGCCAAAGCTATTGGGAGTGCACTTGGAAGCACTCTGGGTTCGGCTGTGCCTGTGATTGGAAACATCCTCGGAGCGTTTGTGGGCAATCTTCTTGGGGCGGCAGCAACAAAAGGATTAAAAGATGTGGGTCGCGTGATTGGAGCAATCCCTTTTGCTTTTGTTAATGCAGCCGCAGCATTTGGGGCAGCAGTCGCACAAGCGGCAACTATCTCTTTTGGTTTTCTCATAGGAGCCGCTATGGTACTGGTTCTTTTTATAGGTTTCATGTTGTTTATTATCAACTCTGGGGCCTATGTAGCGCCTGGAGGAGGAACGATCGTGACAGATGGTGGCACAGAAGGTTATCAGGATTGCCCATCGGGAGGACCTTCTGGGTGGCCTGTCACAACTGGCTCGGGTCAAGCCTATTGGATCCAACAAGGACCTTTCACCCCCAGCGGCTGGACGCATTTTGGCCTTGAAGCTATAGATGTTGGACTGTCTTCAGGACAACTTATAACACCAAATCACACAATTATCGCAACTCACGACGGAGTTGTAAGATGGGCCGGCACAGACAGATATGATGGCTTATTTGTGGACATATTGGGAGAATGCTCAAATGGAGTGCCTTACAGAACCAGACATGTACATTTTACGACAATTTCATCAAACATATGGAATCCTGTTACGGACGAAGTTTTCCAAATTCCAGTAACTCGAGGAACCATACTTGGAGTAGTGGGTGACACCGGATATGCAAACAGTATTCATGATCATTACGAATTTAGACCAGCTGCAGCTGGTCTTGATGATCGGTTTGTGGGATCACCAATTCCGATGCAATTTCCTTATATCCCTGCGTCAATACTGCGAGGCTGCACCACCAATTGTGGGACCACAATACCATGATAAAAATTTCAAAAATACAATTTACAAAAAGGGGCTTGTTTTTAGCTACTATAATTTTGTGTTCCTTAGTGTTGATCTTTTTAATCATTAAACAAAACAGAGACAAAGACACAGACATCGGCAACATACCTCCCACCAATGAACCAGCGATAACCAGCCTTCCAATTTTAAAGTCCCCCAGCATGGAAGGCTTTGTTTTCAACGGCTTTGAAAAATTTGCAGATTTCGAAATCCCAGACCAATTGCCAATCTTCTCGTCTGATTCAATACAACTTGATAAATCCACTGTCGACAAAATCGGAGTAGACTTCGGTTTCGAAGGTGAACCTCTTGTTTTTGGCTCAGAAAATGCAAAGGTTTTTATGTTTTCCGAAACAAGTAGGTCGCTTAGGATCGAATCTTATTCCGGCAAGATTGAGTATAAGACATATTCCTTTACAGATGAGCCATTTACAGGTCTGCCCGACCAAACTACCGCCTTAAACTCCGCTCAAGATTTCCTTGAAAGAATAAAAACATTTCCAGTTGGCGATCTGGTACCGCAACGTGTCGAACCTTTGTTGATTTCTGATGAGTTTGTGCCAAACTCCACCGACTACAACGCTGTTTCGGTTTCCTTTACTAAAAATGCAGCAGGATATCCGATATTGTCTTTATCTTCAGAAGGACTTATAGATGTTGTTTTAAACTCCAAATACGAGGTTGCACACGTAAGGCTTCAACACGACTCAACATACAATGAAAAGGAAACAATAAAAACCATGAAAGTTCAGGAGCTGGAGCGCCAAGCATCAAAGACCGCAATTCTCTACCAGTGCCAAGACCAGACCTTAAAAATAACAGACTCTGACATATTAAACCAAAAACCAATAGAGCTAAGTGCGATCGAGCTTGTGTATATGGAAAAAACCGAAAACTACTTAAGTTTTCTCCAGCCAGTATTTATGTTAACTGGAGAGATTGTGTTAGATAACAACAATAAGACATTATGTAAATTTATTATGAGTGCTAAAAGCTTAACAAATTAACTCTTCACTGGCATGATCAGGTGGAGATAGAAACCATCTGAAGAATCTAGAAACACCCCAGCGGCAGTGGGACTGTTAAAACGCATCTCGACACTCTCCCCGCTCACGACACCTAGAAACTCTTCAAGGTATCGGTAGTTATATAAAATTGAAAGCTCGGGCCCGATGAGCTTTGCCGCAACAAGACTAACCTGACTTCCCGACTTAGCGCTTTCGCCCAAAACACGCACACTCCCCTCTTTAATCTCTAAAGTAACAATATTAGCCCCATCGCGTGAAAAAACTGAAGCAAGCCTAACCGCTTTTTGCAGATCCACCTTTGAAACATTTACCACCGTACTTCCCGACTCGGGAATAATCTTCTCGTATGGCGGATACTCCCCTTCCACCAACCTACTAGATAAAACGATATCGTCTACTAAAAAAATAATCTGTTTATCATCTTGGTTAACATGCAAGGAAAGCTTCTTGGCATCTTTTCCGATTTTTACAAGCTCAAGGAGAATATTTTTCGGGATAATCAACTTAAAGCTTGCGGGCGATTTATGTTTAACAATTTTCCTAGACAGCCTAAAGCCGTCAGAGCTTACAAGAGAAAGGTTTTCACTTTCAAAATAAAACAAAACCCCTGCCAAAGCAGGACGTGTATCGTCCCCCGAGCTTGCAAAAATGACTTTAGAAACAGCATTCAACAACTCTTCTTTGGGGATTTCAACAGCCTTATCAGCAGCGCTTGGCACTTCCGGAAATTCCGAAGCATTTAAGCCCAAAACCTGCGCACTAAAACCTTCAGATTCAACAGTTAGGTTTTCTCCATCAAGCGAAAGCTCAATTTTTTCTCCTGAAAGATTGGAAACAACATCAGTTAAAACGCGTGCTGGAATTGCCACTTCACCTTCCTCCGTGGTTTGTGCTCCGATTGAGCCAGAGATCGACATTTCAAGATTTGTAGCTTCAATTATTAGTTTTGCGCCTTTAGTGTGAATCTTGAAATTTGAAAGGACTGGGAGTGCTGCATGAGGAGAAACAAAACGAGAAGAAATAGACAATATTTTATTCAAATCTTTTTGTAAAACGGTTGTTTTCATCTTCACTAGGATTATACATTACTTAAATAGTAGTAGCAGTAGTAGTAATGTGGATTGGGGAATATCAGCTTCAAGCTAGGCTCGCCAATTTTTGTTTACAATTTGTTTCTTATATAGTATTTCGTGTGGAAACGTGGACAAGTGTTTACGCTTTTGCACAAGTTATCCACCAAAAAAACCTTTTATCCGGAAGATTTCCTCACGGATACCCACATTGACCGCGGCCATTTTGGTGATTTTATCCACACCGTGAATAACGGTTGAGTGATCTCGCCCCCCAACAAGCCTCCCCACTTCTTCGAGTGGCAGGTTAAGTTCTGTTCGAAGAATATACATAAGGATTTGTCTAGGGTGAGCAGACAGCCGGCTGCGGCTTTTGCCTAGTAGTGCACGCTTCCCTATCGTGTAGTGAGTGCAAATCGCATCGATTATTTTATCGGGATCTGAAACTACCATTTTTTTCTCCTCCACTCCTTTGCCTAAAATTGAGCTCACAAGCTCCATGTCTATTGGTCGACTTTTAAGTTTTGATTCGGATTGAAGTCTGGTTAAAAAGCCTTCTAAGGCGCGGGCTGAAACCACCGATCCAGCGATTACTTGTACCAGCTCTGGCGTGATCCCCAAGGCTTTCTCGTCTGACTTAATTTGGACAATTGCGCACCGAAGCTCGAAGTCTGGTGGGCTAATGTCCACAATTAGCCCAGCTTGAAACCTGCTCAAAAGGCGCTCCTCTAACCTCGCAATTTCTTGGGGAGGTTTGTCTGCAGTCATGATTATTTGTCCCCCCGCTGCCAAAACCGCGTTAAAAGTGTGAAAAAACTCATCCTGAACCGCGTCTTTGCCTGCAATGAACTGAATGTCATCAATCAGTAAGGCATCCAGCTTTCGATATTTATTTCTAAATGCTTGGGTTGTTTTGTTTCTTATTCCCTCCACAATGTCGTTTGTGAAATCCTCCCCTGTCACAGCTAGAACTTGTTTATCACTTGTGGCAAGGAGTCTGTGCCCTACTGCGTGCATCAGATGAGTTTTTCCTACCCCCACCCCACCCCAAATAAAAAGTGGATTGTATGAGCTGCCGGGTTCGCGGGCTACTGCCTCGGCGGCTGCTTGGGCCATGTGATTTGTGGCTGATACGGCAAAGTTCTCAAACTTAAATCCCGGCCTAAGTCTTGAACTGGCAACTTTACGCATAAGATTTTCCTCACTCTCCTCTTTTTGAAAAAGTGGGGTAACTGCTGGTGTAAAGTTGGCAATTTGTTCTACTCCCCCTTTCACTTCAAATACCAGGTCGCACGGGCTTCCAAGAACCTTAATAAGCGCATCTTGCAGAAGACCGAAGTAACGTTTTTCTACCGTCGCTTTTACATATGAACTGTTGCAACCTATTTCAGCAATATAGCGATTGGTGTCCACTTTTCTTAGTGAATCCAGATGTGTGTTAACCAGCCAAGTATTGTAAGTGGCGTCAGAAACTGCGACTCTTGCGCTTGCCAACACCTCCGCCCAAACCTTTTCTTTATCTGGTTTTTGCATATTCAACTTCGGGCAGAAGAAGTACTACATGGTAGAAAAGTTATCCACAAAACTCAACCCACAAAATATGCGAACTAATATTCTAAACTGGCAAGGTCGGCTCTTGTGTGTTAAAATTTCACCATGTCAACCAAAAGGACATATCAACCAAGCAGTCTAAGGCGAAAGAGGCGATTTGGCTTCAGAGCTAAAATGGCCACAAAAGGCGGAAGAAAAGTGCTTCAAAGAAGACGCGCGATAGGGCGCGCCAGATTAACTGTTTAAACTATGCTTGCCTATGCTAACCGATTGCGTGAAGATCGAGAATTTAAGCGCGTGAAAGATGGTGGCAAACTTTTTGGAAGTGAATCCTTTTCTATCGCGGTCCTTAAAAGAGGGGATAGTGAGCCATCAAGGTTTGGCTTTGTAGTTTCTTCAAAAATTACCCCCAATGCAAGTAAAAGAACTTTTGCAAAACGAGCTCTTTCCGAAGGCGTGAGAGTTAAACTAACCGAGCTTAAACCGGGTTACGATGTTGTTTATTTGGCTAAGCCAATAATCGTGAAAAAGTACACTTCTGAGCTTATGCTTGAAGCCTTTGAAGCCTTAAAAAAGGCTGGGTTAACTAAAAATGCTTAAGCTTTATAAATCTACTTTTTCATTTTTGATTAAGCTATTATTTGGAGGAGGGTGCAGGTATTTTCCGAGTTGCTCGGAGTACGCTAGTGAAGCAATTGAGAAACATGGACTTTTAAAAGGGAGCTTGTTGGGCGTTAAGCGCATTTCACGCTGCCACCCTTTTGGCGGAAGCGGATTTGACCCGGTGCCCAAGAAAGGGGACAATACATAGCATGGACATATTTAGAACTATTTTCACAGAGCCTTTGGCCAACGGACTTTTAATCTTCTACCGAATTTGTGGAGGCAATATGGGCTTGGCTATAATTGCTTTTTCAGTTTTCTTGCGATTCGTGACGACTCCTTTAACCAAGCCGTACATGGATTCTATGAAAAAGATGAAGTCTTACGCGAAAGACATTCAAAGACTAAAAGAAAAACACAAAGGAGATAAGGCCAAGCTCGCCAAAGCACAGGCTGATTTTTATAAAGAGAAGGGGATTAACCCTTCAAATGGTTGCTTGCCATACCTTCTTCAAATTATGATTTTGATTTTTCTATTTCGCGTATTTACTTTAGTGTTTACCGGCGAGGGAACAGTGGCCGAGCACTTTAACGTGCTTTTGTACGAGCCACTTAAGATTGCTGCAGGAGAGGTGGTAAACACAAGGTTTTTGTACTTAGACATTACTAAGCCCGACACACTTAATCAGCTTCTTGGTCTTACCAATGTATCTTTACCAATTCCGGGAGTATTTTTACTACTGGCAAGCGCACTACAATTTATATCAGCCAAAATGTCTGCTCCTTTGGTTGAGGCCGAGAAAAAGGTGGCAGCAAAGACAAAAGATAAATCAGATGATTTTCAGGTGGCAATGCAGTCTTCGATGATTTATACCTTCCCGCTCATGACGATACTGATCGGTGTTTCATTCCCTTCTTCCCTCGCTCTTTATTGGTTGGCTTTTTCCACCTTCCAAATATGGCAGCAGTATCGTGCTACAGGTTGGGGTGGAGCCACGCCAATCATTAACAAGCTTCGTGCGCTAGCTAAAGTAAAATAATTTTGCTACAATTGCGCCATGGCTGATAAAAAGGTAATTTCTTCTGACGAGGTACAAAAAATTGCAGTCGAGCTTTTGAGCAAAGTTGGTATTGAGGCAGAGGTTACGGTTACTGATACCGACGAGGCAGGGGAGTCGGTTTTTAATGTCAACATAAATGCTCCTGAAGAGGCGGGTCTTTTAATTGGGGCACACGGGTCAACTTTGACTGCAATACAGTCTTTTTTGGCAATGGTAGTCAAGCAACAAACAGGGGAATGGGTGAGGGTTGTTGTAGATGTGGGAGACTGGCGCAGTAAGCATGAAGAGCATCTTGCCCAATTGGCGCATCAAACAGCAGAGAGGGCTAAAACTACTGGACAGCCACAAATGCTTTACAACTTGTCTCCTTCGCAGCGCCGCGTGGTTCATTTGGTGTTATCAGAAGAAGGCGATGTGGTCACAGAATCGGTCGGAGAAGGTGCAGCCCGTTACTTGGTGGTTAAACCCGTGTGATTCATAAAAAACTTTTTTTTCTTTTCGTACTTCTACTACCTTCACAATTAGCTCTTTATTTTTGGCCAGATTACGCATTTGTCTATGGCCTTCGCGTTGATTATTTAGCCCCTGCTATATATTTTATCGATCTTGTCTGGGCGCTAACTTTTTTGGCTTGGTTTATGTCGACCGAATACAGACTGTCAATTCTTCTTAAGTATCGTTATGTGATAGGCATGTTCATATTGCTTGCGCTGGCAAACACTGTATTTTCCCAATTGCCTTGGGTCAGCTTTTATAAGTGGGGAAGGGTGGCATTGATGCTAAGCCTAGCGCTTTACATACATAAGCAGAAAAATGTCTTAGAAACTATTCGTACTCCACTGCTTATTTCACTTTGTGTAGTTTTGGTTTTGGCCCTGTTTCAAGTCTTGCGATCGTCGTCTATTGGAGGACTTTTCTATCTTCTGGGGGAGAGGTCTTTTAATGCAAACACTCCGGGAATTGCGTTGGCCAGCATTTTCGGAAGAGAGTTTCTCCGGCCATATAGTACATTTCCTCACCCAAACGCGCTTGGAGGTTATGCGCTCGTTACTCTGTTTTTATATATTCACCAGAAGCATTTTGCCAGCCGCGCGATAGCGTTGGTAAGCATATTGTTGGTAATTTTATCTTTTTCGCAAAATGCATGGCTAGCGCTTTTCATGGCTCCTTTGGTTTTGCCTGTTGTAAGTAAACTAAAGCTGGCCAAATTAAAGTTTGTGGTCAGCTCAGTCTTAGCTTCGCTTTTTTTAACTATTAGTGGGTTTATGTTTTCGTTTACTTCGCGAGAGCTAGTGCAAAGAGCCCAGCTAAACGAAATTGCTGGCAGGCTCGTCGCTACTTTTCCGCTGGTTGGTGTGGGCCTAGGAGCTTTTCCTGCAATGGTTGGTGAGTTTTCGTCAAACGGCACAGGCTGGTGGCTTCAACCCGTTCATAATATTTTTTTACTTTTAATCTCGGAAGTGGGTTTTGTTGGATTACTCCTTTCTGTGTTTGCGGTTGTTACTCGTATGAATAAAATTAACACACTGGCTGTTATCGCAATTGTTCTCACGGGGATGTTTGATCATTACTGGCTAACCTTAACCCAGACGAGCTATTTGTTATTTTTGGTACTGGGGCTTACTCCTAATTCTGCTAAAATCGAGAAATGAAAATATATTGCGATGGCGGCTCACGAGGAAACCCGGGGCCTGCGGCTTCAGCGATTGTTGTAGTAGATGCTCAGGGGCAAGAGGTTTACCACGAGTCAAAGTACTTAGGGGAGACCACCAATAACGTTGCAGAGTATAACGCTTTAATAATGGCCTTAAGCTGGACAGTAAAAAACGCTACAGACAACACGGCGATCGTGATGGACTCGGAACTTGTGCAGAGGCAAATGATAGGCAGATACAAAGTTAAAAACGCGGCACTTTACGATCTGTGGCAAGAGGCTAAAAACCTTGAAAACCAATCGCAAGTTTCAGTGGAATATCTTCATACTGTTCGGGAAGGTAACCCCGTGGCAGATCTACTGGTTAATCAGTGTCTCGACTCCCGAAAATAGGATTTGTCCGACGTGTAATATAGGATATGCCTTGTGGAAATAATTTCACTTATAGTTTGAAAAATCGAGTGTAGAGTGTTAAAAAATGCGTGTATAAAAGGAATAACTATAAGTGAAAGTTCATGGCAAGAAGTTGCCCCAAATGAGTACTACGGCTATTATGAGTAATGTCTCCAATCGTATGTGTGATCTCTCGTGAACGGACACTTGGCAGTGCTCTTGTTGAGCATTTAAAAACTAAAGGTTGCGCCGCCGGTTTAGTTTCTAAGCCGTCTCGTATTCCACTAAACGTTACGTATTTGGTAATTCTTGATTTGGATGGAAAGTTGGTTTCGGACCGGAATCTTTTGTCCTTTATTCAACAAGTAAAACCCAGAGTTGTGGTGGTCAATTCATCAAAGAGTAGGGAAGGACTGGTTTCGTCTGTTTTGGCAAAGCAAATATTCGTCGACAACGTCGTTCCTGGGCATGCCCAGTTAATATCTGATCTGCATGCTAAGTCGCAGCATCCACATGTTTTGGTTCCCAAAGAAGCTTGGTTTGCTGTGGTTACTCAGGAAGAGCTGTTTGCCAAGATAGTTGCTTTGCTGTTTTCGTTTCCCGAGAATAAATCCTTTCTTTTTGGCAAGCTTGTGTCGTTCGGGGAGTATGTGAAGTTTATAAACCCAAACGCAACCGTTTCGGTGGATTTACGCCTTGCTCCAAGAATGCCAAGAGGAGACATTCAAGTTGAAGAAGCGAAAATTGATCTAGCACAGTTAGC
Source organism: Patescibacteria group bacterium (assembly GCA_041742135.1). Taxonomy (GTDB): domain Bacteria; phylum Patescibacteriota; class Microgenomatia; order UBA8517; family UBA8517; genus 01-FULL-44-24b. The sequence goes on along the minus strand of JBGSJG010000001.1, from coordinate 164,379 downwards.
CGTAAAACAGACACCTTCTAAAACAACTAGCTTTCCCAAAAAAACTATCGTTTCGGCTCTGCTTCTGGTTATGGCCTTACTTGTTATGCCGTATTTGCTTCTCGGTGCATCCTTGGGTTTAAGCTATTGGGGGTATAAATCTTTGACTACTGGAAATTATCTAAAGACAATTAATCTTCTGAAAGCTTCGAGTACACTTTCGGTACCCACAGCGAAGGTGTTGGACACGCTTCGCTTTCCTGCGAGAAATACCGCCAACTCACTTTCAAATGCAAACCTAGTTCTACAAAAAGCTGTCGACGCGCTGATGTTAGCTAAAGATATTGCTCAAACCAATGATGCCACAAGTGTAGCTGGCCTGTCTCACAACTTGTCTGTGAAACTTGCATCGCTTTACCAAGACATGATTGTCTTTAGAACTGATCTTGAATACGTTTTAAGCTTCACCCCTTCGCTTGAAGTCGACGTTGCGAAACTTAGCGAATATGTTCTTTTGTCGAGCAAGTTTACAAAAAATCTCCCCGAGCTTCTCGGCTATAACACACCACAGACATATTTGTTACTTCTGCAAAACAACATGGAACTTAGACCTACAGGAGGTTTTATTGGTTCGTTTGCGTTAGTCACACTCGCGCGCGGGGAACTAATCGATGACACCGTCTATGACGTCTACTCCGCTGATGGCCAGCTTAAAGGCTATATTGAGCCGCCAGCACCAATTGTCGAGCACTTGGGTGAGGCAAGCTGGAAAATGCGTGACTCAAACTGGGATCCGGATTTTCCCACATCTGCAGAGCGAGCAGAGTGGTTTTTGGACAAGACTCTTGATCGAGACGTGGCAGGGGTAATTGCCATCAATCTTGAAAGCGTCAAAAATTATTTGGAGGTTTTGGGCCCGGTCTATCTTTCTACTTTTGGCGAAACCATAGACAGCAAAAATATGTACGAAAAAGTTAAGTACGAAGTGGAGGACAACTTCTTTCCGGGGTCGAGAAAAAAAGCTCAGTATTTGTCCGCTTTGTCTGATGCATTAATTCTTAAGATGGGCGAGTCTTTAAGCACAAAAACGATTGATCTTTTGGGCTCGACAGTTAAGAGCGTTGATGCGAGGGATATTCAGGTGTATTTGCACAACACCGATGTTGCCACGCTACTTTCAGATTTAGGTTGGGATGGGGGAGTCTTTAATAAGGATTGTGAAGAGGGTTGCATGTATTTACCATTAGGTGTTGTAGAGGCCAATGTTGGCGTTAATAAAGCTAATTATTTTGTAAAAAGACAAGTTGCGCTTCGCTCCACAATTAAAGATATATACATTGAGCAAGCACTTAGCCTCACACTCACAAACACTTCAGAAGGGCTGGAGCGCATCCCGGAGGAGCGCTACAAAGTCTACGTGCGAGGCTTGGCGCCTTTAGAAGCACAGTTTCCCACAGCACAGCTGTCAGGAAGTAAGGCCGAGTGGCTAGATATTGACAGTACGCGTTTGTCAAACAGAAACGAATATGGGGTAATTTTGGAAGTTCTACCGGGTGAAACAAAAACTCTTACTTATAGTTGGAGGGTTCCCTTTGACCAAAAACCAAACAAGCTTAAGCTTCACTTTTGGAAACAGTCGGGAACAGGAGAGTTTCCTTTAAGTGTGACACTGGATGCTCCCAATGTCCGGCAGTTTAGTTCAAATCCCCCTTTCGGCTTGACCGATGAGGGTAGCTTTGGTTATAATACGAACCTAAGCTCTGATTTTATTTCTGAACTTACTTTCACAAATGAATAAACACAAATTATCTGCAGACCCAAGAGAGATCCTTGGCCGAAAGGTAAAAAAATTAAGACAAGAGAAATTGGTTCCAGCCAATGTTTTTGGCAAAGGAGTTAAGTCGCAAGCTATTCAAGTTTCAAGCGAGGCTTTCGAGGAAGTGTATAAAGAAGCAGGCGAGACTGGAATTATTGACTTGACGGTTGGTAAGTCAACAAACCCTGTTCTTGTAAGTAACGTTCAAGTCCACCCGGTGACTGACAAAGTTCTTCATGTAGATTTTAGACAAATTGACCTAACTCAGAAAATTAGTGCCACAGTTTCTATTGAAATAGTTGGCGAGTCTCCTGCTGAAAAATCTGGCATTGGCACAGTTGTACAACAGATTTCAGAGGTTGATGTGACAGCATTGCCAGCTGATTTGCCTGAAAAGTTTGAAGTTGATGTTACCGAGCTTACTGAAGTAGACGCTGCGATTTTTGTAAGTGACTTAAAGTATGATAAAACCAAAGTTCAAATTGAGGCAGACGCCGAGCAGATTGTTGTGAAAGTCGAGCCTCCACAGAAAGAAGACGTCGTAGAAGCACCAGCTGAAGTTGCAGAAGGTGAAGAAGTACCAGCTGAAGGAGAAGCACAAGCTCCAGCTGAAGGCGAAACTCCAGCCGAAGAACCTGCGGCAGAATAGTTTTTACAGTCCTTCAAGTGCCCAATATGGATCAATATTTTTTGCTTTAGTTATAAGCTCTTGGGCTTTATCCAAATCCCCCCGGCCTTTGTTGATGCTTGCCAACACTAAATAAGCATCTCTATATGTCGGGTTTTTGGCAATCAAGCTTTCCCAATATTCGCTGGTGGGCTCGGTAGTTGCATAAACAATGGTTTCACGATTGTTAAGCTTAAAAATTACAAGATTCATGGCACTAAGCGCCAGGAGTGTCAGGATAAAAAGCCTATATAAAAGTTTGAGGTTATTGTCCTTGGATTTTTGGGCAGGCATATGTTATATTAACCCCAACCATGGAGACCAGTGCAAGTGGGGAAGTATTTCAAGCTCAAGACGTCGCAGAACCCGTTGCCCCTTCTGTGGGTCCAGTTGAACCTGTTGTAGTAAAGCCCAAAAGTAAGCAACCTTTGATTTTTGGCATCGTTTCGTTGGTGTTGATTGTGGCCTTGGTAGCCGCATTAGTCGTTACAAGAAATAGACCTGAAACCACAGAAGCTGATGCCACAAGTGGGGAGGCAGTTTGGACCGAATATAAAAACCCAAACGGCTTTAGTTTCAAGTACCCCAACAATCTAAATTTCACTAGCGAAACAGGAGAGTTGGTTTTACCGGGAGACAAGAAAGCGGCATTTACTGTAAAGCAGTCTGTTGGCCCATTGAGTGCGACCGCAACCCAAACAGGTCTTGTTCAATCTTTTTATACCGTCGATTCACGAACTGGCTTTAAGCTTGAAGATGGCCCTGTGACCCACTATTTGTTTCCTCTGACCGGGAACAATTACCTTGAAGTGAAAATTGATGAGTCAAGTGAATTGGTTGAAGAAATTGTAACAGGTATTAAGTTTGTGGCTCCAGAAGTACAAAGCTAATCCCAGCTTTGAGTTATAAGCAATCCTTCCATGTGATTTTGTTGCCAAATGGCCTCTGTCACAAATGGCATGAATGGGTGCGCAACCACTAGAGTTCTTGCCAGTATGTAATTTAGGGTAGGTTGAGCCATATCTTTTCTTTTTTTGGACTTCTCGATATAAATAGCGGCGAATTTTTTCCAGATAAAATCATAGAGTTCACTTGCGGCTTCACTTAGACGATAAGTATCAAGATACTTGGTTATTTTTTTGTGCGATTTTACAAACTCGGAAATAATCCATTTATCGTCTTTGTCTGTGGTTTTAGGCTTAGAAATGTTTCCCTCGGGCTCTACAAAGCGCGCAATATTCCAAAGCTTGTTTGCAAAATTTCTCTGGCCCTTTATGTTTTCCTCCGAAAGGGCAATATCGTTTTCAACAAGCGCTCCCCAGATAAGGCTCATCCTTAAAGCATCGGATCCATATTTGTCTGCCATTTCGATGGGGTTTATTACGTTGCCTTTGGACTTGCTGATTTTTACCCCGTTTTTGTCTCTAACTAAACCATGAAACAAAACGTCGATAAACGGAACATTTTTGGTTGAATAAAGTCCCAGCATAATCATTCTAATTACCCAAAAGGGCAAAATATCGTAGGCTGTGTTCATCACCGAAGTTGGGTAAAAATAGTCAAAATCTTTCTCAGAAATAGATTTAAGTGTGGCGAAAGGCCATTGGCCACTGGAAAACCAAGTGTCAAAAGTATCTGAATCTTGGATTAGTTTAGTACCCCCGCACTCTTTACATTTTTCAGGCGCGGCGCCATCTGTAATTGTCCACGCCATACACTTGTCGCATCGATAGGCCGGAATTTGAATCCCCCAAACAATCTGTCTGCTTACATTCCAATCTTTCAAATTTTTAAGCCAGTGGGTTGCAATTTTTTCGTACTTTTTCGTAACAATATTCACTTTTTTAGATTTAATGGCAACCAAAGAAGTCTTGGCCAAAGAAGCAACTTTTATATACCATTGTTTACTTATCAAAGGCTCAATAACACCTTTGTCACGATAGCAAACGCCAACAACGTGATGTATAGTCTTGGTTTGTTTAACAAGCTTTTTGGCCTCTAGATCGGCAACTACCGCTTCGCGTGCTTGATTTACATAAAGGCCTGCGTACTTTTCTGGGGTACTGTGAAGCCTGCCGTCTTCGCCGATTACAGATATAATCGGAAGCTTGTGTTTTTGGCCAATTTCAAAGTCCAGAGGATCGTGACCGGGAGTAACCTTGAGCGCACCAGTTCCAAACTCCATATCAACTAATGTGTCGGCAATTATCGGGATTTTTCGTCCTACCAAAGGAATGGTGGCGAATTTGCCAACTAAATTTTTGTATCGCTCGTCTTTGGGATTAACTGCCACTGCTGTGTCGGCAAAAATTGTCTCGGGTCTAGTTGTGGCGATGGTGATTGCGCCGTAATTTAAATAATAAAGATTATCATCTCGTTCGATGTGGTTTACTTCAAGCTCCGAAAAACTAGTTCCACAGCGCGTGCAATAGTTCACAATTCGCTCTCCACGGTAAACCAAGCCGTCGTCGTAAAGCCTTTTAAATGTCTTGTAAACAATTTTTACGATATCTGGATCAAGTGTGAATTTTAAGCGGGTCCAGTCGGCAGAGGCTCCGAGCGCCTTCATTTGTTTAATGCTCGTGTCTGAATTTTCTTCGACATAATCCCAAATCATTTTGTACAAAGTCTCCCGATCGTAATCAAAACGGCTTTTGCCTTTTTCTTTTAGTTTTTTCTCAAAGACATATTGAGTTTCGATTCCGGCATGATCTGTTCCGGGTAGCCAAAGCGCAGATTCGCCCAGAAGTCTGTGGTAGCGAACAAGCGTGTCTTCGATTGTTACAAATCTGGCGTGGCCAATATGCAAAGGGTCGTTTGCGTTTGGTGGGGGCATGATGATGGTAAAAGGCTTTTTAGCTTTGTCTGCTTTTGGAGTGAAAGCGTTAGATTTCTCCCACATGGCATAGATTTTCTCTTCATATTTCTTGTGATCAAATGATTTGTCCATGAGCGTATCATATCATTGCCCACGCTTGATTACTAGAATTTTTCCTCGATAGTCAGTGAAGGATTGGCGGCAATGTCCTGCCAGGGGATTGGATTAAAGTTGTAAAAAGCGGCTGTAGCAATCATTGTTGCGTTATCTGTTGTGTACTTGGGTTCTGGAATAAAAACTTTGGTTAGAGCTGAAAGTGAGTTAGCAATTTTTTCTCGAAGCCGCAGATTTGCAGATACGCCACCGGCGAGGATAAAACTTTTTGGTTCATAAAGTGTGACTGCGGCGAGGGACTTGGCCACAAGCGTGTCTACGATTGCCTCTTGGATTTCAGCAGCTATTAAGTTTTTGTCAAAATCCGGATTTTTCTTGATGTAATTATCAACCGCGGTTTTTAAGCCAGAAAAGCTAGTATCTAAGTCGCCCGAGTCAATCATGGGGCGGGGGAATAAATTAAACGGAGGATGGACGTCTTTGGCTGCTTCAGCAATTGCCGGTCCGCCGGGGTAGCCAAGGCCTAAAATGCGTGCAGTTTTATCAAATGCTTCGCCTGCGGCATCATCGCGTGTTCCTCCAAGTCGGTTGACTTGGCCATGGTCTTTCATTAAAACTAAATCAGTGTGGCCTCCGGAAACAACAAAACACACGGCGGGAAACTCCGGCGGATTTGGGTTGTCAATCCAATTTGCATAAACATGACCGATTAAGTGGTTTACCGGAACAATGGGTTTATTCCAAACCAAAGACAAAGTCTTTGCTGTCTCGACCCCAACAAGTAACGAGCCGATAAGCCCGGGCCCATAAGTCACAGCAATAGCATCCAAATTTTCTGGAGTAAGGCTCGCATCTTTTAGAACATGTTCGACGACGGGGATCATGTACTCAATTTGCTTTCGCGCCGCAATCTCTGGGATGATACCTCCAGTTTTCACATGTTCAAATATTGACGTATTTACGGCCGAAGAAACGGCGAATTTTCCGTCTTTGACAATCGCCGCTGCAGTCTCATCGCAACTGGTCTCAATTCCTAGGATTATCATTTTTATTGTGCAGGGCCTGTTCCTCTTAAAAACTTCGCTTGCCATGGGCGGTAGTTACTATAAAAAGAATCTTCAAAAATTGTTTCCCCATTTCGTACTACAGTGTAGTCAAATGAAACTTTTGCCCCCCAAGCTTTGTAATCAATTTGATTGACTTGGCCAGTTGGCAGCGTAGGGTCATCCATATATAAATCTTCGGGAGGTGCAACGACTTGTGTAACCACGGGTTTACTAATAGTCGCAACGCGGCCATCACTTGTGCCATATAAATCAAACTTTAGAGTTGCAGTTTTAGCATCCACTATGGTCTGCACCAGAATATGCCCCGGCGTGTCGTTTCTTATTTTTATATCAACACTTGGGTAATAAATTGTAGCATCGATGCCGGGAGGAGAGCCTTGCTCGTAGTAGCCAACTCGGTACGAGTGCGCGTGTCTCTCAACAATGGGAAGCCCTGCGGCGAGCGCTGCTCTAAAAAAAGTTGTTGAGACCTGGCAGACACCGCCACCGTCTCCAAGCACAGTCTGGTTGCCTTGGATAACATAGGCTTGTTTATAACCTGTAAGGGCTGAAATATCACCTAATGTATTCGTAAAAGAGAAAGTTGCGCCTGGAGCAATAAGTACGCCGTTTAAGCGAGAAGCGGCTAGGTTAATATTGTGAATACGCGAAGAAATAGAACCCCTAAAGTTTGAAACGCCAGTGCCTATAAGCTCGCGAATTCCAAGATTATTGACATCGGATGTCTGAAACTCAGGAGGAGTGCGTGTAAAAGGAATTTCAACAATTACTTCGTCTACTTCGGTATTCTCAAGTTCTCTTAAGCCCTTTGTGATTTTGTCTTTCAACTCGTCTACGTTTAATTCCAAACCGTCTTGTGCAGGTTCGAATTCTTCAACTCTACCTTTACCATGCTCGGAATCAACAAATTCAAACACCGGGTTTTTCGGTGGTGAATTTAGAGCAGTTTTTAAGTCTTCCAAACTGGGTGCTAAAAAGTCCAACCGGTACTCATCATTAAAAGAAAGAATGTTGAGAAGCTCTTGGCCGGAGTAACCAAACTCTTGCGACTGAGCTTTGAGCGTTAATGTTTTGGGATATATTTTCTCACCGCGGCTTCTAAAACTTATCGTCTGGCTTTGGCTGAGTGTTGGGTCAACCGACTCAACCACACTGGTTAAACTAAAGCGGTTTTGGGACACCGAAGCGATCACTTCTTGGGCTAATTTCTTGTGATCGATCAAATAACCTGCTTTTCCGGCAGATACTGTTATACCATTATTGAAGACCAGCGAAGGATCTTCTGGTGAATCTGAAACAGCTAGGGCAATTTCGCCAAGTTTCGCTTCCAGTATTGTGTGATTAATATTGAGCAACCAGTCGTAATATTTTTGTCGAAAAATGTTGTGACCAAAATTTTTTGACTGGCTAGTCAAGACCGTTTGGACGGTCGAATCAATATCTATTTGAATCCCCAAATCCTCAAGCGGAATACTGTGGGACTGTGTTTCTTTAGCCCGAATAATAAGTGAAAATTCTTGAGGTAAATTGGATTTTGTTATTTCATAGATTGCCTCGCTTCGTTTTAAAGCCCCTACTTGAATTTCGCCAACAAAAGTGTTTGGCATGAATCTGTCTTGAAAATATATAACTAGTGCAACAGACAGTGCTGCAGAAAAACAAAAAGCTGCCAGAGACACAATTATTACAAGGCGCAAAGCGCTGAGTTTGAAATGAACTTTTTTAAGCATACTTTGTATGATAACATTTATGTATATTAGTTTATGGATCCAATCAACCCAACCACCCCTTCGCCAGCATCAATGCCTCAAGAAGGCGAGATTCCAGTAAGCCTTCCTCCAGTTGCGGGCCAGACTCCTGTGCCGCCAATTGAAACTACTTCAACTCCCTCTGGCGGATTGCCTCCCGTGACACCATCTCCTCGTAAGTTTCCTAAAAAGATACTGTTTATATTAATGGGAATTCTGGCTTTAGCTTTGGTGGTTTTTGCAGTTGTGAAGTTTGTTCTTCCGAGCCTTGGAGGTTCAGGAGGCTCAAAAAATAACCTGGTGTGGTGGGGCTTGTGGGAGGATGCGACATTAGTTCAACCTTTAATTGACGAATACCAAACAAATAATCCCGGTATTACTATTGAATATGTAAAAAACGATAAACAAGATTATCGTGAAAGGCTCATGAGTGCTTTGGCTCGCGGAGAAGGTCCAGATTTGTTTCGCATCCACAGCAGTTGGGTGCCAATGTTCAAAGGAGAGCTTTCAACAGCACCGGCTTCGGTTATGAGTTCTGAAGAATTTAGTAACACTTTTTACCCAGTTGCTTCAGCTGATTTATTGGGGCCAGAAGGCCCTTATGCAATTCCTCTGATGTACGACGGTTTGGCTATGTTTATTAATGAAGACATTTTTACGACTTATGGAAAGACGGTTCCAACAGAATGGAACGAGCTGCGCCAGACTGCTCGTGCATTGACTATCAAGGATGAGCGAGGAGTAATTACTCAGTCAGGAGCTTCACTTGGAACCACTGCAAATGTTGACCACTGGCCAGAAATAGTTGCACTTTTGATGCTTCAGAACCTTGGCAACCCTAACACGCCGGAAGATGCAAATCACAGGGGCGCAGAAGCATTAAGTTTTTATAAACAGTTTGCAGAGACAGATGGAATTTGGGACGATACTCAGCCGGAATCAACTGTAGCGTTTGCTGCAGGGCGAGTCGGTATTTATTTTGGTCCGTCGTGGCGTGCCCTTGAAATTATGGAACGAAACCCGTCACTGCGATTTAGGGTTGAAGCTGTTCCTCAAATTCCACAAGGAGATTCAGACACGCCAGATTTTACATACGCGTCGTACTGGGCAGAAGCGGTTTCTGATAAGAGTGCTGGGTCAACAGAAGCTTGGAAGTTTTTGAAGTTCTTGTCTGAAAAAGAATCACTCGCAAAGCTTTATGAAAACGCCACCAAAAATCCAGCCCGTCCTTTTGGAGAGCCGTACCCAAGGGTAGATATGCGCGAGTTGTTGTTGGCACACCCTGTGCTTGGTGGTTTTATGAGGCTTGCACCCACTGCCAAGTCAGGTTTTTTGCATTCGCGAACATTTGATGGAGTGAGCGGAATTAACACTTCACTGTCACAGTACTACGCGGACGCCTTGGCAGAAATTGATCCTGAGAGAAGCGGGGGCAATTCACTTGTGACACTGGCCGCTGGTGTGAATCAGGTTTTGGCAAGATATGGCTTACAACGGGCAGCGCCAGTTCCTGCAAAATAATTTACTTTCTTCAGAGTTTTCAATTGCCCTTATTTATCACGATCTTTTTGGTTGGCCGTTAAACAAAGTAGAGCTACTCCGCTGGGAAGCTGGCAAGGCTCAAAAACTTGTTTCTGCTCGGCCACGCGTGGCAGTGGTTGGGGATTATTTTGTCGCAAAAGGCCACGAAGGCTTGGTGGCGAAGCGATTAGACCAAGAGCAGTCTTCGCGAAAAAAGATGATTCTTTTGGCGCGTGCAAAGGAGGTGTTGGAACAATCACCCAGCATATTGTTCGTTGGAATTACTGGGTCTTTGGCTATGAATGCTGCAAGCGAATCTTCTGATATCGATCTTTTGATAATTACTAAACACAACACTCTTTGGATTACACGGTTAAAAACACTTATGGCCCTAAGAAGACAAAAAATCGCAACTCGCAAGCCAAGAAGCAAACTTCAAAAAGATAGGCTCTGCTTAAACATTTGGATGGACGAGTGCGACCTCGCGATTGATAACAAAAATGCTTACACCGCCCATGAGCTAGCTCAGATAGTTCCTGTAATCGATAGGCAAAATACCCACAAGAAGCTCTTGGCAAGAAACCCGTGGGTTACGGATTATTGGCCGAGTGCAGTCACGGACCCAAGCTCGAGTCTTAAGGACGACAATCTTAAGTTTAATTTAGCTAAATATTTTATTGAGAAGTTAGCTTATTTGTGCCAGAGAATTTATATGGCTAGGAAAATTACCCACGAAGTGGTTATGCCGTCAAGGGCTTTTTTTCACCCACATGACTGGAGCCAGAAAATTGTTAAAGAGTTGGCAAAGCGCGGCGTGGTCGAAGCATAAGATGCCACTTGACAAAGGTGGCCGGCTATTCTTACAATAGCACTCGTAGTAAGTTACTGACAAACATGAGTGCAAAGACTTCAAAAAAAATAAATCTTCACCCAACCGCGGGCTACTTATTGATTGAACCAGCTGAGCTTGAAACCAAAACAACCTCTGGAATTTACTTGCCAGATAGTGCTAATTCAGAAAAGCCTCAAAAAGGAAAAGTGTTGGCCGTTGGCGATGATGAAATTTTAGAAAATGGAAAAGTTAGAAAAGCACCAGTAAAAATTGGTGATGTCGTGATTTATAAAAAATGGGGTGGAAGTGAAGTTAAAATTGACGGGAAAGAATATTTATTCGCAAAATTTGACGATATATTGGCGATTGAGAAATAATTATGGCAAAACAAATAAAATACGGAGACGAAGCAAGACAGGCTCTGCTTGCAGGCATTAATGCCGTAAGCCGTGCAGTGGTAACGACCCTCGGGCCAAAAGGTCGAAATGTTGCCTTGGATAAAAAATGGGGAGCCCCAACAGTTGTTCATGATGGAGTTACGGTTGCTAAAGAAATTGATCTTCCAGACCCTTTTGAAAATATGGGAGCCCAGCTTGTCAAAGAAGCATCGAGTAAAACTAACGATGTAGCAGGGGATGGTACGACAACTTCTACCCTTTTGGCTGCTCACATGAGCCAGTCAGGAATGAAAAACATAACCGCTGGGGCTAACCCGATGATTGTTAAAAAAGGTATTGACCGTGCTGTTGAAGCGGTTGTCTCTGAACTTAAAAAACTTGCAAAGCCAATTCGAGATAAAGATCAGGAAGAAATTGCTCAGGTTGCTATTGTTTCGGCAGGAAGCGAAGAGATCGGTAGAAAAATTGCCGAGGCTTTGGAAAAAGTGGGTCGCGATGGTGTTGTTACCGTTGAAGAAGGAAGAGGTCTTGAAATTGAAATAGTTTACACCGAAGGCATGGAGTTTGATCACGGTTACGCTTCAGCATATTTTGTGACTAATCCTGAAAAAATGGAGGCCGAAATCGATCAGCCCTACATTCTTTTGACTGACAAAAAGATTGCATCGATCCAAGAACTTTTGCCATTTTTGGAAAAGTTCGTAAAGATCAGCAAAAACTTGGTAATTATTGCAGACGACGTGGAAGGCGAAGCCCTCGCAACACTGGTTGTCAATAAAATGCGTGGCAGCTTTAACGTATTAGCCATTAAGGCTCCAGGCTTTGGGGATCGCAGGAAAGACATGCTTGCAGACATAGCAGTTTTAACAGGTGGCCAAGTAATTTCAGAAGATACCGGGCGCACATTTGAAAATATTGAAGTAACCGATTTGGGCCGCGCAGATAAAATCTGGGCAGACAAAGACAATGCGAGAATCATTGGCGGCAAAGGGAATGCAAATGAGCTTAAAAAGAGAATTGCTTTGATTCGTCGCCAGATAGACGAGACAGAGTCAGAATTTGACCGCGAGAAACTGGAAGAAAGACTTGCGAAGCTCGTAGGGGGAGTCGCTGTCATTAATGTCGGTGCAGCAACTGAGACCGAGCTTAATGAGAAAAAAGAGCGAGTTAAAGACGCTGTTGGTGCTACAAAAGCTGCGATCGAAGAAGGAATTGTTCCCTGTGGCGGAGTGGCCCTTCTTATTGCTCGAAAAGTACTTAAAACCATTACCGCAGAAGGCAAAGACGAGCAAGTAGGAATTGACATTGTTTACGATGCATTGGAACAGCCCCTAAGAAGCTTGGTTAAAAATGCAGGTGAAGACGATGGCTACATACTTCGCAAAATTGAGGAAAAGGATGACCGCGATTATGGCTACAATGTTTTGACCGGCAAGTTCGGATCTATGACCAAAGATGGACTTTTAGATCCTTTGAAAGTGACTCGCTCGGCTTTACAACACGCGGCCTCCGTGGCCTCTATGGTCCTAACCACCGAAGCTTTAGTGGCAGACATTCCCGAGGAGAAAAAAGAAACACCGGCTCCAGGTATGGGCGGAATGGATTATTAAGCCACTTGAAACCACCTCCCTTTTTTAGGTAGAATTAACCTATGCCCGATTCAAGCAAGAAAAGAATCAAACCTGTAATAGAAGAAATAGTTGATACTCCGGTTGAAAAAGTTGTAGAAACAACAGAAGAACCACAAGTAACGCCTCAGGTAGAGGCAACAGAAACAGTAGAAACAGTGGCTTCTGAGCCAGCGAAAGTTAAACAAGTTAACGAAAAACGAATGAACTTGAAGTTGATTGTGGTTATTACACTTGTGAGTGCTTTGGTTGCAGCGGTGGTTTCAGGGGGAGTGTATGTTTATTTGTCTGGCATTTCAACGCCCTCAGATGAGCAAGTCGGCCAGAGCGAAGCTACAGCTACTCCACAGGCAACTGTAACGCCTTCTGCTACCCCAGAGCCAGAGATTGACGTATCTACTCTTTCAGTCCAAGTATTAAACGGTAGCGGCGCAATTGGAGCGGCAAGTGGTGGCGAGGAAGTCCTTCAAGAGGCAGGTTTTACCGTTACCAAAACTGGCAATGCAGGTAAATACGATTACGAAAACACAGTTATCCAATCTAAGTCCGGTATTTCTGCGGCTGTAGTTGCCAAAGTTAAAAAGGCTCTGGAGGATGGTGATTATTCAGTCGAAATTGGTAGTGCGCTTGCGGCTTCCAGTGAATACGATATTGTGGTTATTGTAGGAGCAAATTAAATCTTCGGAAGCATGATAAGCGGATTGATTGGTCTACCGTTTTCACGAACTTCTAAATGCAAATGATCCCCAGTGCTTCTCCCGGTTGAGCCCATTTTGCCAATAATTGTACCAAGGTCAACCTTCTGGCCTTCTACTACCTCAATTTTAGACAAATGAGCGTAAAGTGAAGAGAAATTGTCTCCGTGGCGAATTAACACCGCGTTACCGTATGCGATGCTCGAATACTGAATCATCTGTACCTCCCCAGCCATTATTGGTCGGATAGGGTCTCCTGTTATGCCGTCAAAGTCGAGCCCAGGGTGATAAAAGGAAAATTTTTGATTAATCTTGATTGTTTCAGTCGGGAATTGAACGGCGCCTTGTGTTGCTATAACCACCTGGTCTGCACCAACCAGAGTTTCTTCGGCTTCAGCGGTAAAAGCCGCTCCTTGTCCAGGGATAAATGAGGTTGCAATTATGGCTAGGGCAATGTTTGAACCTAAGATGCGCCTTGCATGTTTGTGCTCAAAAATGTGCCTAAAAAATCTAGAAATTTTGTTACCTGAGCGTGTTGCGAGAATTTCTCGGATGCTAGGGACTAAATTTTGAAGTTCACGAGAAGTTCCCCGAGCTTTTACTAAATGTATATCTAGTCGGTACCTGAAAGGTAGAACTGTTGATATTTTTATCATATGCCCCCCGTCGAGCGAGGGTCACAAAAAAATCCCGCTACTAACGGGAATGCGAGAATTTTAGGCTAAACACCTGTTTTTGTCAAGTTTAGGCAGCTGTGTTAGTATGGCGTGAATATGAGTACGCGCGAGTTTGCAATTAGAATTGTTCGCGAGATTGTCGCGATTAAAAGTTATTCGTTTTGGAAAGACGTTGCTTTTAGAAAAACCATTGCTTTTGAAAAATTGGGAGTTAAAAAACAGGACATCATTTTTAATGAACTTCAGGTCAACTCCTTGGTCTATGTGCTGTATTTTTTAGAAGAGCAAGCCAAGAAGTCTCGCGGAAGCCAAAGTGTTGTTTACCGCAACATCAAAGAATACATGAAAGAAGCATTTCTTGACGTCATGGTGGATACAAAGATTGACGCTCGCCAGTTAGTATTTTGGGAAAAGCTGATTGACCTACGTGTGCGAGAATACGACCAGGAGATAAAAGTGGTAATGAAAGAAAGCGCCAGTTGGCGAACCTTTAGTGGCCAGGACAATTTTTTAAGAGAAACTTGGGGGCGTATTGTTACTTTGTCGTTAAGTACTGCACGCAACATAGAAAATAGTCGGGCAATTTCTCCAAAAGACCCACTATGGAGAGAGCTCCGGCGGTTTTTGATTAGTCTTGAAGTGGAGCTTCTGAATGTGTTCAAAGAAGAAGATGTAAACGAGCTAAGAGTGCTAAACTAAATTAATGCTCACCCGAATTCTTTCGGCATCACATTTGGGTTTGGAAATTACTCCTGTTGATGTGGAAGTTAACATTTTTAAAAAGGGTTTCCCGGGTTTTAGTATCATCGGCCTTCCCAATAAAGCGGTCGAAGAAGCTCGAGAACGAGTCAAAACAGCGCTTGATAATTCAAACATAGAGTTTCCTCAGGCTAAAATTGTGGTTAACCTTGCACCGGCGGATATCCCTAAAGAAGGCGCCGGCTTTGATTTACCAATCGCAATTGGAATATTAACTTCCCTTGAAGTAGTTCCCAAATTTGACAAAGCCATGTTTTTTGGAGAACTTTCACTTGACGGAACACTTCGGCACACCAAAGGTGTGTTTTTAATGGCTATTGGGGCAAAAAAACTTGGAGTTAGACACCTTTTTGTACCCAAAGATTCGGCCGGTGAAGGCAGCGTTGTCGCTGGGGTAGATGTCTACCCAGTTGAAAGCCTTGTGCAGCTGGTGAATCACATGAGTGGAAAAATAAAAATTGATCCAATAAAAAAATTTCACAAGGCTGAGCCAGTTTTGACTCCAGAATTTGATTTTGCCGAAATAGTCGGCCAAGGCCAAGCTAAGCGGGCAATGGAGGTGGCCGCAGCTGGCGGGCATAATATTTTTATGCAGGGTCCGCCGGGCTCGGGCAAAACCATGTTAGCCCGCGCACTAGCTGGAATTTTGCCGCCACTGTCCGAAGAGGAGAGCCTTGAGGTAACGAAGATCTATTCAGTCACTGGAAATATTCCGCCCGGTGAATCGCTGGTGTGGACTCGCCCGTTTCGCGTTAGCCACCATACAACAAGTAGAATTGGCCTGATTGGTGGAGGCAGTAACCCACACCCCGGCGAAATTTCCATGGCGCACCGTGGTGTGTTGTTTTTGGACGAATTTCCCGAGTTTAGCAGAAGCACACTCGAAGCTCTGCGCCAGCCATTGGAAGATGGTAAGGTTTCAATAACCCGAGCGGCTGGTTCAGTTACTTTTCCAGCTGAGTTTATGCTCGTAGCCGCAGCAAACCCATGCCCCTGTGGGTTTTTAGGAGACCCAAAAAGGGACTGTAAATGTAGCGCTCGCATGATCATGAAATACAACAGCAAGCTTTCAGGGCCTCTGATGGATAGAATTGATATCCACATTACCGTTCCAACGGTGGACATTGAAAAACTCATTCCCAAAAACGGGGAAGTTAAAAAAGAAGAAAGCTCGGAAGATATTCTGGCTCGTGTTATTGCTGCACGCAATATTCAAAACAAGAGATTAAAGCGTGCCGGCATTTATACAAATAGTGACATGAAAAACAAACACATTAAAGAGTTCTGCCACATCGAGTCGGAAGCCCAAGCACTATTAAAACAAGCTGTAAATAATTACAACCTTTCAGCCAGAACATATTTCCGGCTTATTAAAATTTCTCAAACTATTTCGGATTTGGGTCAGGAGACAATCATCGGCGTAAAGCACGTGGCCGAAGCGTTGCAATACAGAGTGAGAGTGGAGGGGTAGCTATATCCTTCCACGAAGAATCATGGCATCAATTACTCGCTTAACTGCAATCAAATATGCGGCTTTTCTATAAGTTGTCTTTTTGGCTCTTACTACTTTATAAACTTCATTAAATGCGTTGTTCATCACTTGCTTAAGCTCTGTGTTAACTCTTTCCAGCTCCCATCGCGAGCCATGCAGGTTTTGAACCCATTCAAAATAGCTGACCGTAACACCACCGCCGTTGCCTAAAATATCAGGAATAATCTCAATACCTTTTTTGGTTAATATTTCTTCCGCTTCTGGGGTGGTGGGGCCATTGGCCAGCTCTAAAATCGCCATTGCTTTTACAGTCTTTGCATTGTCTTTTGTAATTGCGTTTTCTAAAGCGGCAGGCACCAAAACATCGCACTTGGTCGCGACAACATCCTCGGGGTTTATAAACTTAAGCGCGAGTTTCTTGCTAACTTCAAGAAGCGATCCGTATGTATCTTTGGCTGTTTTAATTTTGGAAATCGTTAGTCCTTTAGGATCATAAACACCGCCCGAGGAGTCTGAAACCAAAACGATTTTGTAGCCCATTTTTTGGGCTAATAAAGAAAACCAATAACCGACATTGCCAAACCCTTGAACTGCTATGTAAACTTTAGATGGCTTAAGTTTTTTGGCTTTAGCATAGCTTTCCAGCACAAACGCTCCTCCTTGGCCTGTTGCTTCCTCACGCCCTAGGCTTCCTCCTAGGCTTAAAGGCTTTCCTGTAAAGGTTGCTGGCGCATGCTGTCCTATCTTTTTCTCGTAAGCTTCAAGCATCCACGCCATAATTCGGCCATCAGTATTAACATCTGGAGCTGGAACGTCAATCCAAGGCCCAAAATGAGCAGCGAAGCTGTCTGCATATTTTTTTGATAAATTTTCAAGCTCTTTTGGGGTAAGTGTTTTTGGGTCAATCACAATCCCGCCTTTGCCTCCGCCGTAAGGTAAACCCATGAGCGAGCATTTCCAGCTCATCCACATCGAAAGCGCCATTACTTCTTCACGGCTAACGTTTGGATGAAATCTGATACCTCCTTTGAAAGGGCCAAGTGCGTCGTTGTGTTGACTTCTAAAAGCTTTGTATTTTTTACCTTTAACGGCTAACTCTTTAACTATTAATTTTTGAGGTCTTTGGAGAATTTTGACTGTGCGATCAAACGCTTTCTGGTCTTCATAGTCTGTGCCAAGAACTGACACTACGGAGTTAAGTTGCGTTAGCGCGTTTTTGTAAGGATCCATGCCACAACATTCTAGCACCAAGAGGGGCTAAATAAAAGGTCTGATAATATGAAACAGTGAAGCAATATAATTTTTCCAAAGGAAGAAAAGGGGAGAGCATTGCGCAAAAGTATCTAGAGGAAAACGGTTTTTGTGTAATTGACAAAAATTGGCGCACACGTTTTGGAGAGTTGGATTTAATTGCAACCAAAGACAATGTTTTACATTTTGTAGAAGTAAAATTAAAAGTGGGAGATTACTTTGGAACTCCGGAGGAAATGATCGATAAGAGAAAAATATGGCAAGTGCAAAAAACTGCAGAGGCATATCTTCTTAAGAACAAGAAAACAGCAACGCAATTTCTTATCACGCAAATAGACGCGGTATGTATTGTGGTGGATTCAAAAGACCAAGTGGAAAGCATTAAATTTTACAAAAACTTGACTATAATATGAAGAAGCATTGGTCCGAATTTGAGATTAAAAAGGTAATTAAAGGGGGAAAAGATTACCCGAAAATATTACTTGATTTAGCACAGCCTCCCAAGCAGTTATATTACCGTGGCGAGCTTGATTTGGGAGCATTAGATAAAACCATAGCGATTGTTGGCTCGCGAGGCATGACTAGATATGGAGCCTCGTGCGTAACCAGATTCGTAAGCTCTTTTGTCCAAGCTGGCATCACCACCGTCTCTGGTTATATGTATGGAGTAGATACGGAGGTCCATACGCAGACGGTAGACTTTTTAGGCAAAACCGTAGCTGTTATGGGCAACGGATTAAACCAGCCTTATCCGCCAGATAACGATAAATTGTATACAAAAATATTACAAAGTGGGGGAGCAGTTTTGTCTGAATATGAACCCGACCAAAAACCGAAGCTTTGGATGTATCCGCAAAGGAATCGTATCGTAGCGGCTTTGGCTACTGTCGGAGTTTTGGTGATAGAAGCGGGGGAGAGCAGTGGGTCTTTGATAACAGTAGACTTTGCAAAAAAACTAAAAAAGAAAATCTATGCAATTCCTGGACCTATAAATTCTTCTGTCTCGATGGGCACCAACCAAATAATAAAAGAGGGGATTGCCCAGATAGTAACAGTTCCGGAGGATATCCTAAGAATTCCGACGAAAGCTTCAGTCAGTCATCAGTCAAAAATTACACTTTCAAATGAAGAAAAAAAGATTCTCGGTATTTTAAAAAATGAAGATTTGAATATTGATGAGATTGCTGTTGCCACAGGAATGGGCATGGTGGAAGCGAGCACAACACTTTCGGTGATGGCTTTGAAAGGACTAATAGCTGAAGCTGGAGGTAGATATTATGTTGTATAATTGCATACCATGACAAAAAAGATCACCAAAGCTGTGATTCCGGCTGCTGGGTTTGGGACTCGCTTCTTGCCACAAACCAAGGCAATGCCCAAAGAAATGCTCCCGATCGTCGACAAGCCAGTTATTCAATATGTAGTGGAAGAGGCAGTTGCTTCCGGCATTCGCGATGTGGTTATCGTAACAGGCGCGCTAAAGCGAGCAATCGAAGACCATTTTGACGCTCCTAACGCAGAGCTTGTTAAAAATCTTCTGGCAGGAGGCAAGGAGGACATTCTCAAAGAAATTGAAAAAATATCTGAGCTGGCCAATTTTGTTTATATTCGCCAAAAAGGCCCATATGGTAACGGGACACCTGTGCTCTCGGCGGAGCCCGCAGTTGGCAATGAACCCTTTGCCATTTTGTGGGGAGACGAATTTATATATGCTGAGCCGCCAAGACTCTCGCAGATGACTAAAGTTTATGAAAAATACGGTGGGGTAGTGATCTCGGGGGTGGAGATTACAAACCGCGAACATCTGAAGCGTTACGGTATTGCGGATCTGGAGCCGGTTGAAGGTAATCTTTATAAAATTAAATCAATTGTAGAAAAGCCGGATCCAGACAGCGCACCATCCAATGTTGCTACACACGGAGCCTATATCGTCCCTCCTGAGATTTTTGATGCCCTAAGACGCGTAAAGCCCGGAAAAGGTGGAGAGATTTGGTTGGTTGACGCAATCAACCTGCTTCGCGAAGATGGTGTGCCAATTTATGCACAAGTAATTGAAAACGGGAAGTATTACGATACTGGAAACAAAGTAGGCTACCTAGAAGCGGTCATCGATTTTGCTCTTCGTCATCCCCAAGTTAACGGTGAGTTTGTCGAGTACCTAAAGCAAAAAGTAAACTCCTGAGGCCGGAGCGGGAGTCGAACCCGCGCATGGCGGTTTTGCAGACCGCTTCGTTACCACTTCGACATCCGGCCGAATGTAACGCTATTATAGCTCATTTTTCAATAAGTTTGTTTTGAAAACAAAACCCCCCGCCGTAAATCGGCGAGGGGAGAGTGTAAAGAAATTATTTTCACTCTTTTTCTTCTACGACCTTTACTTTTTGAGGTTTTGCAGCCTCGGACTTGGGAATTTTGACCGTAACCACGCCATTTTTGACGTTTGCAGCGGCTTTGTTCCATTGACCACCGGAAAGGGCGAGGGAGTAGTAGTATTTATAACTCGTTGAACTCGTCATTTCTTCGGTCTTTTGCTCTTCTTTCTTTTCCGCCTTAATAGTCATGACACCATCTTCGATATTTACTTCGACGTCAGAAGCGGCAACTCCAGCCACAACTGCTTCAGCCACAATATCGTTTTGGGTTTCATAAACTTTTAAACCTCGTTGTGAACTAAAATCATCAAAGTCATCCATAAAGCGGGGGAAAGAGAATAGGGACCTTAACGGATCTCGAATAGTTAACTGATTCAAAGTGTATCACCTCCTTTTGTGGATAGTTTTCACGAGTGAAAAATATGTTTTGATAATGTCACTTACTTATCACTCGTGCCAAGTAAGTGATAAGTGAATAATAAAAAGGCATAGATAATTTGTCAAGAGGTTGTTAAACTGGCTATTGTGAAGTCATTTTCTTCTTTTGTTTTTCGTGCTCTACGCCTACCTCTCCTGAAACTGGGGATGTTGCTTTTATTGCTCGTTATTGTTATAGGACTATATATGTATCAAACTATATCATTAGGCAAATCAGCTTTGGTAGTGGAGTCAAACATCGAGGCGAATGTGTATATAGATGGTAAAGAAAGTGGCAAAACCCCTTTAGAAGTTGAAATAGAGTCGGGTGAGATTGAGATAAGGGTGGTTAGTATTAAGCCTCTCCCCTATTTCTATACTGCTAAGCTGAGACTAAATGACAACATTAAAACCATTGTGCGACACAAATTCGGGGAGAGCGAGGGAGATAGCTCGACTCAAATAATTACATTTGAAAAATCAAGTAATGCTAGTAGCGCAGAAGTTGTGGTAATTTCAGATCCAGTTGAATCTGAAGTATTTGTGGATGACCAATTTAAAGGCCTCACTCCCCTGGCAACCGTCTTGCCTTTGGGTATTTATGAAATCGCGGTAAAAAAACAAGGGTACGTGGAGGAAACAACAAAAGTAAACTCTGTAGAAGGAAACAAACTGGTCTTCTCTGTAGATTTAGCTTACAAAAAAGAGCCTCCCGTTGAGGTTGTCGAGCAGGTAAAGATACTTTCTACCCCTACTGGGTTTTTAAGGGTAAGAGCCGAGCCGGGCACTTCTTCGGCAGAAGTAGGTCAAGTCTTGCCAGAACAAACATACGAGTTACTGGAGCAAAGCCAGGAGGGTGATTGGTATAGGATAAAACTTCCAAGTGAGGACAGCGGCTGGGTTTCTGGGCAATACGCTCAAATCGTAAGCGATGGCGAATAAGAGGCTACTCCGCCATAAAGAATCCAAACCACAAGAGCAGTCCAGATAACCACTGATGCCACCAATGCCTTATCTGTTAAAAGAAGCTTCTCTGGAGACTCAGATCGTTCTTGAAAAATTAAAGATTCGTATCGCATGATACCAAAGATGGTGACCGGGATTGTAATCATAAGAAGCTTGTTTATCGAAGCTGTCTTTGAAAACTCGGCCAGAAACACCCACAAAGGGGTAATGACTCTTGGGCTTTCAAAAAAAGTAAACAACGACCAGCTGAGCCAGGCTGCATTGCCAAACATCGTAACGTAAGAATTTAGTAGCTCGCGCGAGTATTGAGTCAAGCTTTTTCTTGTGCCTCCCGAAGCACCCATGGCCCCGTATTCTGCTCGCCTTTTGCCAGAGGCGAGAAATAAGGCCACAGACACAACACATAACAAAAACCACACTGACAAATGAGCATCGATAATAAACGCTCCTGAGTAAACTCGGATTACAAACCCCGAAGCTATTACTAAAATATCAAGGATGTGAATGTGCTTAAGAATTAGTGAATAGGCAATTTGAATCAGCACATACACAAAAAGTAAAACGAAAAATATGTGTGAAATTGACTCAGCCCACACTAAAGCTACAAACAATAAAACGACTGATGCGGGTAACGCAACATTGACAGGGACTTTGCCGCTCGCAATAGGTCGGTTTTTTTTGATCGGATGAAGCCTGTCCGATTTTACGTCCAAAATGTCGTTGAAAATGTAAGCGGCAGAAGCGGCTAAGCTGAAAGCACCAAACGAGAAAAATAGTAATATTATTTTTTGTTGGTCAAAAAGGCCACCTGAAAAGACTAATGCAGCAAAAATACCCAGATTTTTCACCCAATGAATTGGGCGCATCAGCTTGACTAGTGCGATTAATGTCGAGAGCGATATGTTAGCCATAATATAAAACCTCCCAAAACTAGAGAAATTCCTAACATAGTATACAACTTATATTGTGAGTTAAATGACAAAGCAAGTATGCCTAATAGTGCAGCACTTCCCCAGTAAAAGAGTGTAACTTGGTTTTTACTTAGCCCGCTGTCTAGGAGGCGATGATGGAGATGCCCCCTATCCCCCCAAACTGGAGATTTGCCAGACAGAATTCTTCTTATGATAGTGTAGCCGGTGTCCACCAGTGGAACCGCCAAAACTATTGCCAAAACCCCAACCTTGGTTGTACTCAGAATTGAAAGGATTGCCAAGAAGTAGCCGGCCAGGTTTGAGCCTGCGAAACTCGGCATTATTTTTTGTGGGTATACATGCCAAGGCAAAAATCCAAGATAACTTCCGGCGACAATCGAGGCGAGAATTGTTACTGGCCACTCTGTGATGTCAGCTGAAAAACTGTAAGACAGTATGGCAATTGTGATTGCCGCGATAGCTACTACCCCGGTAAGTTGGCCATCTATCCCTTTGGCGCCCATGTTCAAAAAATTAATAAGAGTGACAATCCAAAAAACTGCAAATAAATCAGAAAGAATCCAAATGCTTCGGCTTTCTCCAAGAATCTCAAAAACGATTTGCGGGTGCGAAAGATCGATTAAGCCCGTACCTATAGGGTTTGTAACATAGGCAATACCGATCCCCGCAGCGATCGGAATGGCCGCGGCTACAAATTGGACAAAAAGCCGTATGTACGGATTAAGATTGTATTTATCGTCCAGGACCCCCAAGACCACAAGCAGGGTCGCGCCAATAAGTATTGCCACAAGATGTTTGTCTAAAGGCAACAGCACTATCGAACTTATGACAATTGCTGCATAGATTGCAATTCCTCCAGCGCGAGGAGTTGGCTTGGTGTGGATTACCTTGGGGTGATGGTTTTTTTTAGGGTCATCAATTAATCCCCATCTCCAGGCGAGTTTTATAACTCGTGGTGTTGCTAAGTAGGCGATAAGACCTGCGATAATAGCAGGAGCTATGAATAATTTTTCAAATAACATTAATATTTCCGACTAAAAAGATAATTTTGACTATGGTTATCAAAGAAAGGAGCGTGACGACTGCTATCGCTCCAAATAAAACGTTATTTATGAATTCGTCCTTTGCAACTCGACTAACTACAACGTTGACAGCTGACAGGACAATCGCGGCCAAGGGTGGAATGACCAAGTGTAAAGCAGATGCCAATTGTTCAGCGCCGTACGGCTTACCGTAGAAAAGTGGGACAGAAGGAGGAAGGATTAAGTGAGACATTATATAGACCACCAAAATTGCCAGAGCATTTACAAGAATAAACCCCAAACCAATTTTTTTTCCAGGTATGAGTTCCACGAAAGCCGTAAATTTAAAAGATAAACTTTTCATTGCGAGCTTATTGTATATTACGCCTGTGGGTGTATTCAATTAAAGGAGGCTCAGCGAATTTGAAAACATCCATATTCCAGCACCGTCAATTTTTTCTATTTCAATATAATAATTGCGAATGAAAGCCTCAAGCTCGGGGAAAGACTGGGAATTGGGCAAAACAATGATTAACTTTGGCTTGTTTTCGCTGATAGCTGATATTGTTTCTACGGGCGAGGAAAAATCATTTATATGATAAGTGGCAACATATTTAAGTGGTGGAAATCTTTTTGACAGCGCATAGATGGTAGGTGAATCTCCCCAGACAAAAATCTTGTCGTCTTCGTGAGTCGAGGTAACTATAAACTTAGCGATTTCGTAGTTTCTAGTTGTTGCTGCGTCAAAAGAGTTAAAGTATTCCTCGTGCGTGCTCTCCCCTAACGCGTATGACACAAACCTCTCGTAATATGGGGCGCTTGGGTAATACCAAAATTGAAAACGAATTACGGCTATCACTAACACAAACAGCGGTACAACTACGAGTGACTGTTGAACCGATCGCGACGCAAGTAGCATGCCCACAAGTATGCTGACCGCAGGAACTACCTGGATCAGATAGTGAGGATATGGTCTTTCAGACAAAGTCGCCGCGAAAAGTGCGAACAAGAACCAGCCAACCACGAACATAAATTGTCGAGTAAGTTTGTTTCTGAAAAACCACATGACCCCAAGCCCTACAAGCAAAACCGCCCCACGAAGCAGAAGTGGGCCGTTTTTAACAAGGAAAGGCTCGGCTGCGCCACCGGCTCTCCATGAAGATAAATAACCGAAATTTTGTAAATATGCAGCAATAAGGTACTCGCTGATCGCGCCGCGTGAATAGTACCAAACTAAACTAACAAGAATTGGAAGTAGATAACCAGCAACCAAAAGCAAATTCTGGCGCACGAAGTTGGTTAGATCTTTGCGTCTTAGTTTAATAGTAACTAACCACAAAAAGATAATTGCTCCAATATCAAAAGCTGCAGGTACTTTGAAAAGTGTGCTTACGGACAGCAACAGTCCGGCTGCAAACAAATTGATTGCGTTAAGTTTTTTTGTCAGAAGTACATAAAAGGCCAAAATCGTCGGGCCAATCATGAATAGCTCTGCGTTGGCGCATTGGCCTTCTAAAAGAGGTAGTGTGGTGAGTATTGCAAAAGCTACGACTGAAGACTTAACAATCCATTGATTTTTGATAAATAGAGCCGTGCATAGTCGCCAAAAAGCAACTGTGGTCAGCATCATCCATCCAGCCAAAATTGCTCGAAACCAAAACACGTTTCCAGCAACAGCCGCGGTTAAATATAAAAGCGGAGGCTTGTTGTCGTGAATGTCACGATATAAAACCATTCCCCGCTTGGTAGCTTCGCCAAGGTTCAGGTAAATCATCTCATCGCCGTAATAAAAAGGTTCAAAGAAAGAGGGAATGCGAAAGATAAAAATAATGGCTAGGATTAAAACCACCCACGAAGGAGCATGGATCTTCTGTAGCCACTTGGGTTCGTGGAAGGCGTGCCGCATTATTTTTAAGTATAGCGGCATCTGAAGCAATTATTCAATTAAACCTTTTCAGTTACTCTGTACTCAATGTATTTTCCAAGCATAAGGCGCGTGTGAGCATCAAGGCCGGGAAGGGCCCCAAAAACGAAACCTGCAAAAGGCATGAGGATAAACTCAAAAGGAGTTAACATTGCTCGCCAAAGAGGAAAGTTCTTGGGTCTTTTGGGTTTATAAATTCTATCCAAAACAAGCATTACTATTAGGAAAGCAAGAGCTAGAGTAAGAACGAACGAAGAAATTTTTGGAACTGTGTAGCCCAAAGTCGTGCGGCCAAATGCGGGATTGATGATTGTTGGAAGCGTTAGTCCGACAGTGACAATAAACCAATTCACCGGCCACATAAAATGTTGCCAGATTACCGAGAAAAGACGAGTGGTCTTGTCGACAAAAGGCACTCCGGGCACAAAAAGATAATTTTTGATAATCCAAGGATCGTCTGAGACTCCCCACGCCCAGCGTTTTTGTTGCTGATATTGACTTTTAAGAGTTTTAAGTAGCGTAGTAGACTGCACAGCATCAGCACTAAGAGGCAGATAAATTGGCTCAACTTCGATTCCACCCTTTTTGGCATAAAAGGCTTTAAAGAAAATGCCCCAATCTTCAGGAATTTTATCAGGGTCCCAGTAGTCAACTTCATCAAGTAATTTATATGACAAAGTATAATTTTGTGCGTTAATAAGCCTGTCTCGGCGAGGCAATTGTGACAAATTCCAAATAGAGCTTAACGTCGCAGGAACGCGAGTTATGGCGGGCAACTCCCAAATGTTGTTGTAAAACATGACTGCCGGTTGCCAGAAGAAATTGTAGCGTTTGGGGTTATCAAGAAACTTAAAAGTAAGAGATGCAAAGTGGTTTTGGTGATAAACATGGTCAGCATCACAGCTCGTTGCTGTCATGTAATTTATGTCATACTCACCGTCGTCAACCAATTGTTTTTTGACCTCAATGGCCGCATGGCGTTCGTTGGATGATTTGCCAATTATTTCTCCTGGTTTTAGCGTGTGGACTGTGACCAAAAAGTTCCCAAAACCTGCTCCATATTTTTTCTTAAGAGCATCTACTTTTACTTGTCGATCGCTTTCCGGCTCTCGAGCTTCCATGGCCAGAACTACAGTAATTTGTTTTAGAGGAAGAGTTTGTTTTGCCAGTGATTCGATGGTGCGTGCCAGAACATGTAAGGGCTCTTTGTAGGTTGGAATAAGGACTACGTGATGTACTTTCTGCCAGTCGGGAAAACTCTTAAGATCCTCCACCCAATCATATTTCATAGCGGCCTGCATTCTAAAATGCGACAGTGTGGCGCTAATTGCGATTTGAAAAGATTGGTAAAACCAATAAATGTTAAATAAAAGTACGAAATAAGCGACGGCGTTCGGCATTACAAAAATGCCCCAGTAGGGAAAAAGGATCAAGTTCCAAGAAAAAAGGCCAGGAAGAATTTCTAGTAGTCTATAGAAAAAGCGGTAGTGGCTGCGGATGAATTTTTTCATTTTATGTAATACGGGGGAAAAGTGGCTCTTGTGATTTAATCTTTGTTTCGTCAAATTGACGACGAATTTTTTCGGCAGTGGTCGGAAGAAACGGAACAAGAAGTGAGCCGATTAGCCGCACTTCGTCAACTACAGTAGAGAGAATTTCAAACAATTCATCTCCCTCTTTTTTCCAAGGCGTACTTTCAGATAAATACTGATCAGTGTGTTTTATGTGTCCCCAAATTGTTTCAAGCGCTTCGTCTGGGCGAAAGCGATCCATGGCATGATTTACGTGATGATCGCTTTTAGATTCCTTAAGCGGAAAAGTAAATGTTGATTTTTCGCATAATGCCGCAATACGAGAAACTAAATTGCCCAATCCATTGGCCAAATCTGCATTATAAGAATCGGCAATTTTTTCAATAGTTATGTCTACATCGTCTACGATCGGACCATGTCTCAAAAAAAAGTATCGCACACCGTCTGTACCGAATTGTTTTACTAGATCGCTTGGAAGAATTACATTGCCAAGTGACTTGCTAATTTTTTGACCGTTGAGACTAAAAAAATCGTGAACCAATATAGTTTTTGGCAGTGGTAAGCCGACCGATTGAAGCATCGCAGGCCAATAAATCGCATGGAAGCGTTGATTGTCCTTGCCAAGTACATGAACGTCTGCAGGCCAAGCGTTAACTTGTTCTCCGTAAGTGTAATAGTTAATGAGTGCATCAAACCACACATAGATTGTGTGGTTATCGTCACCGGGAACAGGAATACCCCAAGAGACATTCTGTCGACTTACGGAAAAGTCTTTAAGTCCGGAGTTAATAAATGCCAATATTTCATTTCGACGGTTCTCAGGCTGGACAAACTCTGGGTGCTTGGAAATGTAGTCCTTTAAAAAATCTTGATATTTCGAGAGTCTAAAAAAATAATTCTCCTCGGAAATTTTTTGTATTTCCTTGTTTGGGTGAAAAGGGCATTTCCCGTCGATCAGATCTTTTTCTTCATAATATGCCTCACATCCCTCGCAATACAGACCTTCATATTTGTCTAAATAGATATCGCCGTTCTCTTTAGCTTTTGAAAAAAAATCCTGAGCTACTTTTATGTGATCTTCGTCTGTGGTTCTTATAAATCTATCGAATGAAATGTTTAACTGTTCCCATTGTTCACGATCTTTGCTGGCAATCTCGTCTACAAACTTTTTAGGGTCAATATTTTTGTCTTTTGCGCTTTTTTCTACCTTTTGCCCATGTTCATCAGTTCCTGTCAAAAAAAAGGTGTTATCGCCAACAGAACGATGGTAACGAGCGAGGGCATCCGCCAATATTTTTTGGTAGGAGTGGCCTATATGAACTACGTCATTTGTGTAGTCAATTGCAGTTGTTATATAAAATTTATTGGCCATCTGGACTATTTTAACACGAAGCGTCGTACCCCCAAACCTAATGAAGAAATCCTATTTACGTACAAACTTTTTAATCTTCTCGGTCCACTGGGAAGCCCATTCCTCAGCCTCCATTTTTTTAAGCGCATTTTCAACACCTTTGTGCTTTAAAATACCTTGAACACTAGAGATTGTTGCACTACTTACCTTGAGGTTCTCTTTTATGTTAGCGTAGCTTCTGCCCTTTTTAAGCCAATAGGCAACCCCCAGCCGTTTTGCCAAAACGTCTCGCTCCGACTCAGTTAAAAAATCATTAACAAAATCCTCCGTTTCGACAGGATTTTTAAGATCCAGTATTGTCTTTAAAAACAGATCGTCGATTTGCCGTTTGAGTAATTTGTTGATTTTATTATTTGAAGATCGCATGTTTAGTCAACTAAACCAGTATATAAATACGACCACAGCCAGTCAAGGTCGCTTTAAAAGACGAAATTCTACGACCAACACCACTCCAATGATAAGAAAAAAATTAAACAGATTTCCAATACCAACGTATCTTAAGACAAGAAACAAGGTAGTTGCCGAAGCCCACAGAAGCCCTTGCCAAACCTTCTTGGTAAAAAGTGAAATGGTTAAAAGCAAACACAAGTATAAGCTAATCAAAAATATCTCCAGAGCCCAGCTTCGCGAGGGATCTAAAAAAAGCACAACTGATATGAGTATTCCCCAAATGGCTGCAGTAACCAGAGTTAAAGGCAGGCGGCTTTTGTAAGCGATCTTTTTTTCCCTCCTACGCTTGACTTTAGATTTTATCTTGTCTGATACAATGGGCATGTGGATGTACTTCTAATAATAGCAGTAATTGTAGTGGGGTTTTTGGTAGTTTTGTATTTTATCAACTATAAACTAAAACCCTCAGGCGACATGCTTAAAATTTTCTCGATGCTCCAAGACACTTCAGTAAAAGATAGACAGATGATGCTTGAGTCGCTGCAGAGAAACTCAAGCGACATCAATCAAAGACTAGACTCCGCGGCGCGGGTCATTTCGCAGGTTCAAAAAAATTTAGGCGAAATGAACGAAATAGGACGCGGCATGAAAGAGCTCCAGGAATTTTTGCAAAGTCCTAAACTTCGAGGGAACATGGGCGAACACATTTTAAAAGAGCTTTTGGGACAGATGCTCCCTAAAAATTCATTTCACTTGCAGTACGCTTTTAAATCAGGTGAAAAGGTCGACGCTGCAATTAAGACTTCAGCTGGGATTGTGCCAATTGATTCAAAGTTCCCAATGGAAAATTTTAGAAAACTTATGGCAACTCCTGATGAGGCCGAACGCGCTCGTGTGCTTCGTGATTTTGAAAGAGATGTTAAAAAACACATAGACGACATCGGCCGAAAGTATATTTTGGCCGACGAAGGGACGATTGACTATGCACTAATGTATATTCCGTCCGAGGCGGTGTACTACGAAATAGTCAACAACGCAGACCTCTTTGATTACGCTAGCAAAAAGAGAATACTTCCCGTTTCCCCTACGACTTTTTACGCATACATGCGAGCGATTCTTATGAGTTTTGAAGGCCAAGCTGTGAGTCTTAAAGCAAAAGAGGTTTTAGGAGCAATCCGAGCAATTAGAAAAGACTACGAAAAAGTGGACGAGAGCTTGTCGGTATTACAAAAGCATGTTGTAAATGCCAATAACGCAATGGGTAATGTGGTAAATACTTTTGGAAAACTTGGACAAAAAGTTGCAAGCGTGAATCTGACTACCCCAGAGCCGCCTACTCAAATCGATGATGGTCGCTAAAAAGCTAAACAAAGAACAACTGTCAGCTGTAAAGCACGGTCGGGGGCCGCTGCTTATTATTGCTGGAGCGGGGACTGGAAAAACTACAGTAATAACAGAGAGAATTTTGCGCTTAATCAAAACTGGTGCTGCAAAACCGTCCGAGGTGTTGGCCTTAACTTTCACAGAAAAAGCAGCAGCCGAAATGCAGGAGCGAGTCGATGTGGCTATGCCTTATGGGTACACCGAGATGCAGATCTCAACATTCCATGGTTTTTGTGATCGCGTCTTGCGAGATGAAGTGCTGGCTATTGGATTAACGACAGACTATTCACTTCTGAGCCGCGCTGAAACGATTCAGTTTTTCCGAAAAAATATGTATGAATTTGATTTAGATTATTTTCGCCCCGTAGGAAATCCAACGAAATTTGTCGAAGGAATGGTGACGCACTTTAGCCGCCTTCAAGATGAAAATATTACTCCGAGGGATTATAAAAATTGGGTTAATAAGCAAAGGAAAATGGATGCAATTGAAAAGAAGAAATGGCAAGAGCTTTCAAATGCATACGCAAAATATGAAGAGTTGAAAGCCCATGCAGGTTTTTTTGATTTTGGCGATTTAATTGTTAAAACGCTCGACTTGTTTAAAAAGCGCCCGAATATCCTAAAAGAGTATCAAAAAAAATATAAGTACATTATGGTGGACGAATTTCAGGATACAAATTATTCTCAGTTTGAGCTTGCCCTGATGCTTGCGGGAGAGCGCGCCAATATCACCGCAGTGGCGGACGATGACCAAAGTATTTACCGTTTTCGTGGAGCATCGGTATCAAATGTTTTGCAGTTTAGGAAAAAATTTCCCAATTCAAAATTGGCAGTTTTAACAAAAAATTATCGTAGCAACCAAACAATTTTGGATGCTTCTTATAGGCTCATAAAACACAACGACCCAGATCGGCTGGAGTCTCGTGAGGGAATAAATAAAAAACTAGTTTCTCAAAGAAAGGGCAAAAGTAGCATTCGGTTTATTCATAGAAAAAAAGTTGCCGATGAAGCAGAGGCGGTTACTCAAACGATTAAAAAGTTGGCAGATAAACACAAACTGGCATGGAGCGATTTTGCAATATTGGTTCGCGCTAATGCCCACGCAGATCCGTTTATAAGTTCACTCAAATATCACAATGTGCCTTTTCAATTTCTGGGGCCCGAAAAACTGTTTCTTCAACCCGAGGTGGTGGAGATGATTTCGTATCTTAAAATTCTTACCGACCAAAACGATAGTGCCGCGATGTATCAGGTTTTGTCGATGCCAGAGATTTCAGTTATACCATCTGATTTAATCAAAATGACAACCTATGCCAAACGAAAAAATAAAACTTTGTTTGAGGTTCTGGAAAGTTCCCACGATCTTGAGTTAGAAGAAAGCTCAGAAGTGATCTTGACTAAACTTCGAGAGATTATAAATAGCCAACAGGTAAATTTAAAGGCCACTTCCTCGGGCAAAATTCTTTACGATTTTTTGACTCATATGGACATCATGCAAAAGTATATTGAGCCAGATACAGAAGAACGGCAAAAGCGCACTGCCAACATTGGGCTATTGTTTGAGCGCATTAAAAATTACGAAGCCAATCACGCCGGAGCCACTGTTTTTGAAGTGGTTGATTGGATTGAACTCGCGAGCGAAATGGGCGAGTCTCCACGGGCAGCCGAGGAAGACTGGACGACCCAAAATGCAGTAAACATTCTAACAATTCATTCCTCGAAAGGCTTGGAGTTTCCTGTGGTTTTTTTGGTTAACTTAGTTTCTCTTCGCTTCCCGAGTGTGGGAAGGCACGATGCAATTCCTTTGCCAGACGGAATACTAAAGGAAATTTTGCCTGAAGGGGATGTCCATCTTGAGGAGGAGCGCCGCTTGTTTTATGTCGGTATGACGCGTGCCCGCGACCATTTATTCTTTATGGCTTCAGATTTTTACGGCGAGACTCTAAGCCGCCCAAAAAAGTTTTCTCCTTTTATTTTTGAAGCGCTCGGTGAAGATGTTTTAAAAAGTGAAGAGGAGAACACAAAGGAACAGAAGGCTGATTTAGCCAGTTTTTCACCAACCCTTTCCCCCTCACGCGCTGACACTCACCAAAAACTGCACATTCACTATCTTTCTTATTCGCAAATTGAAGCATTTAAGCTTTGCCCACTTCACTATAAATTGCGATATATTCTTGGTGTTCCCACAGCTGCCAGTAGCGCGCTTTCTTTGGGAAGCTCGGTCCACAAAGCAATAAAGGCGTATCACGAAAGCTTAATTTCTGGGCAAAAAGCATCACTTAAAAATTTGCAAAATTTTCTCTCTTCCAATTGGATTGACGATGGATTTATAAGCCGGGCGCACGAGAGGCAATCTTTTCAAAAAGCTCAAGATATGCTTAGATCTTTTTATAAATCTGAAAAAGACAGGCCTTTACCCGTTCTTCTTGAGCGCCCTTTCACAATTCCTTTGGAAGTGCTCGGCGAGGCACCTTTAAAAATCGGTGGGGTAATGGATAGGGTGGACAAGACTTCTGGGGGAATTGAAATTATTGATTACAAAACCGGTGCCCGTATCCCGACTCAAAAGGAGGTCGACAAGAACTTGCAGCTTAGTCTGTATGCTTTGGCAGCAGTCAAGATTTCTGAGCCGCCTTTTGTAGGCAAACTTGAAAACATAAAACTTACACTATGGTTTTTGGATGAGAATACAAAAATTTCAACTACTCGCTCCATGGATCAAATCAAGCAAGTTGTTGATGAGGTTTTTGAGATACGGCGTGAGATTGAAAGCAGTAATTTTAGCTGCTCAGCTCATCCTTTTTGCGAGTTTTGCGAATATAAAAACTTCTGTAGGCGCCAGGAAAGCTGAGCTCTCGCCCGCCAAACGTTTTTTTAAATTTAGAAAAGCCTTCCCAGGAAGGCAATGGGAAGCGCTCGTCAAAAACGCCTTCAAAATCAAACTCGGTAGCACCCATTTTTTTGGCGAGTGTAATTGCTTCCCAAGTAGCGAGAGTTGGCGCAAAAAGTTTTTTGCCCTGCGTGTTGGCAGCTGCATACATATAGTAAGCGGTTTTACTCGCAATAAGTAGCAAAACTGCGGCAACCAATTCACTTTTGTACTTGGCTTCAATAATCACAGCCTGATCGTCAAAAGCCTTAAAAATATTTATGATGAATCTTTTTTGAGGAAGAGCTCCTTTACGATTTTTTTGCCAAAAGTCAGCAAATTCTTCTACTTTATCTGAGTGAACTATGTTGATTCCACGCTTGGCAGCAAGCTTGATGTTATAGCGAGTTTTTGGATGCATTTGGGCAAGAAGCTTTTCTTCTGAAAGATTTAAATCAAGAATAATGGTTTTACTAGGTAAGGATGGAGAAGCGGTTTTGAAACCCAAGGCCAGTAGTCTTTTTGTTTCTTTGCTAGAATTTGGCTCAATAAAAATCTGAAACGCGCGATATTTTTTGGCCATTTTTCTAATAAATTCTAAATCGATTTTTATTGGCCTTTGGATTTTAATGATAGAGAAGAAGAAAACCTTTTTGATGAAATAAAAAACGCCGTGATGTTCCTCGACAATCCAGCCAATTCTTTTTAGATAGTTAGCGTATTTTTCAGTCTGTCTTAGGTCTCTCATATGTTTTAAAATTTAGTGTGAGTATAATAATTTTGTCGGGCTTCATTTCTGTTTTGTGCGTATGGGCTTTTCTGGTAATACCTACAATTATAGCTAAAATTGATTTAAATAAGTTCGGGTATAGTAAATTAATAAATTACCCCAGCTATAGGCGGCTTTATTTTGTTGGAGTAATATCCTTTCCTTTGTTCCAAATTATCCACTTTACTTTTAATGTCAGTTTTATCAACCAGTCAGTTTTGTTTATTTTTATTATTGGAAATATATTTTCGATGTTGATTTTGATATTCACTTTAATAAATCACCCAAAAATACACAACGTATTGGTGCATCTTTATGTCCTTTTGACATGGCTCGCTTTGTTCTTCCATGCTACCAGCGTCACATATGGAGGTTGGATTTTGTTTTTACTCTTGTTGGCTGGAATTTTCGGACTCGGTTATTTTATTAGAACAAAACGTATCGGCATAGGCGAATTGTGGTACACGGTATTTGCTTCGATTTGGACCATTACTTTTTATTTTGTGGGTTAAAATTATTTCTTTGCTAGCATATTCACGGCTTTGGCGAATGTCCATAGTGCAAGTATAATTGATTGTATGGCTGAAGATAATCCAGACATAAGTAAACCTAATGCTGCAATGTCGAGAAGAGATTTTTTAAGAGGTGCTGTTTCAGCTGTTGGAGCCCTAGTGACTGCAGGCCCAGTTGGCGATGCAGCAGTAAATTTGGCACAGTCGATAGACAATGCTAAAACAGCTCAGCAAGAAATACATCCACCACCCTATTCTGAATGCGAGTATTCTCTAGAAGAAAATTTTCTTCGGCTTGAGACTCGACTAGTTTCCGGAGAAGAGCGAAATCTGGACATACCAATAATTCGGAAAGATTTGCCGATCTTGGATTCTGGTTATCAGCCTACAGAGTTTGAAATTGTCATAAACGATGATTTAAACCCAAACTTCAATTGTCATTCTTTTGCTTTGGAGCAGGTTACAGGTATTGGTGAACTGGGCGCAGAGTCTAACATTTGGGTGGATAACCCAGAAATGAGGAGCTTTCTGGACATGTTTGGAGTACCAGTGTTTGACACAGGAAATTACAATGACGATAGCTTTACTCCTCTCGCCGAAGTTCGGGAGGGTGATCTCCTTGCTCTTATCGACCAAGACGGCAGTGTAATTCACACTGGGGTTTATCACGAAAGCTTCCAAAATGTCGATACATCGCAGGCTCCGTATGTCTGCAAATTTGGTAGTGACAAGTTGATGGCGCGGGATCCAGAATTCGTACTTCGGTGGTACTGGGCGAATCAGCCCAATGAAACCGACACTTTAAAGATGGTGGTATTTAGGTTTGATGAAAGCTTCAGGTTTTCACCGAGTAGCTAAAATGTTGGTTTTGAAAACCTTGCTTTGAGTTTCAATAGTCGCCATCTTAAAGCTTCTGCAACACGATAAGGCCAGTATAGTGGTGAGGTAACCAAATCCCAAGTACCCAAAAATTCTACAACTTCTGGGTTAAAGCCCTCTTTAAATTTAGTGAATCCCTTACCTTCTTCTCTCCCCCATAAATCAAAGTATTTAAGCCCGTGCTTTTTGCCAAATTTTATGGCTTCCCACATCATAAGAGAGTTGGCCTGAAGGTTTTGATTTTTATTGCTACTTGCACCATACGGGTAATAAAGTGCGTCATTGGATTTAAAAAGTATCCAAGAGGTAAGAATTTTTTTACCTTTTTTTGCAATCAACAAGTGGGCAACATCGGTTTTTCTTAGGTGTTCCCACATAAGCCTGTGGTAGCGAGCAGAATGTGCATAAAAGCCCTGTCGTTGCACGGTTTCGCGCATCAGCTTGATGTAGCTGCTGAAAGCTTTATCGGAGTTGTCCTCCACTACTTCCACGCCCTTTTTTTGAGCATACTTAATATTGTAACGAGTCTTTTGATGAAAGCTTTTAAGTAGTTCCTCTTCGGACTTTGTTAAATCAATCCAAAAAGTGGTTGGTGTAAATAAAGTTTTGCCTGGCACGGCCCCGTTTTCGTTCATTAAAGAAACTAGCTTTTCTGATTTTCTAACATTGGGTTCAAGTTTTATGAAAATTAAATTGTGCTCACGAGCAATTTGTTTAAGTTCGTTAAGCATTGCTTTAGTGGGGATTGGTCCCTTAATGAACATGCCAATTTTTTTATTCAGAAGGGGAATGAGGTGGAGTGTGAGATACCCAAAATCAGTTTTAACAACTTCATTACCCCAAGCTCGTCTGAAGTCTGCCCAAGGTTGGCTTTGGAGTGGATGAGTAGTCATATTACCAATTTACATCATCGAATACATATTCGCGTTTGGGTTGGGACAATTTTTCTGATGAATCCAAGATCGCCTCCGGTATGTCTATTAAAAATCTTGATGGCGGATTGGCGCTTCTTTGCCCAAAATATAAACGCCTATCTGCGTAAGTTAGGTACAACAGATCTTTAGCTCGAGTGACGCCCACATAGGCAAGTCTGCGTTCTTCTTCAAGTTGTTCACTGTCCCACAAAGACCGCGAGTGGGGGAAAAGCCCCTCTTCCATGCCTACAATAAACACAACCGGGAACTCCAAGCCTTTGGCCGCATGAAGTGTCATTAGTGTAATTTTGGCTGATGGATCGGCTTTGGCGTAGTTAAGTGTGCCAATTGCTTGCTGCTCAGCTTCCACAAGAGCAACTTGCTCCAGAAATTCTGTCAGATTGGGAAATTCTGTTGCGACCGAGCGAAGCTCTTTGATGTTTTCCAATTTTGCTAAATTTTCCTCTGTTTCTCGCTCGTATTTTTTGGTGTAGTTTGTCTTTTGTAAAACCGCGTCGAGCAGAGAAATAGTTGTTTTGTCGTTAAAATTACCAATTTCATCTTTGAGCTCCATAAATTGTTCATATCTTTTTTTGCCAATTTTTAAGGCGCGTTTTGTGGAAACGCTGTCGCGGGGGTTGGCGATTAGCCTAAGATAAGCAATTATGTCTTTAACCTCAGTTCTATCGTAAAATCTGGTGCCGCCGATTAGAACATAGGGAAACCCTCCGTGAAGCATGGCCTCTTCAAGAACGCGCGATTGGGCATTGGTTCTATACAAAATCGCAATGTCAGAAAAACTGTAGCCAGTACGTACAAGCTCAGAAATTTTCGAAACCACATATTTTGCTTCTTCGGTTCCATCTACCGCCTTGTAGAGCTTGATCCGCTCACCTTTGGGGTTATCGGTCCACAATGAAAGGATTGGGTGAGACGTATTTTTTTGGATTATTGCGTTTGCGGCGTCGAGTATTGTTGCCGTTGAGCGATAATTTTGCTCAAGGTTAATTACTTCAATGTCTGGATAGTCTCTTTTAAGATAGTTAATATTTCGATAGTCAGCTCCTCGCCAAGAATAAATTGACTGGGAAGCATCCCCTACAGCAGTCAAGCTTCCGTCTTTACCGGTTAGAAGTTTTGCCAGCGTATATTGCACTTTGTTGGTGTCTTGCCATTCGTCTACCAAAGTATGCGTAATGCGAGCTTGCCAGCTTGCGAGTGTCGGAGCATCGCTTGAAAGTAAATCAACTGCGCGAGTCAAAAGATCATCAAAATCTAAAGCACTGGCGTCTTTTAGGTATTTTTCATAAGCTGTGTAGATGGAGAATATTTTCTCCTGGCTCTCTCCTTGTGCCATTCCCCCGTACTCAACGGCTGAAATCATGTTGTTTTTAAGATCGCTAATGGCCGCAGCCAATGCGGCCGGATTGTGAGTATCGGTAGAAAGGTTTTTGTCCACCAAAATATCGCGAACAACGTCTTTGCGGTCTTCTTCATCATAAATTACGAAGTCTTTTGAGATCCCTATCTTTTCACCATCAATTCGAAGTAGTTTTACACAAAAGCTGTGGAACGTTCCGGAATATGAAGGCACATCCCCTAAAAGCTCAAAAATCCGCTCTTTCATTTCATTAGCTGCTTTATTTGTAAAAGTGAGAAGCAAAATATTTGAAGAACGAATTTTTTGCTCACCGATAAACCACGCGGCCCGATGGGTTAAGACTCGTGTTTTACCAGATCCAGCTCCGGCCAAGACAAGAAGCTTACTTGCGGTACTGGTTACCGCGCGAAGTTGGTCGGGATTTAGGTCAGAGAGCGAATTCATTGGTATAATATTCTAGCATGAAGCTACGAGGTACCTTGGGGAAAATAAAAAGACGACTCTTGTCGCGCCACTTATGGTTTGTGCGTTTAACACTACTTGCTAGTGTGATATTGGTTCTATGGGGCATGTTTGTTTTACTTAAAAGCATTTTGGCTCCAACAGCACTTGGGAACTATTTATCCATGGCTCGGGTATTTTTATTGCCACAAGCTGGTTTGGTGGAACAAACAGACAACAAAACCAATATTCTTCTTTTGGGAATTGCAGGGGATGGAGAAAAAAATCCGTTTGTTACGGACACGATGATCGTAGCTTCGATAAACCGACAAGACGGCAAAGTTTCTTTAATATCTATTCCGCGCGACATTTGGGTCGTTAATTTGGACGACAAGATAAATGGCGCATATTTAATTGGAAACAAAAAGGCGTCAGGCGGGGGAATAATTTTAGCAAAATCTGTAGTCGAAGAAGTTACCGGACTTCCAATTCACTACGCGTTAGGAATTAATTTTGAAGGCTTTGTAAAAGTGGTTGACGTTTTGGGAGGGGTGAAAGTTAATGTAGAGCGAGCATTTGTTGATGCGCGCTTTCCAATTGTCGGCCGCGAGGACGACGATTGCGGGGGAGATCCTGAATTTTTGTGTCGATACGAAACTGTGGCTTTTGATGCGGGAGTACAGCTAATGGACGGGCAAACCGCTTTAAAGTTTGCCAGGTCTCGGCATTCTACGGATCCGACTGAAGGCAACGACTTGGCTCGTGCGGCCCGACAGCAAAAAATAATCGTAGCTATCAAAGACACTGTTGTGACGCCTCAAGTTTTGCTCTCGCCAACAAAGCTACTTACTCTTTGGAAAACATTTAAAGAGATTACGGAAACTGATTTGTCTGACCAAGAGCTTTCACAGGTGGTTCGTATGTTGGTTGATGCGCGTGGAAACATGGTTTCCCAAGTAATTCCTGAAGAACTTCTTTTTAATCCTCCTTACTCAACGGATTACAAAGGCCTTTATGTATTTGTCCCCAGAAGTGGCAACTGGGAAGAAGTTCACGCTTGGGTAGAAGGGGTAGTAGGAGACTGAGCCATACCTAGATACTGCTTTACTTTTTTCACCACATCCTCCGGAGTATTCATTGCTTTAGCTAAATATTCTTTGACTCCAAGCTGAAGCGCACGATCCGCTTCTTGCTTTTCAGTTAAATTAGACAAAGCAATAATCGGAATCTTTATGGGCTGAGAATGCTGTTGCAGTTGCTCTAAAAATTCAATGCCCGAGTATTTTGGAAGCATCATGTCCAGAAGTATAAGAGCAGGGTTGGCCTCTGCGGCAAGTGCCAATCCGCGAGCCCCGTCGTTGGCGATTAGTACTTCAAAGCCTTCACTTTGAAACTTCATTGCATACATCTTTGAAAGAGTTGTGTCGTCTTCGACTATTAAAATTTTAGGGCCAGTGGGCTTGGGCGTTTCGCCCTGAGGAGGGTTATTTTGAGGATTCTGATTGTCCACTTTAGTCATTATATACTATATTCAAGTCAAGATGAAGACTATCCAAAAAGGCCTCTTTTTTTGGAAAAACAAGTGGAAGCAAACCGCTCAACCATAGGAAACTGACCCGGCATTGCTTCTAAGATCTCCTTTGTGTTCGAAGATTCTGGGTTCGCTGGCAGAAGGACGTTAATGGCTTTAACTGCAGAAGAAATTTTGGCGATGTTTGGAGGTGGGGTACTATCGATATTATATGCAAGCTGGAGTGCAGCTTCAGATGCAGTCAGTATAACCAAAGAGCGCAGGTTAGTATTTGAGGGGATAGCCAATCTATCAATGCTGGCTGCGAGCGAAATGTCGCTTGGCGTAGGCCGTGCCAAATTTAGATTTCCCTGCCCCAGTTCAATTATTTGAGTGGTGTCAAACGGAGATATACCGTGTATAAATTTTGCTCCGGCTACGGATGCGTTTATTTCGCTTGTCACCACGTCTAACGCCTGCCGGTTTGGGATACTGTTCTTTAAGTCGCGAATAGCACTTTCGATTGCTTCACCTAAGGCCGTATGCTGTTCTTCCAGGTCTGTTAATGGCACGTCTGCCGCGAAGTCTCCTCCTAAAAGTGCGCCTGTTTGAGCGGTCACACTGCGAACCATCAGCATTGCCATCAAGACGTTACGCCTTTGGCCAGCCAAGTCGGCAAGTACCCCTTCAGTGTCAGATTCGATTTCCGTCAAGCCTACCGTATCCGCACTTAAAGCGATGCAAGGGAGTAAAAGAACAGGAGCAGGTTCTGGGCTGCTCCAGTATGCTTCTGTCGCAGCACACATTTCTAAGTACTCACGGCCTATTTCTGGCCTCAGCCTAGCTTCGTGTCTAGCTTGGTCTATTCTTGCCGATGAGTTCTCCCTGTAATCTAGGTGGTCTCGTACTATTTTTGTAATAGACTCCGCATGAACGACTCCGGAGGAATCGCTTGGCATAATAACATTGACCCTCTTGTGATCTGCCGCGACCATGCCCTCAAGCTTAAAATCGCGAATGATTACATCTCCATACTCGCACACTGGACGTTCAGCGTTACTGGCCATCGTGGAAAGTATTTTAGGACAGAAGGTGCGCCTTAGCAATTGCTATCCTGCTAAACCGAGTTTGTTAATCACGATCACTCCCCACGCATTAACTAGAATACTAAAAAATAAAAGTGCCCAGTGCCACCATTTAAGCTTTTCCGGCAGGGCATGCATGATAAGTAAAAAAATGAAGGGAATGAGATCAACTAAGAATCTATAGCCAAATTGAGCGAAACCAGTAGTTCCGTGCATAAGTATTGGGGCTGCGATTAATCCTCCGGAAAGTACGGCCATTTTTATAACAGGTTTATTAAAAGGCGCCAATATAGCCACAAACAAAGCAGGGGACGTAACCCAGATAGCAAGCCCTCCCCAAGAGGGAAGAATGAAGGGGAACTTTTCTTGAAAAACTGGAAGAGACAAGAAGATTACTTTTAAATGCCGAACAATATAACTTGGATGAATTATTCCAAGTTTGTACCAAGGCTCCTCAAGAACTCCGGGAATAAGGACATAACCTTTGTCCCACAAAACTCCAAAGCGAGCAAAATTATAAAGTGCGTTTATGGCGAGTGCAGGAAGTATGCCCAAAAGAAACAGAAAAATCTTTTTAAATTCTGCCCGAAAAAGATGTATAAAAAATACAACCGACAAAATCGTATGGATACGAGATAAATATGCCGCACCAAGTAACAAGCCCACAAGAATTGGACGTTTTTTGGCGAACGACTCGTAAAGTGCCAACGAAAGAAAAAATGCTGCCGAAAGCTGGCCCAGATACCAAGAAGACCCAACCGAGCTTAAAAACCAAATGACTGTTCCAAAGCCAGCCAAAAGACCTACCCAAAGAGCGATAGTTCTGTTTTTGCGAATGCTAAATGCCAGAGCAGCATTTACGCATACAATGCCTGCTCCAAGGATGTGAGCCAGAAACTGCTGCTGCCAAAGGCTTTTAAAGATTGCCACAAATGGCAATGAAAGAAACGCCGGCATTGGCGGGTAAGCAACATAATACAAGCCACTGATTGGGATCAATTCGTTTAGCCATGGAGAGCTAGTTGTTAGGTGGATTCGCCCATGAAGCATTGCATCAGCAAGTCGGGTAAAATAGTCATACGGGGTTGTGCCCGGAGAGCTTATGAAATATATAAAAAGTGTTGATAAAAAAAGAATGATCAAAAACTTTCTCATGTCCCCCATTGTACTTCTACTTTTAGGAAGCTTTGTAGTACGTTTTAGCTTGGCCTCTTTCGGAACCCTGAGTCTTGATCAAAATACGTTTATTGCGTGGGCCGAGCGTGCGGCAAGTCTTGGCTTTGGCCAGTTTTACGCGGCTTGGAGTGATTACCTCCCCGGATATATTTATGTGTTGGCATTATTGGCCAGAATCCAAGAAACGAACCTTCTGGATACTGTAGTCTTGTTTAAGCTGCCCGC
The DNA here is from genome assembly GCA_041742135.1 of Patescibacteria group bacterium. Lineage (GTDB taxonomy): Bacteria > Patescibacteriota > Microgenomatia > UBA8517 > UBA8517 > 01-FULL-44-24b. Next base: position 122,807 of record JBGSJG010000001.1, on the reverse strand, counting down.
GATACTGGCTGACCTTGGGGTTGGTTACGTTATTTATCACGTTTTAAAATCACGTCCGAAAACTGCAATTTTGGCTTCAGCCGCATACTTACTTAACCCGGCTGTGTTGGCCAATTCTACTTTTTGGGGACAAGTTGATGTGTTGACAAGCCTAAGTACGCTACTGGCAATTTTGTCATTTAATGTGTGGCCACTCTCGGCGGCAATTTTGGGTTGGGGAGTGCTGGTGAAACCCCAAGCTTTAATGATGTTGCCGGTACTTGTGGCTCTTATGATTTACAAGAAGTGGAAGTTTACCCGTATGGTTGGCTTCGGAAGCGTTTTTGCACTAACAATCATTTTGTTGTTTTATCCTTTTTCGGGTTCTACTAATCTCTTGTCTTTCATTTACAGCCGATTTGAGGCAACACTCGGGCAATACCCTTACACGAGCGTCAACGCATTTAACTTTTGGGGCCTAAGTGGCTTTTGGCAGAAGGATTTGCCTGGAATTGTAAGCGCTAAGAATTTTGGAGTTCTAGCCTTGGGTTTTGTGAGTTTAATTGCGGTTTTCAAAAATAAACTTACCACCGCTAAACCCTATCACGCTTTGGCAATCCTTCTTTTAACTAATTTTTTGTTTTTCACCAGTATGCACGAGAGGCACATGCTTCCGGCTTTGGCTCCGCTTGCCATCGCCGCGGCAATAACGCCGAATTTATGGATCGTTTATATCGGGCTTTCGATAACTTATGTTTTGAATATGTTTTATTCCTACAAGTGGATAACCGACGATTTTGCAGAAGTTCTGCCCGACATAATTGTTAAAATCGTAATCGCGATCAATCTTGTTTTGTTTGTTTATCTGATTCGCCAAACTCTAGTTCCCTCTTCAAAGTTTTTACTTGCAAGCATTAGAAATTTTTTTAAAAGTCTTAAGAGAGAAGAAATAGATGACAGAATAAACTCTAAATGGGAAAAGCGATTGCTCTTTGGAATTTTGCTTTTTTCACTAGTTATTCGCTTGGTCCGCCTGGATTTTCCCCCACAGGATTATTTTGATGAGATTTATCATGCGTTTACGGCGCGCCAGATGCTTGTGGGAGACCCAAAGCCTTGGCACTGGAGTAGTGCTCACCCCGAGGGCTTTGCATACGAGTGGACACATCCGCCGTTGGCGAAAGAAATTATGGCGGCAAGTATGGGCGTTCTGGGTGTACATTCGTTTGCGTGGAGGCTTCCAGGGGCACTATTGGGAGTCGCAATAGTTTTGATGGTTTATAAAATTGCCAAAAAATTATTTGCTAGCCGCGACATTGCTATTTTTGCCGCTTTGTTTATCGCTCTTGATGGGCTTGTTTTAACCATGTCGCGCATTGGCACTGCGGATGTTTATTTTGTCGCTTTTGCCTTGATTTCTTATTATTACTTTTTGGCAAAGCGCGATTTGATAAGCGCAATATTTTTAGGTTTCGCGGCTGCAACTAAGTGGAGCACGATGTGGATGTTGCCTGTCTTTGCGCTGTCGTTTGTTTTACTAAGACCCAAAATCAAGCTCAGTTTGCTTTGGTATTTGCTTATTCCTCCGGTGATTTACTTGGCAAGTTACTTGCCGATGTTCACCTTTGGGCATAACCTTGAAACGTTTTGGGGAATGCAAAAACAAATGTGGTGGTATCACTCGGGCCTAAACGCCACTCACCCTTATACATCAGCCTGGTGGAGCTGGCCTTTGACACTGCGCCCCGTGTACCTTTATCAAAATTACAAAGATGGAATTGTCGCTAACATCTATGCACACGGCAATCCATTTTTCTTCTGGCTAGGAGGGCTGTCGGTCGTGCTTTCGCTATTTGTGGCCATTAAAAAACGATTGGTGGTTTATTTAGTCTTGGTGTTTTCCTACTTGGTTCTTTTTACCCCTTGGGCGATTAGCCCCAGAATTATGTTTTTGTATCACTATTTGCCTTCCGTGCCCTTCATGGCAATCATTTTGGCGAGTCTCTTAAAAAGAATAAAGTGGCTTCTTCTTCCATCGCTGGTAATATTTTTGGCATTTGTTTATTTTTATCCACACTGGAGCGCGATTTTTGTTCCCGAGTGGTGGGATAAAAGTTATTATTGGATTTCCTCGTGGAGATAACTTAAAGCAGCAGTCCCAAAGCCCCAAGGATTAGAAGAGCTCCAAGCCCAATTCCAAGAACAGTTGGCAAGTTCACGCCAGACTGGGGAACAGGAGGCAGTGTTGGGTTTGGTGTTCCTGTAACTCCAGGGGGCAGACAATTGGATTGCGCTGGGTAGTCCGAGTGTCGGCAACTGCCCGTCTGGCTATAGCAGATATATTTGGAATCAGTTTTTTGGCATTGGCTGTTGCTTGTGCAAGCACTATTGCAAGGATATTCAGGCGTCATGTTTGGTGTAGATGTTGAGGTTGAAGTAGAAGTAGCAGTAGAGGTCGCAGTGCTCGTTGCGGTTGTTGTGGGTGTTATACAGCTTACAAGCCAGTTGTCGATGCTGCCTGTAACCTGAGCGGTTGCTTGGGTGTTTCGATTGTGAACGTCGTCTGATCTGAGAGCGGGGCGTACGTACATTGGTTTGGTAATGCCCGTATATTCGCCTAGTTTTACAAATCCTGCCCCAACATCATAATAGCCAATTACCGCTCCGCTTGTGGTTCTTTCGATTTTCAAAGTGACATCGCCTGTGGCAGGAATGCTTCTGCGTACAAAATTACCAGCTGCGTAACTCGTGTTTGTATGAAATTCAACGTCTCGTGCAGTGCCTTGGCCCTTCTCGACAGCAATGACTACAGCTTGCGTAGGAGCGGCACCTGTTTCTCCGGTATCGTCTATGTTGAGTCGTACCGATCCTTGATAGTCATTAGGCCCGGAAAGACTCTTGACGATAAGTGATGTGTCAAAAGCTCCACTTATAGGTCTTTCTGCCTCGATATAGTATCTTGGATCCCAGCTCCCCGTGTTGTCGTCGCGTACCTGCACAGTCATGTTGAGCTGCCCCGAACTGACACTCGCTGAGCCTGATCCTCCTGTGTTGTATTGATTCAGGTTTGAGCTGGCAAAGGTCTCGGTAAATTCTCCCTCTACACAATCAATCGGGGACGGGGTAGGAGTTGAACTGGCTGTGGAAGATGCTGTTGAGCTAGACGTGGCGGAACTCGTGGGGGAGGCGAAAGTTAAAGTCCAAGTTTGGCACGCACCTGTTTCCTGGGCTGCTGGATTACTTTGTGGAGCATTGGGTGCAACTGCTTGATCTCTTTGGTTGTAAAGCCTGAGAGCAATGAACATAGCGACTCCACCCAAGACGATGGTGGCTAATATCAAAACGATTTTTATCCAGTCTTTTTTAAGATTCATATTAATTAAAACCAACCCAAAACAGTGTGATAAATTTGAGCATCAACGGTAAGTCCGGTTGCGTCTGCCGGAATTGTGTATTCATCATAAAACTCTTCTGTCCCTGGCCGCTTTTGAGACACCTCTTGGCGAAGGACTCCATTTATAGTAAACCTTGCCTTGGTAAACGATCCACTTGATGTGTTGCCAGCAACCACAAATCTGATGGTGTCGCCGGGGCCAATTTCAGAAAGTTCCTCAGCCGAAAGAGCGCTCCAGTTTGTGTCGTATGCCATTATGTTTATACAGCGGGCTGAAATTTGGTCTGTAGGTGTAGCTGTCGGTGACGCTGAAGAGCTTGTTGTGGCATCTGGTGGTGCGGTACATACTGCGCCGGATCCCGCACATGCTCCTCCGTAGTTATTAACGTCAACTTGTGCGGCTCCACAAACGGGGGCCGAAACATTAAATGTTTGAGATTGCCCGGAAGCTAGGGTTACGTTTTGGGTACTGCAGTTGTCATTACAAATACATCCGGGGTAGCTAGTACCAGAATTGTTGGGACAATTACAGGTTTGAACTTCAAAAGTTCCAGGGCCAGTACAAGTCATCGGTGTGTTTCCTCCACCAGTACATCCTCCAGCTGGAGGATTAGTAGCCCCTGGCGGATTGGTGGCTTGAGTAGTACAACTTGAATCGCTGGTACATTGCGTCAGGCCCCATGTGCCATTGCTTTGGCAAACCTTTATGGGTCTTTGGTTACTGGCACAAGAGCCTCCACAGCTGCCCGTGTCCACTTGCCCAGGAGAACATTCCTGCCCGGGTGGGTTTGTGGCAGAGGCTGGTTGGCAAGCACTCGGATTGTAATTTCCACAGCTCCACACATAAACTCCGTAGATACAATCCCTCAGATCCGGCTGAAGTATAGCTGTGCATGTGCACTGATAGCCAGTATTGCCAGCACCATTTGTTTGACAGGTGGGGGCGTCATTGGGGCTACACTCGTCGTGTTGGCATATACCTGTGGCGCCACTTGGGACAATGTCTTTTCCTTGTTGCGTCAGAAACACCCCAGCTCCCACTCCAAGCAGCGTTATTGCAAGAACAATAACGGGTATAATCCACCTTTTTTTATTCCCACCCTGAGGAGCCGTAGTGATAGTTTGTGTTTGAGAAGCTTGCGGTCCTTGATCGAACATATTTAGAGAGCGAGAGCTAAAGCACCCAGTAGTAACAATATGCCTGCACCAATACCCACAATTGTTGGAGTTCCAACTCCTGCTTGTGGCAAGGCAGCGGGTGTTGCTGTTGCAGTGGCGCGTGCAGTTGTGGTTGCGGTACTTGTTGGTGTACTTGTTGGCGGCTGACAGTTTTCTTGGCTTGTGTATGCGCGGTGCCTGCAAGTTGTTTGCCCTGCTTCGTCATGGCAAACATAGTTTGAGTCTGTCTTTTGACACTGGCTATCCAGTGTACATTTACTGTTGCAAGGATACTCAGGTGTCATGTTTGGAGTTGATGTGGCAGTTGGTGTAGCTGTAGGCGTGCTCGTTGGGGTTGCAGTAGGCGTCGCTGCAGCCGTGGAGGTTGGAGTAGAAAGCGCAAAAGCTAAATCAGTACAGGACTGCGTAACAATTTGCGGTGTCGGGGTTGGTGTGGGGACTATACAATCAAGTGAGACGTCAATTCCTGCTGAAAAAACCTCATCGGGACCCATTTCAAGAGTTACGGTAACAGTGCTTCCCAAAGTCAGAGTTCCACTTGCTGAAAAGACACCGCCTGCCTCTCTTTCTACATCCGGAACAACAACGCTACCGCCCCCCGATGCTACTACCAAGTCGTTGTCTGGGTGTACGCTTCCTTGGTTTTGGGCAGTTGCAGTCACTTCGCAAACAAGGCCGCTATACTGGGATACATCTTGAGTTGCCAAGAGATGCTGTCCGGGGCCTCTTTTTACAGTTTCCAAAGGAATGGTCAAAATGACGCCTTCGTTTGCCGCTTGAGGCTCGCTTTGGGGAGCATTTGGAGCTACTGGCTCGTTTCTAAGCTGAAAAAGCCTAAGCCCGGTAAATACCGCAACCCCACCTAGAAGGACAGTGGCAGCAACGACTATTATGGTTGTTAAATTTTTATGTAAAAAAGTATTGTTCATATGTCTTAAAACCAACCAGCCGTATTGTGATGCAACTGGGCACTAATGCTAAAGCTTTGGGTGCTTGCAGGAATTTCGTACTCCACAAAAAACTCTTCGCTACCCGGCTTTTTTTCTGTTGTTTCAACTGGGGTGCCGCTATTAATTCTAAACCTAGCACTGTCGATGGTTCCCGTTGTAGCAGTGCCGGAAACTGCAAATCTCACTGTATCACCTTCGTTAAGTTCTGAAAGCTCAGATGCGCTTAATACGTTCCACTGTGTGTCGTAGGCCACAACATTTAAACAAATTGCCGAGTCAGAGTTTCCACCTACGCTTCCAACGTTTTGGCAATCAAGTGTTCCTTGAATTTTCCAAGTATAAGGCTCGTCTTGCGGTACACTAACGCTTCCCAGTGTTGTTCCTGCTCCAGCGTTAAGAGCGGGAACTGTGAATCTCTCGATTAATATGTCGTTTATATAGACTTGAGCTTCTTGCTGAGGTTGATTGGTACTTGAACCATTTTGAACCGTGACTGAGCCGTCTTGGCCCAAACCAAAAGTATACAGTGAGCACTCCCAAGCAGAAGCATTATTTAATTGTTGACTGCGGACTAAGACGACTCCAGCAACAACACCAAGTAGCAACACAACTATGCCCAGTACTGCTGCGATCTGTTTAGGAAATTTCTTTTTGGGAGACCCTGAATCAGCTGTTGAAGTAATGATGGTTGGAGGTACATCTGTTGGAGTTACGGCTGTAGGGGCTGGTGGCAGTGTCCCCATGTCAGGATTTGGAAAAGACTCAACTTGAGGGAAAGCTACAGGCGGATCAAAATTTTGAGCAGGTGGGTTCATGAGTTAAATGATTTTCTACTAATAAATATACCAGAGATAAATAGAGCTAGTCCAACAAATGCCAAAAGAAGAGTGGGGGTTGCGACACCTGCTTCTGGCACTCCAGATTCTGTTGAAGGAATGCTTATGCGTGTCGGGGCGGGAGTGGCGCTCGGGGTTACAGTTGGCTTAATCGTTGCAGTCGGTGTTGGGGAGGGCGTGGGTGACTTAGTTGCTTTTGGTGTAGCTGTGGGCGTGGGCGTCGGTGACGCTGTTGGCTTGGGGGTAGACGTAGCCCCAGACGGAGTGGATTCAAACCCGGGTTCATCCTCTGCTGCTGCAACAACAAACGAACGAGTAATTTTTCTTAAAAATCCAGAAGCATCAATCCAGCTTATGGTTATAGTGTGTTCGCCATCTGGAAGTGAAGTGGGTGGGCTCCAACTCCACTCACCTCCGTTAGTGACCCTCACCTCATCAGTAACAGGATCCGACTCAACAGTAATCGTGATGACAGACCCAGCGGGGCCTTCGCCAAAAAACTCTGGTGTGTCGGTATAAACAATTTCTTCTGCCTCATCAATGCTTTCGATAGTTACAGGACGTTCCGATGAAGACCCGGTCTCTTGGCTTGAAAGATCAAGCCCACCGGGCCCCAATTCTTCTTCGTTTTCAGGCAAAGATAAATCTGCTTCTGGTAAGCCTCCTGAGTCTATTGTCTGGTCATTTCTAAAATCGTACGACTGCCCTAAAACTATTTCGGGAGTAGGATTTGTTTGAGAGACCAGAACTTGCGCGGTAGCTACTCCTAAACCTCCTGCTTGTACGTACACGTCAAGGATGTCGTTGGCTGTTAAGTTTGCATACGCAGAAAGTGTTCTGCTTCGGGCAGATGACAGCGGTATTGTCCAGGTACCATTTTGTGAGGTTACGCCAGAAACTTGAGCTAATCCGCCCCCGTTTATATAGACCAACACGTCGCTTGCCGGGGAGCCGTCTGCTGCACGAATTGTTCCTGATGCCAAAAGCGCTGTCGCGTTTACAGACAAAGTAGGCCCTGTGGCAACCGACCAGGCTATGCCATTATTATCAAACTCAACACCGCCGGAGTTGATTACAAAGTAGTAATTTGTACTCGCCGAAAGTTCGTCTACAGTGACAGAGTGAACGGTTTTAGTATCAAGGCCAGACACCTCAGAGCTTTGCCCTAAAGCTGTTGTGCTACCCCAACTGATATATCCAACAGTTGGTTTAGTACTGTACCAAGAAACCGTAAAAGAAGAGTCGGTAACATTGGAAATCCTGACATCCTGTGGAGCTGAGTCTGCGGATGCTCCAAGGCGAAATATCTGTCTTTGGCCTATGAGGGCAACTCCCACGGCAAGTCCAAGAACTAAGACAAACACCCCAAGAAGTGACGGAATTTTCAATTTGTTTTGCATGTTATTCTTCCAATAGTTGATCTAGTTCTTCCAGTATAGCTTGTTCATCACCACCTGATTCAAGTGCGGTCTCAGTTGTTTCAACTGGTTCTTCTGTCTGGGTTAGTGCTGGCGTTTCAGTTGGTTCTGGAGTTTCTGGTTGCACTAGTGTGGTGTCTCCGATTTCGTCTTCTGTCAGATTGATCCGTCTGACCACATCTGCCAGTTGCTCTTCATCAAGAGTTGGGTCTAAAGCGCGGGTTACTTCTAAAGGCACAGTTGGTGTTGGGTCTTTGGTGAATGCTCTGTAGGTTTCAAAACCTACCCAAACAAAAACAGTAATCACTGACAAAATTGCAAAAATTACAACTGGTGGTGTTTTTTCTCTTTTACTCATTTGGTAGATAAGACAGCCTGCCCATGATAGATAAAGCAATTTCGCGGCTTAGCTCTTCAGAGGAAGAACGAAAAGTTATAGTGTCGATATACATCGGCCTTCGAAGATTTTCGAATTCACGCAAAAAGGCGATTAATTGATCGTAAACGCCGTTGAAATTTGTTTCAAGCTCAAAACTTGCGGCGGCGGCAGGAAAATAATCGACAGCTGCACCCTCGGCGCTGGGTGACTGGTCCACTTCTTCTGTGAGTATTTCATGCGAGGTTAATTTCAAATTTGAGGTATCAAGACTGGAAATTAATACGGAATTGCGCTTGGCCAAGCCTTCGACCTGTCTAATAAATTTTTCTGGCTCAGGATTTTGAGGGACTGAACTATTAAGAAGCAAAATTGCGCTCAAATTTTCCTGGTACACGTTTTGGGCTTCCGAGAGAGCTTGGATCTTGGCGTCAAGCTGGGCAACCGTTTCTTTCTTTCCTGCAATTTGGTTGTTTAGGTCGGAAATTGTTACTAAAGTAGGCTTGATTGCAAATGCTCCAAAAATGGCAATCACCGACAGTGAAAGTAAAAGTTCGACAAACAGATGTACATCTTGGCGCTTTTGGTACATTGCAGCCAAGCTTCGCAGATATCTTTTATAAAGCTGATAATTTTCTTGCCAACGATTTGCCATATTAAATTGTATTTATTGTCGATATTTTTAGTACAAACTCAACTAAAGGGCTGTCGTCGCGAGTAGATATTGAGGACAAGTTTACGGAAGTAAAACGAGGATTGGTCTCAAGATTTTTGACAAATCCCGTGATCGAAGCTTCGTTTAAAGTTGCACCAATAATCTCCAGCGAATCAGCACTTTTTGCAAAAGAAATAAGCTGTGTGTCACTAGGAAGATTGCGAGACACCTCTTCAAAGTAAACGCTTGGTTGGTTTGCTTTGTCGGTCAATTGTTTGTGTACGGCAAGTTTGTCTTGGGTGCTTCGGAATTCTTGTTCAAAACTTGAACGTGAAGACACAAGGGCGGCTTTTTGGTTAATCTCATCGTCCAAGTCGCTGATTTGAACATCGAGCCAAAAACGGAGCATAAAACCTGCAATCACCACAAACTCGACGGCAATTACAATGAAACGAAATGAGGTTAAGGCCCACTTCATGATGCGGCCAAGAATAGTTCTTTCGAAATCTTCTCTAGGCAACAAATTAATACTGGCTTTCGCACGCGCCATGTTAATTCACTATAGCAAAGATGAGAGGGTGGTGGAAGCTAGATTTTGGAGAGGGAGCTTTTAATTCGCGAGGCTCGGTTCTTGTGGATTACGTCTTTTTTAGATGCCATATCAGCCAAAGAAACTGCTTTTTTGACGTCTGCTTCTTTTTTGGTTCTTCGGGCCATGCGAAGCGCTATCTCTAAACTCTTTTTAATCATCGAGTTTTTGGCTTCCTTTCGGCGCGATCCTCTAAGTGCTCTTTTGGCTGTTTTTGTTACTGGCATAAATTTAGCTTCTTACGAGTATACTTGAAGTGAGTTAAAATATCAAACAATGAAGCGCTTGTTACTCTCTGGTAAAAACTTTCTAAACGGTCCCCAAAATTCAATTTTGGCTGCAGCCTTTGTGATTATGGCGATGGTTATGTTTAGCTCTGTTTTGGGTTTGGTCCGCCAGCGCTTGTTTTTGCACTTTTTTGATCCGGAAGAACTTTCGCTTTTCTTTGCATCCTTCAGGCTTCCCGACTTGGTGTTTCAGCTTTTGGCTTTTGGTATTTTTTCCTCGGCTTTTATTCCTGTTTTTACAAAGGTTCACGCAAAGGATAAGCATATTGCTTTCGAGACGGCTGCGCGGATAATAAACCTTGCACTTGTGGGATTTATTGTTTTTGCTTGCGTTTTTGCCGTCTTTGCCGCTCCGATATACTCAATTTTTGCTCCGGGATATACAGATGCCGAGCATCAGACAATTGCTTCTTTGGCTCGCGTACTTTTAATTGCTCAGGGCTTTTTCATCGTAAGTTATGTCTTAACTGGCATCTTGGAATCTTTGAGGCACTTTTTTGTCTCAGCAATGGCGCCAATTTTCTACAACGTCGGGATTATTGTGTTTACGATAATCTTTGCGGATGATCTGGGCCTTATGGCGCCGGCCTTGGGCGCTGTGTTTGGGGCGTTTTTACACTTTGCTGTCCAGTTTCCAACAGCCCGGAGGCTTGGCTTTAGGTTCATGTGGTCGCTAAAGCTGACCGATGAAGTTAAAAAAATCGCACGACTTGCAGCTCCGAGAGTTCTCGAGCTTGGGTTTTTACAAATCACCCGTGTTACTGACTTGTTTTTTACGTCTTTGATTGCTTCTGCAGCCCTTACTTATTACAGTTTGGCTGATGCAGTCCGAATTATGCCGGTAACGCTGTTTGGAGTTTCTCTGGCCAAGGCGGCTTTACCGACGCTTTCAAATATCGACGAAGATCGCCACGCGTTTAAAAAAGCATTTCTAAAAACCCTGTATCAGATCAGTTTTTTGGTCACTCCCGTCGCAGCGACTCTTATCGTTCTTCGAATTCCCATTGTGAGACTTTTGTTTGGAACTGATCGCTTTGACTGGGAAGCGACTGTTCAGACGGGTTTGGTTTTATCGGTTTTTGCCGTGAGTATTCCTTTTCAATCAGCTGCCGCTCTTTTGTCTCGAGCTTTTTATGCACGCCACAACACCACAACACCAGTCAAAATGTCCATAGTGGGTGTTGTTATAAGTACTATTCTGAGCGTAATTTTTATCGTTTTTCTGAATCTTCCCACTTGGTCACTGGCGGCGGCATATACCATCGGAATTATTTTCCAAGCAGTCACTATGTATTACATCTTAAGTCGTGAGCTAAACGGTGGAACTCTCTTTGCGATTGTTCCCATAATCAAATCTTTCATAGCTTCGTTTGTTTCAGGAAGTGTGATGTTTGTGATAATTAGATTTTTTGACCGCTCAGTGTGGGTAAAGGAGCTGTCTTTTGTGGGCAATATTCAAGGGCTAAACTTTGAGCATTTTGTGATAGACACTCGCTATACATTTAATCTTATGTTTTTAACTGGCGTGACGGCAGTCATCGGAGGCCTTACGTATTTACTAGTAAGTTTTCTCCTTCGCTCTGCGGAGCTAAATGACTTTATTGCACTGGTCAAGAAAAAAGGTTTTGGGATACCCAGAAAAGAGGAAGAGGCAATTACTCAGACTGGGGTTTAGAAAGTACCTCTAAAATATCATCCTGCGGTGAATTTTCCTCCAAGAGTGTGATGATTGGTTTGCCTCCGTCATTCACGCCGACTAGTACTAGATCTTGATAGGGCAAAATAATTTGCTAAGTAAACCTTGCCAATTTATAATTAATTTATGACTGAGGATTCACCCATGACAACTGAGCAGGAATTGGCTGAGTATCGTCTTGCGAATGATAATCTTGGGAATATTGTGAGAACTGAGAGGCAAGGGCGTCAGGCAAAGGCTAGTGAGATAATGGACTGCCTAGGATCTAATGATAATCGTCATGTACAAGCTGAAGGTTTTATAGAAGCTCAACTAATTCTTCATGGTGAATCTCCGCGATTGGGTGTTGATGTGGTAGAGATTGAGGCAGATGAAGCAGAAAGAAAAAGTAGATTAGGAGGTGGCGCCAACTACCTTAGATTTGTCGAAGCTCATCTTGAAGGTCCTAAGGCTGTAAAGGCTTTAATGCAAAAAGTTGGAAGACAAAGAATTGTTAATGCCGCTCAGTCTATGGCTAGTTTTCTCAGAGGTGAGTACAAGGATAAATCTAGCAATTATATGGCAACGTACACCGACCGTGAGGCTTTTCAAAATACTGTCCATCGTCTCAAGGATGAGGGGTGCAAATTAGACCCTCAGGAAGGAAGGGAGTTTGATCTGAGGTACATCTCTCCAAAATCTCTACTAAAAGCAGATCCTAGTGAGGTCAAAAGGTTGAACAATTTCATGACTGATCTAACTGGTATAAGTGATGAGGATGTTGAAAAACAAATCAGGAAGACGGTAGTGCAGGTAACACGGAAAAGCGAGCCAGAGTTTGTAGAAAGAAGTGTTTCGCTTCGTCGAGCAGAAGAAGATCGGCGTGGTAGAGTGCATGGCTTAAATCTTTCCGAAATGGGCCTAGGAGAATTTGAGCGCCTTCGGGGTGATCGCAGCGACATGGAAGACACAGAGGCAGGGCGAGCATTTCGAGAATCATGTCGCGATTTCGCGTTGGAAATAAGGCAACTGGCACACTTAAAAGCTCTTACTGAAGAAATAGAAAGGACTGATGGGTATGAAGGATATCGGAATTTGGGGAATGAGCATAAGGAACTTCGGCCTTTAGTTTCGACGACGGGCGAAAGATTTATCAGGCAGTGGGCAGATCAGATTGGCGACGATCAACTCTCGGACTTGGGTGTCACAAGAGACCTGCTGGATAGAGTCGCAGGTTATCACCCAGACGATTCCTTTGCTTATGAGTATGACACAGAGGATGAGTGGATCCGTGAAGACGACGAGAGAGGGACTGACTTTCATCTTTTGCATTGGAGAGCAGTTGAAGATGGTTACAATAGCCCGCTAGAAGAGCTTTCAGTAAAGGCCAGCGCTGATTTGAAACGATATTTAGAAAGAGAGTATAATATCTCCCATGAACAAGGATCGACTTCGCAGATATGCAACGGCTGTTGCGCTAAGTTTTGCAGTCGGTTTGCCTACGTCTTGTAGTCCTTCAATAGAAAATACCCCTCCAGCGGGAAGCCCGACAGTCGACGCAGAGGACCAAGAGCTAAAACCTTATCAGGATTGGGAATTTCTAACTCAAGGCACGACTCGCGAGACTATATTTACTCACCCTAACGGAGCCGCGGTAGAAATTCTAAGGCCATCAGATACGCGCCTACCAGAAATCAACGTGAGTCCTGAGTACTTTGAGTTTTTGGAAGAAGCCAGAAACGCCTCCACCGGTCTTCCGGAAAATCAAGGGTGGCAAAGCTGGATAAGAACCGATCCCGAGCCCAATGGGCAAGAAATTTTAGTTCTTGATCACATGCCGGACGCACGAAGATACGACTGGAATAATAATGCGACTACATGGATAATGCCCGAAAGCGCGCACCGCACAGTTATCGATTTTGGTGGAATATTAGGCGAGGCATTGCGGCGTTTCCAGCAAGACGGGGGCCGCGATACTTATGCCCGTGAGTACGGCTTTTCGGCCGTAAGTCCCCGCGAGCAGGCCTCGGTTCTATTAGTTAATTCAGTTTTTACAGAAATTTGTCAGGGGCAATTTAATACAGATCCGAACCGTTTGGCGTTATTCCCGAATGGTGAGCTCGGACCGTATCAGGAGGCTTTCTGTAATGGAGTTGGTATGGCAGCTACATATTCATTTTTGGGAAAAACTTATGATGAATACGAAGCCTACGCAAGCGTACATGCAGTGGTTACGGGTGTGACGAGTGTAAATTTGCCTGTGGTAACCCAAAACGTTTATTCACGTCTCGGGGCTACTCTTAAAATTGATTGACACTTCTTATCACTCGTGTTAGCATTCTGCTAAATGGAAGATACTTTGTCGTCTCGACAGACTCATTTACTCAAGGCCATTATTGATGAATATATCACGACAGCTGAGCCTGTGGGCTCGGTTTCTCTGGAAAACAAATATAGCCTTGGTGTTTCTCCTGCAACTATTAGAAACGAAATGGCGCTGTTGACTATTAAGGGGTACCTAAAACAGCCTCACACTTCTGCAGGCCGTGTGCCAACTCCTAAAGCTATGAAGTTTTATATTAACCAGCTTATGGATGAAAAAAGGCTTAGCGTGACCGATGAAGTTCATGCAAAAGAGGAAGTGTGGGACAGTCGTGACAACATCGACCGTTTTATGCGTGACGCCACTGATTCTTTGGCCGATCAAACTCAGTATTTGGCCGTCTCGGCCTTAGATAACGGCGATCATTGGGTTGCGGGGCATGCTAATTTGTTTAACAGCCCGGAATTTTATAACTTCCAGGTTTGCCAAAGCTTGTTTGGCGTTCTTGATGGCGAGCGAAGCCTGCGCGAGCTTCTGTTTGGCAGGCTCACCGGAGCTTCTCCGATTGAGGTTTTGTTTGGCGAGGAATTGGGTTGGGACTTCTTTGAGCCTATTGGTATGGTTGCAAGCCGTTTTCGAATTGGCAACCAAGAAGGTGCAATCGGGGTTGTAGGTCCTTTTGGTTTGAATTATCCTAGAGTTATCCCTACAGTTCGTTATTATGGGGATCTTATTCGCCAATTAACCAATGCCTAAGACCAAAGCATCCAAACCCACGCAAGTTAATCCAGAAGTCGAGCTTCTTAAAAGCCAATTGGTTCGTGCATTGGCTGATTATGACAATTTGCAAAAGCGAACTGAGAAGATGACTTCGGAGCTTTATTTCATATCCAGCCAGAGGGTTATCAAAAGGCTTTTGCCAATTTTAGACATGCTTTACGGGGCCCAAGAGCACCTCAAAGATGGTGGGCTTTCGATTGTCATAAAAGAATTTGAGCAGGTCTTATATGATGATGGCTTTGAGAAAATCGAGCCAAAATCAGATGAAATTTTTAATGAATTAACCATGGAGGCGATCGAAGTGCTTGAAACAGCCGGGCAGGATTTGGATAATACTATAGAGAAGGTAAGTTTGGTAGGCTGGAAGCAGGGAGAGCAAATTGTGCGGCCTGCAAAGGTTGTGGTTAGAAAGGTAGCAAATGACTGAATTTGAACATGGACTAAACATTACACCACAAGATGTTGTGGATGCTGTCGAGGCAGCTACTAAGAGAAGCCGTAGAGTTATTGATGATTCAATGAAGGTAGCAGCTGAAAGATTTGTCTGGGAACTGGTCGCTCCCAATATAGCAATCGTAGAAAGTCCATTTGGCACACCTACAGTTCTTGTGCCTGAAAGGTGGAGATACCAAGCTTGGCCAGAATATGAACAGGGAAGAGAGATTCTTTAAGGTTTTTATGGCAAAGAAGTTGACGCTATAGAAAGTGTTAGCAAAAGTGCTGGCAAAGCTATTGCAACGGAGGCGCGAAAACAGACTGAGATTGAGAAAAGAAGAAGAAACAATCCTAACCGTGACGACCATCGTGTCCCACCTGGGAATAACGATGACATGCTGGCAGGAATTAAAGGCTGGGCGAGGCTTGCTGGAGAAAATGACGATCAAGGTACTTGGGGTGGCTATAATGCCATTGAAGAAAATAACTCTTGACAACTGTTTGGCACTCGCAGTATATTAGTGCTAGTTTAAAATTATGTCAAAAATAATTGGTATAGATTTAGGAACAACAAATTCAGTAGTCGCTGTGATGGAGGGGGGATCCCCCAAAGTTATTCCAGCGGCGGATACAGGTCGCAACATTACGCCTTCAGTAGTTGAGCCCGTTAAAAATCTCGTCGGAGATGTTGCCAAGAGGCAAATGATTCTAAATCCTAAAAATTCAATTTACTCGGTAAAGCGCCTCATGGGTCGCCGCGCAAGTGACTCGGAAGTAACTCGCACCAAAAAGATGGTGGGCTATGACGTCGTTTCTGGCAAGGCCGACATGGCTGAGGTGGAAGTGGAAGGCAAGAAATATACTCCACAGGAAATTTCTTCAAAAGTTTTGGCAAAGCTTAAAAAAGACGCTGAAGCCTACCTTGGCGAAAAAGTGGAGTCGGCTGTCATTACAGTCCCCGCTTATTTTGACGACGCCCAGAGGCAAGCCACAAAACAGGCTGGAGAAATTGCTGGGCTTAAAGTTGAGAGAATTATTAACGAACCAACCGCCGCAGCTTTGGCTTACGGTTTGGACAAGAAAAAGGCCGAAAAAATCGCAGTTTATGATTTGGGCGGCGGAACTTTTGATATTTCCATTTTGGAACTTGGGGATGGGGTATTTGAAGTTAAATCCACAAACGGTGACACTCACTTGGGAGGGGACGACTTTGATGAAAAGATTGTTGACTACATTGCTGAGGAATTCAAAAAGGACAATGGGGTGGATCTAAGGCAAGACAATCAGGCGCTCCAGCGCGTGCGTGATGCAGCTGAAAAAGCCAAGATTGAGCTTTCGGCCGCTTCTGAGGTTGAAATTAACCAGCCTTATATAACTCAAAAAGACAGCCAGCCGATGCATTTGACGATGAAACTCACCCGAGCCAAGCTTGAAAGTTTGGTGGGCGACCTCATCGACGCAACCATGGAGCCTGTAAAGGCTGCTCTTAAAGACGCAAAGGTCGAGCCGAAAGATATTGATGAAATAATCTTGGTAGGAGGCATGACCCGCATGCCAAAAGTTGTCGAAACTGTAAAGGCATTTTTTGGCAAAGAGCCCAACAAGTCAGTTAATCCTGATGAAGTTGTTGCCATCGGAGCTGCTATTCAAGGTGGAGTTTTGGGCGGGGAAGTAAAAGACATTTTACTACTCGATGTAACTCCTTTGACTTTGGCTATTGAGACCATGGGCCAGGTTGCAACCCCAATGATTCCACGAAATACAACCATTCCAGCCAGCAAAACCGAAGTGTTTTCAACAGCTGGAGATAATCAAACTCAGGTGCAAATTGTAATTACCCAAGGCGAGCGACCGATGAGCCGCGACAATAAACAACTTGGAACATTTACTCTTGACGGTATTCCTCCGGCCCCAAGAGGGGTTCCTCAAATTGAAGTAACTTTTGACATGGATTCGAATGGCTTACTCAAAGTTACAGCCAAAGATAAGGCTACAAGTAAGACCCAAGACATTACTATTACCGGTGCAGTTGGCTTAACCGACGAAGAAGTAGAGAAGATGAAGGAAGAGGCCGAGAAGAATAAAGTAGAAGATGAAAAGAAAAAAGCCCTAATTGATGCCAAAAACACGGCCGAGTCGATTGTTAATGCCGCTGAAAAAGCCATAAAAGATGCTGGAGACAAAGCTCCTAAAGATATCGTTGAAAAAGTTGAAGAGAAAATAAAAGCGGTGAAAGAAGTTAAAGACGGTGAAGACCGCGAGAAAATCGAAGCGGCTACAAAAGAACTTTCAGAAGAGCTGCAGAAAGTGGGAGAAGCAATGTATAAAGCAGCACAGAAGACTGAAAGCCCTGAGCGACCTGAGGGAGTCGAAGGGGAAGATAAGAATGAAGAGCCAAAAGCCGATGGGAAAGCCAAAGGCCCTGAGCCAGCCGAAGGGGTTGAAGAAGGCGAAGTTGTAGAATAAATATTATGCCAGAAGGCAATAGCTTTCCTGAAATAAACGCAGATTCCTTCAAGGTTTTAGTGGCCGAAAGACGGATAAACGATCTTATCGATACGTCTCATGGCCAGGTTCACGAAGATCCCGAAAAACTTGGTGAACTAGATCGTAAAATGGCCGACTATTACGAGGGGTTGGGTGAGACAGATATGACAGTCTCGGAGCAACGTTCATTGGAGAGCCGCCAAAGGGAGTTCTTGGGGAAAATGGGCACGCTTGCATCTTTGACTGATCCGAAAAATGAGTATAAGCCAGGGCTCTCTCGGCCTGAAAGGGAGCAAAGGGTTCGGAGCTTGGCCGCAGACTATGAAGATGTTTGGGATAGAAAAGTTGGCAAAGGCGCAGAAGCCCCGACCTTTTTTGAAGTATTGGGTGATTATGTAAAAGTCGGTAAGCAGTTCCCTGGAAATCTCAGTGAAGCTAGGGACCCTAAATTTAGAAAATTGGAGATTCGGGAACATCCAGGAGAGGACTTGGGTGCATTTCTGGGCGAGTACGCCGCATGGCGAAGGGATGACGGCAAGACCGGAAGCCCGAATTTCGCTGAGGCCAGAAAATTTGATAACCAGAGAGAAGGCGGAAGGCGACAAAAGGGTGTAGCGGCACGATTAGCTGAAAAATTTTCTCGTAATTAATGCAGTCGGCAAATACAACTGCTTGATAAAATCCCCATAAGGATATAAAATCCCACAACTATGACGGAAAGAGTAAACGACTTATATGCGTCCCTGATAAAATTCGGAAATGGCGGTGACGCCCAAGATGTGTCCGTGTTTTCTGTGGGAGAGCTAAGAAGTGCGAAACATCGTCTTGAACGACATTCGAGGGAAACGAGTGGCGAAGCCTCCCGTGCAGGTCTTGTTGCTGATGCTTTGGATGTATATATTCAAGCTAATATTAGCACTCTAAAGAGATAACTGATTAACAATTTTTCCTTCACCTGATACAATATTGCTCACATGGCAGCCGCAAAAGCAGATTATTACGATATTTTAGGGGTCAATAAGACCGCTTCGGCAGAAGACATTAAAAAAGCTTACAGAAAACAAGCTGTCGAGTGGCACCCGGACAAGCACAAAGACAACAAAGAAGCGGCCGAAAAGCGCTTCAAAGAAATAAACGAAGCTTACCAAGTTCTCTCTGATTCTGGCAAACGCCAGGCGTATGACCAATTTGGCCATCAAGCTTTTGCGCCCGGTGGAGGAGCTGGAGCCAACCCATTTGCAGGAGGGAACCCTTTCGGTGGAGGCCAGCGGCCGTTTACTTACTCATATTCCAGTGGTGGGCCAGGGGCTGCGGGATTTGATTTTGGAGACCCCTTCGAAATTTTTGAACAATTCTTTGGCGGCGGAGGTGGTTTTCGCCAAGCTCGCCAGATCCCCAGATACGGTATCGACGTAGATTTTATGGATGCGGTTCACGGGTCAGAAAAGCAAGTATCCATAAATAATAAAAAACGAACGATCAAAATCCCAGCGGGTGTTGACGATGGGACACGCATTCAGTTTGAAGATTTTGTACTGTCTGTAAATGTTCGCCCTCATAATATTTTCGAGCGAGATGGGGCAGATATTTATGTAAAAGTGGAAATTCCCTACTCAATGGCTGTACTTGGAGGCGAAATAGACGTTCCGACTGTGGACGATGAGGTGAAGATTAAAATTAGGCCGGGAACCCAAGCCGGCAGTATGATGAGGCTTCGTGAACGCGGAGTCAAACACCTGCGAGGCGCGGGGCGTGGGGATGAATACGTTCGCATTGCAGTAAGCACTCCAGCCAAGCTTAATCGGGATCAGAAGAAGTTAATAGAAGAATTGAGAAAAGAAGGGTTATAGTAAACACATGCCAGAAGAACCAGCTCACCAAATACTTGAAGGCCGTAATGTGTCTGGTGGCCAAGTCTCGGATCCAGGCGAACTTCGCCAAAAGGCCAAAGCTATTGGTCCAATTGAAGCAATCAATGAACAAGGCAAACTGGTTGATTTAAATCTGATAGAAGCGCCTAACGTTCTCGAGCTTCGTTTTGAAGATAACACGGCAGTGCACCTTCTTGTTACAGGGAAAGCGGATGACAAAATTCGCGCCCCCCAAGCTGATTTATATGCTCCAACAAATCAGGAGTATTTCGGCCAACCTGTTTTAGAGAGCGGTTTGGTTCTGGGTTCCACTCTCGGTACTAACCCCAGAAGTGTGATAAAAACTGACGCAATTGTGTCTGAAATGAGAGTTCAAATGAGCTTTCCTGTCGCAAAGCTAGGGGCAATGATAACTGACATTCCGGAAGAAAAGAGAATGAGGATATCTATCTCTACCCAGCCAGTATCGGCGGCGAGGATTGTAAGGTCCCAGGAAGCTGGTTTGCTAGCAGATGCCAACACTAGTGATGTTGGTCGAAATTTGGAGAAATTTTATCAAAACAATGCTTCAAGCCCTATGGACGTGCTCACGCCGGTTAAGTATGGCTCATGGCGGGAGATTGCGGGAGACTCTGTTACAGAGCAACAGGTTCAAGAGGCAGTGTTTGAGATGAGAGATAGATATTTCATTGGGCCAAAAATTGGAGATTCTTCAGACAGAATAATCACAAAACATGGATTGCCAATTCCAGAAGCACGCACTGTTGGGGAGACAGTTGCATATATGCTAGGTAGAGGTAGTGGCGAGGGTCCTGTGCGGTTACGGGCGGCAGCCTATTCTTATTGGGCTGAGAAGTTAGACAAGGCAGAGTCTCAGTAACAATTTTTCAACGTTTTACAGGGCTAAAAACGTTTGGGTCGCCCGTTTGCGTAATGGATATTTCCCCATAACTACCGTACTTTTTCCTTAGCTCCTCTTCTTGGCCGACAATGCTGGCACTAATATTTCTCTGGCCATCGCGAATGGATATGTCGTTGGTGTCAATATATGGTCCATCCACGACCTTTAGAAGCATGTGATTTAAGCCAGGGGCGTTTTCGGAAGGGGTGTTTCGGAGGTTAACTCTCATTGTTTGGTGCCCCTTTTGGGCTAATACTAGCTGAGTGAGTAAAGTCCTCTCGTAACAGTAAGCGGGCACGCTGCTGTCGCCTTCGAAAAATGTGTCGATTGGAACAATCGCACCTTTCTGAAGTGGGTCGACTTTCTTTTTATATTCTTCGGCAGGTACGCCGGGCGGAGAATACTTGTTTATTGAAGCCACGGTTTGGGCAAGATCAGCTTTCGCGCCAGCATCCTCGCTCATTTTTTTTGCTAAACCGTAAAATTCGGGATTATTATTAGGAGTTAAATCTAGGCAATAAGTGCCATTCATGACGAGAGGCTCGACTAAAATCACCCCCGGAGCGGCTCTGCGCTCTGGAGCAATGTAAGGGCCTGCGGCCGCGCCTTCTTCTGTATCTGCCATCAATTGATTCTATCAGGTTTGACTATCAACTGCGTTAAACATAAAATGGTGCTATGCCAGAAGACTTTGATATTACACCACCTGCTCGCCCAAACTTCTCCCTTGATACGTCACGTCCAGTACCTGCGCAACTTGGAGTTTTAAAATCCGAATCCTATGTCGATGCTCGCCCTGCTGTTTATCTTGATTTGGACCAAAAAACGCAAACAAGGCGAGGGTCGGTTGGGGGAATCGACACGGACCGAACCTTTTTGTTTCAGCCAAAGTCACCACATGATGGGCAAGAAGTTGACTTGCCGTTTACTGTGGAGGCCAGCGGCGTATCGTATGGTGTTTTGCCTTATGTTAAAACAAGCGAGACGCCTGGAGTTGCGGTCGATCTTTTGGTCTATGATCCAAAGGAGAAGGAACTTGTCTGGTCTCAAGCACCCAACAAAGAGGATAAAATCAAAGCGCCGATCCCAGGTCGTATGGATCCCGATTCGATTTCTTCAATGCTGTCGCTGCCTACACTTGACGATGCGGGCGGCCAAAAAAACTACGCGGCAAAGACCCACTCGACGGTGGTCCGCGTGAGAGACGGATTGAACCAAGAATATTACCAAGTTGAAACTGATATTGATGCCAGTAATAGTAACAACCGGACAGTAAAGGCACGCGTTGCACCAGTTGTTGCAAAAAATCTCCCCGATTAAATTCTTTTGAGTTTGACTTATCTACCCCAATTAGCTTAAAATACCCTAGATTAGTTACTTGATAGGTGGGCTTGACCCACCTTTTTTTGTAAAAAACATGGCAAACCAAGGACCAAGAACAGAATTTAGTCAGGCACTCAAAGCAATCGCTCAGGAGCGTGGTCTTGATGCCGAAGTAATCCTCGAAACAATTAAACAAGCCTATGTTGCGGCATACAAAAGAGATGCTCGCGAACAGGGAGTTGAAGTTGATACAAATGATTACGACGCAGAAATCGACAATGTTACAGGCGAAGCCAAGATTTTTGCTTGGCCCGGAGCAAAAGTTGACGAAGACGGCACAGAACTTGAGCCAGCCAAGCTGGACGAGCGAGTGGATGTTACACCTCCAGGGTTTGGAAGAATCGCAGCACAAACTGCCAAGCAAGTAATTCATCAAAAAATCCGAGAAGCAGAGAAGGGAGTAGTATTCGGGGAATTTGGTGGCCGCGTAGGCTCATTAGTTTCCGGCACAGTACTACGATTTGATGGGCCAAACGTTCGAGTTGATTTGGGCAAAACAGAAGGCCTCATGCCCGCCGAAGAGCGAGTTCCGACAGAACACTTGAATTTGGCTCAGCGCCTGTCGTTTTTACTTAAAGCCATTGAAGACGGCCCACGCGAAAAACAAATAATTCTTTCTCGAGCTGACCCAGAGTTTGTCAAAAAAATCTTTGCTCGAGAAGTTCCGGAGATTTCTTCCGGATCAGTTGAGATCAAAGCGATTGCTCGCGATCCCGGAATTCGCACCAAAATTGCAGTTTCTTCTACCCAGCCTGGAGTTGACCCAGTTGGAAGCTGTGTCGGCCAAAAAGGCGTTCGAGTTCAAGCAGTTACAACTGAGCTTGGAGGAGAGCGAGTAGATATTATTCCTTGGTCGGAGGATGCCAGCGAGCTTATAAAGGCAACTTTTGCCCCTGTTGAAATTACCGAGCTCACACTTGATAAGAAAAATTTAACAGCAGTAGTTAAAGTTCCAGCCGACCAGCTTTCTTTGGTTATTGGCCGAGACGGACAGAACATCAAACTTGCCGGAAGAATCACTGGTTTTAGAATTGAAGCTGAGGAAGCCGAAGGGTCCCAAAAACCTGAAGAAAAATCTGAAGATAAGCCTGAAGAAGCTGCCGACGCAGTTGCTGAAGAATGAACGTGACAATCATTAATTTTATTTATGAGCGACAAACGACCACCAATAGTTACAGTTTTGGGCCATGTTGATCACGGCAAAACTACACTTCTAGACGCGATTCGAAAATCCAACGTTGCTTCTCGTGAAGCCGGCGGTATTACTCAAGGAATTGGCGCCTCTAAAGTTGTGACCGATAGCGGCACAATCACTTTTGTTGATACTCCGGGGCACGCGGCATTTTCGTCGATGCGAGCTCGTGGCGCGCGCGTTGCCGACATAGTTTTACTCGTGGTTGCAGCTGATGACGGACTGATGCCTCAAACGAAAGAAGCCTTGGGCTACATCAAAGAAAATAAAATCCCCATGATTGTGGTTTTTACGAAAGTTGATTTACCCTCAGCCAATGTTGAGCGCGCACGCGGGCAGCTTGAGGCCGAAGAGATATTTTTTGAAGGCCGAGGAGGCGCTGTTTCATCTGTTGAAGTAGCTGCAAAAGAAGGCCGTGGAATTAAGGAACTTTTGGAACTTATCACTTTAATGGCCGAAGTAAATGGAGTAGCCGGCGATGCTGATGCTCCTTTGGAGGCCTATGTGATTGAAACAAACAAAGATAAACGGGGAGTGATGGTGTCTGTCGTTATTAAAAACGGGACACTAAAAGTATCAAGTGATGTGTCCGCCGAGACTGCATCGACCCGTGTTAAAGGGCTTTTTGGCACGAGTGGCGAAAACGTTCGTGAGGCAACTCCAGGTGAACCTGTAGCTATTTTGGGCTTTACAGAGACTCCACCTGTGGGTGCAAAGTTAATATCGGGAAGTGATCCCAAGCCGCAAGGCCAGTCCACAAAAAAATCTCAGAAAGTTGGCCACGATCAGCTTGGAGTGGTGCTCAAGGCAGCAACGTCAGGGGCACTCGAGGCGATACTCGCTTCCTTGGGCAAAGAAATAGTCGTTTTAACCTCGGCCATTGGTGAGGTAACCGAGTCAGACGTCTTTTTTGCTAAAACATCCGGAGCAATTATCCTGACATTTGAAGCGAAGGTTCCGGCCCAGGTTAGAAAACTCGCCGAAACTGAAGACGTCGAGATTTCTGAATTTAAAATCATTTACGAGCTTATGCAGTACGCTTTAGACAAAGTGAAAGCTGGCCAGGCTGTGATTTTAGGCAAGGCCGAAATATTGGCTACATTTCCCTTTAATAAGACATTGGTCGCGGGATGCAAGATTTTGGAAGGTCGAATTAATAAAACCGACAAGCTTATGCTTATGCGAGGTGAGCGTGAATTGGGCCGTGCCAAAGTTGTATCGATGAGGCGTGGCAAAAACGAGCTATCTGAGGCAAAAGCAGGGGAAGAATGCGGTGTTATTATGTCTCCTCTGGTGGCTTTTGAAAAAGGTGATATAATTCACGCAATTAAGTGACAGCAATGTCATCCTGAGCACAGCCGAAGGATCTATGGAACAATCATTTAAATCAGTTATCGAGGCCTCAAATTCTCTTTTGATACTCCTTCCAAAGGAGCCAAATTTCGACCAAGTCGCAGCCGGTCTTTCGCTTTATTTGGCGCTTGAATCTAAAAAAGATGCCGTAATAAGTTGCCCTACTCAAATGAGAGTTTTGTTTAATCGTTTGGTAGGAGTAGACCGCATAAGCGACGAAATTGGTAGTAAAAACTTGGTACTAAGCTTTTTGGATTATCCAGCCGAAAACATTGAGCGCGTCAACTATGACGTAGAAAATGAGCAGTTTAAGCTTACGGTTATCCCCAAAAGCCAGATGGAGCCTCCCAAAAAGGACCAGGTACACGCCAGTTACTCAGGGGTTTCCGCAGATACAGTAATTTTAATTGGCGGAGATCGTCCCGAGAGCTTCCCTCCACTTTTGACTGATGAGCTGGCTCAAGCCAAGCTTGTTCATATTGGAATAAATGATATGAACGCACCCGCAGGTCGTAATATAATTTCCCTTTCAAGACCAGCTTCTTCAATTAGTGAAGTAATTGGAGATTACTTAAAAGCTTTTGAAGGCAGCATAAATGCAGATATTGCTTCAAATCTCTTGTCCGGTATTCACGAAGGCAGTAATAATTTTAACAGTAAAGAAGTTGGCGCGAACACCTTTAAATTGTCTGGCGAGCTGATGGCCTTGGGTGGAAAATACACCAAAAAGGAAGAATTTAGGCCAGCAGGTATACAAATGATGCCCGGGATGCCTATGATGCCAGGCCAGCCAATGCCGGCAGGGCCACTTCCCATGCCTATGCCACTACGTGCCGTTAAAGGCGCCGCCAAGCTTGATGATCAAAATCCCGAAGAAGAGACTTCCGAGGTGCCACAAGGTGAAGTGGTCAACCCACCCACCTCTTGGCTCAAAAATCCAAAGATCTACAAAGGGACTTCTGTAAGTTAATTTTGCACTTTGGGCGAAGCTGTGATATTATTCCCTAGATCGAAACACAGTTGTACTTGAAATAGACTACTTTGTTTTTGATGACATATGGCACTACATCCTGACGACAAGAAAAAGATTATTTCAGATTTTGCTCGCGAAAAGGGAGACACAGGTTCTCCAGAAGTTCAAATAGCACTTCTTTCTTTTCAGATAACAAAATTAACTGAGCATTTGAAAGCTCATGGCAAAGATGTACACTCAAGACGTGGTCTTTTGAGCATGGTAGCTAAAAGACGAAGACTATTAACATATTTGGAAAAAAGAGATGCTTCGCGTTACAGCGACCTCAAAAAGAAATTAGAATTAAAATAAATTGGTAAATAAAAAAGTAGAAAAAACATTAAGCCTCGGTGGACGCGACTTAACCCTAGCCATTGGAGAGCTTGCTGGCCAAGCAGATGCAGCGGTACTGGCCACTTACGGCGAAACTGTTGTTTTGGCGACAGTAGTTGCGGCTCCGTTAAAACAAGAATTGGATTATTTCCCTCTCTCAATTGAGTACCAAGAAAGACTTTACGCTGGAGGCCGCATTAAAGGCAGCCGATGGGTTAAGCGTGAAGGCCGCCCCACAGATGAAGAAATTTTAACTGGCCGCTTGATTGATCGCTCCATTCGCCCTCTGTTTCCGAAGTCTTATAAAAAAGAAGTTCAGATAATTATTACGCTTTTGTCCGTTGATATGGTTAATTCGCCTGTGGACGTCGCACCTTTGGCAGTTTCTGCTGCAGTTGCCGCTTCAGGACTTCCTTGGGAAGGACCTGTAGCTACTTTGAGAGTTGGCATGAAAGACGGAGCATACTTCGTTAATCCAACAGACACAGAAAGTTCATTTTCCAATATGGAATTGGTAGTTTCTTCAACATCTGACGCAGTAGTTATGATCGAAGCGGGGGCAAATGAAGCTACTGAAGAGGAAATAATTGGCGGAATTAATTTCGCTCAAAAAGAGTCTAAGGCGGTTCTTAAATTTATCAATGAATTTGCCAGCGAATGGGGAGTTGACAAACAAGAAGCTCCAAAGCTTCCGGAAGACGCCGAGCTTGTGAAAAAAGTAACAAAACTTTCTGAGAAGAAAATCGACGAGGTTGTTGCTGCTTTGGCTACTAAAGAAGGCAAGAACAGCGTTTTGGATGATTTAATTGAGGAAGTTAAAGGCGAAGTTGAAGAAACAGAAAAGGCCATGGTTTTTGGCATTATTGATGGACTTATTCACGATCGCATTCGCGAAATGATTTTGGCTGGTAAGCGACCAGATGGTAGGAAGCACACCGAAATCCGTCCGCTTTCAAGCCGTGTTGGCGTTTTGCCACGAACTCACGGGTCTGCAATTTTCCAAAGAGGATCTACCCAGGCTTTGACCGTCGCCACTTTGGGAACTCCTTCCATGGGTCAATTAATTGAAACCGCTGAAGGTGAAGAGGAAAAGCGCTACATGCATCACTACATCATGCCGCCGTTTTCTGTTGGTGAAGCTGGAAGAGTTGGTTTTCCAAGCCGCCGCGAAATTGGTCATGGTGCCTTGGCAGAGCGCGCTTTGATGCCGGTATTGCCTTCTGCTGAAGAATTTCCTTATGCCATTCGTTTGGTCAGCGAAATTATGAGCTCAAATGGCTCAACTTCTATGGCTTCCACTTGTGGCTCAACACTTGCTTTGATGGACTCAGGAGTACCAATCAAAGCTCCAGTTTCTGGAATTGCCATGGGGCTCGTTGTCGAATCTGCTAAAAAATATGCAATTTTGTCCGACATCATGGGAATTGAAGACTTTAATGGTGACATGGACTTTAAAGTTGCCGGAACATCAAAAGGAATTACAGCACTTCAGCTCGATGTAAAAACTCTAAATTTAACACCCGAGATGTTGGCGGAGGCTCTTACTCAGGCAAAAGAGGGAAGAGCGTTTATTTTGGCTTCGATGCTTGAGACTATTAAAGCTTCTCGTACTAATGTTTCAACTTATGCACCAAAGATCAAAGCCGTTAAAATCCCAGTTGAGAAAATTGGCGAAATCATTGGCCCCGGGGGCAAGATGATCAAAAAGATTATGGCCGATACAGGAGCCACAGTTGATGTGGAGGATGACGGAACAGTAAGCATTTCTGGAACCAGTGAAGAGAGTGTCGACAAAGCAGTTGAGTGGGTTAGCGGCATGGTAAAAGAAGTAATCCCCGGAGAAATTTATGAAGGGTTAGTTAAAAGAATGCAGCCTTTTGGAGTATTTGTGGAAATTCTTCCGGGTAAAGAGGGCTTGGTCCACGTTTCAGACATGGCTGAGGAATTTGTTAAAGACCCAGCAGATATTGCAAAAGAAGGCGACACTGTAACCGTTCGAGTAAAAGAGATTGACAAGATGGGCAGACTCAATTTGTCTATGATCTTGGATGCTTCGAAGGAAAAACCACGCGAACCTCGCGAAGGTTATAACCCTGAGCGAAGCCGAATGGGTGGTGGAGATCGTGGAGGCTATAGCCCTGAGCGTAGTCGAATGGGCGGCAGCCGAGGTGGATTTAGAAGTGGCAGTGATCGTGGTGGTTATAACCCTGAGCGAAGCCGAACGGGTAGGCGAGACGATCGAAGCGGAGACCGACGTGACCGCGGTTCCTCTGGGCCTCATTTCCCGACTTCCAGATTAGTGTCTGGATCAAGTGACAAAAAGCGCTTCAGTAGGTAAGCTCCGATAATTTTTCTTTTCGTGTTAAACTGATTTATGGATAATAACCCCAAAGATCTTTTGGTGGATTTGGAAAAGAAACTCTCAAGTGGGCAGATTCCTGCCGATCTTCACGAGAACATTAAAATCCGTATTGACCAGCTTGCACTTCTTACTGGTTCTCAATCTTTTTTGCCTGAGGTGGACCGCGTCAATAAATATATTGAATGGGTGGTAAGCCTTCCTTGGAACAAACGCACGGATGATATTTTGGACTTGGGTCGTGCACGCGAAGTGTTTGAAAAAAACCATTACGGTTTAACAGGTCTTAAAGACCGAATTTTGGAATACATGGCTGTGATGCAGCTTAATAAAAATAACAAAGAGGGCATGGCTCGAGCGCCCATTATGTGTTTTGTGGGCCTCGTGGGAACTGGAAAAACTACCATGGCAGTTTCAATTGCTGAGGCTATGGGCAGGCAGTTTGCTCGTATTCCTTTTGGAGGCATGGGGGACCCATTGGATCTGCGTGGCCAGTCCCGTATGCATCCTGAGGCAGAGCCCGGAAAAGTTATTAAAGCCTTGCGTAGCGCTCAAAGCCGAAACCCGGTAATTCTTTTGGATGAAATTGACCGTGTAACAGACGAAGGCCGCGCTTCCATTATGGGAGTTTTGGTGGAGCTACTCGATCCCGAGCAAAACAAAGCGTTCGTGGATCACTATTTGGATTATCCGTTCGATCTATCTGAGGCTATTTTTATAGCTACAGCAAACAATACTCAAGGCATAGCTACAGCCGTCATGGATAGGCTTGAGCCTATTAACATGCCTTCATACAACGACGAGGAAAAGACGATCATCGGGAAAAAATACATTCTGCCTCATGCGCTAAAAGAGGCAAATATTCCACAGGATGCTGTGGTTGTGGAAGACGCAGTCTGGTCAAAGCTCGTTCGTCCTTTGGGTTTTGATGCTGGAATTCGTACACTTCAGAGGACAATTTATGGCTTGGTGCGAAAAGTTGCCAAACAAATGGTAGAGGGAAAAGGAACAAAGTTTGTGATAAATGAAGGCAACGTCAAAGAATTTATTGCTTCTGAATATGTTTAGAGGTATATTATGAGCATGAATGAGCAAACACCTAACGATATTGACTCGCTTGTCCCTAATTTGGGCAAAGAGGATCTTCGCGGAGTGGGTCTTAAACGACCCGAACTCGGCTTTCATGATTATGAAAAAGGGGTGGATGCGCTTCTTCAGGGGGTGGCTGCAAGAGCCATTGTTGAACTTAATTTAGAGAAACCAGCAGACGTTTTGGAATTGAAAACACAGGATCCCAAAGATGTCTCGGGGACCAACAGAGAGGACTGGACAAATACTCAAAGATACGAGCATTTATTGGCTGTAGCAATGAATGGGACTGATCAAGCCGAGGCTTGGTTAACTCCAGATGATGTGAACAGGTTTTATGCAGATGATGGTTTAGTAACCGTCTATCAAAGAGAAAAGCAGGAATTTCAGGCTAGGCGAGCCGAGGAAGTTAAAAGGCAAAAAGAAGAGCAGCAAAGGCTTAAGGCTGAGCTTGAAGCAAAGTTGGCCGAAGCAAAAGCAGCGCTAGCCGAGCTTCAAACGCAAGATGGTGATTCTGGCAAAGATGAAAAAGTGGAACAGGTGCAAATGAAAATTGCGAGTTTAGAATCCCAATTGAATTCACTCGAGGAGGTTTCTGAAGTATTTGAACTTCTGGCAGCGTAGTCTTCAGCCGACTTCTGGTATAATCACCCTATGGCTGAACTAAAATTCATCGCCCTTTCGGGCACAACTGGTGCAACCGAAAATCTTTACGTCTACGAATATGGCAACGACATGGTTGTAGTGGACTGTGGAGTGGGTTTTCCCGACCCCGAAATGCTCGGAGTTGACTTGGTTATTCCCGATTTTGACTACATTCTTAAAAACAAAAACAAGCTTCGAGGAATTGTAATTACTCACGGCCACGAAGATCATCTGGGCGCGCTTCCATTTTTGCTCAAAGAAGTCCAAGCTCCAATTTTCGCAACACGCCTCACGGCTGCATTCATTGAAGATAAATTGGCCGATTATGGTGTAAAAGGTGTACGCGTTAACGTCATGGACCCTGATCGGGCAATTGCCACAAAGCTTGGGGTTTTTAATATAAACATCTTCCGTGTTTCGCACTCTGTCCCCGACGCTGTTGGGCTTGCAATTGAAACTCCACAGGGAGTCCTTATGCATGTACCAGATTACAAATTTGACTGGAGCTCTGTGGATCGCAAGCCTTTTGACGTGGCTAAAGCGGTTTCACTGGCCAGTAAAGGCGTTTTAGGCTTAGCCTCAGATGCTTTGGGTTCCACAAACCCGGGGCACACTGAAAGTGAAAGTGTTTTAGAGGAACGCATTGAGCAGGTGGTCTCAAAGGCTACAGGCCGTGTGTACTTCACGACTATTTCAAGCAACATTAGCCGTATGCAACAGGCGATCCGAGCAGCCGAGAAAAATGGCCGCAAAGTGGCTTTTATCGGTCGCTCGATGGAGGCTAAAGCTGAGATTGCCCGAAGGCTTGGCTATTTGAACTATGGATCTAACATTGAAATGAATGCGCATGCGGCCGCTCGTGCACCTAGAAACAAAATCTTATACATAATTTCCGGCTGTTATGGCCAGGCGGGAAGTGCGCTGCACCGGGTAGCTGAAGAATCTCATAGTTTTCTTAAAATCGAGGCTGGGGACAGCGTTGTTTTCTCGGCAGACCCAGCACCACCTGGGTCAAAAGTGAAAGTAGATTATATTGTGGATCGTCTCTTGGAACTTAACGTGGATGTTCATTATTACGATCTTCAGGAAGATTTGCATGTTTCAGGCCACGGATCGCAGGAAGATATAAGATTCTTGTTTGGACTTATAAAGCCCAAGTATTTTATTCCAATCGGAGGGACAGTACGGCACATGCGTGCTTATAGCTTGTTGGCTCAAGGCTTGGGTAATCCTGCAAATTCTATCTTTGAGCTTATGCCGGGGGATTCCATAATTTATGAAAATGGAAATGCCAAAAGAGGCAAGAGAATTCCTGTTCGTGACGTGTTGGTTGACGGGCTTGGGGTGGGAGACGTG
Organism: Patescibacteria group bacterium; assembly: GCA_041742135.1. Classification (GTDB taxonomy): domain Bacteria; phylum Patescibacteriota; class Microgenomatia; order UBA8517; family UBA8517; genus 01-FULL-44-24b. Next base: position 91,950 of record JBGSJG010000001.1, on the reverse strand, counting down.
GGCAACATCGTCCTTCGCGATCGAAAAATATTGTCTCAAGAGGGCTTTGTAGTGGCCTTGATTCAATTTGATAAAGCCGCGAATAAAATCGCGGGAAACCCCGAGCTTATCACTCGCGGATTTGTTTTTGAAAAAGACAGTAAAGCAGTACTCCAAAAAGGGGTTGACCGAGTAATGGAGCAGGCGAATAGGCAAGGAATAAATACCCATAGGCTCAAAGAAATTGTGGTCGACACTCTAGAGCATTTCTTCTTTGATGAGATTGGCCGCAGACCGATGATCTTGCCGGTAGTTATTGAAGTGTGAGACACTGGCAATATGAATCCAGAAGAAGCCCCAGTCTCGCAAGTTCCACCTGTAGCTCCAGTTACTCCAACAGGCCAATTACCAGTTGCAGTTCCGACCTCTGAAATTCAACCTGAAATTTCCCCAACTCCCGAAAAGCCAAAATCTAAAAGAAAAATATTCATGATTATTGGAGCGATCTTAACTTTGCTGATTTTAGGCGCGGTGGGGATATTTACATTTTCAGTCATTCAAAAACCGGCCGAAGACCAGAGGGTGGTTGAGCCAACGAACACCCCTGAGGCCACCATGGAGGACGAGACGGGTGATTGGAATACTTACAATGGTGGTGGCTTGTTTACTGTGTCTATTCCCAAGAATTGGCATGTTTGGTCGTACGGCAGAGGTGTTAGTAAATCCTATTATCAAATAAATTCTTTTCCTGAAAATCAACAGGAAGATGGTAGGGGGTCTGTAATTGCGTTTGATATTCAGGATTTAGATTATACAGAAGGAAAGTCACTCGAGGAGAAACGTCAAGCATTAGAGCAGACTGGTAAAGATTTTCCAGATTTTGCTTATTCTTCGATTTCGGTTCAAAAGTTAGATGGGCAAGACGCTTTGGTTTATGAACGCACAATTGAAAATCAACCTTCAAATAATTATTCAAAAGAGGTATGGACCGTTGTTGGGGATACCAAATATATAATTTCTTGGGGTGTTGGAGGAAAAAGTTCACAAGAAGTAGAAGAAATTAAAAACAGAGACATGGAAATATTTGATCAAATCCTCTCCACTTTTGAATTCTCCAATGCTTCTGCGGCTAGCTCACCTGTGCCTGCGCCGAAATTTGAGATTACCGAAGACTGGTTGAAATACGAAGACAACGGGGCTGGTTTTTCTGTAAAGTACCCTGATTATTATCAGTTAAACGATGAAGCGACACAGAAAGGCAGTAAAGCATCGTTTTTAAATTGTAGCGGGCCTTACTGTGGAGCTGGCTTTACTATCACTTTATACGATGATTATTCAGGTGGTTCTCGCAGAGAATGGTTAGCCGAGAAATTTGATTTGAGCACATACGAGCTTACTTACGAAGAGATTGGTGTTGACGGGGTAAATGCGTTGGTTGTAAACGCTGACGACTCAGGCAGTAATGGAATGACATACGTCGTGATTCCAGGAGGAGGAAGTCAGATCTTTTTGCTAACTAAGACTTCAGGTGGGGAAAGCAATGATTTTCTAAACCAAATCCTTTCCACCTTTGAATTTACTGACTAAACCATGAACCAAGATCAAAACCCAACTCCAGAGACTACACCAGCAGTAGCTCCTGTTAGTCCAACCGGCGGACAATTACCAGTTGCCGTTCCGACGACTGAAATTCAACCTGAAATTTCCCCAACTCCCGAAAAGCCAAAATCTAAAAGAAAAATATTCATGATTATTGGTGCAGTTTTGGTTTTGCTTGCTTTGGGAATGACTTTGTATGTCTTTGTCCTTTCTCCATATCGCATAAGTGCAAAGGATAGTAATCTTTTACTTACCGATAGCTCTCAGGTGTGGATCGAAAAACTGTCGTACCGTTTTGGGCAACCTAAGGTTGGAGATGTAGTTTTGTTTGTGGGCCCCGGCAGTGCGGAGCAAACGAAGCAGGATTGGGTAGGGGTGGTGGTGGATAAAAAAGATAATAATCAGTACTTAGTTGTCACGGGGAGCGAAGGGGATGCTTGGGAAATAGACGCAAAGGACATACACGGAAAAGCCATCTCTCCTTCTTTTGATATCGACGTCGAAAATCTAAAGCAAAAGATTGTAAGCACATACGACAGCGACAATAAGTTGGTCGACAACAGACAATCGGAAGCGGAGATTGAAAATGGCGAAGATGTCCAACAAAATTTACAAAACTTTGAACCCCCATCCAATTGGTTGGCTTTTTCAAATTCGGATTACGGTTTTGAGGTAAACCACCCAGACACTTGGAGCGTGACCCGAGAAGAAGCTGAAACGGATACAAGTGCTATATTTGTTTTTTCTGACCCGGCTGAGCCAAATTCTTATATCGCGATCTCTGTGGTTGGTTCGGAAATTCCAGACAAGCCAACATTCGAAGAGTGGAGCGAGTTTAACAGCACTTTATTTAAGAATGGCGATTCAGTGGAGTCGGTAACTTTAATTGACGGAGTTAATGCACAGACAATAACCAACGGGGGCACAACGGTGCTATTTTTTGCAAATAGTGACAAGACAGTATTTTATTTTATTAATTATTCTGAACCAAACAGTAACTCAGTTGCGTCACAAATTCTTTCCACTTTTGAATTTACTGATTAAACCATGAACCCAGATCAAAACCCAACTCCAGAAACTACACCAGCAGTAGTTCCAGTTACCCCAACCGGACAATTGCCAGTAGCCGAGCCAGTAATTCCTGAAGTACCCATAGTCCCACCAACCCCAGAACCTCCAAAATCTAAAAACACGATTGCAATGGTTCTTGTGGGAATTGTGGCAATCCTACTGCTAATTATTGTAGCTTTGGTTCTTGTAGTGACCAGCAAAACCGAACCGCAAATCACAGAGCCTTCACCAACTGCAAAAGCTGTGGTGGAAGAATCATCAGTAAGTCTTGAACCCTCAGAGGAAGTCGGCATGAGCGATTGGAAGAGTTATTCAAATACGGCATATAACTATAGTTTTAGCTACCCTCTTGATTTCGTTATCCAAGGTTATGATGCAGATGCGGGCGGAGCCGTATACTCACAAACCAACAATATTTTGATTTATGCACTTGGTAACTTAGAGTACGTGGATCGGGTGATTGATATACAGCATTTTAATCTGTTGATTGCTCCAACTCCAACTTCAGATTGGAAAAGTAGCAGTGCATCAGTTGGCCAGAAAGAAGCAACCAAATATACCTCCGTTTCATCCCAAGTGAAATTTGATATTTACCATGTTCCTTATATTTCTGGAGGACTTGAGATTATGGTTAATAAATCTGCATCTATCGACTCAGTTAATCAAATCCTCTCCACCTTTGAATTTACAGATTAATCTTCCCCTTTGTTTACCTTGTGGCTTCATGTATATATAATGAACTCACATGGCCAAGAAGAAAAAAAGTAAGGTTGTGCCTCGAGGTGGCAGGCACAAAAAAGGACCGGCTTTAAACATTAAGTCTGAAGTAATTTTTTCAATTATTCAAATCGGAGTTTTTGCTTTGGCTGGGCTTATTCTTGTTTCTTTCTCCCGCCAAGGCAGTGCTTTAGTGGGCGTCAATGATACTTTGGTAAATTATCTTGGCTGGAGCTCGATTCTCCTTCCTTTCATTCTTATTTCTTTGGGATTTCTTATGAGTAAACTTAAGACCCCCTTGGGCCAGCCAAATGTTTTGATAGGCACAATTTTATTTTTCGTTTCCATTTCAGCTCTAACTCGTGCTGGTTATTTTGGCCGCCAAGCTTGGCTAGGAGTGGTGGCTCTCGTGACACCAGTGGGTGCTTTTATCTTACTGCTTGCTGCAGCTGTTGTTGGGCTTGTGGTTCTCTTTAACACTTCATTTGATAAAGTTTTAGAATTTCTCGCGGCAGCCTTGCGACAAATTAGGAAGATATTGGTGGGAGACGAAGGAGTGAAAGCAAGGCCTGGGAGTTTTACCGGCAAAAAGGAGCTTAAAGTTACTGGAGGTGACGCGAGTGGTGAGCCCAAGCGTGACCTGCGAGCAAGGCCAGTAGCCGAAGCTCCAAAGGAAGCCCTGACGGCACAACTTGTAAGTAACATGCCTGGCGCCGATCAATCTTGGAAATACCCTTCAGCCAATATTTTGACCGCGCGTGATGCTGGGCATGCGGACCGTGGAGACATTCGCGATAATGCCCACACTATTGAAGAGACACTTGAGAGCTTTGGTATCACAGCGCGTGTTGTGGAAGTAAACCAAGGACCGGCAGTCACCCAATATGCCCTAGAAGTTGCTCTTGGCACCAAGCTTAGTAAAATCACTGCGCTTGAGCGCGATTTGGCCTTGGCCTTGGCAGCTCCCACAGGAACAATTCGTATCGAGGCTCCAATCCCGGGCCGCTCTTTGGTGGGCATTGAACTGCCCAACCGTTCACCTGAATTTGTGCCAATCAAGAAAATGATTGTATCTGAAGAGATGCAAAACCACCCTTCCAAACTCGCAGTTGCCTTGGGTTTTGACGTGGCCGGTAAGCCGGTAATCGCGGACATTGCTCGTATGCCTCACGTCTTGATCGCGGGCCAGACAGGTTCGGGCAAAAGTATTTGTCTAAACGTATTCATGGCATCGCTACTTTTCCGCGCTTCGCCTTCGGAAGTTAAGTTTATTCTGGTAGATCCTAAGCGCGTCGAGCTCACCGGCTATAACGACATCCCACATTTACTAAGTCCCGTGATTGTAGAGCCTGATAAAGTGATTTCTGCTCTTCGATGGACAATTTCTGAAATGGATCGCCGTTACAAGCTTTTTGCCCAAGCTGGAGTACGAAACATCGATGGCTATAACCAAATGTCAGGCTTTCAGGCTCTGCCTTACATAATCTTTGTGGTTGATGAGCTGGCCGATGTCATGCTTGCAGCCCCAGTCGAGGTGGAGGAGGCTATTACTCGTATCGCCCAGATGAGCCGAGCTACAGGAATTCACATGGTTTTGGCCACACAACGGCCTTCAGTTGATGTCATCACAGGCCTTATCAAGGCAAACATTCCGTGTCGAATTGCCTTTGCAGTAAGCTCTCAAGTAGATTCCCGAGTTATTTTGGATGGCCAGGGAGCCGAGAAGCTTTTGGGTAAAGGTGACATGCTTTATTTGGCGCCAGATCAGGCTCGCGCCAAGAGAATTCAAGGAGCTTTTGTGACAGATTCGGACACAAAGGCCTTGATTGATTTTATAAAACAACAAGGTGTGATGCCCCAGTACACCGAAGAAGTTACGACTATGGAGAAACAAGGCAGAAATGCAGTGGCAGGAGTAGAGGGCGATGCAGATGATTTGTTCAAAAGCGCAGTCGAAGTGGTTTGCCAGTATGACCGTGCTTCTGCCTCGCTTCTTCAGAGGAGGCTTTCGATCGGTTATGCTCGCGCGGCTCGTATTTTGGACCAGCTGGAGGCAGCAGGAGTAGTAAGCGCTGCTGATGGCAGTAAGCCTCGTGATGTTTTAGTCCAAAACTCAGCTGATGTATTTGGAGCAGCGCCACCCGATTCTCCCGAGGAAAACCAAAATTAAACTCATGAAAACTATCGGGACATACTTGCGATCTGCAAGGAAAATTAAAAACCTGACCATTAAAGATGTTTCTGCTGAAACAAAAATCCGGCATGAGTTTTTGGAAGCGATTGAAAAGGAGAAGTGGGCTCGCCTACCTGAGTTTACTGTTGTTTCTGGTTTTGTTAAAAACATAGCTGATGCAGTAGGTGCTGATCGTGACCAAGCCTCGGCACTTCTTCGTCGCGACTATCCGCCTCAAAACGTTTCTGTTCTTCCAAAGCCCGATATTCCTCGTGAATTTCGCTTAAGTCCTCAATTGGTATTTTTTGCCGGGGCCGCACTAGTAGTAATTGCGATCGCGGCATATTTGATTTCTCAATATCTTGCTTTTACTCGTCCTCCAAGTTTGAATATCGACACACCGGCAGAAGCGGCCCTAATTACGCAAGACCAGGTACGTGTTTCAGGCAAAACTGATCCAAATACCTCGGTCGTGGTTAATTCACAACCAGCCTTAGTGGCTGAAGACGGAGCTTTTAGTACAACTATAGAAATAAACTTAGATTCAAAAAAGATTGAAGTTACGGCAACTTCTAGGGCTGGAAAAGTAACACGCCAAACACGTAATATTAATCCACAATTTACCCAGTGATGGAAAACGTACAAACACTACTTACGGTTGTTGTCATTGCATTAACAATACTTTTGATCGTAATAGGGACTCAGATTTTTATGGTAATTCGGGATCTGCGCCGCATGATGAGGCGCATCAATTCAATTTTGGAAGATTCAATTATTGGAGGAGGCTTGATCAGACCGGATAAGCTTACAAGCGTTTTGGAATTATTTAGAAAGAAAAAGGGGATGCAAACCCACGGAGAAAATTCTGCAAATTAAAGCGACCCTGTAACTTGAGGACACTCTCTTTTCGGAGTACCCGTACTTCGCGCGACAACATCGCCTCCAAGCTCGCCACCTAAACATTTAGCAGTAGCGCTCGCTGTGGTCGCACATATTATTTCACAATCAACCTGGAGTTCAGGAAGCTGCCTTGTATCTAAGGTTTCACGCAAACTTCTTACAGCTGCTTGTGCTCGTGGACATCTGGCACATGCATCAAATGGATAACTTCTTCTCTCGCCTCTCATGGGCCAATTATATAGTCATAAAATTATCTGTAAGTAATTTATATTACCGGGAAGCTAATTGTGAGGAAGAAAGTGTCTTTTCGTTTAATTTTTTTAATTCAAGGAGTAGCGTTGGATAGAGATTCGTACATTGGCAGTTTATCTTCTGGAATTTCTTCGGGCAAGTCTAATTTGTCAACCGCGGCTGGTGATAATCGGTTCTGTGTGTCGTGCCAGAGATCAGAATACCTGTCCATGGAGATACCATTGATTGGTCCGAAATCGCCTTTTTCTCGATCTTTCATAAAACCAATTTTAATACGTTTACGCTAAGAATCAAGCTTGTCATGAAGGATTTGTGTGGGGGCAATTGACTGGTGGGGTACCAATAGCAACCGTCCCTAATACGCTGACGTTCTTTGGGTTGGCCAAGCGATTTTCTTTGTACCCACGGGTAAGAATAACTCCGGCGACAATTTTGCCATCCGGCCACGTAGGGATGCATTGGAATAGGGTTTCATCTATTGCAGGCGTAGCAATTCCATTTTCTTTCTCCTTTGCGGCAAGCTGTTCAAGTGCTTCTCTGTAGTGCTGGCAACCTTCACACCTTTCATCCATATGCCCGTATTGTAGTCTTAGTTTTTCTCTTGTCAAATTTCGTGCGATACAGCACAAGTTAGGTTATAATCAGCCTACATGAACACAGATGAAGTTCGAGATAAATATCTAAAGTTTTTTGAAAAGCGTGGGCACAAGATTATTCCACCAGCTCCCTTGGTTTTAGAAAACGACCCAACCACACTTTTTACGAGTTCAGGTATGCAGCCTTTGGTGCCTTATCTTATGGGTGAAGTTCATCCAGAAGGTAAAAGGCTTACTGATTCCCAGCCTGCAATTCGGGTTGGTGATATCGAAGATGTTGGCGACAATCGCCACACCACCTTTTTTGAAATGCTAGGGAACTGGTCCTTGGGGGATTATTTCAAAGCTGAGCAGCTGCCTTGGGTCTGGGAGTTTTTAACTCAGGAGCTTGGCCTTCCAAAAGAAAAACTTTATGTATCAATTTTTGAGGGCGATGAGTCGGTTCCTCGCGACGAAGAATCTTATGAAATTTGGAAATCTCTCGGAGTGCCCACGGATCACATTCTTGAGTATGGGGTGGATAAAAACTGGTGGAGCCGCTCGGGTGTGCCGGAAAACATGCCTGAGGGAGAAATTGGTGGGCCAGATTCCGAGATCTTTTTTGAATTTGATTCTGTGAAACACGACCCAAGATTTGGCGAGCATTGCCACCCAAACTGCGATTGCGGGCGATTTTTGGAAATCGGCAACTCAGTCTTTATCCAATACATCAAAAAAAACGGGAAGCTTACAGAATTGCCTCAAAAAAACGTGGACTTTGGAGGAGGCCTCGAGAGGCTTGTGGCAGTAACCAATAATGACCCAGATATTTTTAAAATTGACATTTTTGCCAGTTTGATTGGAAAAATCGAGGACCTGACAAGCAAAAAATATGAGGGCGAGGAATCTGCTATGCGAATTATTGCAGATCATATTCGAGCGGCTAACGCGCTTTCGAATGCTGGCGTGATTCCCGGCAATAAACTTCAAAGTTACGTAATGCGAAGGCTAATCAGGCGAGCTGTCGTTAAGCTTAAAAGCCTCAAGAGTGAGGTATCTAAGGATGATTTTATGGCACTCACCGATAGTGAAGTAATAATTGAGGAAGTTGGGAAATTTATTAAAACTTTGGATCAAGGCCTTAAAGAATTCGAGAAGCTTGAGAACGTTGATGGCAAGATTGCTTTTGATTTGTATCAGACTTATGGCTTTCCTCTGGAAATCACTTTGGAGTTGGCTCTGGAGCGCGGCCATAAAATAAATGTTGATGAATTTAAAAAAGCCTTTGGGAAGCATCAAGAAAAGTCACGCACAAGCTCGGCCGGAGTTTTTAAGGGTGGTTTGGCTGATCACTCCATTGAAGTTACCCGGCTTCACACTGTCCATCATTTGGTGTTGGCTGCGCTTCAAAAAACAGTGGACCCAAAAATCTCTCAAAAGGGAAGCAACATTAACGCCGAGCGCATGAGGATGGATTTTAATTTCAGTCGAAAATTGACCGAAGATGAAGTTGGCAAAGTGGAAGCGCTGGTTAATGAAAAAATTGCAGAGGATTTGGAGGTTACAAAAAAAATCATGCCCAAAAGTGATGCCGAAAAGCTTGGTGCCCAGATGGAATTTGCTAAAAAATACCCTGACAATGTGAGCGTGTATTTTATAGGCTCAATCGATTTACCCTTCAGTGTCGAGTTTTGTGGAGGGCCGCATGTGGCAAAGCTGTCTGAGATTCACGGACGTGTTAAGATTACTAAGGAGGAGTCTGTCGCCGCTGGCGTCAGACGAATCTACGCAATTATTGAGTGAGTAAACTCTGCCCATGAAAGAAGAATACTTCTGGTCTATTGTAATCGAACAAGAGTTGGTTCAGGCTGCCTTATGGACTGTACGGGCTGACAAAGTCGCAATTTTATCTACAAGCACTCCAAATACATGGGAAACAGATGAGGATTTGATTGAAAAGGTTGATGCTGCGCTAAGCGAAGTCGTGTCAGAGCTTCCAGAAAATGCCCAAGAGCCTTCCAAAACCGTTTACGGTGTCCCGGCCTCATGGGTCGAAGACGGCAAAATTAAAAAAGCCCATTTGGAAAAAATAAGGTTGGTTTCTCAAAAACTTTCCCTGACCCCAACTGGGTTTGTAGTTTTGCCAGAAGCGATAGCTCATGGGGTTAAAATTCGTGAGGGTAGCCCACTTTCTGGAGTAATCGTTGGAGTGGGGGTGGGGAGCTTGGATTTAACTTTAGTTCGGCTCGGCAATATTGTGGGTACGGTGAGCGTGGGCAGGAGTGTTTCTTTGACCGAGGACGTTGTAGAAGGCCTTAGTCGCTTCCCATCAAGCGAAGCTATTCCTACTCGCTGGCTTTTGTATGATGGTCAAGAAGTTAGCCTTGAAGAAGTTAAGCAGGAACTTATCAAAACAGACTGGAAAGATTTGTCTGAGAGCTTAAAGATTTTACACACCCCCCAGGTGGACATTGTAACTTCTAGCGAAAAAGCTGAAGCAGTTTCAATTGCTGGAGCTTCAGAGCTGTCTGAAATTACAGGCGTTGAAGGGGACGATTCAGAAGAAAGTAATTTTGAACACACCGAAGATTTGTCGCCTGAAGATTTAGGTTTTGTGGTCGATGCCGACATCTCGGAAGTTCACAGCGAACCACTGGCAACCATGGGTGATACCGAGAATTTGCCAGATCCCCTCGTGGTGAAGAAAAAACCCACTTTTTCTCCGCTTACGGCGCTCGCACCAGTTATGGGGATTTTTAAAAAGTTAAAAAAGCCAGCAGCTCCAAAGCTGCCGCACGTTCCCGAGACACCTACGTTTGCAAAGAGAAGGCTTAATCTCAAGAAACTCAAAGTACTGCTTCCAGTTGCCTTGGTTTTGATACTCGGTGGTCTTATAGCAGCTTGGATATATTTGCCACGCGCTACTATTACGATTCACATTTCACCAAAAAATTTGCAGGATTCTGAGGTGATTACACTTTCTGAAGATATTGAAACTGCAGATGTCGAGAATTTTGAATTTCCTGCCGAGTCTGTTCAAATCGAAGTTACTTCCGAAAAAACTGCTTCTGCGACGGGAGTCAAAACGGTTGGTGATCCTGCTCGTGGGTCTGTGACAATCAGAAACGGAACTGCGGAGGACTTGTCTTTTGACGCCGGCGACACATTGTCTGGTCAAAATGATTTAAAATTTACCCTAGACAGTGCGGTTGATGTTCCAAAAGCTTCCTCGCCTACAACCCCGGGCAGCGCCTCAGTTGCGGCTACTGCGGCGGATATTGGTGGGCAGTACAATTTGGCAAAAGACGAGACTTTTTCTGTGAGAAATTATCCAAAAAGCGACGTTGACGCTGTAGCAGAGAGTGACTTCTCCGGAGGATCAAGCCGCGAGATTACAGCAATTTCAGCTTCTGATATAAGCGGATTAAAAGAAGATTTGGAGAGCGAACTTGAGGACAAAGCACGCGAGAGACTCGCGTCTGAGGCGGGAAGTGCACGATTTGTTCCAGAGTCCGTAACTTACGAGATTACTGACGAGTCATCAAGTGGCAAAGCGGGGGACGAAGCAGGCAGTGTAAGCTACACCATGAGCATGTCAGCTCGCGGATTAGTTTTACCAAAAGAACAAGTTGAGCAAATGTCCCTTACTATTTTGAAAGACCAAATCCCCGAGGGTTTTGCCCTTCGAGGTGAGCAGGTCACAGCAAATTTTGATTTAATTGACGAGATCGATACAGGAGTTTGGGAGTTTGATGTCACACTAAGCGCCAATCTTCTGCCTTCAGTAGACACAGATGCGATTAAAAAAGAAGTGCTGGGCAAGCGGCCAGATAGCATTAAAGATTTCTTGTCACAAATCCCTGGCTACTCACGGGCAGTTGTTACGCTTCAGCCAGTTTTGCCCGGGATACTTAACAGAATCCCTACCATTGCAAAAAATGTGACTATTGAAGTTTTAGCCGAACAATGAAAAAACGCTTCAGCAAAGTTATTGGTTTTACTAGCGCTATATTGGGGCTTGTGGTTTTGGGCTATGTGGTTTTGCCGATAAGTACATATTCTTTGGACAACGGAACGCAATTTCGGGAGTACCTCTCACCAGTTCCAGAGGATGAAGTGGAAATTGACTATACGAAGGCAAGTCAGTGGTTTCCGACAAACTCTGAAGATTTTGATATCTCAAAAATTCGCTATTACAATTTGACTATTCCCAAACTTGGCATCAAAGACGCGACTGTAGCCATTGGTGGGGAGGATTTAAGTGAATCCCTAATCCAATATCCGGGAACCGCTCTTCCAGGTAAGCGCGGCAATGCTGTTATCTTTGGCCACTCGATTTTGCCGCAGTTTTTTAACCCCAAAGATTATATGTCAATTTTTTCCACCCTTCCTACTATTAAAGAATCTGACCAGTTGGAAATCCGCTACGATGGCATTTCCTACGTATTTGTGGTTGAAGATGTCTTTGAGGTAAAACCTACAGATCTGGAGATCTTAGCTCAGAACCTCGATGATTCTTATGTTACCCTTATCACCTGTACTCCTCCCGGGCATCCGCTGCGCCCTAAAAGACTCATAGTACGGGCAAGACTTGACCCCACTGGTAGACTAAGCAGTAATGAATACTCTAGGAATTGATTTTGGATTAAGTAAAGTCGGCTTGGCCTATGCCGCTGGTCCTCTGGCTGCTCCGCTTCGGGTAATAAGGTACAAAAAGACGATTGATTTGGCCCGCGAAATAGGAAGAATCGTGTTGACAGATAACATTTCAAAAATTGTTATCGGCCTTTCGGATGGAGAAGTAGGCGCGGCCTCAAAAGAATTTGGAGAGCTACTCGAGAAAGAGCTTGGCTTGCCGGTAGTCTACGCCGACGAAACCTTGACAACCAAGGATGTTCAGGCGATGACGATCGAAGCTGGCATGAAGCGAATAAAAAGAAGGAGAATGGAAGACGCATTCTCAGCTACTTTAATCCTTCAAAATTACCTGGATAATTTAGTAGCCTAGTCTGGTATAATCAGTCATGATCAAAAACGTTATAGCACCTATCCAAGCTTGGTTACTTTCACAAGGGCGCTGTGTGGGTTGTAGTCAGCCTCTGATCGGGGCTAAAGAAGAAAGCCATAAGTTGGGCAAGAAAATCACTTGCAAAAAATGTGGCCGCATTTATATTAAAGACGCCAAAGGCCATTTCCGCCGCGCTCTAATTAGCGAAGTATAATCTGTTACAATCTTCATATGCGAAAATACCTAGTATTTGTATTTTTTGGAGTGTTGGTTATTTTAACCAGTATTTTTAGCGTTTTCTGGTATTTGTCGCAGACGGCCGCTCCTTCAAGTGACCCAACAGAGAAGCGCTTTATTATTACTCGTGGAAGTAGCGCCACTAAAATTGCCACTGACTTGGCCGAAGCGGGCTTAATCAAAAATGCCCTGGCATTTAAGGTTTACACTCAAATAAACGGCATCTCTGGGAATATCCCCCCGGGAGAATTTCAAATTCCCGCAAATTTGGACATCGAGAATCTTATGTCCTTACTTAAAAAGGGCCCCAGAGAAATCTGGGTAACAATCCCCGAAGGCTTAAGGCGTGAACAATACAGCTCGCGTTTTATCGATGCTTTTGGCCTAACGGGCTCTGCCGCCAGCGAGTTTACTGAGGAATTTTTAAGTCTTAGCACGGATCTAGAAGGACGCCTTTTCCCCGACACGTATTTGTTTCCCAAAGACGCATCTGCCCAAACAGTCATTAATAAATTGACTGCGAACTTTGATACGCAGTTTAAATACAATCAAAAGAGTGGCCTAGACATAAATGAGGCCATTGTTTTGGCTTCAATAATAGAGCGGGAGACGTTAACTGCCGACGAGCGACCCGTTGTGGCTGGGATTTTATTAAATAGAATAGATATGGGTTGGCCACTTCAGGCCGATGCGACCGCCCAGTATGCATTGGGGACAATAAGGTGTAAGGCAAAAGTTGAGTGTGACTGGTGGGTCCCGCCACTTCGGGCAGATTTGGAAATTGACTCGCCGTTTAACACTTACCAAATTACTGGCGTTCCGCCTGCGCCGATTGCAAACCCGGGGCTCACTTCGCTAAACGCTGCAATAAACCCATCAGAAACGGATTATATGTTTTATATTCACGACTCTGAAGGAAATATTCATTACGCCAAGACCCTCTCGGAGCACAATCAAAATGTGGCGAAGTACTTGCGATGAAAGATAATTATATATCAATCAATGGCTTCAGTAAGTGACCAATATCGTTGAAGAACCTCAGGGATAAGTTTAAAGTTTTTCCTAGTGCGTAAACGTAAGCAACATTGGAAAGGAGGGAAATAGAGCCGAAAGGCTCTTTTTTTGAAATGATAGAAAGAATTGCGGGGTTAATCAGAAAAAAAGATCATAAGATAGTTAAATCTGATAGTGTTCCTGGCAGAATGGGGATTGTTTTAAAGGAGCCGCCACTAGTTGGAGAAGAAAGTTATTATGACTGCAGATTTCGTTTTCCTTCGGCAGATGCAATGCTCGGGAGTCAGGCGGATATGGGTCTTGGCGATCGAAGGACTACTGAGCATGGAACCGTGCTTCAGATAGCAGAAAAGCCTGAGCAGGAGCAGGCTGCACAAGAGATAAATCAGAGTTTATCGACACTCACGCAGCTTGCCAACGACGGGAATAGTAGTGATCCGGAACAACGGGCACTTTATCAAGAGAACGCGGCTTTAGTCTTAAAGCATGTTGCGAGTGAATTTATAAGCGATGCACAAAAAGCTGATCCTGAAATTTTTTCTAGGGGGGATATGCTTTTTGTTTTCCCTCTGGGAGGTGGACTTTTTCCGCAAGCTGTCGTTGAGCTTGCCATGGAAGACTCAGGAATAGCACCTAACGAATACATGAGGGCATGTATTGAAACCAAGCGAATAGTTACACCAAAGGGTAAGGTTTACATAGGTGGTCGTTTAGGTAATATTCCTAGTCTATTCGGCAGAGTCTTGCTGGTTGATGATACTTTTGCTACGGGAAGCACCGCGAGAGCGACGATGCAAATACTGCGTAATTGGGCTGAAAGATATGGTGATAGTGTGATCTTTAAAGCTCCCCATGCGATCGGTTTGGCGGCGACAAGATATGCAATGCAAGCGTTCCACAATAACACAAAACCCAACAGTGTTGAAAATGGTGGCCAAATGTACGTTGGAGGCCTTTTCCCTATCATTGACGGAAAAGGTGCCATGCGTACAGAAGACGGCAGATTGGGTGTAGGAAATGTAAAAGACTGGACCAGATTGGTACCGGAAGACAATACTGAGGTCGGAAGAAAGAGACGAGAAATAGTTGATAGGTGGAACCGTCTTGGCCATTGGCCGCCGTTTACGATCTGTCAAGGATAAATTTAACAACATGGCAAACCCAGATATCTACCATTATACGAGTGGGATAAATCAAGAAGAGGTTTTATTGGGTGAACATAAAGTAATAATTGAAACCTCTCAAAATGGTGAGAAGCTAGATGTTTCTGACAGAGTTGAAGAATCGTACCATGGCCCTCGTGACTTTGATGTTGTTGTTAATTTTGGTGGCACTTTCGTGGCCAAAGGAATGAAGAGCACAAGAGTTAGCGAAGAGGATCAATGGGGTCTCAATAACCCACCACCTGAAGGTATATCTATTCTTGAGTTTGTCGATCCCACTATTAAGGAGGCCGTTGCTTGTATCTCAGACATTGCTACGACGGATTTCTATGGGGATCCAAAAGCATGTAGCGAGTATTACCGTCATAATCAGCATATTTTCAGATCTATTGCTGAGAGATCTGGCTTTAGGCCCCAAGACGCGCGTGTTTTGGGTTTAGTAAGAGCCGGACTTGTGGCCGGGGAAATGGTTGGAGTATCGTACACAGATCAGGTTTTAATTCAAACAAAAAGGTTACCACTCAAGGGAGAAACGCCAGGAGATATCGGTATCGGGATATCATATTTTGAGCCTCGGCAGATGAAGCAACTTGACGGAGCAGACGTGATAATTCCAGACCCAGCAGGAGCTACGTTCGCCTCAGTTGTGGCCAACTTAACATATCTTAGACACAAAGGCATTGTCCCGCGACGGGTCGATATATGGAATGTTGTCACTAGCCACAAAGGCTCTCTCTTTGCGCTTGAGGCTATGCGCGAGCTTGAAATTTTTGGAGGCATAACGGCAGGTGGCTATGCGCCAGAGATGAACGACCATTATTATTTAGTATCTAAAAATGGACAGCCTTCAGTCCGGGATGCCGGTGATGCTCTTAATGGTTGCCTGCCTGACCATCTTAAATCTCGCAGTTAAGAAGCTGTTGACAAATTGCTATTTTCTTATATACTGCCCTATAGGCGTACTAAATGTAGGCTAGTCTCGCTTCTCACGGGGCGAGTTTTTGCGTACAAAAGGCCAAATATTACCTCATGCTTAAAGCACAACGAAGAAACTTTGGAAAAGATGAAAAAGATCTCCCCAAACTTGATCTTGCGTTGGTTCAAAGAGACAGCTGGGATTGGTTTTTAACCGAGGGAATTTCTCAGGAAATTGCCCAAATTACCCCAATTGACGATTTTACAGGTAAAAATTGGCAGCTTATTTTAGGGGAACATACCCTAGAAGCTCCTAAAAATTCTCCGAAGTTCGCTTTAGAAAAGGGTCTAACTTTTTCTGCACCATTTAAGATTAATACAACTTTAATCAACAAGCGCACAGGAGAATCAGTCGACCAAGAAGTCTTTTTTGGAAATATTCCACAAATGACTTCTTCTGGAACATTTGTCATAAACGGCATCGAGCGAGCAGTCATTAACCAAATTGTGCGCTCTCCTGGTATTTATTTTGCTGGGAGCCGGGATCGCTCTTCCGGAAGACTTCTTCACACAGCTGAAGTCCGCCCCTTACATGGTTCATGGCTTGAATTTGAGATTTCTCGCGCCGACGTAATTTCGGCCAGAATCGACAAGAGACGAAAAGTAAACGCCGCAACACTCCTTCGTGCTTTGGGAGTTTCCCAGAAGCAGATGGAGGAAGTCTTCGCTGGGGTCGATCGTGATGAAAACCACAAGTATATTGCCAAAACGATCGAAAAAGACAACACTGCTACTCGTGAAGAGGCACTTTTGGAGATTTACAGAAAGCTTCGTCCTGGGGAGCCGGCAGTTATTGACAATGCCGAGACACTTTTTACCAGTTTGTTTTTTGACGCACGAAGATACGACCTCGGACGCGTAGGAAGGTACAAAATCAACAAACGCTTAAAGCTTACACTTGCCAACCAGAAAGAAACATGGATTTTGACTCGTGAAGATGTGGTTGCCACACTTCAATATTTGATTGGTCTTCAAAATGGTGAAGGCCACATTGACGATATTGACCATCTTTCTAATCGTAGGCTTAGGAGAGTTGGCGAATTAGTTGCGACCCACGCTTTCCGCGTTGGTTTACTCCGGCTTGAGCGTTCGGTGAAGGAGAAAATGAGTTTAATTTCTCCAGATGACAAGCCAATGCCTCAAAGTTTGATTAACGCCAGACCATTGGTTGCTGCTATTAATGAGTTTTTTAGATCCAATCAGCTCTCTACAATTCTTGACGATACTAATCCACTTTCAGAAATTGACAACTTAAGGCGTGTTTCGGTTTTGGGACCCGGCGGAATTAATCGTGAGCGCGCAAGTTTTTCAATTCGCGACATCAATTCTTCTCAGTACGGCCGAATCGATCCAGTCAGATCTCCCGAGGGGCCAAACATCGGACTTGTTACATATCTTGCGCTTTATGCCCGAGTAAATGAGTATGGATTTTTGGAAACTCCATACAAAAAAGTCGAGAAGATTGAGAAAAATGGTAAAACATCAGTCCGTGTCACTGATGAAATTGTTTACATGACGGCAGACGACGATCAAGAGGCTCACATCAGTCATAGCAATGTTCCGGTGGACGCGAAGGGGTTTATTACAGCTGATCGCGTACCTTATAGGCTTCGCGGAGAGTTTTTGGAAGGAAGCGCAACCCTTCTTGATTATGTAGATATTTCACCAAGACAAGTTTTTGGTGCTTCCGCATCTTTGATTCCATTTTTGTCACACGATGAAGGTAACCGTGCACTCATGGGTAGCAACATGCAGTGCCAAGCTGTTCCTTTGGTTAATCCGGGTGCTCCAGTTGTGGGAACTGGAATGGAGGCCACGGTTGCTGGCGCAATGGGACGCGTAATAAGAAGCGATTATGACGGAGTAGTAAGTTATTCAGATGCAGACAAAATTGAGATTAAACTCGCCAAGCCGACTGAGCAAACAAGTACAGATTTGGTTGAGATTTCGGAAAAAGGTGATAAGGCGACCTACACACTAAGTAAGTTTAAGCGTACTGCGCAATCCACTTCTTATAATCAAAAGACTAGAGTTATTAGTGGCCAGGAAGTTAAAAAAGGCGATCTTTTGGCTGATGGACCTGCTTGCGAAGGCGGGGAACTTGCCTTGGGTCAAAACTTAGTTGTGGCTTATGCAAACTACGGTGGGTACGGCTTTGAAGATGCTATTTTGGTTTCTAACCGCTTGGTAAAAGATGATCTTTTGACTTCAATTCACATTAAGGAATACCAAGCAGACATGGTTGAGACCAAGCTCGGGCCTGAAGAGCTCACTCGAGATATTCCTAATGTTGCTGAAATGGAACTTTCAAACTTGGCCGAAGATGGAATTGTGGTTGTAGGAAGCGAAGTTGGCCCGAATGATATTTTGGTAGGCAAGATCGCTCCAAAAGGGGAAACTGAGCTTAACTCAGAAGAGCGACTTCTTCGCGCAATATTTGGAGAGAAAGCCCGTGAAGTTCGCGATACTTCACTTCGAGTTCCTCATGGTGAAGGTGGAATTGTAGTTGACGTAACAATACTTGATAAAGACCATGGCGACGAGCTCGGGCCTGGCGTTATGAAGAGCGTTGTTGTTAAAGTAGCTCAGCTTCGCAAAGTCAGCGTTGGAGACAAACTCGCAGGTCGACATGGAAACAAAGGTGTTATCGCCAAGATCATGCCAACTGAAGACATGCCTTACTTGGAAGATGGTACTCCGGTGGATCTTATAATTTCTCCTCTTTCCGTTTTGGCACGTATGAATTTGGGACAACTTTTGGAAACACATTTGGGTTGGGCCTTGAGCAAAAAAGGCCAAAAAGGTGCGCTTCCAGTTTTTGACGAAATTCCTGAAGATATTATTTCAAAAGAACTCGAGAGCGTTGGTCTTCCAGGTGACGGTAAGGTCCAGCTCTATGATGGAAAGACCGGTCAGGCCTTTGAAGAAAAAACCGTTGTAGGAATTGGATATATCCTCAAGCTTAAGCACATGATTGAGGATAAAACTCACGCTCGTTCGACCGGGCCATATTCTCTCGTTACGCAACAGCCTTTGGGTGGAAAAGCCCAAATGGGAGGCCAGAGACTTGGGGAGATGGAAGTTTGGGCACTTGAAGCTCATCGCGCATCCCATACTCTTCAGGAAATGTTGACTATCAAGTCTGACGATATCGTCGGCCGTGCTCAGGCATTCGGCGCAATTGTGAAAGGCGAACCTATTCCTGAAGCAAAAGTTCCTGAAAGCTTTAAAGTATTAATTCGTGAACTTAATTCTTTGGGCTTGGCGATCAATATTGAAGGTGTCGCTGCAGCCGAGACTGTAATTGAAGGCGAAGAAGTACAAGAAGGCGAGCAAGCTTCGAAACAGGATGCAAACAAAAAGCACACGGATCCTTTGATGCAGCTTCGCAATTTGGAAGATGTAACTTCGCTTCAGATCAAACTTGCCTCACCTGAGGACATTCGAGCATGGTCACGCGGTGAAGTGGTAAAGCCTGAAACGATTAATTATCGAACTCTCAAGCCAGAAAAAGACGGTCTTTTTGATGAGCGTATTTTCGGGCCTACCAAGGATTGGGAATGTTATTGTGGAAAGTACAAGAGAATTCGCTATAAAGGCGTAGTTTGCGACAAGTGTGGAGTAGAAGTCACAGAATCCCGAGTACGACGCGAGCGAATGGGGCACATTTCTTTAGCAGCTCCAGTTGCACACGTTTGGTACTTTAAAGGCGCTCCAAGCAAGATTTCTTTGCTTTTGGATTTGCCTCCTCGTGCTGTTGAGCAAGTTGTGTATTTTGCAAGATATTTTGTCATGTCGGTCGATGTTGATGGCAGAAAAGATGCTATGAAGACGCTTGAAAAGATCCGTGCTGATAAATCGATCGAATCTAAGCAGTCTTACAAGGAGAAGAGAGAATTGACTTTAACTGATGCTAAAGAGAGGGAAGAGAAAGTTAAAAATAGAACTAAGGACAAAGATCAGTTAGCTTTGGCTTTGTCTGAGGTGGAGCTTGATACCAGAAAGCGCATTACCGCATTAAACGAAGAAGAGCGCTCAACGGGGGAAAAGACAGACGAGCTTTTTGGCAAGCTTAGCTCGATTGTCAAAGACGTTAAGCCTCACGGCTTTTTGACTGAGGAAGAATATGATCAATTAGCAAATTATGGAGTTTCCGACTTCGTAACCGTAAAAATGGGCGCCGAAGCACTTTTGGAAGGCTTGGAGAAGCTTAATTTGGATGAGGAAGCCAAGTCAGTTAGATCTGAAATCGACACAATTAAAGGTCGAGGAGCAAGGTACCTAAAACTTACCAAGAGGTTAAAGATTGTTGATGGCATGCGCCTTGCCAAAACCAGCCCAGCTTGGATGGTAATCAAAGTATTGCCAGTTTTGCCACCTGACCTTCGACCTATGGTTCAGCTTTCGGGTGGACGCTTTGCTACAAGCGATTTGAATGATTTGTATCGCCGAGTAATAAATCGCAACAATCGTCTAAAGCACTTAATTAATCTTGGTGCTCCTGAGATTATTCTGCGTAATGAAAAGCGCATGCTTCAGGAGTCAGTGGACTCATTGATTGACGCATCGCAAAGAAAAGCCACTCGCCGTGGCCGAGGCAGGCAGCCGCTTCGCTCACTGTCAGACATGCTCAAGGGTAAACAAGGCCGATTCCGCCAAAATCTTTTGGGTAAGCGCGTGGATTATTCCGGACGTTCAGTCATCGTTGTTGGACCAGAGCTTAAGCTTAACCAGTGTGGTATTCCAAAAGACATGATGCTTGAAATTGCCAAGCCATTTGTGCTTCGCGAAATGATTACTCGAGGTATTGCGCCAAATGTGAAGTCCGCCAAGAACATGCTCGAGAGGCGACCGCCGGAGGTGTTTGATATTTTGGAAGAAATTACCAAAAATCACCCGGTTTTGCTTAATCGTGCACCTACTTTACATAAACTTGGTATTCAAGCTTTCTATCCGGTTTTGATTGAAGGAAGCGCAATTCGAATCCATCCAGCAGTTTGTAAGGGCTACAATGCAGACTTTGATGGAGATCAAATGGCTATTCATTTGCCACTTTCCACCAAAGCTATCGAAGAAGCCCGTGATTTGATGCTTTCTGATCGCAATTTATTATCCCCCGCAAGCGGTGTTCCAATGACCGCTCCTGCATCAAAAGAAATTGCCTTGGGAGTTTATTACTTTACAAGCTTGGATGATAAGATCCCAGCACACAACACTGTCTTTTATGGACCTCGCGAGGCGATTATTGCTTATCAGGTTGGCAAGATCAGAATTCGCCAGACCATAAGTGTAAGGATTGGCAGCAAAGTAATTGACACTACAGTCGGCCGCATTTTGTTTAATGAAATTTTGCCCGAGGGATTCACTTATGTGAACCAAAACGTGGACTCAGGGCTTATCAAAGGCTTGGTCGACGAATCTTTCAGCCGAGTCGAGCATGACCGTGTTATCCAGCTTATTGACGACATTAAGGACATTGGATTTGTGGGAGGCACACTTTCTGGGCTTTCCTTCGGTATTTCCGACGCTCAGGTTCATCCTGAAAAGAACAAAATGATCGAAGCCGCCAACGAGCGCGCAGCGGTCATCGAAACAAATTTTGCTCAGGGCTTAATTACAAACGAAGAAAAGAAACGCTTGGTTCAAGCTATCTGGATTGAGACAACAGAGCAAATTGCCGACAGCACTTGGGAGCTTGTGGATCCAAATGGTCCAGTCAGAATGGTTATTGATGCAAAAGTCGGTCGTACATCGCGCGATCAGATCAAGCAGTTGGCGGGTATGCGAGGACTTGTGACGGATCCTCTCGGAAAAATTGTCGAATTGCCTGTTAAGAGTAACTTCCGCGAAGGACTTTCGGTATTCGAATACGTCGCCAGCGGACGTGGATCTCGTAAGGGTTTGACCGATACGGCTCTAAAGACCGCAGACGCGGGGTATTTGACTCGCCGCTTGGTTGACGTTTCCCACGACGTTTTGGTTCGCGAGGTTGATTGTAAGACAGAGGAATCTTTGGTCATCTATCGAGCTGAGCGAGCTAAGGCATTTTCTGATCGTTTGATGGGCCGTTATGCCGCGGCTGATGTGGTAAATGGTAAAGAAGTTTTGGCCAAAAAAGGCGAAATTATCACAGAGAAAATGGCAAAAGCGATTGGGGAAGTTCCCGAAATAGAGTCAGTTTCAATTTTCTCACCGCTTACTTGTAAGTCTAGGTATGGTGTTTGTACCAAGTGTTACGGTTGGGATTTGTCTACCAAAAAAGACGTCGAAATTGGAGTTCCAGTTGGAGTTGTCGCAGCTCAGTCAATCGGCGAGCCAGGCACTCAGTTGACCATGAGAACCAAGCATTCTGGAGGAGTTATCGGTGTTGACGTTACCCAAGGTTTGCCTCGTGTCGAGGAGCTTTTTGAGGCTAGAATTCCAAAATCACTCTCGCCACTTTCTGATATTGCAGGCAAGATTGCAATTGAAGAGCTGGAAGATGGTTGGAACGTAAAGCTTATCGGTACTGAAACCAAGCCAGCCGAAGAGCGCGAATATATGATTCCTAAAACCAGCAAACTTTTGGTTGAAGAAGGCCAGTTAATACCCGCAGGAACTCAGCTCGCAAGTGGATTTTTGGATATTAAAGAAATCCTTCAAATCAGAGGACTCAAAGCCGCTCAGGAATATTTGGTCCGTGAACTGCAGACTGTTTACGAATCACAGGGAATTTCGATTAACGACCGCCATTTTGAGGTCATGGTCAGAAAGATGAGCGATGAAGTCAAAATCACAACAGCGGGTGACTCTTCCCTTTTGCCTGGAGATCAAGTTGAGAAGGCAACTTTTGAAGAAGACAACGAAGCAGTACTTGCCGCGGGTGGAGAGCCGGCGAGCGCGCGCCAGACAGTTTTGGGTATTACCCGCCGTGCACTTTATACCAGCAGTTGGTTGTCAGCAGCCAGCTTTGAGCAAACAACGGACATTTTGGCCAACGCAGCTCTCATGGGTAAAAAGGACAAGTTACTAGGCCTCAAAGAAAATGTTATAATCGGCCGACTCATCCCAGTAGACGCTGAGCGAGCCAGTTTGAGAATATAATTATGCCAACAGCATCACAACTAGTTAGAAAAGGTAGAAAAGACGTCAAAAAGAAGGCGCGAGCCGCGGCTCTCAAGCGCTGGTTTAGTGCAAAAGACAGAAAATTCAAAACCATTTCATCTCCTTTTAAGCGCGGAGTTGTTTTGGCAGTGCGCACAATGACTCCTAGAAAACCTAATTCGGCACTTCGCAAAGTTGCTCGTGTCAGGTTATCAAATAAACAAGAAATTACGGCTTATATCCCGGGAGAAGGCCATGACTTGGCTGAGCACTCGGTTGTTGTGGTTCGTGCCGGGCGCGTAAAAGATTTGTCAGGAGTTCGTTACCAAGTTGTTCGTGGAAAGCTTGATACTAAAGGCGTGGTAGGAAGAAAGACTTCCAGATCGCGCTATGGAGCCAAAAGAGAAGGAGGAGGAGCAGCCGCAGCGCCAGTTGCAGCAGCTAATTAAATATGCCAAGACGAGGACCAGCAAGAAAAAGAAAAGTTCAAAAAGATCCAGTTTATAAAGATATTTTGGTCTCAAAACTTATAAATCGAGCCATGTATGATGGCAAAAAATCTGTAACACAATCTCAGGTTTATGGAGCTTTTGAGCTTATCAAAAAAGAGCTTGGTCGCGAGCCACTAGAAGTATTCCACGAGGCAATAGGAATAATTCGCCCATCAATGGAAGTTCGCCCCCGCCGTGTCGGTGGTGCGGCTTATCAGGTACCTGTTCCAGTTCGAGGGCCACGACAAGACAGTTTGGCGATTCGTTGGTTAATTGAAGCTGCACGAGGAAGGTCTAATTCTCAGTATCATACATTTGCTGAAAAACTCGCAGCTGAAATTATGGAAGCTGTTAAAAATGAAGGCGGAGCTGTTAAAAAGCGCGAAGAGATGGAGCGCATCGCAGAAGCCAACCGAGCATTTTCTCACTTCAGGTGGTAAGCGTTTAGTTAAACTGATAAATGTCCCGAGGCAATGAATCGTAAACGCGTGGGCTCATAGCTGCGTCTTCGAATGCTTTTCTTGACTCTTTTAGTTCTGAGAAGTTAGTTCGCTCCTTTACCAGTTGATAAGCCTTGGCTTCACTTATGTTGTAATCCAAAATCGTATATTTTTTATATCGAGAAAAATTGTAATCAGAAAACAGATCAGACTCACTTTCTGGGCCATATTTAGAAGATAATCTGCCGATTGAAGAATATACATTATTTACGGCCCAGCTAGTGCGAACAATTTTTATTTTTTCCTCGCTTGTTAGGGCCTCGCGTGACAAAAGTGGCAATGTTTCTTTTTGGGCCGTTTCGATTACGTCTATCCAAGTAGCTGCTTCGTCTGCTGAAAGACGGGCCAAGTAGTTATAATCCACTTCGCGGTTAACCGTGGGTGGAGATATGTGTGCCAAAATATAATCTGTATTGGCCACAGAAAAGAGTAGGACAATGAGGCTTCCTCCAACAAGTTCAATAAGATGAAGTTTTTGAGTTTTGATAATATACCTTGCAAGGAGCGTAACGAGAAGTAAAACAATAATCCACAAAAACATCGTCCCGTAAATTCGCATGTGAGTAAGCCCGTGCTCAAGAGTGTAAAGCTGAACTCTTCTTTGGGCTGAGGCTGCCAAAAGAATATTTAAAACCACTAGCAAAGAATTAGTATACAAATGAATCTTGCTTGCTTTATTATTTCGATAAAGAACTAGGCCCGCACCCGACACTCCATAGACAATAAATGTGACAAATAATAGTTCAAAAAAACCGCGCCGTACGTATTCAGAAAAGGTAGGGATTCCAAAAGCCGTCAGGTCGTTTAGGGTGTTAACCCCCAAAAATTTTACCTGAATAATTAAAAATAGGCTCAAAATGACACTAAGAGTAATGCTTAATATTGCAAACGGCGAAAGAAGCCATCTTGTCTTCGACGCGATGATATCTATGGGAGAAGCAAACGCATGCGGCATTTTGGAGGCGGCATAGATAGTTAATAAGCTTAGCGCTAAAGTCGAAAAGAAAACTCTCCATACAATTTGCCATACAACGTCGGAAGTCCAGATGTCCGCGCTAAAAAACCTCTCAACATAGAAGCGAAATACCGGATCGGCAGAGGACAAAAGAAGAATAATAACTGTCGCCACAGGGATCGTAATCACAATGCCAATTGCCAACATTAAAAACCTGAAGTTAATTTTTGACTGGGAGGATTTAAGTTTTGAAGCTTTAGATATAAGCATTTGTGAGGCCTTGACCCAAGAATTAAAAATTCCAATAGGAACTAAGAGGACGCTACTAAGTGAGTCTAAAGATTTCGGAGCGATAGCAAGATAATAAGATATTACCCACCAAAGCAGAGACAAAAATGAAAGCAGGATGTTGTCGATCGTGCTTGCGCGAAACAAACTTAGGCCAGCACACAAAACCGAGAACGCAGCCGAAGCAAGAAACATTCTAGACCTTCTGCCTTGTACGATAATTAAATTTGATAAGTTGGCAGAAAGTATTGTCAAAAAAAATCCGATCGTGCCAAAGATAGGAACCGCTATGTGGCCAAATTGGTTGTTATAAAAAGGGAAAAACAGGAGCTGAAATGCCAAAAATGCAAAGAAAATTGCGAAGATTTTGCGACTAAAGAGAGTTTTTTTCTCTGTCACAGAAACAATTATACCATCCACAGCAAATGAACGGCACTTGGCCTCTGTGGTTGTAATATATAATACGAACCGTGGTAAATTGCTAAAATGGCTGTATACCAAAAGCCTCAAAGGCCGGAGTCATCCACGCGTTACATCTATTTGTTTCCATAAATCCATATGGAGCATGGAACCTGTACAAACCAGCCTCGTTGTTTGTTTGCTTAACTTCTACCATTCCAAACGGACATGTGGATAGAAAAGATTTATTGAAAGCAAAATAAAGATATAATTGCCAAGACAAGACGGTAAATGTCGCAATAAAGAAGAAAAAAATTAAAGCGAGTTGATTATGTTTATTGTTTGATTTCATTGCTTAATACCCAAGCTAATTAATCCATTTTCTATCCAAGATATACAGCTATATGTTTCTGATGGTGAGGTGCCCATGAAGCCAGTGTCTCGGAGTACGTATAATTTTTTATCATTAACACATGTAGTTCCAAGGAAGCATTGAGCGCTTTCGCAATTTGAGATTGTGCGATGGTTAAGTGTGCTAGGTACGACTCTCAGAAACAGCAAAAACTCCCACACAACGAAGAGAATCAGACAAACTATCAATAAGGAGATCATTCGTGTGAGATGCTCTTTCATTTATTGATTTTACCACGCTCGCTTGATACAATTGAGTTCCCCAGTGAGGGGATTATTTTTGTAAGCGGATATGCCAGCACAAGTCACCAAGAAAAAATCAGCCATCGTCAGTACGATTACCAAGGATCGCTTGGTGCCTTTTGAAAAGATCCGAAATATCGGCATTATCGCTCACATTGATGCCGGTAAAACCACAACCACAGAGCGCATTTTGTATGAAACTGGTAAGACTTATAAGTTGGGGTCCGTTGATGATGGAACAACCGCGACCGACTGGATGGAGCAGGAGCGCGAGCGTGGAATTACTATTGTCTCTGCAGCCATTACCACCTTTTGGGATTTGCAGTCACCATCTTCAGTTGAAAATGGACATTATCGAATAAACATAATTGACACTCCCGGGCACATTGACTTTACGGCTGAAGTTGAAAGATCACTTCGAGTTTTGGATGGCGCAGTTATGGTGTTTGATGGCAGAACAGGTGTTGAGTCCCAATCTGAAACTGTTTGGAGACAAGCAGATCGTTATCACGTTCCACGCATTTGTGTTTTAAACAAACTTAATTTAATAGGTGCGGATTTTGAAAGTAGCATCAAATCAATTCATGACAGGCTTGGAGCTAATGCTCACCCTGTAATTTTGCCGATAGGGCAGGAACACGCCCACCGTGGAGTGGTGGACCTTCTCCGTATGAAGGCTTATACCTATGCCGCTATTGAGGATAACAAGCTTACCGAAGAAGAAATTCCGGCAGATATGCTCGAAGCGGCCAAAAAGTACCGCGAGGAATTAATCGAAAAAGTTGCTGAGTTTGACGACGAGGTTTTGCAAAAATATCTTGAAGGCGCGGAATTATCTGAGGCAGACATTAAAAAAGCCATCAGAAAAGGTGTGATTGCCGTCAAGTTTTTCCCGATTTTGGGTGGAGACAACAGGACAGCAACCGTGCAGCTTATGCTTGATGCAGTTGTTGAGTATTTGCCCTCTCCTATTGATGTCCCGTCAATCAAAGGTACTAATCCTAAAACCGGTGCTGAAGAAGAGCGCAAAACCGACAACAAAGAGCCGCTCGCGGCACTGGGCTTTAAGGTCATAACAGACCCTCACGTAGGCCGCTTGGTTTATATGCGAATTTATTCAGGGACTGTAAAGGCGGGCCAGGCCGTGTATAACGTAAGTAAACAAACTTCTGAGCGTATTGGAAAGCTCGTTCTTATGCATGCTGATCAAAGGGAGCTTATTGACGAAGCTTATGCAGGAGAAATCGTGGCTGTTGTGGGAGTTCGAGACACTTCAACTGGAGACTCAATTAGTGACCCGGCGCATCCAATTCTCTTGGAGTCGATAGAATTTCCAGAGCCGGTTATCTCTCTTGCAATTGAGCCTAAAACTAAAACAGATCAAGAGAAAATGGGCTTGGCACTAAACAAGCTTTCGGACGAAGATCCAACTTTTAAGATTAAAAGTAACCCAGAAACTGCCCAAACCATAATCTCGGGAATGGGAGAGCTTCAGCTTGAAGTGTTAGTAGATCGCATGAAACGTGAATTTAACGTTGAAGCGTCAATCGGTGCCCCGCAAGTTGCTTACAAAGAAACAATTAAGAAAAATGCCGAAGGTGAAGGCAAGTATATCAGGCAAACCGGTGGCCGCGGGCAGTATGGCCATTGTTGGCTCAAAGTTGAGCCTAAAGGTAGGGGTGAAGGTTTTGAGTTTATTTCTGCAATTAAAGGTGGCGCAATTCCTCAAGAATACATTTCACCAATTCAAAAGGGTGTAGTTGAAAAGCTTGAAAACGGAATCTTGGCAGGGTTCCCGATGGTGGATCTTAAAGTCACCGTTTTTGATGGATCCTACCACGATGTCGACTCGTCTGAAATTGCCTTTAAGATCGCGGGATCGATGGCAGTTGAAACCGCGGCACGCCAAGCTGATATGGTAATGCTTGAGCCTATTATGAAAGTTGAAGTTTCTACACCAGAAGACTTCATGGGAGACATCATCGGGGACTTAAGCAGTAAGCGCGCACAAATCTCTGGAACTGAACAAAAAGGCATATTTACGGCGATAAACGCAACTGTGCCACTTGCGGAAATGAGTGGTTATGCAACAACACTACGTTCCATCACCCAAGGGCGTGCAAGCTTTTACATGGAGCCTTCCCACTATGAGGAAGTACCCAAGAATATCACTGAAAACATTATCGCCAAGCGTGGTATGGCGAACGCTGCGTAATTTTTGACTTCATGGTAGAAACGGTTCACCCCGGTTATGACCAGATCGTATATACCCAACGAGATTTACCTGCCGATTATTTGGCAACCCACATGCCTCCATTTGAAGAGTATTTAGGATTTTTCACCCCTCAATTATTGGCAGATACACCGATCGTTGGCTATTTGGAAGGTCTTTATCGGTCCACCGGTCAGTACTGGAGGCCAAAATATTGCGAAAGCTTTTTTAATCAAGCAATGGTTGCTCTGTCGGAAGGAAGCTTGCCAGCTTCTGTGGCCGATAGGCGGCTGGTGTGGGCACTGACAAGCTCGCATTGTTGGCTCGAGCTTGTCGGGCCGAGTGGTGAAGCAGGCACGATGCCAGAAACAAGATTAATCTTTGATCCTACAGGCGTGCAGGCTACGCCGGTAAGTATTTGCTACTACCCATCGCTTTACACGCCGTTTTTTGGCTCGATTGAGCATGCCCCATATGCTCACCAGGATAGATACATAGATGCAAGACTGTTCGTACCAGCCAACGCAACGGGATCTCTCGAACTTCTAGCTCCAAAATACAGCGAATACCCCTCATGGTCCATGGCCGATTATGATCACATGGATGCTTAGGCGTTAACCAAATTTAGCTCTTGACAGAATTATTTGGCCTCAATATACTTGCATTTATCCTGAGATGAAATCGGGAGTTGAATTTGCCCAGAAAATACTTATAATACATATATGGCCGCTGACACAAAGCAGAAATTTAACAGAACCAAGCCACACGTTAATATTGGCACCATTGGTCACGTTGATCATGGTAAAACCACTTTAACTGCAGCTATTTCAACAGTTCTCTCCAAGCACGTTCCCGGAAATAAAGCTTACAGATTTGATGAAATTGACAATGCTCCTGAAGAAAAAGAGCGTGGAGTCACAATCAATATTACTCACATTGAATACGAAACAGAGAAAAGGCATTATGCTCACATCGATGCCCCAGGACACGCCGATTATATTAAGAACATGATCACCGGTGCGGCTCAGATGGACGGAGCTATTCTTGTCATCTCTGCTGCAGACGGTCCTATGCCTCAGACTCGTGAACACGTTATTTTGGCCAGACAGGTCAACGTCCCAGCATTGGTTGTCTTTCTTAACAAAGTCGACACAGTTGATGATCCTGAAATCGTCGATTTGGTTGAGCAAGATGTACGCGATCTTCTCAAGAAATATGAATTCCCAGGAGATGAGATTCCAGTAATTCGTGGGAGTGCTCTAAAGGCTTTGGAAGGTGACCCTGAAGCTGAAAAGCAGATTATGGAGCTTATGAACAAGGTCGATGAGTATATTCCGGAGCCAGCTCGCGAAACAGACAAGCCATTTTTGATGTCTGTCGAGGATGTTTTCTCGATCAAGGGTCGAGGTACAGTCGTCACAGGCAGAGTTGAGCGCGGAGTTTTGAAGGTAAACGAGGAAGTTGAAATCGTTGGACTTAAGGCCACAGAGAAAGTTACAGTTACAGGTCTTGAAATGTTTAGAAAGACACTTGATGAAACACAAGCTGGTGACAACGTAGGAGTTCTTTTGAGAGGTAAAGAGAAAGACGATGTCGAGCGCGGACAAGTTTTAGCTAAGCCAGGCTCAATTACACCTCACACAGAATTTGAAGCAGAAGTTTATATTCTAAGCAAAGACGAGGGTGGACGCCATTCGCCATTCTTTACAGGTTATAAGCCTCAGTTCTTTATCCGAACTGCTGACATCACAGGTGAAGTAATACTGCAGGAAGGTGTTGAGATGATTATGCCGGGGGATTCCGCCAAGATGACTGTGAAACTTATTGTCCCAGTCGCTTTGGAAGAAGGTATGAGATTTGCAATTCGTGAAGGTGGCCACACTGTTGGGGCAGGAGCCATTGCCAAGATTCTTAAATAATCCCCACCGCGTAAGCGGCAAGCACATTAAAGGAACCGATATATGCCAGCAGGCAGACTAAGAGTTAAGCTAAAAAGCTACGACCACAGGGTCATAGACGAAGCAGCTGCGAAAATTCTCGACAGCGCTATGGCTTCTGGTGCTAAAATTATCGGTCCTATTCCTCTTCCAACCAAGCGAACAATTATCCCTACACTTGAGTCGCCCTTTAAGCATAAAGACGCCCAAGAACATTTTGAAATTTTGGTTCACAAAAGACTTATCGATATTTTAGACCCCTCGGAGCGCACAATTGACATGCTTTCTAATCTCGATCTCCCAGCAGGAGTATCGATTGAAGTGAAGATGTAATCTTCCCCTATAGTTTTTTGCATTTTACCCCATGTTTCTGAGATAATATATTGTTATGTCACTCAACGCTGAAAGACTTTTATCTGTTGATACTTGGATTATTGAGAATCGGGATACTATTGTTGGTGCCATGGAAGAGGAAAGAATTGATAGAAGAAAAAACCTGTCAGCCTTCCCGGACTATTTAGCAGCATTTGATCTTAACAAGAGGGAGTATGGTGAGATGCCTGTGTGCGGGTTTTGGGCTCGAGCCCTCAATGTTTTGCCATATGGGTTTGAGATAAGCACTGGTGCTGTCGTGTCGAGAGATGGAGGTAAGCCAATGTACCACACATATGCGCTGAGAAAAGACGGTGAAATATTATGTCTGACTCCAGGTCAGTTCATTGAACCAGATAACGAGGGACTAAACAGGGGAGATAGGATTAGGAAACTTCAGGAAACAGCTCCAAGGTTAGTGAAAAAAGTTGACGGTCTATGCGCCTTACAAGGATCTCGTGAAGAAATCCACAAAACTCTTGGGTTGTTATTCTGTTAGTGAGTATTTCTTGCCTAAGCTCCCCTCATTTGATATAATCCTCTCACATGAGGTGGATTAGCCCGTAACCTCGAAGTTTAGTTTGAAGGAAGCTAGCTAGCGCCTTCGGGCGCTGTTTTTTTGGATTAAGTTACTAATATGTTGAATACAATTTTAGGCACAAAAGCAAAAATGACACAAGCGTTTGTGGATAACAATCGTGTACCAGTGAGTGTAATAAACGCTGGGCCTTGCGTTGTCACCCAAGTTAAAACTGAAGCTACTGACGGATACTTCGGAGTTCAGCTTGGTATGGGTACTAAAAGAATTAAAAACATTACCAAGCCACTACAAGGACATTTAAAAGGGGCCATTCACGAAAACAAGGCCCCTCGTTTTTTGCGTGAGGTAAGAGTGTATGCGGAGCCTACTGAAAAGGCTGGCGATGTTGTCAAAGTTTCTGACATATTTACGGTCGGAGACACAGTCTCTGTTACCGGAGTCTCTAAAGGTAAAGGTTTCGCAGGAGGCATGAAGCGACACGGCTTTGCCGGAGGCCCAAAGACTCACGGCCAGTCGGACCGTCACCGAGCACCAGGATCAATCGGCCAAGGAACAAGCCCGGGGCGTGTGTGGAAAGGCAAAAGAATGGCTGGAAGAATGGGTAATGAAACAATCAGTGTAAAAAATCTTCATGTAGTTGCAGTGGACCCTGATCAAAATGAACTTCATCTTTCAGGGCCTGTCCCAGGAGTTCCCGGATCACTCCTCATAATTAGAAGAATCTCAGAGAAGCAGGAACCAGAAGTGGTTGAAGTAGCTAAGGAGGCAAATGAAAGTTAATTTATATTCAACCAAAACCAAAAACCCGGGAAGCTTTGCGTTGCCCAAAGTTTTTGAAGGTAAAGTTAATACCGATCTGTTGGCACAAGCGATCCATGTTTACCGCGACCGCTCGCATGCAGGGAACTCCAAGGTAAAAACTCGAGCCGAAGTTACTTTAACTAAAGCCAAGTGGTTTAAACAAAAAGGAACAGGGCATGCCAGACACGGTGCCCAGTCAGCTCCGATATTTGTTGGTGGAGGTGTGACTCATGGACCAAAGGGTAACAAGCGAATTTTGGATCTTCCAAAGAAGATGAAGATAAAGGCCCTGGAAAGTAGCTTTATTGCCAAGGCTCACGAAAGCCAAGTTGTAGCAGTGAGTGATCTGTCGGCAATTAAAAAAACCAAAGAAGCTCAGGATTTGGTAAATAAAATTCTAACTGACAACAAAGCCAAAAGAGCTACCTTTGCAGTTTCAGACAAAAATCATCCGGTTCATACGTTTTTGAAAAACATCGAGGAAGTTAGTTTTGAGCGATTTAGCGACCTTAATGCCTATAAAGTTTATTTCGGAGGGACACTTGTCCTTGACGTCGATAATTTTGAAAAAGCTAAGCCAGCCAAAGCAACACCTGCGAAAACAAAATGATATTAACACCAATTCTTACCGAAAAATCCATGAATGCCGCTAAAAACGGTAAGTATTCATTTTGGGTTCCTGTAAGTTTTAATAAGTTTCAAATAAAAGAGCTAGTCAATAAAACTTTTAAAGTTCACACAGTTTCTGTAAGTACTCAAAAACGAGCAGGGAGAAAGTTTTTATCGCTTGCCAGAAAAAAAGTTACGGTTCCCGCCAGAAAGAAGGCAGTGGTTACACTTAAAGCTAAAGAATCTATAAATATCTTTGAAGCTCAGAAAAAATAAAATGAGACTTAAAACCATACTACCTAAAAAATCAGGACGCTCGGGCGGGCGTGTAACTGTGCGACATCAAGGTGGCCGCCAAAAGCGCTTCTTACGCGAAATTGATTACAAGCGTGACAAGCGTGATGTCATGGGTAAAGTTATCGCTTTGGAGTATGATCCAAATAGAAATGCAGGAGTTGCGTTGATTCTTTATCCTGATGGTCAAAAAAGATACATTATCGCCCCTGACGGCCTTAAGGTTGGCGCAAGCGTCATGGCATCAGAATTTGCGGCCATTGAGCCGGGTAACGCATTGCCTTTGGGAAAGATCCCAGCTGGAAGCCCGATTCACAACATCGAGATTAGGCCCGGAAAAGGTGGCCAGATGGTGCGCGGCGCAGGCTCGGCAGCGGTCGTTCAAGGAGTTGAAGCTAGTTATGTGTTGGTCAAGTTGCCATCTGGTGAGCTTAGGCGCTTTTTACCTGACGCTTATGCTACAATCGGTACCGTTGGCAATATCGGCTACAGGCTCGAGCGCGTTAAAAACGCGGGGGTCAATCGTAGGCGGGGAATTAGGCCAACTGTTCGTGGAGTTGCCCAGCACCCAGGCTCTCATCCTCATGGAGGGGGAGAAGGCCGAAGTGGAGTAGGGCTTAAGTATCCGAAAAGATACACCGGAACTCCAGCAGTGGGAAGAACTCGTAAAAAATACAAGTATTCAAATGGTTTAATTGTTAATCGCAGAAAAGCTGGACCGCATCAGAAAAATATTTAAATAATATGAGCAGAAGTATAAAAAAAGGACCAAGCGTTGACCCGAGACTTGTTGCAAAAGTTGAAAAGGGAATGGGAGACAAGGCAAACCCAATCAAGACCTGGTCGCGTGCATCTGAGATTTCACCCGAATTTGTGGGTAAATATTTTATGGTTCATAACGGTCGAGCATTTACCGAGGTATTCGTTACCGAAGACATGGTAGGCCACAAGCTTGGTGAATTTTCGCCAACTCGAATGTTTAGAGGTCACGGACAAGTTGTTAAGAGAATTATTGAAAAGACATAAACATGGACGCAATATCGACACAAAAATTTATCAGAATGAGTCCGATCAAGTTAAGACTTGTTGCGGATTTGGTTCGTGGCAAAAAAGCTGATGAGGTGTTGGCCGCCTTGCCTTTTGTGAATAGGGCCGCCTCTTTACCAATTTCAAAGGTAATTAAAACCGCCGTAGCTAATGCAACTGTGAAAGGCGCTAATCCAGCTGACTTGTTTGTTAAAACAATTGAAATCGAAGAAGGGACAAGACTAAAAAGATTTAGACCGGTTTCGAGAGGACAGGCTCATAGTTATGTTCACAAGATGAGCAATATCAAAGTCATTGTTGAGACTATCGCTAAGGAGCCAGTTAAAGAGCCAAAAACAAAGGCCGTTTCAAAAAAGAAAGTGAGAAAAAATGAGCCAAAAAGTTAATCCAGTAGGTTTTAGGACGGGGCACTTGATACCTTGGAAGTCAATGTGGTTTGAGGACAAAAAGAATTTTAAAGACCTTCTTTTGGAAGACATCAAAATTAGAAGGTTTTTGATGGAGCGCTTAAAAGTGGCTGGAGTCGACAAAATCGAAATTGCTCGCTTGACCAAGAGCTTGGTAATCACAGCAATAGTTTCAAGGCCGGGGGTTGTTATTGGCCGTGGAGGCTCAGGTATTGAGGAGCTTAAAAGACAAGTTGTTGGGATAATTAAAGAAGTTCGTGGCAGTTTGCCCAAAGATCAGAAGATTGATTTACAAGTGCGCGAAATTAAAAATCCGGAAATTTCAGCTCAATTAGTAGCAGTTCGAATTGTCGGGGAGCTTGAGCGAAGACTCCCACATAGACGTGTAATTGCCAAAAATCTTGAGCGAATTATGGCCTCGGGAGCTAAAGGCGCAAAAGTGGTCCTATCCGGTAGAATCGGGGGAACTGATATTGCTAGAACCGAGAAGTACCATGTTGGTGCAGTTCCTACTCAAACGCTTAGAGGAAATATTGACTATGCACAGGTTCCAGCTCTTTTGAAAAGAGGCTATGTCGGAGTGAAAGTCTGGATAAATAAACCGAAAGAAGAATAAATATGATAGCACCAAGACGAGAGAAATTTAGAAAACAGTTCCGCGGCAAGAGGCGAGGAATGGCTCTTCGAGGAAACAGCCTTTCTTTTGGAGAGTTTGGCCTTAAGTCTTTAGGTTGTGGATGGATGAGCGCAAATCAAATCGAGGCAGGGCGACGTGCCATTACCAATTCACTCAAAAGAAAAGGTAGAATCTGGATTCGCGTTTTTCCTGACAAACCAATAACTCTTCGCGCCGCTGGTCAGCGTATGGGAAGCGGTAAAGGAGAGGTTGATCATCACTCTGCAGTCGTGCGACCGGGAAGGATTTTGTATGAGATTGCAGGAGTTGAAAAAACAGTTGCCGAGGAAGCTTTGAGAAAAGCCAGCGACAAGATTCCATTTAAGACAAAACTTATTTATAAAGCTTAATATGAAAACAAAAGAACTGAAGGAATTACACAACAAGACAAAAGAAGAGCTAGAAAGCCAGCTTTCAAGCCTTCGCACCAAGCAAACAGAGCTTTTGGTGGCGGAAGTTTCTGGTAAAGAAAAGAACGTTAAGGTTTTTAAGAATTTACGCCGTGATATTGCCCAAATTTTGAGTATAATAGCAGAACCGAGGAAGGAAGAGAAAAAATAATATGAAAATTTTTACAGGTAAAGTAGTTTCGATGAAAATGGCCAAAACTGCAACCGTTGAGGTGCTGCGCGAAATGCAGCATCCGGTTTATGGTAAGCGTGTTAAGCGAACCAAGAAATATCAAGTCCACGATGAAGTGGGTGTAAAAGTTGGCCAGACGGTTCATTTTATCGCTTGCAAGCCTATTAGTAAGCTTAAAAAATGGAAAATTTATGAATCTGTGAAGGCCGTCAAAAAGCCAGCTAAGAAAGAATCGGCAACTGCCAAAAAAGGAGCTAAAAAATAATGATACAGCTTAGAAGTGTTCTTAATCCGGCTGACAACTCAGGGGCTAAAGCCTTAATGGTTGTTGGTATTTCCCATAAAATTGGCAAAAAAGCGACAGTTGGCCAAGTGGTCCGCTGCTCAGTTCATGGTGCTGATCCAAACGGGGCTGTTGCCAACAAAGAGCTGGTTACAGCAGTTGTAGTCCGAACTAGAAAAGAAGTAGGCCGAAAAGATGGAACTTATGTTCGCTTTGACGACAATGCGGCCGTGGTTATCGATAAGCAGGGTTTGCCACGAGGAACCCGTGTAATGGGGCCGATTGCGCGAGAAGTGCGTGAAGCGGGATACACTAAAATTGCATCACTTGCACGAGAGGTAATCTAATATGAATAAATTTAAAGTTGGTGACAAAGTAAGAGTGCGATCAGGCAAAGACCGCGGACGTGAAGGGTCTATAGAGTCTATCGTGTCCGGTAAGGCCCTAATTCAAGGCGTAAATGTTTACAAAAAACACGTCAAAAAAAGCTTAACAAAAGATAATAAAGGTGGAATTTTTGATATTCCCCGCCCGATTGATTTGTCCAGACTTTCCGTTTTGGACCCAAAAACAGGTAAACCAACCAGAGTTGGGTTCAGGCTCGAGGGAGATAAAAAAGTAAGAATAAGTAAAAAAAGTGGCGTAATGCTCGATAAAATAAAATAATTATGAATAAACACATAGCATTAAAAGAAAAATACAAAAGTCTTTCAGACCAGCTTATGAAGGATTTGGAAGTTAAAAACGTAATGGCATTGCCCAAAATCACTAAAGTCGTGGTGAATATGGGTACTGGTGAGAAGCTTCGCAATAAAGATACTAAAGAGAAGCTTATGGCGGATTTGGCTGCGATAACCGGTCAAAAGCCTAAAGTTCAACCTGCGCGTATGTCGATCTCTGGGTTTAATTTGCGCGAAGGCATGCCTGTGGGGCTTACTGTAACCTTGCGACGTGATAGAATGTACCACTTTCTGGACAAATTGATGTCAGTAGTGTTGCCTCGACTCCGCGATTTCCGAGGAGTACCAGCGAGGTTTGATTCGGCAGGAAACTATACTTTGGGTTTGGTAGAACATACTGTTTTTCCAGAAATTGATTTGGCAAAAGTGGACAAGTCACAAGGCATGGAAATCACGATTGTGCTTTCAAATTCTAGTCCTGAAAAGTCCAAGATTTTACTGGGGACATTGGGAATGCCTTTTGTAAAGGAATAATATGGCTAAAACATCTAAGGTAGTTCGCGAAACAAAGAAATTAAAATACGAGACTAGGTATCGTAATCGATGCCGATTGTGCGGCCGTCCCCGCGGCTACATGAGGCGATTTGGCCTTTGCCGAGCATGCTTCCGAGAACATGCCTTAAAAGGCGAAATTCCGGGAGTAAGAAAGGCAAGTTGGTAATATTATGACAAACTATAGAGTTGGAGATTATTTAATTCAGATTAAAAATGCGGCTCGCGCACGAAGGAAAACCGTCGAAGTGGAAAGCACCAAATTTTTAGTCAAAGTCTCAGAGGTACTTAAAAAAATGCAGGTACTTGATTCCTCTGAAGTCGTCGACGGAAAACTAATTTCGACACTAACTTATCACAAAAAGGAACCAATGCTTATAGATCTTAAGCTGGTTTCAAAACCGGGCTTAAGGCGCTATGTTTCGCAAGATGACATGAAGAAAAGAAAAAGAAGAAATGCAACCGAGCTTATTTTGTCTACTTCTAGCGGAGTAATGACTGGGCAAGAAGCGGCTAAAAAGAGTCTTGGAGGAGAAGTTATTGCGGAGGTTTGGTAAAAATATGGGAAGATTAGGAAATTTACCAGTTTCAGTTCCTGAAAGTGTCAAAGTTGAGCTTAATGGCACAAGCTTTGCTGTTAGCGGACCCAAAGGGAATCTCAGTCGAGTTTTTCCAAGGTTTGTGGGTATTGCCATGGTTGAAAATAATATTGAGGTTTCCAAAAAGGGCAATTCTAAAGCCGCACTGGCGGCGCAAGGCTCAACTCGCGCCCATATTGCCAATATGGTCAAAGGTGTCTCCGAAGGCTGGAAGAAAGTTTTGGAAATAAACGGTCCTGGATATAGGGGTGAAGTTCGAGGAAGCGACCTGTCTTTAATGGTCGGGCATTCCCACCCGATTACTTTTGCCGCACCAGAGAATATCAAGTTTACAATGGAAAAAAATGTTTTAACGGTTGAAGGTGTGGATAAAGAAGTTGTTGGTCATATTTCCGCCCTTATTCGAGACACTCGAAGACCCAATCCCTACACAGGCTCGGGAATAAAATACCAAGATGAAGTTATTAGACGAAAAGTAGGTAAGCAGGCAGGAAAGACTGAATAAAATATGTTAAGCACAAAAAGACTCGCCAGGAAAAAAAGAATCAGATCAAAAGTGTGGGGGACAGCCGCCCGCCCAAGGCTTGCGGTTTACAGATCCAACACAGCCATATATGCTCAGGCAATCAACGATGATAAGGCGGCAACTTTGGTTGAGGCTCACGGAGCAAATGGAACCAAGGTCGGCGAAGAGCTTGCTAAAAAAGCTGTTAAAGCAAAAATCAAAAGAGTGGTTTTTGATCGTGGTGGGTACAGATATCAAGGTAACGTTAAGCTCTTGGCAGAAGCTGCAAGAACGGGAGGCTTAGAATTTTAATGGATAATCAAAGATCACAAGAACCAAGCAACGAAACAGTTGTTCAGATAAACAGGATTTCCAAAAAGACAAAAGGTGGAAATCAGATGCGTTTTTCTGCATTAGTTGTGGTTGGAGATCGCAATGGCCATGTGGGAGCAGGCCTTGCTAAGGCTCGTGATGTCCGAGGGGCAATCCAAAAAGCGATTGGTGTAGCTAACAGAAGTATGGTAGAAGTACCTCTCCGTGGTACAACAGTTCCTTTTGAGATTAATTATAAATACAATGCTGCTAAAATTTTACTTAAGCCAGCACCGGCTGGAAGCGGTATTATTGCAGGAGGACCTATGCGAGTCGTTTTGGAAGCGGCCGGTATTCGCGACGCAGTAGGTAAAATCTTGGGGACAAATAATAAAATCTCAAATGTTTATGCAACTCTCGGAGCGCTTGAGAACTTGACTAAGCTTAAGAATAAAAAGGAGAATAAATGATACTTAAAGTAAAAACCAGATCTAAAAAAAGACTTGGGCGCGGGTATGGAAGCGGTAAGGGAGGACACACTTCCAGTCGAGGCCAGAAGGGGCAAAAGTCCCGAGGCTCAGTTGGTATTTTGTTTGAAGGCTTGAAAGTTAGAAAGTCTCTTCTGAACAGACTGCCACTCATGCGAGGTAAAGGCAAGTTCCACGCAAAAGCTAAGCCAGTTATTATTAATCTTGAAGTATTAAATTTATTAAAAGATGGAGCTGTGGTCACCATTGAAACATTGGCCAAAGCTGGAATCGTTAAGGAGTCTCACGCACAAACTTATGGCGTGAAGATTCTCGGAAATGGTAAACTTACAAAGAAGCTTGAAGTAGCTCTTCCTGTTTCTGGCTCAGCTGCTAAAAAAATTATAGATGCTGGGGGAAGTATTAAGTAAAAATGCTTGGCGCAATAGTAACTTTTTTTACCCGTAGTTTTAAGTCCCCGCCAATCCGGAAAAAAATAATAATAACCGCTTTGGCGCTTGTGGTTTTTAGGCTTGTTGCACATATTCCAGCCGCTGGAATCGACCGCAATTCGCTACAGGCTTTGTTCTCCGGAAGTCCACTGCTTAGCCTTTTGGATGTCTTCTCAGGTGGAACCTTGGCAAATTTTTCTATTATGGCCTTGGGATTGACTCCTTATATTAACGCCTCTATTATCTTGCAGCTTTTGACGGTTGTTGTCCCCAAGCTTGAAGAGTTGTCTAAAGAAGGCGAATTTGGTCAGGAG
Organism: Patescibacteria group bacterium; assembly: GCA_041742135.1. Lineage (GTDB taxonomy): Bacteria > Patescibacteriota > Microgenomatia > UBA8517 > UBA8517 > 01-FULL-44-24b. The sequence goes on along the minus strand of JBGSJG010000001.1, from coordinate 52,275 downwards.
AAAATCAATCAATACACCAGAATTTTGACAATCCCTTTTGCCCTTTTCCAATCCTTCGGTATGTATGCCCTACTTACATCTCAGGGGATTATCCAAGGCTTGCCGCCTTTGGGTATTGCGGCACTGGTAGCCACAATGACCGCGGGCACAATGCTTGCGATTTGGATTGGCGAAATGATTACCGAATACGGTGTGGGTAACGGAGTTTCATTCCTAATTTTTGCAGGAATCATAGCTCGCCTGCCGGTTTCTCTAACTCGCACAATTACAACAGTTCGTGCCGAGGACCTTTTGTATATTGGAATTTTTCTAGCTGTATCAGTGGGCGTGATTGCTTTGATAGTTTTTGTAAACGAGGCTACAAGGCAAATTCCGATCCATTATGCAAGGCGTGTGAGCGCAACAGGAAGTCAAAGCTCCTATCTTCCGCTTCGAGTTAACCAGGCTGGAGTGATCCCGATAATCTTTGCTGTTTCTTTAGTACTTATGCCGACAATGCTAGCGCAGTTTTTGTCTGGAGTGGGAAACCCGCAAATTGCGCAGTTTGCTACGAATTTGGCTCAAACATTTCAGCCCAATAGTGCAATTTATAATATAGTTTATTTCCTTTTGGTTGTTGGTTTTACATATTTTTACACTTCAGTAGTATTTAATCCTGAAAAAATCGCCGAAAACTTGCAAAAAAATGGAGGATTTATTCCTGGAACCAGACCGGGGCCTCAAACCATTAAGTACCTAAATTATGTTTTAACCAGAATTACTGCGGCAGGAGCTGTGTTTTTGGGCCTTATCGCGGTTTTGCCAGCCTTAGTTTCTACTGCTATTGGCATTCCCGATTTGGTTATTGGGGGTACCGGAATACTAATCGTCGTGGCGGTTCTTTTGGAAATAACACGCGACATCGAAGCTCAACTTGTTATGAAGCGATACGAAAGCCTACTTCGATGATAATCCTCGTAATGGGGCCACAAGGCTCGGGCAAGGGCACACAGGCGAAACTGTTGGCCGAGAAGCTCGATTATTACTACTTTGACTCAGGAGCTCATTTACGGGAAATTGCCGAAAAAGACGCTCGGATCGACGAGATAGTAAATAAGCGCGGAGAGCTAGTTCCCGACGCCGACATGTTCGCGATGGTAACCAACTTTTTTGAGTCCGAGAAAAGATATGACAACATGGTTTTAGACGGTTATCCACGTTCGATTATTCAGTATCACGCAATTAATGATTGGTTTTTGGCTCATGGCGCAAGTATAAACCACGCAATATTTTTGAAAGTTTCTGACCAAGTTTCAATTGCCAGGTTGTCAGCTCGTAGGCAAGACCCTGCAACTGGCGAGATCTATAACTTGCTGACCAATCCGCCGGGGCCTGAAGTGGATCAAACTAAGCTGGTTCATCGCGAGGATGATACTCCTGAAGCAATCGCCGAGCGTCTTGAGCACTATCACAAGACCACACAACCACTGATCGAACTTCTTAGAAAAGACGGTGTTTTAGTTGAAATTAATGGCGAACAACCTATTGAAGTTATACAAAAGGAAATAAATGAAAAAATTCGAGCTTAAAACACCAGATGAAATAAAAATTATGGCCGAGGGGGGAGCTAAATTGGCTACTGTGAAGAAAACGCTAGCTCGCGCGGTTGCTGTCGGAGTTAGTGCGGCCGATATTGAGGCTTTGGCTGTCAAAACGATCATAGAATTGGGAGCCGAACCATCCTTTACAAAAGTTCCAGGCTATAAGTGGGCAACATGTGTCAATGTAAATGATGGTATAGTTCATGGTATACCCAAAAAGGAACTAGTCTTTGCCAAAGGGGACGTAGTAAGCGTTGATGTAGGGGTATTTTATAAGGGTTTTCACACCGACACATCTGTAACCGTATATCTTGGGGGTGACCCACAGATAAAGAAGTTTTTGGAAGTTGGCAGATCTACGCTAAACCGAGCTATTTCGAAGGCCAAAAAAGGACGATTTTTGGGAGATATTTCTGAAGCAATTGAATCAGGGCTGGTTAGCAATGGTTATAATCCAGTACGTGCCCTGGTAGGCCACGGTATAGGCCGTGAGCTTCACGAAGACCCTATGGTACCCTGCTTTGCAGGATACCCCGGGGACGACCTTCCCTTAGGCATTGGAATGGTTCTGGCGATCGAGATAATGTACACCTTTGGACGTGGTGAGGTAAAAACGGATTCTGACGGTTGGACAATACGCACAAAAGATGGTAAACTATCAGCGCTTTTTGAAGAGACCGTCGCGATCACTAAGGACGGTCCTTTTGTATTAACTGCCTGACAATGGATAACAAGAAAAACACTATTATTGAGGGAGAAATTTTGCAGATTTTGCCTAACACGATGTTTAGAGTCAAAGTCGAGGGGGAGCGAGAAATTATTGGCGTTCCATCCGGAAAGATGAGAAGAGGTTTTATGAGGCTTATGCCGGGGCAGAGAATTAAGGTAGAAATGACGCCGTACGATGATTCTCGCGGCAGGATTGTAGCCAAGGCTTATTAAAAATATATGAAAGTAAGATCGTCAATTAAAAAAATTTGTAAAGATTGTAAGTTAGTTCGCCGAAAAGGTGTGCTTTTTGTAATTTGCAAAAATCCAAAGCACAAACAAAGACAAGGTTAATATGAGAGTAGCAGGAATAGAATTACCAGATAACGCAAAAATAGATTGGGCTTTGACCCGAATAAAGGGCATTGGCTGGGTAAAGTCTCAAGAAGCACTTAAGGCGTCAGGTGTTGCCTCAAGCAAAAGAGTTAACGAATTAAGCACCGAGGACATTTCAAAAATCACAGCAGCTTTGGAAAACTTCGTAACCGAAGGAGACTTGGTAAGGCAAATTCGCGAAAACATTCAACGACTCAAAGAGATTAATAGTTACCGCGGACTTCGGCATTCTCGTGGTCTTCCTGCTCGTGGGCAGAGAACCAAATCTAATGCCAGAACAAAACGAGGTAAAAGAAAGACCGTCGGTGCATTTAGAAAAGATGAGTTGGCGGCTAAAGCAAAACCGGAGGCATCAAAATAAACTATGGCAACTAAAAAAGAAGCAAACGGCAAAGTATACGTATCGGCAAGTTTTAACAATACAATTGTGACCCTGACTGATGAGGGTGGAAACACGCTCGGATGGGCTTCAGCTGGAAACGTTGGCTTTAAAGGCACCAGAAAAGCTACACCGTTTGCCGCTACCTCGGCTGTGGAGAAAGTAATTAAAAAAGCAAAAGAGGATGGCTTAAAAGAAGTAGAAGTTTATATCAAAGGGCCAGGGCCGGGGCGAGACGCAGCACTTCGTGCGATCAAGGCAGTTGGAGTCAAGATAAGTTTGATTGCTGATGTAACACCAATGCCGCACGACGGGCCGAGGCCGAAAAAGAAGAGGAGAGCATAAGGGAGTATGGCAAGATATACAGGACCAAAAGACAAATTAAGTAGGCGCGAAGGTTTTGACCTTTTTGGCAAAGGTGCAAAGCTTACTCGTTTGACACTTCCACCTGGGGTACACGGACCAAAAGGTACTCGCGGCCGTGGCTCTCAATATGGTCGTCAGCTCCGCGAAAAACAGAAAGTTAAAAGAATGTACGGCTTGACCGAAAAGCAATTTGCTCGCTACATGACACAAGCTTTCAAGAGCAAAGGCAACACCAAAAGCAAACTTTTTGAACTTTTAGAAAGCAGGCTCGACAACACCATCTACAGGCTTGGTTTCGCCGCAAGCCGCACTCAGGCAAGGCAAATGGTTAGCCACAGACACATCATGGTTAATGGAGTGCGCGTGAATATCCCCTCATACAGTGTACGAGCGGAAGACGCGATTGCACTTACAACCAAGGCTCTTAAAATTCCGAAAGTATCTGAGCTACTTAAATCTAAGGAAATTGAACTGCCTAGCTGGCTTAAGCGCAAAGGTGGAGCAGGCAAGGTTGTTCGAAGGCCGATTCGTGAAGACGTAACAGAGCCAATTGAGGATCAAGATATTATTGAGTTCTATTCAAGATAATGTATACTATGATGTTTCCGTATTTATCGACAATTTTATATAGGAGGTGATGTTTATGGACCCAATTTTTGAAATAACAGAAAAAGAAAACAAAGATAATCATTCTAAATTTGAAATTACTCCTTTGGGAGCAGGATACGGTGAGACCGTGGGAAACTCCTTAAGGCGAGTAATGCTCTCGAGTCTCAAGGGTGCAGCCATCACAAGTGTTCGCATTGGTGGGGTTAAGCATCAATTCTCTACTCTCAAAGGAATGAAAGAAGACGTTTTGGACTTTCTTTTGAACTTAAAGCGCGTTAGATTTGAATATAAAGGAACTGATGCTGTTAAAGTTACACTTTCAGTCAAAAAAGCTGGAGAAGTTAAAGCTGCTGATTTGGTAACTCCTTCTGGAGTCCGCGTTGCTAATCCTGATTTGGTTTTAGCAAACTTGGCTGATGGAGCAAGCCTTAGCGCAGAGATGACTGTTGAAACTGGAATCGGCTATTCTTCATCTGAAGATCGCGAAAAAGAGAGAGTTGATTCAATTCCTCTTGATGCCAGTTTTTCACCAGTAGAGCGAGTTAACTTTAAGGTTGAAGAAACCAGAGTTGGGCGAGTTACCAACTACAACAAACTTATTCTAGAAGTTTGGACAGATGGTACTATGACCCCAAGCGACGCACTAACAGAGTCGGCAAAGATTTTGCTTTCATATTTTGAGCAAATCGTAACTCCGAAAAAAGTGGCTGAAGTAGCTCATGAAGTTACTGAAAGCACACTAGGTGCGGCAGGCAAGCTTTCAGTTGAAGAGATTGGCCTTCCCACTCGTGTAGCAAATGCATTGACTAAAGCAGGTTTTGATACAGTCGAAAGACTCGTCAACGCCCCGAGAGAAGAGCTTGTAAAGGTAAGAAACCTTGGAGAAAAATCAATCGACATAGTCAATAAAGCTTTGGCCGAGAAGGGAGTGCAGCTAAAAAATGCGTAAGAAGGTTTTTGGAAAACAGTTAAGCCGGAATCGCAGGTCCAGAACAGCGCTTTTTCGTGCACTCATGAAGTCTATGATTGTCAAAGGTAGCATAAAAACTACCAAGGCAAAGGCTCAGGCAGTGGTTGGCGAGCTGGACAAGCTTATAAACTTGTCTCGCGACAGCTCGATAGTCGCGAGACGGGAAGTGCTGGCTCGTTTAGGTAACGACAAAGATGCAACAGAATTGTTGTTTACTAAATACCAAGCACTTGCAAAAAGCCGTAATTCTGGCTTTACTACTTGGAGCTCACTGGGCCCAAGAAAAGGAGATGCTGCGCCGATGGTTAGTATAAGCTGGGTAGAGGTCGCAGCAAAAGTTACAAATGATGAAAACGTTTCAAATAAAGGAAAAACAGATTAAAAGAGAAGATCACACAATTGATGCCTCAGGTGAGACTCTGGGTCGCTTGGCATCGCGTGTTGCGATCCTACTGATGGGTAAGCATAAGCCAACCTATACCCCTCACATGGATATGGGGGATACTGTAACGGTCTTAAATGCAGCAAAAATTGTCTTGACAGGTAAAAAGATATCCCAAAAGGTTTACCAGAAGCATTCAAATTATCCGGGAGGCTTTAAAGAAGTTGCGGTTAGTAAGCTTTTGAAGGAAGCCCCTACTAAAGTTATTGAGTTGGCAGTTTCTCGCATGTTACCTAAAAACAGGTTGCAGTCTCCACGCATGAGGCGTTTGACTGTAAAAGCATAAATAAAATGGCTAAAAAAACAAAAAAAGATTATATATTTGCAATCGGCCGCAGAAAATCAGCGACTGCTCGTGTTCGCCTTCATAAAGGCAATGAAGAAAACATGGTAAATGGTGATCTTGTTGGCAAGTATTTTCCAGGAAAGGTGAACATGCTTTCTTGGCAGAAGCCTTTTGAGCTGGTCGGGCTTTTGGGTAAGTATTACTTTACTGCAAAAGTAGAAGGCGGCGGCAAAAACGGCCAAATAGATGCTTTGGTCCATGGCATTTCTAGAGCAGTTGTGGCAGTTGACGTTAAAAAACATAGAACTGTAATTAAAGCCGCAGGACTTTTGACTCGTGATGCCCGCGAAAAAGAGCGAAGAATGGTGGGTACTGGTGGAAAAGCTCGCAAACAAAAGCAGTCTCCAAAGCGTTAAGAATTATGTCTGGAGAATTCCTGACATCTTTCAGAGAAATAGTACAAATTGTTGATCAACGTCGCAATGACTTTTTACGCACGCCGGATATTCCCTTTACTTTGGATAAAGCTGATGTAGCAGTTGCTTATTTTGCAGCAGAGACATGCCAGCATTGTCTTGAAGCTGCTTTGCTAGATGGGGTGGATCCAGATAGGTTTATTGCTGAAATAATACGTGACTTAAATATCAAAGATTTAGAATCCTTTATTCATACGGTGGACCTATTTTCTACCGACTAATTTTCCAAGTAATTATCTTAGCGATTATGATTGCGGCTTTTTCTTTCGTACATTCTTTCCCTGTCGTTGGGATTAAATATTGATTCCCCAGAAAGCATCAATCCTGCATTTTTCAATCTTCTTTCGTGCAACTCTAGAACTCGCCTGTCAGCTCTGGACAAATCTTCTGGAGCCGCCGTTGCCTCAATTAGGTCGTGAAGGCGAACTTGGCCGTTGTAGGTAGTGAATGGGACGATGTCAAATCGATTGCCACTCTGTGGTTTGACTACTTGAAACCCAAAAACTATACCGACTTCATCGTCTACAGGCTCACCGGTTTTCGGATCGGTTATCTTACCCTTGTATGCTTCTGCATGCTGGGGTTCGTGGTGGAGTATTCGGTCGTGATATTCGTAGTGGATCGTGCGAAGGCTTTTTTCCTCACGGCCTTCACTTCTTCGTGGAATTCTTACCCAGTCGTCCCAAGGGATGGCCTCTCTTCTTTGTTTTTCACTCATTACAATACCGAGAAGCATTTCAAAATCTTTATTTCGTTCGGTTGTCACAATTCCAGGCCCATTTGGTACTGTACCCTTAACTTGTGTCTCTAGATCAATTGCTTCAACATCATTCTCTAGTTTTTGCATATCAACGATAACCCTTTGATTTAGTGCATCATGGCTTGTATCTAGTGCTGTATCAAATGCTTCACCTACTTTTCTCCTGTATCCCTCTATTTTATCCTTTTCTCTTTGCGCGATAACTGCAGGATGGGCTTCTACTTGAGTTGTAATTTGTTCTTCGGTTAACCCGTCCCAACCATGTTTGTCCATTACATCTTGTCTGGCTCTTGCAACTGCATCTGTTATATCTGTTCTGGGATCGGGGTCTTCTGCCATGTTTAAGTTTAACTCACACTGCAAAAAAAGCCATATTGTTGTACAATACTTATATTCTATGAAAGCTCGATTTTCTGGTTTATTGCGGCGAAAAAGATTAATTGCAATTATTTTGGTAATTGTTGCTGTGGGCTTTTTTATCTTTCGCTCACGCGGTAATGGCGAAACATTTGAAGAATCAGAAGTCATGCGCGGAACGGTCGAGGAGACTCTTGTTCTTACAGGAGAGATAAAAGCGACTGATTACGCTTCGCTTCAGTTTAATTCTTCCGGAACGATTTCTTGGGTGGGAGTAAAAGTGGGAGACACTGTTGAAAAGGGCCAGGCTTTAATAAAGCTTGATACGACGGTCCTTAATTCTGCTTTCCAAGTGGCTCAGGCAAACCTTCGTGCTGCTGAAGCCAATTTGGCGCAGGTACACGATGAAGTGAAAGGCAATGATAGCGACGAGTCATTTGAAGAAAAAAACACGCGAACTGCAGCAGAAACCGCAAAAGACAAAGCTTACGAAGCTTTCGTGGCCGCTCAAAAGGACTTGAGAAATGCTACGTTAGTTGCTCCATTTGATGGAGTGGTTGCGGTATTAAATACCGAGTCTTCTGGTGTAAATATTACGGCTGGGGCTCCTCAAGTGGTTGTCGTAAATCCTTCGACTATTTACTTTTTGGTTAATGCTGACCAGACAGAGGTTAATGACTTTAAGGCTGGGGATACGGCTACTTTGGCTCTGGATGCGTTTGAAGACGAAGAATTTGAAGGGGTCATTACATCCGTTTCGGCAGCCCCCAATCCCGCTGAGAGCGGAACGGTTTACCCAATTCGCCTTTCACTAAACAGTACAGGCTTTGCGCAAAAGCTAAAAGTTGGGATGACCGGAGATGCAACCTTTGTGCTTTCTTCTAAAGAAGACGTTTTGTATGTGCCTTCAAAATTTGTCAAAAGCGACAAAGATGGGAAATATTTATTAGTAAATGCAGGTAAAGATAAAAAATACGTTCAAGTAGGCTTGGAAGGTGAGGATAGTATTGAAGTTACCGATATCTCAGAGGGCGAGAAAATTTACTATTAAAATGCATGATCACCGTCAAAAACATTGACAAAGTCTACAAGGTTGCGGATGGCGATTTTTACGCATTAAGGGACGTAAGCCTCACCATTAAGGATAAAGAATATGTTGGTATTTTGGGTACTTCTGGCTCGGGCAAGTCGACCTTGATGCACATCATTGGACTTCTGGACAAGCCTACTAGCGGCATAATTGTAATTTCAGGCAAAGATACCAAAGACTTGAGCGATGCCCAAATTAGTAAACTTCGAGGAAACTATATTGGCTTTGTCTTTCAGCAATTTAATTTAATCCAAAAACTTTCTGTTTTAGAAAATGTTCTCTTGCCCACACAATACTCAAAAGAAAAGCTTGATTTTGATGTCGCAAAATACGCACTAGAGCTTTTGGAAAAATTTGGAATTGCGGACAAAGCAAAAAGCTTTCCCAATAAGCTCTCGGGAGGACAGCAGCAAAGAGTGGCGATTGCCCGCGCGCTTGTGATGAAGCCAGACATTGTTCTTGCGGACGAGCCAACGGGCAACTTGGACACGGCAACGGGGGACGAAATTTTAAAACTTCTGGGGACCCTAAATCATGATCTTGGTGTCACTGTAATTGTTGTGACCCATGACAAGTCGGTGGCTCAAAAAACGGACCGACAAATTTTTGTTCGCGACGGACAAATTGTTAATAAATACTAAAAATGAATTACTACGTTTTTCAAATTAAAACAGCACTGAAAGATTTCGAGCGAAGCAAGGTCCGTACCTTTTTAACTTCTCTTGGAATTATGATCGGAGTTTTTTCTGTAGTTATTTTAATTGCCATTGGCATCGGGCTTCGAAATTACATAGAAGGCCAATTTGAAAGCTTGGGAAGTAATCTTTTGTTTGTCGTCCCTGGCAACGTTCTGGGTGAGGACGGAAGCTTTGAAGGCTTTAGCCCAGATGCTTTTATGGGTAGTTTTGACGATAGAGATGTAAGTAGCTTGGAAAGAGGGCTTGAGGGAGTTGAATATATTATTCCACTTTACAGTAACTCTGTGACGGTAGAGCAGGGAGCCGAGAGTGAAAGTGCCACCATTTTTGCGGGCTCGGCGGACGTTTTTGCGGCACTTAGCCTCGAAGCTGAAATTGGCGATGTTTTTAGCGATTCTGACGTCGGCAAAAAATCCAAAGTGGTGGTATTGGGCAATAAGCTTGCCACAAACCTTTTTAGTGATATTAATTCTGCGGTAGGCCAAAACGTTCGCTTTTCCAACCAAAGATACAGGGTGATAGGTGTTTTAGAAGAAAAAGGTGGAGGTGGCTTTGGCGGACCTAGCTTTGACGAAGGAGTTTATATGCCCTATACCACTACATATTCGAATCTTAACCCAGACCGCGAGTTTCAGGAGCTCTACATAGGTGTTACCAACGAAGAAGACGTGGATCGTGTTAAAGAAGATGCTGAGGAAGTACTACAAAGGCGTTATGAGGACGATGAATTTTCCGTGGTCAAGCAGACGGAGCTAGTTAACGCGATCAATCAAATATTTGGTGTTATAAACATTGTGCTTGTGGCGATTGGTTCAATTTCTCTTGTCGTAGGCGGAATAGGAATCATGAACATCATGTATGCCAACGTAACCGAGAGGACCAAAGAAATTGGCATAAGGCGCGCAATTGGTGCTACCGAAAAAGACATACTTTTTCAGTTTTTAGCTGAAAGCATCATGCTTTCTCTGTTGGGTGGTATTTCTGGGCTTTTATTGGCTGCACTTGTTGTGGTTATAGTTAAGCCTTACTTCCCGGTTGGTTTGGATATGGCGGCTGTACTTATTGCAATAGGAATTTCTTCGGCAATTGGAATTTTCTTTGGAGTCTTCCCGGCTCGCCGAGCCGCAAGCTTAACCCCGATCGAGGCAATTCGTTACGAGTAATTAAGCATTCACAATTTGGCCTACAATTATTCCCACGAGTATGGCCATGCCGCCAATGACAAACATCCGAATCGCATGTTTCCAAGTGCGTCGATCATGGAAGATCATGCTACTGACAAATCCCAAAACAAATAGTGCCGCAAGAGAGAAGATAATAGAGACAACGAATGCTGACTCGACTTCAAAAAGCAGGTATGGGGACAACGGCACAAACCCTGCCGCAAAATAAGAAACAAACATAATGGCTGCACTCTTAACTGAAAGTGATTTTTTGGTACCAGTATATTCTTCGGCGGATTCTTCAGATAAATAGCTGCCAACTCCCATCGAGAAAGCCTCAACGAAGATGAGCACCATGCCAGTCAAAAAAACTTCTTGCCTGGGAAGCCCAGCAGCGGCAACACCCGAGAGAAGCCCTGCGGTGGAAACAAGGCTATCTTCTACTCCAAAAATAAAATTTCGAACGTAAGTAGCAAATTCCTCTTTTTTCGCGGAAGCCATGTTATAGCCATTATATGCGAGCTTTACGTGCGAGTAAACACTTTTGAGGTAATTCGTGCTTGACAAGGTGAGGCCAAGTAGACTATTTTAACCTTAGTCTGCTACAAGAGGAGGTGAGTCACAAGATGAACGATATTGAATTTTACGACGTAAAGAAAAGAGCTAAAGTTTCTGTTTCCGGCTCACAAGTCAAAAAGACCAAATACGAGAGACCTACCAAAGATGGTGGAACTCAAGTCAGATACGCCCTTAAGGCTGAAGTTGACGGTTCTAGACTCACAAAATTTGTAAGCAAAGATGTTTGGGATAGCCTTAGTGCTCCTGAAGTCTAAGAATAATTGGTTTTTTAAATAGCCCTCTTCGTCTTGAAGGGGGTTATTTTTTGGTTATAAACCCAAAAGTGAAGCAAGGTAGTAGGTGCCAATTCCTAAAAGAAGTAAGGACTCAATCAAAACAGCCCAAGTAGTAAATTTTGGGTTACCAAGCCACATGGTCATTTTGGTTGTTGCGATCATATACACTACCAGTTCATCTAAAAGGTAGAAAAATACGAAAATGGCGATAAGGCTCAAGTATCCTAATGCACCCACGTTAGCGTCGGCTAGAAGACCTGCAAACACCACAGGAATTGCCGCGGAGCAAGGAAATTCGACAATTGTTATAACAGCTGCAAATGCCAAGATTGCCAAAAGAACACGAGCCATGTCTGCTTTGTCACTAAAAGCTCGCTGTACTGTTGACGAGACTTTGCGAACCACAGGAATCTGACCAAACTTACATGCGGGGCCTGCCTTGCGACAGGCAAGAAATTCTCGAAACAAATAATATCCACCAACTATGCCCAAGATACCAATTCCAAGTTCAAGTATAAAGCTGTAACCGGACACGAGTTCAAATAGCTTGTGCCAGAAGAAAATCAAAAACCCATAAACTAGTGCAGTGGTAAAGATAAAAATGCCGCCGAAAATTAGAATCTTTTTTCTTTCATGAAGTGTGATTACAAGACCGAGTATCAAGGCTAAGGCCCCCAGAGAACATACATTAAAGCCATCCAAAAACCCAAGCACCACAGCCAAAATAGGCAAGGAGTATCGTGAAGTGTCGATTTCCCCCAAAATTGGCACAATCGGGCCATTTAGCTCCGATTCCAGTTCTGGTTGAGGGTTTGCTGGTGAATAGAAACTCTCAACTTCAGATCGGATTTTGGCCCCTATTCCTTTTTCGTTGTCGTAGCCCACAAAGATTTTATTCCCAACAAATGTGATCGGCACGACACCCAAGATTTCTTCGTTGCCAATTTCTTTGGCTTTTTGCACCAACAGATCGCGGCCGACTGAGTCTTTGACGGGGTAGCGGTTAATAATTAGTTCGGGATAATCACGCTCGAGGTTGTCCAAAAATTTTTGTTCATCTCTGCAGTGGGGGCATGTTTCACTGTAAAAAAAGTCAATCTGGGGCGCGTCTTGCGCACGGATAACCGTCGGTACAAAAAGTAAAAGCAAAGCCAACAAGAAAACTACAATTTTCTTCATGAATAAGCCAATATTACACCTCCAGTGCTAAGTGCTAAGTGTGTTATATTACAAATGATGAAACTTTTTCTTGCCTCTGAAGCCAAAAACCCTGCGAGTATCGAGAAGCTTCGGGAGTATGTTGGCGGATTTGAAGGCAAGGCTATCGCCTATATTCCAACTGCAGCCAATGGCGAAGAACCTTTTGGGGATTGGAAGGAAAACAGCACCACTTTTAAATTGGTTCAAGAATTAGGCGCTAACGTTAGTCCTGTACAACTTGAAGATTACAAAGACGAGTCGGCTATTGCGAAGCTTGAAAATATAGATATTATCTGGATGGCCGGAGGTGCATGTGGATATTTAATGTACTGGATCCGCAGATGCAAACTGGATAAACATTTCTCGAGACTTCTTGAGCGGTCAATTTATGTTGGCTCAAGTGCGGGTAGTATGGTGACAGCTTCAGACCTTAGCTTTGTTGAGCATTATATAGGTGAAGAAGAATGGGGAGCAGGAGTGATCCCCGGCCTTGGTTTGGTTGACTTTAACTTCTGGCCACACTATGAAGACGGCCAAATTGAAGATATTAAAAAAATTTATAAGGGTAAAAAATTATATTTAGTCAAAAATGGTGAAGAAATAATAGTTGAGAACGGAAAAGTTCTTGTAAAGGGAGAAGAGCGAATAATAACCTCAGACGTGCTAAAATAGCTTCATTCGGGGTATAGTTTAACGGCAGAATGCGCGGCTGGGGGCCGTGCGGCGGAGGTTCAATTCCTCCTACCCCGACACGAAGTGTAGTGGGCCAAGCTTTGCTTACCCCGACACGAAATGTAGTGGGCCAAGCTTTGCTTACCCTGACAAAAAGTCTTAGAAACAACTTTCGTAGACCTCTTTTGGAACTTTGTACTGATTCATAAGCGAACAACTTGGAGTGTCTTGGCCGCGGTAAAGCTCCTTCCAGATTCCGTTTTCTTTCACCGCAATCATGTAATGTCCAGTTCTTCGGTAGTGAACCTGAATCTTAGCAAAGTTACCAGCCTGCTTTGAGATTGAAACAACAGCATCCTTGATATCCAAATCCTTTAAAATTGGGACCTGTATCGCATGATTTTCATCATAATTGGACGTGCAAGAGAAAGATATTGTTTGCCACATATTATCATCAGTGATTCCAGAACAGTCTGGGTTTGCGGTCAGAATACACTTTACTCCATCCTTTTCGTAAGCTTGAACATAATCGTAAAACTGATCATCAGTTAATGACGCTGAAGAATTGCGATTGTTTTTGGTAAATCCTTGTTGTTGCATAAATGTTGGGAACAATGCGGACAAACTTATCAAACTAGAATCAAAGCGGCTGGCTGGATAATTCATGCAATTAAACTGAGATTCTATGCCCAAATCTCTGTTGTTAATTATGTTGTATCCGTCAGAGTCTAGCCACCAAACATACGATTTTTTAGTTATCAAGACGTTATCAGGTTGCGTTTTCTCGTCAATAAATTCTTTAACTTGTTGAAATATAGGGTCTGCTGATGGAGGAATTGTGGCTAGTCGATTTTCAGCCGATTCTGGATCTTGTGTCAATGTTGTTTCCGAAGAGTTTTTAACTGAGGAATTGCTTAACAAATATACATAAAACCCTGTAGCAATTACTAATAAAGCAATCAAAACGAAATTTACAGATCTGTACTGTTTCACAACCTAAGTATACTGCCCGACGGTCAATGATGTCGATTATTTAATTCTAGCAAGGTCCTCCAAGGCCTTAGAAATTGCAGGGAATGGGATTTTGGGAAGTGGCTTATCTAAATCAAACCATTTGATTTCTTCTACATCATCCGCAGGCTCGGGTGTTTGGTTTCCAATCGTGCCAATGAAGATGCAGTTTAAAGTTGGAATAACTTCGTCTTGAAATGGATATTTGTCCATGTAAACTCCAAGAAGTTTAGTAATTTTTACATCGACCCCTGTTTCTTCATAAAGTTCGCGCATTGCACCCACCTCTGGGTCCTCGCCAAATTTGAGAAACCCTCCCGGCACATCCCATGCTCCTTTGTATGGATCAAATTTTCTTTTAGACAGCATTACTTTTTTGTCATTAATTACAAACACAGAACCTGTGATTGCCGAATGAAGATAAATTGCGTGATGGCAATTTGGGCATTTTACGACACCGTCTTTTTGGTCGACAGACTTTCCGCATTTGGGGCAAAAATCATATTTCACCATCTTGTAATTGTATACTATCGGTGTTATAACTTTTTTTAGAGATGGCAAGACATAAAAAAGACGTAACTTTGGAAGTAGTAACCCAGGAGGATTCAGGATCCCCGCGACTTCAGGCTATTAAACTAGCTATGGAGCAGATTGAAAAGCAGTATGGTGCGGGATCCATAATGCGCCTTGGAGAAAAGTCCGCCGCAGATCGCCACATCGATACTATCCCCACAGGCTCAATCGCGCTTGATTTGGCACTTGGAGTTGGTGGGCTTCCTCGTGGCCGAATCATTGAAATTTACGGTCCTGAAGCTTCTGGTAAAACCACTTTAGCGCTTCATGTAATCGCAGAAGCACAAAAGAAAGGTGGCCAGTGTGCGTTTGTTGATGCTGAGCACGCTCTTGACCCAACACGTGCGGAAGCAATTGGCGTTAATTTGGATGACCTTTTGCTTTCCCAGCCAGATAGTGGAGAGCAGGCTTTGGAAATTACGGAGACCTTGATCCGCTCTGGAGCTTTAGACGTGATAGTGGTCGACTCAGTTGCGGCTTTGGTTCCGAGAGCCGAGCTGGAAGGCGAGATGGGCGACGCGGTTATGGGAATGCAGGCGCGCCTTATGAGCCAGGCTTTGCGAAAGCTCACGGGTGCAATTTCCAAATCAAAAACTATTCTTATTTTTACCAATCAAATCCGCCAGAAAATTGGAGTCATGTTTGGTAACCCCGAGACAACCCCCGGCGGCTTGGCTCTTAAGTTTTACACATCTGTTCGAATTGATATTCGCCGCATCGAAACACTTAAAGATGGCGATAATGTTATCGGTAGTCGCCACCGTGCACGCATCGTGAAAAACAAAGTAGCACCACCTCTTCGTGTTGCCGAGTTTGACATTATGAACGATGAAGGCATAAGTAAAGTCGGCGGAATTATTGATGTTGCTAGTGAAATGGATATTTTACAAAAGAAGGGCGCGTTCTTTAGTTACAAAGATAAAACAATTGCGCAAGGCCGTGAAGCCGCCAAGATTTATTTACGCGAAAACCCCAAATTAGCTCACGAAATTGAAGATGAAATTCGCAAAGCGTTATCTTCAGGTAAAGAGGTTCCCAAGGAGTTGGGGGAAGAGAGTGAAGAAGAATAATTTTTATTTATCCCGCTCGTAGGCTGTAATCAAAACGTAAGCTTTGTTTTTATCCTCAGGGTCTTTCCTGCTTCTGAAAGAGATTTGTTTATCTGACCAAGGGGAGTTGTCACGTAAATCGTCTAGCCTAATCACAGTTCTTACATCTCCGCGGATACTTTCAACATAAGATTGTGCTTCGTTAAATGCTGGAGCGCTCCGTCCGGGGGCTTTCACAACTGTTATTGTGACGACAGCTATCGGATCTTCAGGTTGTCTTGGCTCGTGTCTATCGACATTTCTTTGTTTTAAATCTGCGCTTAATAAATCAAGGATTTCTCGTGCTCGAGCTTCCCGCTCGGTAGTAATTGAAGGTTCTTTTTCAGTGGGTCTTGAAAGCGTAAAACCTCGAGGGTTTCCAATTTCAATATTTTCTATTGGCGACATTTATATCCAAAAACTACAGCAATCTAAAGCGACTGTCAATTCGAATGTTAGAATAGGTAATGCCAAGAGTTACCTTACTTAAACCTCAGAAAAATAATAAATATGTAAATGTATATTTGGACGGCGAATTCAGCTTTGGAATTGACTTGGATAATTTAGTTAAGTACGGCATCAAAATTGAAAAAGAATTTACCAAAGAGGAGATTGATAAAATAATCCACGCTTCTGAATTTGACAAAACTTATAACAGAATCCTTAACTTTGCAACTGCCCGCCCAAGGTCTCAAAAAGAATACTTTAATTGGCTGAAGCGCAAAAAAGTGCCACCAACTATTTACGAAAAGCTGTTTGACAAACTAAAGCACTTAGAATTACTAGATGATCTTAAATTCGCCCGTTGGTGGGTCGGCCAACGGCTTGAGTTTAAGCAAAAATCAAAGAAGGAACTCAAGTTTGAATTAAGACAAAAGGGAATTGATCGCGCAGTTGTCGATGAAGTCATAGCAGAAAGCGATATCGATGAAGAAAAGAGTATCCGAAAACTTCTCGCAAAAAGAAAATTTAGTGACTCCCAGAAAGCTTTTGCCTATTTGGCCCGGAAGGGTTTTGGTTTTGAAACGATCAAGAATGTGCTACAATATGAACAGGAGAATGAGAATGTTTAAAGGGGCGTATTACTGCTTTTTATTAAGTAAATCCGAATAGCGATTCTTGTTCTTCGTGACTTATGGCAAAAACAATTGATGATATCCGTGAAGAGTTATTAGTGAAGCTTGAGAAGGCCTCTGGGCTTACTCGTGAAGACGCGAAGCGCGAGTTTATGGATGAGCTTCAAAAGGACTTGACCGCCGAAATTGCAACACGTATCAGAAACGCAGAAGAGCGTATTAAACTCGAGTCCGCAGAAAAAGCTCGCGAAATATTAATCGACGCGATGAAGCATGGGGCTACCGGGTATGTTGCTGAATACACAATATCTACTGTAAGAGTCGAAAATGAAGAAGCAAAGGGCAGAATTATTGGCCGTGAAGGTCGAAACATCCGTGCTTTTGAGCGTGCTGCTGGAGTGGAAATTGAACTCGACGAAACAAACGAAATAAGGCTTTCTTCTTTTGATTCCGTTCGCCGCGAAATTGCTCGCCGAGCATTGGAAATTTTGCTTCGGGATAAGCGTATTCAGCCTTCGCGTATTGAAGAAGTAGTAGCACAGGTAGCAAGCGACATGGACGGAGTGCTTTTGGAGGAGGGCAAAAAGATCGCAGAAGAAGTGGGCGAGTATAACTTGCCAACCGAGCTTCTTAGCATGCTTGGGAGATTCAAGTTTAGAACTAGTTATGGCCAAAACTTGGGACTCCACACAATTGAAGAAACCAAAATTGGCATGGCAATTGCTCGAGAACTTGGAGCGGACGAAGAAGCGGTTCGCCTTGGAGGCTTGATGCATGACATTGGCAAAGTTGCTACGGACGATGAAGGAACGCATATTCAAAAAGGAGTGGAGATTGCCAAGCGTTTTGGGCTTCCAAAAAAAGTGGTAGCGATTATCGCAGAGCACCACGAAGATAAACCCTTTAGCTCGCTGGAATCTGTGATAGTTTGGACAGCTGATGCGATATCAGGAAGCCGTCCGGGAGCCCGCTATGAGCCTCACGAAAACTATATTCAGAGAATGGAAAAAATTGAGGAAATTTCTGGGAGTTTTGAGGGTGTTCGCGAAGCCTTGGCTTTTCAAGCAGGCAGAGACGTTCGAGTGGTTGTAAATCCTGACGAAGTAAGTGACGACAAGCTCACTGTTTTAGCTCACGACATTGCAGTACGCCTTGAAAAAGAGGCAGAGTATGCAGGGCAAATTAAAGTGACTGTGATCCGCGAAACTCGTGCTTCGGACACTACTTCTGCAAAATAAAATCCATGAAGGAGATGTCGCGTGTTGACCAACTTAATAGCGAACGAGGTTGTGTACGTTTTCTCACTAAGGCCAGTCTTGCGGGGACTGTTCTTAGCGCTTCCAATGCAATTTATCAAAGAGGTGACCCCGCTAGTATTATCGCCGCGGGTTTTTTTGGTGCGGTTTTCGTTGGCTCAGGGTTAAACCAGTTAGAACTCTCAAGAAGTCTTCGTCGTATGGAAAACGCGAGCCGAGATAAGGATTCAGCTTGCTGATGTATTGACATTTATTCGTTATTGCCGTATTCTTCATTCAAATGACCAAACGACAACTAATCGATCAAGTTGCCCGAAAGGCTCACTTAACTAAAAGAGGCGCAACTGAAGCGGTAGATACATTCCTCAACGAAATTGGTCGAGTTTTATCCAAAGGCGAAAAAGTAGTTATCTCAGGTTTTGGAACTTTCAGAGTAGTAACAATGAAAGGCAAAACCGTTAAAATCCCCAATACCGAAAAATTCGTAACAATCAAATCACACAGACTCCCACGCTTTACTCCAGGGAAAAAGTTTAAAAAGCAAGTTTCGAGGTAAGCTCTTCTAATTGTTTAGCACGAAGTACTAATTCTGGGTTTGCTTCAACGATTTCTTTGGCTTTATCTAGGTGTGTTTTTGCTGTGTTCGGCTCATCTGTGTAAAGCATTGTTGCAGCTCGCATATGGGCTCCTGACAGCCAAACATCACGGTTATATTTATCCTCACCAACATTGTCGGTAAGCTCGGTGATTGCCTCGTCCATTAACCCCAAGGCTGATTTGTCTCCGGTCATATATTGGGCGAATGCCAAATGAGCCTTCATGTCGGATTTTACGGCAGTTCTGTTGTGGCGCTCTGGAAGTGGTAAACCAAAAGCCCTTTTGAGTGTATCTGTGGCATCAACATATTCTTCTTTCTCGGTATACCTTTTCCCAAGATCAAAAAGTGGCATGGCTTGAGCTTCGGCAATGCCAGAGTTTTCGGCTTTGGCCACCGCAGATTTAGCGTCTTCAAGCGCTGCATCTTTATTGCCCATGTGGTTATAGATGTTCGATCTCGCGCTTAAAAGTTCGGAAGCCCCAAGCGAATCGCTGTCTGCTTCGTATGCGGCCAAGGCCTCGCTAGCCAATCTGAGAGCTTCTTGGAAATTTTGCCCATGTTCCAATTCGTCTATTGCCTGAGCGTGGAGTGCTCTACCCTTAACTGATTCCATGCCTAAATTATACCATGAAGGTATAATTGGCTCATGCATAAATTACTTATTATTTGTGGTCCTACAGCAACGGGGAAAACGGCACTGGCGGCTAGGCTTGCCAAGAAATTTAATGGTGAGCTGGTCTCCGCTGACTCCCGCCAAGTTTATAAATTTATGGATATAGGCACGGGTAAAGACTGGCCAGAGGGAATCAAAATTTGGGGCTATGATTTGGTTAACCCTGACGGGGAATTTAGTGTTTCAGAGTTTGTGAAATTTGCCGAAAAGAAGATAAACAATATTTACAAGCGCGGTAAACTGCCGATTTTAGTTGGTGGAACTGGCTTTTATATAAAAGCCATAGTCGACGATTTGGATCGCATTCATATTCCTCGAAATCTGAAGCTTAGAAAAGAGCTTCTAAATAAAACGGCAAGGGAGCTGTATGCTTTGCTTTTGGAAAAATTTCCAAAAGAAGCCACAAAGCTTAACGCCTCAGACAAAGCTAACCCGCGAAGATTAACTCGACTCTTGGAAGTTTTAAATACGGATATTCTTCCACATAAAACTGGAAAACCAAGATTTGACGATGTTTTATGGCTTGGCCTCATGGCCTCAAAAGACGAGCTCGCAATGAGAATCGAGAATCGGGTGGAAAACCGTGCCAGAAATGGGATGCAGGCGGAGGTGCAGTCACTAATAAAAAAGGGTTATACAGATGCCCTCGCAAAAACTATTGGCTATAAAGATTGGCCAGACTTGGATAAATGGAAAACTGAGGAAGTTAAGTACGCCAAACGCCAGATGACTTGGTTTAAAAAGGAACCGCGAATTAATTGGTTTGACGTTTCAAACTCGAATTTTGAGCAACGAATAGAAAAGCTGGTCAAAAAATGGCATAATAAGTGATGCCACGCAAAATTGAAATTTCCTACAAAACTATAGTTTTTACGGTTTTGTTTATTCTCTTCATTACCTTTTTGTATTACATCAAGGATATAATCCTCCAACTTTTTGTGGCGCTTCTTATAATGGCGGTTTTAAATCCAATTGTCACAAAACTTGAAAAATATAAAATACCCAGAGCTGCTTCGGTTTTGATAGTTTATTTGATCCTAGTAGTATTTTTGATTTTTGCTGTAGCAACGCTTGTACCGGCACTCGTTGACCAGACTGCTAAGTTTTCGAACGCAATCCCTAGAATTATGGCAGAGCTCAATATTCCCATCGAGGTGGTTGATCAAATTACTACACAGTTAACTTCTCAGCTTTCTAGCCTGCCTTCTCAAATTCTCCGAATCGGTGTTTCGGTGTTTTCGAACATAGTATCGCTATTGGCAGTATTTATATTTGCTCTTTATTTTCTTCTGGCTCGAAAGAAATTTAAAGATCAAGTGAGAACCATAGCTTCTGAAGATCAGGCTGAGAGATTTGATGGCCTGCTTGCTAGATTGGAAAAAGAGCTTGGAGGTTGGGCTCGTGCTCAAGTAATTTTAATGGTTATTATCGGCATTACTACTTACGTTGGCCTTTCTGCAATTGGCGTTCCGTACGCCCTTCCATTGGCTGTTTTGGCTGGAATACTTGAGGTTATCCCAAACCTTGGGCCATTTTTTGCTTCAGTCCCCGCAGTCTTAGTAGGTTTGGGCATCTCACCATTTACCGGATTATCTGTTGCCGCACTCTATGTTCTCGTGCAGCAGCTTGAAAATTATTTAATTGTGCCAAAGGTGATGCAGAAAAACGCTCACGTCAGTCCAGTTGTGACTTTGCTTTCTATCGTGGTTGGCTTTCGCATGGCCGGAGTCGTAGGGGCAATACTTTCAGTTCCGATAGTTATCATTGTTCGGGTTCTTCTAAATGAGTTTTGGTACAAAAAAACTTCGTAAGTTAGCCATTTTGTGAAAAATATGGACACTTCGTGATAAAATATACTCACTCTGGAGGATGTGTAATCGCTCGCCTTAGGCGAGAGGAAAGTCCAGGCAGCAGAAAGCAAGGGTGTTCCGGTTAAAACCGGAAACGGGTAACCGCTAGTTAGAGCAACAGAGACGAGTCTTGTGTCAGCCTAAAGCTGGCAGAAGGGTGAAACGGGCAATCCTCCCCGCTGCAACCTACGAATGGAACGGTGAAGCGAAAGCTTCAGAAGATTGCTTTCTCGACGATTCGAAGAATCGAATCCCGCTCCGAAGTTAGGGCTTAGACAGATGATTACGGCCTCGCCTTAGGCGAGAGTACAGAACCTGGCTTATAGTCCTCCAGAGTACAAAAAAATTTTTAATGCGTCTAGTAATTCAGCGAGTCAGAAGTGCTTCGGTAACTTCAAAAGAGAAAATCGTAGGCAATATCCAAAATGGCCTATTGGTTTTGGTGGGATTTAAAAAAGGTGACACAAAAGCCGAAGTAGAATTTTTAAGTGAAAAACTTCTCAAGCTTCGTGTAATGGCCGATGGTCAAGACAAAATGAATCTCTCTGTGAAAGATGCCAGCGCGCAACTGCTTGTGGTTTCTCAATTTACTTTACATGCCAATACGGCGGGTGGAAATCGCCCGTCGTTTGTAGAGGCAGAGGACCCCGACAGGGCTAGAGCGCTTTATGAATATTTTGTTGAGCTTTTAAAAAAGTCTAGTTTGGCTGTTGCGACAGGTAGTTTTGGAAATTATATGACTATTAGCACGACACTTGATGGTCCTGTTACTATTACACTAGATTCAAAATAAAATGAAATACTTGCTTAGTCAGTTGAAACAAGCTTTAAAGATGAGCATTAGTGTTCTCGTCTTTTCAGTGGGCGCAACCGCACTTTTGTATGTTGTTTATCTTTATGGTTATTTTAATGGCATAAATACAGGTTTTGGGCAAGCTCAGAGTCGAATTGACGAAATCTTAAATGAGTCGACACAGGTTAGCTCGACCGTTGTGGGTGAGGCCCCTACACCTACTCCAAGAACCATTGTAATTTCTCCACAGGCTCCCAGCAGTCCAAACTGGTCTGGCCCCGAGCTTTGGGAGGAGGTCAACAAAAGAAGAAAAGAGTTGGGTGTAAATTCACTCGAAAATGCCGGTGAGCTTTGCACCATCGCGTCTATCCGTTTGAATGAACTATTGGATTTGGGCAAGCTAGATGGCCACGAAGGTTTTGGCACACTTGCTGAGCGAAGAGAGGACTTAAAATGGATATTTGAAAAATACAACATTTCTGAATTTTTGGTTTCAGGCGCAGTGTCAGCTAAAGAAGCTGTTGGTTTGTGGGAGAATACGCTCGGTCACAAAAAGTTATTAACCGGCGGTGAATACGTCTGGGGTTGCACTTATGCCCAAAATGGTTTTGGCGTAGGAATCGCCGCTTACTAGATTAGCTCGTTGGCATTTAGAAATTCTTTCAATTGTCTCTCGCTTCTGTATTGTCTCCCAATTGATACAAACAACTTATTAAGCTTTGGCCAATACTTTTGAGGAATAATTTCCATCAATTTTAACTCAGTTTGCTCCGGTTTTTGTGTTTTCACCCACCCGAGTAAATTACTTATTCGATGAACGTGCGTGTCAACAGCGATTGCGGGAATGCCAAAAGCTCGATTCAAAACCAAGTTCGCGGTTTTTCTGCCCACTCCCGGAAGCTTCATCAAACCCTCTCGAGTCTTAGGCACTTTTCCTTCAAAATTATTCAGAACAATTTTCGCCAATGTTTTCAGATGTTTCGCTTTGGTTTTATAAAAACCAACTGGATAAATTAATTCTGAGATTCTCTCTTGGGGCAGCTTCTCCAGAGTCTTAATGTCGGGGCATTCTAGAAAGAGGCGTGTTGCGGCACTTAAAGTCGTGTCGTCATTCGTTCTCGAGGATAAAAGTGTGGAAACAAGGGTTCTGTAGGGGTCGTCACCAAAAACTTCCAGAGGGACTTCGATATAGTTTTTTTCAAAAACTTTAAAAACTTGCCCGTAGTTAATCATATATTTTGAGATATAATACTATACAATTGAAGTCAATCTTGACACAATTTGTCTAGTCGCTTAATGTGAGAGAGTTAGAGGATCTTTTACCGATAATACTGATTGCTCTTGTGCTTTGGCTTTCCGGTTTGTCTTATGTATTTTGGAAGATTTTAGTTCATTACAGAAGAATTGCAGGAAAAGCTCAAGGTGGAGATGTTATTCGTGCAATCGAGACTGTTTTGAAATCTGAGGAAACAAATTCTTCTGAAATCAAAAGATTGTCGGGCGAGGTTGATAAAATCATTAAAAGGGAGGTTGTGCCTATTCAAAAAGTTGGACTGGTACGCTTTAATCCTTTTAACGAAACAGGCGGAGATCAAAGTTTTTCTTTATGCTTGTTAAATGGTGAAGGGGAGGGTTTTATACTAACAACTCTTCACACCAGAGATCGCACAAGAGTGTATACTAAACCGGTGAATGGGGGCAAAAGTAAGTACGAACTTGCCCAAGAGGAAGAAAAGGCGCTTGCTGAGGCCTTAAAAAAGTAAAATGAAAAATTTATTTAAGTCTAAAAAAGGCACATTAATTTTAAGCTTCGCAGGCTTATATCTTGTCGTTGCAGGAGTTTCTTGGATTGTTTTCTCATACACTAGGGCAGGAGCTGGAGTAAGCTCTGACGAGCTAGACTCAGCACGATCAAGAATTGCCGAACTTCCAAAAACCGAAGAATGTATTTTAAATGGCGCGATGTATAGCGAAGTGGAGCGCGACATTTGGGAAGGTCGAAGGCCTATGGGGGTCATGATTGAAAATCACTTAGACTCTCGTCCGCAGTCAGGGCTTTCGCGTGCAGATGTAGTTTACGAAGCAGTCGCAGAAGGCGGAATTACAAGATTTCTAGCACTATATTACTGTGCAGCCGCAGCTGAGAATGTTACGATCGGGCCAATTCGAAGCGCTCGAGTTTACTTCATTGATTGGATTTCAGAGTATGGCACAGAGCCGCTTTATGTGCACTTTGGAGGGGCTAATAATATTTGTACCAACAAAGAAGATCCAGCTTGTTTAGCAAACGGCACAAAGCGAAAAGGCACTGTGGATCCTCGAGTTATGGCCATCGAGAAGTTAATCGACATGGGCTGGCGACATTCTAAAGGCAACGCCTTGGATGGTGGCGCAAATGCTGGAGCTCCTGCGATTGTCCGTGATCAGTACCGTTTGAGTGAAACTCCTGCAGCATGGGAGCACTCAGCAGTGGGATCTACCGATTTACTTTTCGATCTTGGAGTGTCTCGAGGTTTTGATGGAAATTGGGACAAGGGATTTACACCTTGGAAGTTCACTAACGATTCGCCCGCAATCAACTCCGATATCACCAAGATCGCTTTTGATTTTTGGTCAGGGAAATCTGACTATACTGTTGAGTGGCAGTATGACGAGAGAACTAATAGCTACCTCAGGCTAAATGGGGGCCAGAAACACACAGATTGGGAGTTTGACAAGCCTCAGCTTTCTACAAAAAATATCGCTGTGATGTTTGTAGACGAAGAAACTGACATCGACGAAGAAGGCCATGTGTATTACGAAACTACTGGTGGAGGAGAAGCAATGGTTTTCAATAATGGCGGAGTCACCGAAGGGACTTGGGAAAAAGATTCTCAATTTGACCGTACTAAGTTTTTTGATGAGAACGGTCAGGAAATCAGTTTTGTTCGAGGAACAATTTGGATCGAAGCCGTACCCACCGGAAATGTAGTAGAATATTAATTAATTCCTGCCCAGGAATTTATGGCAGATTTACGCGACATTATTACCTCAAAAGTAAGGATTAAGCTCATTGAGCTGTTCTTTTCTAATCCGAATGAAATGTATCATGTGCGTGGTGTAGTCCGGGAAGTTAAAGAAGAAATTAATGCAGTGCGCAGAGACTTACTTCGACTTGAAACTGCGGGAGTTATCAAAAAAGAAGCTCGTGGAAATAGAGTTTATTATTGGGTTCGAGACGATTACCCTATGTTTGGCGATTTATTGTCAATGGTAGCAAAAACAACAGGACTAGGTTCTGAACTTATAGCCAATAGGCAAAAACTGGGAAAGCTTGGATTTGTGATGTTTTCAGGAGGGTTTGCACGCCACAAACCCAGGAAAAAAGAAGACCAAGTTGATATCTTAATCGTCGGAGAGGTTGTACTTCCTGAACTGGCCACGATGATACGTGCTGAAGAATCAAGGCGAGGAGTCGAGATAAACTACACCGTCATGAGCCGCGAAGAGCTTGATTTTAGAAGAAAGCGCCGTGACCCGTTCTTGCAAGGAATAATGGCTGCAAGCCGAATTATGATTATTGGTGACGAAGATCTTCTTGTAGGCTAGCGTTATGTATAAAAATCCTCTTAAAAGTGTATTAATTATTTTAGTCATCACGTTTGTGTCACTTCTGATTGCCCTTCCGAATAAATTACCTTTTATAAATCTTGAAAAACAGCCTTTAAACATCAAGTTCGGTAATATTGAGATTTTTCGTGATTTTGAACTAAAACTTGGACTTGATTTGGTTGGTGGAAGCCATTTTGTTTTTGAAGCAAAGACTGATGAGCTTTCCGGGGTAGAGAAAGAAAATGCCCTTGCGGGTCTTGTCGAAGTAATTTCTCAGCGTATTAATCTGTTTGGAGTGTCTGAAGCCAATGTCCAGACAGCAAGTTTTGAAGGCAGGGACAGAATCATCGTTGAACTTCCAGGAGTGACTGACACATCTGAGGCTAAAAATTTAATCGGGAAAACAGCAAGTTTGGTGTTTGCCGAGGTTCAAACAGCACCAGACACTCCGGAAGGCGAGGAGGCGACAGAGATTCTTGTACCGACTGAGCTTACAGGAGCTGACATTTCAAGCTCTCAGGTGGTATTCAGTGAAGTAGACGGCTCACCTGGGGTTGGCATTGAGTTTACGCCGGAGGGAGCTAAAAAATTTGAAACGATTACCGAAGCAAATGTTGGAAAGGTCTTGCCAATAATTCTTGATGGCCAAGTAATCTCGGCCCCGGTAGTTCAGGAAAAAATTATTGGCACTTCTGCGCAAATTACAGGCAATTTTACAATAGAAACTGCTCGCGAGATTTCAATACAAATTAATGCGGGTGCTTTGCCTGTGTCAATTGAACTTTTGGAAGAGCGAACGATTGGCCCAAGCCTAGGGCAAGCATCGATTGATAAAAGCGTAAGGGCAGGCTTGGTTGGCGTTGCCATCGTTATGATTTTTATGGTTTTGGTTTATAGAAAACTTGGGCTTGTGGCAAACATAGGGCTAATACTTTTTGGAATTTACACACTAGCTCTTTATAAGTTAGTACCAGTAGTTCTGACTCTTCCAGGAATTGCGGGCTTTTTATTGTCCGTTGGAATGGCGGTCGATTCAAATATTTTAATTTTTGAGAGATTTCGCGAAGAGCGTGCCAAGAAAGCCTCGGTTGCGTTTTCTCTGGAAACCGCTTTTGGCCGAGCGTGGGATTCGATTCGTGATGCAAATATCGCGACACTGATGACGGCGTTTGTGCTTGCAAACCCATTTGGGTGGTCGTTTTTACACACCTCGGGTCCTGTTCGTGGATTCGCAGTTACTCTAGCTTTAGGAATACTTATCAGCTTATTTACAGGAGTATTTGTTTCGAGAAATTTACTTAGATTATTTATAAAATGAACTACTTTAATTGGTTGAAGTTTACAAAGATATATTTCGCAATTTCGTTGGCTGCAATTGCCATCGGTTTTTTTGCAATCGCTAACTGGGGCTTTCCATTGGGGCTCGATTTTACGGGCGGGGCTGTAATTGATTATGAGATGGCCGGAAAATCGGCCGATGAGTTGAAGGTAAAATTTGAAGAAGCAGGTATTCCGGTTTATCAGATAATTTCTTCAGGTGAAGATCGGCTGGTAGTAAAAACAAAAAATTTGTCTAGTGAGGAGGAAGCAAAAACACAAGAGATAGCCGGAGGCCTCGAAATTACAAGATTGCAGCTTCAAAACGTAGGCCCTTCAGTTGGCCCCGAGCTCGTCCGCAAAACTATTGTTGCAATAGTTATTGCCGCAATAGCAATCTTGTTGTGGGTGGCTTTAAGTTTTAAGAAATTCTCCTTTGGCATTTCAGCAATTTTGGCGATGCTTCATGACAGCATGATTTTAGTAGGAATGTTTGCTTTGTTTGGTCACTTCTGGGGAGCGCAGATAGACTTTTTGTTTGTAACGGCGATGCTCACAACTTTGTCATTTTCTGTGCACGACACGATTGTGGTGTTTGACAGAATTCGCGAAATTCAAAAAAAGCATGGTGGGCAAATTACTACTGTTGCTAACCGCGCAATCGCCGAAACCATGCGCAGATCGATTATTAACTCCCTGACGATTATATTCATGCTCATAGCACTAGTGGCCTTGGGAGGCGACACGGTGAGATGGTTTGCGGCCGCCCTTTTGGTTGGGGCAGTTTCAGGAACTTATTCATCTCCTTTTGTGGCAGTTCCTCTTTTTGTATTTCTTACGCGCTTGCAAAAAAGATTGAAAAAGGAATAGTATTAATTGGATGCTAAATTGGATTAAATCTCACAAACTTACATCTTTGCTTCTGGTTGTAGTAGCGTATTTTTTATCAACTCAACTTTTCGGGATTAACACCGGAAGTTTCATGCGATCTCCTAGTTATTCCAGTAGTGTGGTGGAGATGGCCAGTTTTGGCAGCACAAGTGGTGCGGGGAGTATGGGCATATCAATGCCTTCATACTATGACGGTGGGATAGCTGCCGACGTTCCTGTCACAAACAGGATGGTAGTTCAAAATTCCAGCCTTTCTTTGTTGGTAAAAGATGTAAAGCTTGCAGGGGATTCAATTATCAAAAAAGCAGAAACCGAGGGAGGTTTTATGGTTTCAAGCGACTACAATCGACCGAACGACTCTCCGTACGCGAACATTTCTGTACGTGTTCCTTCTGACAAGTTAAATGCTACATTGGAATACTTCCGGTCTCAGGCTATTGAGGTTGTTAGCGAGAATTTAATTGGTAAAGATGTAACAGAACAATACGTTAATATCGAAAGCCGTCTCAGTTCTTTGGAGAGAGTAAAGACCAAGTTCGAAGGAATTTTAGACAATGCCACACTGGTTCAGGATATTTTGACTGTACAGCGAGAACTTATTAATACCCAGACCCAGATAGATAATCTGATGGGCCAAAAGAAAGCTTTGGAGGAAAATGCCAGTTATGTGAAGATAACGGTTTATCTATCCACCGACGAATTGTCTTTGCCTTATGCTCCAGACACAAAGTTTAGGCCAGATGTGATATTTAAGTTGGCCGTGCGAAGCATGCTAGGGACCTTGCAAAAAATTGGAGAGTTGGCAATTTGGCTTGCTGTATACTCAATAGTTTGGGTTCCCGTGCTTCTGGTAGTAATTATCTACAGGAGATGGAAGGCGAGGAAATTAGTTAAAACTTCTTAGCTTTGCAAGTAAAACTTCTCTTTCGTTGTCTACTTCTTTTTCTTCCACTTTTTTGAACAGTTCGTTTAAGATTTCGCCAACTTTTGGGCCGGGTTTTAGGCTAAGAGTATCCATCACGTCTTTGCCGTTAACCTTAAGATCCTGCACACTAAAAGGTTGCTTTTGAACTTCAACAAGCCGTTTTTTAAACTCTTCCAGTCTCCAGCTGGTTTCGGAGGAACCTCCTCCAAGCCTGTCGCCGGTGCGAAGCGCCAGCATATCTTCGACATTATCTCTACCCACTTTTGTGATAAATCTTCGTATGGCTTTGTCTGTCTGGTTTTCAGTGACTGTAAACTGGTGCCAGCGAACCAATTTAAAAAGGCGATCAGCATCCTTTTTCGGAAAACGCAAACGAGCGGCAATATTTTTGGCAATCCTTGCCCCGATCACTTCGTGATTATAAAAAGTTGTTATGCCTTCCTTGATTGCAAAAGTCTGAGGCTTGCCAATGTCATGAATTAAGGTCGCAAAGCGGACCAAGGGATCACTCGAAGGACAGTTTTTTAGAGCCATTAAGCAATGTGTGCCAACGTCGTAGATGTGATGCCTTCCTGGAGATTTCTGTTCAACTCCGAACGTTTTAGAAAGCTCTGGCAAAATCTCATCCATAAGCCCTGTCCCGTGAAGAAGTAACACGCCTTCGTATGGATATCTTGAAGCCATAATTTTAAAAAGCTCTTCGCGCACTCGTTCTCGGGAAACTTTTTGGGTAGCGCCACTGTGCATTTTAATGGCATTGAAAGTGGCTTCTTCAATCGTAAAGCCCAGTTCTGAGGCAATTCTGACTGCCCGCATCATACGAAGAGCATCTTCGCGAAAGCGCTCAGCAGGGTCACCCACAGCGCGGATTAATTTTGCTTTTAAATCAAGCTGTCCTCCGAATAAATCTATAATATTTTGATCAGTTGGTTTGCCCTGAGCGAGCGAAGCGAGTCGAAGGGCCATTGCGTTAATCGTAAAGTCCCGACGGGTCAAGTCTTCTTCTAAGCTTTTTCCCCAGTTGAGCTCATCTGGGTGTCTCGCGTCAGAGTAGCCTGCTTCTGTTCTGTAAGTTGTAATTTCAAAAGGCCGCTCACCTTCAGGCCCGGGGTAGCCAACAGTGCCAAAAGTGTTGTTGTAATAAGCGTCGGGCCCTAAAATTTGCAAGATTTCCTCGGGAGTTGCATCTGTTGTGAAGTCCCAGTCGTAAATGGTTTTACCCATCAACAAGTCTCGAACAGCACCACCAATTAAGTAAAGCTCGTGTGCCGAGTTCGTAAATTTTTCACTTAATTCTAAAACTTCAGGTGGAAAAGTAACCAACATTAGGTCATTATACTACTATGCAAGAAAAGGACTGGGAGGTAAAAAGCACTGTCACCCCCAAAAATATTAAACAAGTTCTAGATGTCTTACTAAAAAACCGCGGGCTGATTTCAAAAAAAGACCGTGACGCGTTCCTGACGCCACTAAGCCCGACCGAGTATAAGCCTGCGGATATAGAGATTGATAGCAAGGCACTAAAAAAGGCGATAACTCGGATTAAAAAAGCAGTTAGCGGGCAAGAGTTGATAGTAATTTTTGGCGACTATGATGCTGACGGCATATGCGCAACTGCAATAATGTGGAGAGCGCTTCACGCACTGGGCGCGAAGGTTTTTCCATATATTCCCGACAGATTTGAAGATGGCTATGGAATTAATCCTCACTCGGTTGAAAAAATAAAAAAACAATATCCAGAGGTCTCCTTAATTGTTACCGTCGATAACGGAATAGTAGCATTTGAAGGCATAGCCCAGGCTAATAAACTCGGCATACAAGTGATTGTCACAGATCATCATGCAAACCTTAAAAAATTGCCCGATGCTTTCTGCATTGTCCACACAACTATCACTAGCGGGGCAGGGATTTCTTGGTTTTTATCTCACGCGATCCACGGCTATGATAGTGATTTGGAATTGGCGGCCATTGGTGTCATTGCAGACCAGCTTCCACTTTTGGGCTTTAACCGTTCTCTTGCCAAACATGGAATAGAAAGTCTTAATGAAACCTCAAATTTAGGACTTAAAAAACTATTCGCAACAGCAGGCCTTTTGGGTAAAAAGATTGGAACGTATGAAATAAACTTCGCAATTGCACCGCGCATCAACGCCGCAGGAAGACTTGCCGAAGGGCTTGATGCACTGCGTCTTCTGTGTACTACCGATCGAGCTCGTGCAGAGAAGCTTGCGGCTTTGCTAAATAAACTTAACACTAAGCGCCAATCTACTGTTGATGAAGCCTTAAAAATTGCTGAGAATGAAACTAAGGTTTTGCCTGGCACCATTGTTACAGCAGTCCACGCGAGCTATCACGAAGGCATTATTGGTTTAATCGCAAGTCGGCTTACCGAAAAATATTATTTGCCATCTATAGTTTTTTCTGCACAAAAAGATGTCTACAAAGCGTCTGCAAGATCAATTTCAGGACTAAATATTATAAAAGTTATTCGATCAGCCGAGGAGTTTATTTTAGAAGGAGGTGGACATGAAGGGGCCGCCGGCTTTACTATCGAAGCCGCAAAGGTTCATCTGTTTATTGAAAAAATTCAGGAAGTTGCTAAACCACTTTTAACAGATGAAGTTTTAAAAAGAAAAACTACCGTAGACTGTGAGCTTGACTTTAGTCTATTAAACCAAGAAACTTACGATGAAATTTTGCGTCTTGAGCCTTTTGGAGCAAAAAATCCTTCGCCAGTTTTTGTAACTCGGGATGTAGAAATTATTGAAGCTCGCGACGTTGGCGAGAGTGGAAAGCATAAAAAATTGCTCATGGGTAAAAACGGGCTTAAAATTGGTGGTATCGCTTTTAATTTTATTGACGCCATCAAGAAAGGAAAGGCAGATATTGTTTACAGGCTTAGCCAAAATGAATGGCGAGGAAATAAAACTTTGGAGTTAACTGTTAAGGAGATTAAATAAAATATGGATGAAACAAGTTACAAAGAAAGCAAAAGAATTACGAAAGCGTTGGAGTTTGCGACTTTAGCACACACCGGGCAAAAGCGAAAAACCGGCGAAGACTATATAAACCATGCCATCGAAGTATCACGCATCTTAGCTGCTTGGAACCTTGATGAGGATTCAATTATCGCAGGTCTACTTCACGACACAATCGAGGACGGGGGCGCGAAACGCGAGGATTTGGTTGAACTTTTTGGAGAAGATGTTGCAAATCTGGTTGATGGTGTAACACGCGTTGCTACTATCCGTTGGCAAAAGGGAACAGAAGAGCACTTTGTCGAGAACCTACGCAAGATGGTTTTGTTTATGGCACGCGATATTCGAGTGGTAATAATTAAAATCGCAGATAGGCTTCACAACATGCGAACACTCTGGCCGCTTCCAAAAGACAAAATAAAGCGCATAGCAAAAGAAACTCTGGAAGTTTATGCCCCTTTGGCGGATCGACTTGGAATGGGTACGGCAAGTGAAGAGCTGAGCGATTTGGCCTTTATGTACCTGTTCCCCAGCGATTATAAAAAACTAAAAAAAGATAGTAAGTCTTATTATGCAGCGACCTTAAATGACATTAAAAAAATGCGCCACGTAATTTTAGGCAAGCTTGGCCAACAGGGCATACGTGCCAAAGTTTTTGGCCGAAAAAAAGGGCTGTATTCCTTGTGGAAAAAGCTAAACAGGCCTGAAATTGCAGGGGATTTGGATCGAATCCACGACATTATGGCTCTTAGGATTTTAGTTGAGAGCGTTTCCGATTGCTATAGTGCCCTCGGGATTGTTCACTCGGAATTTCGTCCGAGTCCTGCTTTTGGCATTTCCGATTTTATAGCGCAACCTAAACCGAATGGCTACCAGTCAATTCATACAAAAGTATTTGGTCCTCACGGGAGGATTGTTGAAGTACAAATCAGGACACAGGGGATGCACGATCAGGCAGAGCATGGCGTAGCAGCGCATTGGGCATATGCTAACGCAAAAAGTGCCGGCGCTTCGGACAAAAAATTAGAGAAGCATGGCGTGCGAGTTGACTCAAAATTGTCTTGGGTTAAGCAGTTAGTTGATTGGCAAAATGAAATCACAGATTCAAAAGAATTTTTGGAAGCTGTTAAATTTGATGCTTTGAATAATCGCAACTTCGTCTTCTCTCCGAAAGGCGATGTGTATGATCTACCAAGCGGCGCAACACCTGTGGATTATGCTTTTAGCGTTCACACCGATTTGCCGGATTATATTTCTGCAGCCAAGGTTAATGGAAAAATGGTGCCTCTAAGTTATAAATTAAACGGTGGCGACATCGTGGAGATTGTTAAATCAAAAACCAAAAAGCCTCTAAATCGAGACTGGCTAGACTTTGTTGTGACTTCAGCCGCGAAACGCGAAATAAATAAGCAGTTGAGGAAAGGCTAGAAGCGCGGTACAATCAAGCTCAATGGACAGAACACTAATTGGCGAGACAGTAGGTAAAATTGGAGAAGAAGTCCTTCTTCGTGGCTGGGTCAGCTCAGTCCGCGATCACGGAAAAATAACATTTATTGACCTGAGGGACCGTACGAGTGTAGTTCAATGTGTTGGCCAGAATTTATCAAAAGTCAGCGTGGAAAGCATCATTGAGATTTCAGGAAAAGTTGCTAAGCGTCCTGAAAAATTAATAAATCCTGATTTAGACACCGGTATCATTGAAATTCAAATTGAATCACTAAATATTTTGGCTGAAGCACCAGAGCTCCCCATTCAAATACAAGGAAACGGTTTGGATATCAACGAAGAGCACCGTCTGAAATATAGATACCTTGACATGAGACGTGAACGTTTCGCGAAAATCATGAGATTTAGAAGCAAATTTGTTCACGAACTTAGGCAATCATTGGTTAGCCGTGATTTCTGTGAAGTGGAAACGCCAGTTTTGTCCAAGGCTACAATGGAAGGCGCGCGAGACTTTCTTGTTCCTTCCCGTTTTCAACCCGGGAAATTTTATGCCTTGCCGCAATCTCCACAACAATATAAACAGTTGCTGATGGTTGGCGGAATTGAAAATTATTTTCAATTTGCCAAATGTTTTCGAGATGAGGACTTGAGAGCTGATCGTGGTTTTGAATTCACACAGTTGGATTTAGAAATGAGCTTTGTTGACAGAGACGAAGTGATGTCGACTGTAGAAGGTGTTGTTAAAGAGGCAGTTAAGAAAGTTGGAAGCAGGCTTCAAAAAGAAAATTTCCCAGTTTTTACATACAGCGAGGCGATGGAGAAATTTGGTGCGGATAAGTTCGATTTAAGAAGTGAAGAAGAAAAAAGCGATGGCACTCTCGCTTTTGCTTGGGTTGTCGACTTCCCTTTTTTCAAAAAGGTGGACAAGAGTGACGCGGCTGAAGTAAGGGATGGAAAAAGCGGTTGGACATTTACCCACAATCCTTTCAGTAGCCCAAAGCCAGAACACAAGGAATGGCACCTTAAAGGAGAGAATATAGAACAGATTTTGACCTCGCAGTACGATCTAGTTTGCAATGGTTACGAGGTTGGAGGAGGCAGCATAAGGGCGCACACACCTGAAGGCCTTAAGGCTACTTATCGTATCATGGGTTATTCAGATGAAGAGACTGAGAAAAGTGTTGGTTATATGATCGAGGCTTTAAGCTACGGTGCCCCACCGCATGGAGGTATTGCTTTGGGGCTCGATAGGCTAGTGATGCTTCTGTCTGGCGAATCATCACTTAAAGAAGCAATAGCCTTCCCAATGACTTCGACAGGTAGGACTGCAGTAATGGATGCTCCGGCTTCGACTTCAAAGGAGCAACTTGATGAGTTAGGGCTAAAAGTGGTAAAAAAAGCCCAGTGAAACTGCTTGAATTTATAAAGGCCAGAATACTTCCTATAAGCGCTTGTTCGCTTTTGTTTGTAACGACCTTTGGCTTAACGCTTACAAAAAAGCCACCAGTATATGTAACTCGTGCCAAAACTTACAACGTAAGTAAGCTTCCCGTCCTTATGGACTCGAGCTCTTTTCCAGTTCTTTCCGCACAAGGAGTTTATGCCTACGACCTTGATTCTGGTGTGGTTTTTTATGAGAAAAATGCCCAGTCACCTTTTTTCCCGGCATCAACGACAAAAATAGTTACAGCGCTTGTTGCTTTGGATTATTACGATCTTGATCAGATAGTCAACACCGGAGTATTCAAAGCTACCGGGTCTCAAATGGGGCTGTCTTGGAACGAAAACATATCTGCGCGTGACTTGGTGTATGGCCTTCTAGTTCACTCAGCTAACGATGCGGCCGAGGTTTTGGCAAATAGTTATCCGGGTGGCAAAAGTGCCTTTGTGGCCGCGATGAATAGTAAAGCTCGTGAGCTTCACGCTTACGCCACTAATTTTGAAAATCCTTCAGGACTTGATGATTCTGGCCAGGAAATTACCCCAAAAGACTTGGCAAGAATCGCGTCGCAGGCGATGCTTGAGCGAGACTTTGCCAATATTGTAGGCACAAAAGAATATGTGGCTAAAAATGAAGACGGAACGATTTTACACCACATGACCAACCGAAACGAACTGCTTGGGGAGGTGCCTGGCGTGCTGGGAGTAAAAACCGGTTGGACTCCTGAAGCTCGTGAAAATTTGGTAACTTACGCAAACCGTGATGGCAGGCGTGTGATGATTGCACTTATGGGAAGCCAAGACCGCTTTGGAGAAAGCCAGGAGCTTTTAGAGTGGATTTTTACCAATTTCGAGTGGAAAGAGCTTGATTATTCTGAAGTTTCTTCTCCGTAATACTCGCTTG
Source organism: Patescibacteria group bacterium (assembly GCA_041742135.1). Classification (GTDB taxonomy): domain Bacteria; phylum Patescibacteriota; class Microgenomatia; order UBA8517; family UBA8517; genus 01-FULL-44-24b. The sequence continues at coordinate 16,859 of JBGSJG010000001.1, read as the reverse complement.
TGACAGCGGGAACATAAGCTACAAAACCGTCATCGCCTTCAAAAGAGTAAACTGGTTGATAGAAAAGATATGGTACTGCTGGGTCGTAGTACGCCAAGCGAATTGATCTTATTGTAATTTCGCCCTCGGGATTAAGCCCCAAATTAGCGATATAGCCACCTCCAGCACGAAGCTGCTCTAGAGCCTCAGAGGTGTTTTTGATAGGATAGGTTTCGACTCGTGTGTAATCAATTGGAAAATAATGATATTCACCAGCGATAAGCTTCTTTTGGCGATCCGCACTTCCACTTACTATAAACCAAACATTAGCTTCTTTAGTGTCGGCAGTAACACTGGGATATTCAACCTCGTTGATTATTACCGGCGCGCGGTGAAGATTAATTTTGGTTAATTGTGCATCTGAAAGCGAAAGTGCTGTCACCAGGCTTTGGCCTTCTGCTCGAAGATATTCGTGGGTAACAGGCCCTGAGAGATCTTCAGGCTTACTCTGTGCGGCTACAAGTGCCGAGGTAACTGTCCCAGTAGCAGAGGAAACATCTGGCGCGCGTTGGCTTAGAGGGCTGGTGTCCTCGGCCAAGTTAAATGCCAACGAGAAAGACTCGTATATAAGATCAGCCTTAAAGGTCGAAGAAACTTTAGGATGGTTAAAGGAATATTGTGTTTCTGATATTTGTAGCGGAGCTCCAGTAAAGCCAAACGAGGCGGCCAAGGTTTTCATTCGATCAAAAGAAAACAAGTTAGCAGTTTTTTGAGGCATGTAATAAACATTGATTTGTCCGGGGTATTTGGGCAAATTACCGTCGGGTGTATTCACCGTATATTGGATAGCAGGAAGCTCTGATGTCTGCTCAGGAAAGGGCAAAACCGCCAAACGATTAAATCCTACTGTTGGAGGAGGAGGTGGCTTTGGGACCAAAGTGTTATAAGCGTTAATTAGAAAAATAATCAGAAGGCGGCCGAAGATAATGGCAAAAAATGCCACTATTCCATATTTGATTACTTGCCGCGCTTTAATTGCGATTAAGGTAAGTGATTGTGCCATACACCTTCGAGTATAAAGGTATGCTAAAATTCTAGCAAATGGCAGATGTCAGAACTCGTTTTGCACCCTCACCAACAGGAACACCAGAAAGCATTCACCTGGGTTTTGTGATTAGAGCACTGTGGAATTATGCATATGCCAAAAAAAATGGTGGCCAATTTGTGCTTCGTATTGAAGACACGGACCAGAAACGCTCAAGAGCGGACACCGAAGCCGAAATATTTAAGGTGCTAAGAAGTTTTGGGATTGATTGGGATGAAGGCCCAGACAAAGGTGGTCCATACGCTCCGTACAGGCAATCGGAAAGGCTCACGCTTTACCAAGAGGCAGCTCGCAAGCTCGTGGAAAATGGCTATGCTTATTATGACTTTGAAGCACCACAAAGGGAAAAAGAAGAAATTAAGGCCGCTTATGATTCGGATGAAAAACTCAAAGAACTAAAAATCCGGCCCAAAGCTCGAGACGAGCGCCCTGAAGCCGCATTGGAAAGGGTTAAAAATGGAGAGCCTTATGTTGTCCGTGCAAAAATTCCTGAAGATCGTGTGTTTGAGTACGAAGATTGGATATTAAAAAAGAAAGTTAAATTTTTTGGCAAAGAAGTTCCCGACATGATCCTTCTTAAGTCAGACGGTTTTCCTACATACCATCTTGCTGTGGTGGTTGATGATGTCGCGATGAAAATATCACATGTGTTTCGGGGCCAAGAATGGATTTCCTCAACCCCGATTCACTTGCATGTTTACGAAGGACTCGGAGAATCTGTCCCAAACATTGGCCACTTCAGTGTGATTCTTGACCCAAGAACTGGTAAAAAGTTCAGCAAGCGCGACATGACTGCTCTTTTTGGGGTCAATACTTGGACTTCGCAAGGCTATTTACCAGCCGCGATATTAAATTACCTCATGCTTTTAGGCTGGGCTCCGAAGGATAATCAAGAGCTTTTTACGCTTTCTGAATTCGTTGCGGCGTTTGACCAAAACGGTGTACAAAAAGCAAACCCAACTTTTAATGCTGCCAAGCTTGATTGGTTTAATAGTCAATATCTCCAAAAGCTTTCAGATGAGGATTTTTTCGTGTCGGCTAGACCATTTGTTTCAAAAGAAATCTCAGATGAAATACTTCACAAAATTGTGCCTTTGGTCAAAACCAGAGTTAAAAAACTATCTGAATTGGGAGAATATCTTGAATATTTTTACAAACAAAAAGAACCAATTTTCGACTTGACTGATAAGTATAAAGAGCATGTCACAAAAGCTTTAGAAGCTTTGGAGAAAACTAACGATTGGAATTTGGAAACCATAAATAGCCAGCTAACGAATTTAATTGGCGAGAATAATTTTAAAACTGGCGATTTTTATATGGACTTGCGATGCTCAATTGCCGGAAGCCGTAGCACTCCGCCGATTAACGAATCAATGGAGATTTTAGGCAAAGACGTGACGCTTACGCGTCTCACCGATGCCCTTTCGGTGTACAATAAAAGGTAGAATGAAACCTGTCTTTGATCACGAAGATCTTCGTAACAAACTAAAACTAAAACACCTTCAGACTAAAAAGGATTTTTCGGATAAATACCATGATGCCAATCAGTTTTTAATCTCAAAAGGGATTGATTTGTCAAAAATCCGTGAGCACTCGACAAAACTTATTTCGGCCGGAGCACTGGCTGGTAGTTTAGCGCTTTCTTCGCCAAACTTGTCCCTTGCGCTTTTGCCTCCACCTCACGAGGTAATTGAAAAAGCCAAAAGTAACCTTCCACCTGTGAGCCGGGCGGTGTCTTTGAGAGAAGCTTTACATAAAATTTTACCGGAGCAAGTTAGGCCTTTAAGCGAAACTGAAGAAAAATATTTGGAAAAAATAATTAGTGAGCTTACGGGCATTCCAGTACGTGCCACTTTAGAAGGCGAGCACTTAAACCAAACGTACGGCAGAATAGGTGCCGAGCAGCATTTGCGCCGTTACCCTGGAGATACGTTGGCGGCCCAAAAACCTGAAACGACAGATTACGGTGGGGAAGACCCAGAGGAGATACTCAAAGAAGGAATCGCTCCGGGCTTGGGAGCTTGGGGGTATTTTGCACCCAGCCAAGAGGCCCTAACTCCTGACTTGGAAGAAACTGAGCGTTGGTACGCGGTCGTTCAAACACTTTATCTTCCAGATTGGAACACTCGCTTTCGTTATCTACGTGATTGGTATAAATATCGAAAGGTTATTATTGTAAATACCGATAATGGCAAGGCTGTAGTAGCTGCGATTGCTGATTCAGGTCCTGCAGCATGGACTGGCAAACATTTCGGTGGAAGCCCGGAGGTTATGGATTATCTGGGAGGCCCAAGGTATAAAAAAGGACCAGTGATTTTGTTTTTTGTGGATGATGCCGAGAACAAAATACCTCTTGGCCCAGTTAGCTATAACGATGTATAATGATTCAATAAGTACGTATCATGTCTAAGCTCTTTTATGATCATCTTCTGGACTTGTCCGAGCTTGAGGCACTCATCAAAAAGAACGTTAAAGACCAAGAGGCTCGTGGTGAAATTTATCGCCTAATTGACGAAATTGTCCATCACAGGGTTGTGGGTTGTATCTTGGAGCGCTTGCCGGGCGAGCACCACAAGGAATTTATTGATCACGTAGCAACGCGTGCTCACGATGAAACAATTTTGGATTTCATCCGCGAGCGTGTGAGTGATGACGTTGAGGAATTTATTAAGCATGAAATTTATTTAGTGGGCCGAGAAATTTTGGAAATGTTTGATGCAAGACTTCAAAGGGACGATTTGGACAAACCACGCGCTTAAGCGTTTAGTTGAGCGGGGTGTTTCTCAAAGTGATGCTTGGGCTACATGGTATTCTCCAGATGAATCAAATTTTGCAGCCAACAAAGGAGCGTGGGTGTATAAGAAAAAAATTGGTAGTCAATTGATTGAAGTAGTGGCTAAGCAAAACGAAAAAAAACAGTGGTTGATCCTCTCGGTCTGGAACCGAGCCTTGTAACGGCCGTTACAGCTGTTTGGCGCCTTCAGGTATAAACTGGTTCAAGATTGTAATTTCACCACCTGATTGTAGGTTTATAAGACATAAGGTATTGAGCCCCAAAAGGGCTCTTTTTTTATGGAAAGGGGGTGAGATGAATGAGTGTTGAAAGAGGGTCGTATTTTCAAGACGTGAGCGAAAGGCTGCTTTACACTATGCACATAACCTTGCCTGGGATGAGTAATTACCGTGGAAGGAGAGAGCCTTCGTATCCTAGTCGAGTGCAGGTTGAACAGCCACTGGTCGAGAGAACTCAACCAGCTGATGGTCAGGGAGATAAACCTGAATTGCTAAAAGCATCTTAGCGATAGGGGTGAGAATGCCGCAAGCTAGGCTATTTGAAGCTCTATTTTGCCAGGTGATTCCTGAATGGGGTTGCGATTGTGATAAAATTGCCTCACATTGCGGGATCGTCTAATGGTAAGCACAGCTTGCCAGTTAGCCGATCTAATATTGCGGGATCGTCTAATGGTAGGACACATCCCTCTGGAGGATGGTATCGGGGTTCGAGTCCCTGTCCCGCAGCTGAGATTCTAGCGGCAAGACCGTGGTCTCTAGAATAGCCCATGAAGGTTGGCTATTTTGTTGTTTTTTTTCAAAACATTCTCACCGCTGCCTTAGTGTCCGGATAATTCAATAGCATCTTTAAACATTGCTTTCCCCGTTTCACCCCATTTAACATATTCATTGATGTCTTTTGCCGGAACAAATTTTCTTTCCCAAATATTGTTATTTGCTGGATCAGGAGTCTGAGGAAGCAGTTTTTTCAGTTTAGCTATAAATCTTGATTGATAAATAGGTTTATTTGGTGCATCTTCAAATTCTACTTTAATTACTCCCAGTGGCTTAACATTATCAATTTCAACATCAACTTCCTCATCTACTTCTCGACACAAAGTTTCAACTAAACTCTCACCATCTTCAGGATGACCACCTGGCAAACACCATTTGCCTTTACCTTTCTCTCTACCTATTAATATCTCATTTTTATCATTAAAAATAACTGCGTATGCTTGGGTGATAGGAGAATAATTTTCAACCTCAGTGGTCTTTATCCAAGTATTAGTAACATCTGTGCCTTGCCATGAGAATGTTGATACGGGATATTTCATAGCTCAAATGATGAAGTTTCAACCACAACTTTGAAATTATCCCATTGGTCAGGAAATATTAAGTATTGTTCTAGATCGTCATATTTCACCCACTTGTGTTGTTTTATTTCTTCTTCTTGAATTTTAATCTCATCTTTAACGCCAGTAAATTTAACAATAAATTGTGTTTGTTCCTGCCCGCTAAAATATTCATTTTTCCTAACAATTCTGTCCGCAATTACAAAATCTGGCCAATCATATTGATTCTTAATCTTGGATTCTTCAATTACTTCAAATTTGTCTGTGCCAAGTTCTTCTTTCAATTCTCTTTTCATTGCAGTTTGTGCATCTTCTCCTTCATCTATTCCACCACCAGGCATGTTCCAATGGTCTGGACCGTATGTTTGAAGTTGGACTAGTAAGAATTCTTTATCCTCATTAAAAATAAAAGCTATAGATTTTTTTCTGACTGCAAGTTTATCGTTGGCTTTTAAGTAATTTGCATATGCTCTTTCTATCGCTTCAATAAATGGAGTTTCTCTTGTAATTAAGTTCTCATCAATGTCATACTCTTTTGCATAAATTCTAATTACTTCTCCAAACCAACCACCATTTTTAACTTCCGCTGAAACTTTTTCTGGGAGATGGATTTCTACACCTTCACCAGTATATTCATTACCACTTTTGTCGATTAAAGTAGCAAATGTTACAAGATGATATCCTTCTCCGTAATCGTGAAGCCCACCTTCTAAGCCAAAGTAGAATTCTGCATTTGGTTTTGCCTTTCTAGCGTTTCTAGCTCTGTTTTGAGAACCTTTTAAAGTAGTTTCTTTATCCAGAGGTTGGTCTGTTATTTCAGAAGCAACTTTCACGCCTTCAACCTCAATTTCCAAATGTAGTTGCTCTAATGCTTTCTTAATTATTTCAACTTTGTCATGGTTATTTGATCCTAGAATTATTTTCATGAGGTTTATTATATAATTCAACTATGTCTAAGCACAAACAGATAATTGAAAGACTGGCTTCAACTTATCGAAGTAATGAAAATAATCTTACATTGTTAGTTACGGGTAGTGTTGCAAGAGATGAACAATCTGAAAATTCAGACTTAGACTTGCTTCTTATTGCAAATGAAAAACAACCTTTTAAAGAAGAATTAATTGAAGGAATAGTTGTAGAGATCAAAACAAACACGTCAGATGGTTTTATTCGAAAAATGCATGACGACCCAATGAACGTTTACCAGTGGCTAGATGCAAAAGTGATATTTGATAAAGACAACTTTGCCGAAAAAGCAATTAATGAAGCTAAAGATATTTATGATAATTACAAGCCAGATCCGAAAGAAATAACTGGAGTTAAAAAGTGGCTAAAGAGTGCAAAGATAAAAATCGAATCGGCTCAACAAAACGACGATGACTTAGCCATCGGTTTCAATGTTTCAAATGTTTTATGGCAAATAGTTAGAGGCTTGTATTTATCAAACAATAAACCATTACCACCAAGTACGACTGCTTTTAGAAGAATTAATGATTTAGAGGAACTACCAGAAAGTTTTGAAAGCCTTTGGAAAGATGCCTTAGCTGGTGATTTGTCAACTCGAACTTCAGCCACATTAAACTTACTGGATGATATAATTTCCTCACTATGAACACTCATCAAATGAGCTTGCGACCAGAGCCATTTAACAAAATTAAATCTGGCAAAAAAACAATAGAAATCAGGTTGTTTGATGAAAAACGACAGAAGTTGAAAGTTGAAGACAATATTGTTTTTACAAATACAGAAACAAACGAACGTATTCATACTAAAATCGTTGACTTAAATCAGTTCAAAAACTTTGTTGAGATGTTCTCAAAAATAAAAGGCAACGACGCTGGTTGGAGCGAAGACGATACTCCAGAAAAAATGTCCGACGATATGAGAAAATACTATTCTGAAGAAGATGAAGAAAAATATGGAGTTCTGGGAATAAAGGTTGAAATAAATGAAAATTAAAAAAGATAAATTTAGGAGAACCAGAGGAGGAACTTCAAAAGTTTATGATATTTCTTGTGAGTCTTGTACTACTCATCTTTTTTATTATCAAAAAGATGGCCCAGGCATTTTAAAACGAATTTATTTAGACAGAATAGTCGATTTTGAAAAACAATCTGACAAGAATTTAATTTGTCCGAATTGTAAAGATACACTAGGAGTATATTATCTGTACCCAAAAGAAAAACGTCCAGCATATAGATTATTTGCGGGTGAAGTAACTAAAAAAATAGTAAAATCTAATAAGTAAACTATGAAACAAATAATCTTTGTAACAGGAAATAAATATAAGTTTGAAATTGCTCAGAAAGTACTTGAGAATTCTAATGTTGAGTTAATTCAACAAAAAATTGAAACTCCTGAAATTCAATCAACTGATGTAGAAAAAATTGCTTCCTACTCTGCCAAATTTGCAGCTGAAAAATTAGGCAAACCTGTTGCCCTTACTGATGCAGGTTGGTACATCAATGCACTAAATGGATTCCCAGGACCTTTTATCAAATATATTAACCAATGGCTCACTTCTGAAGACATCTTGAAACTAATGGAAGGCAAAACAGATAGAAGTGTAACTATTAAAGGTTGTTTAGCATATTGTGAACCAAACAAAGAACCTCTCACTTTCCCAAGCCAAGTTACAGGAATCATATCTAAAAAAGCAGTAAAAACAGACAAAGAAGGAAACACACCTATTAATGAATTGTTTATTCCAGATGGATATAATGGAAAAGTGGAGTCAGAAATTTCAAGAGAAGACATGGTTAAATATTGGGCACAAGTAGAAAGCTATTGGGAGAAATTGGCTGAGTATCTTAATCAGTAAAAGGATTTGCCCCTCCAAACAAAATTTTAGGAGTGTTATTGTTTATTCTATCCTCTGTAATACCATATTTTTCTGCATAGAGCGTATCCACTGCACAAAACTTTGCTAGTGAATAATCAAAATCCAGTTTTTCAGAAACAGATTTTACTTCTGCCTCTGACTTTCCCTCAATTTCCACAAATGGTTCCAAGAAAGGCCATTCATCAATAGTTACTTCTATATCGTCGATTTTCCAAAGCTCGCGCTTAGTCTCTTGATATGCTTTGTTTTCGCAACCTATTGTTTCTAAAAGTGATACAGCATTATCAAAACTATCTATATTAAGCTGGATTTCTTTTTGATCCTCTATTTTGCCTTCTTTAACAACCTTTAAACTCATGGTAATTTTATCTCCCTCATCTCGAACTCGTAGCCAGCCACCATCAATTTCATGACCATTTGGAAGGTTAAAGACAACTCTCTTTTGAAGAAATTCTTTCCGCTCTAGTTTGGCGCCAATCGCTTTCAGCTTTTCTCTTATTTCTTGCTTATTAATTTTTGTAAAAGTTGCCTCAAATTCTGTGTACATAAATCTGATTATATCACCCTGCAACCCCCGGCCTATGTTAGAATATTTGAGATGATAAATATAACAATCTGTGGAAGCATGAAATTCCACAAAGAGATGCTTGAGTGGAAGGATAGACTTACCGAAAAAGGCTTCAATGTGTATGTGCCTGGAAGTGCAAATGAACTACAAGGATATAAAGAGGCTGGATCTTCAAAAGAAGCTGTCAAAAGGAAGGTTGAAAATAACTACATCCGCAAACATTATGATTTTATAAAACAAAGTGAAGGGATTTTGGTTCTCAATTACGATAAGAATGAAATTAAAAACTACATTGGAGGAAATAGTTTAATGGAGATGGGATTTGCCTTCACACTAAACAGAGATATATTTTTGCTCAACCCAGCTCCTGAAATTAGCTACGATTCTGAAATAAATGCTATGCAACCAATTGTAATAAACAATAAAATTGACGCAATCACAGATTACTACAAAAGCTTGCCAAATGTATATATTAGCTCTGAGAATATAATAAAGACTTCAGCCACTTCTCTTGCGCTGCGAGAATTTGGACATAGATGCAATGTAGTAGGTGTAAAAACCGACTCTGGTATATCAGAGCAGCCTTATTCAATCGAGGAAACATACCAAGGTGCGATAAACAGGTTAGAAGACTTGAAGAAGAAAATAAAAAATAAGAAAGCAAAGTTTTTGGTCTCTATTGAAAGCGGGAATGCGATCTTGCATGAAAAACACAACACTTTTGGTCTTAGCGTTTGTGTAATAGAAAATGAGAAGCAGGAAAGGTCAATTACAATTGATACTGATCTGGAAATACCTAAAGCACTGACTGATTTAGTTCCATCTGAATACCCAGACTTAGGAGTGTTAGTTCAGAAGAAGTTTGGAATAAAAACAAAAGACCCTTATCAACACTTTACTAATGGAAAGTTAAACAGAGACAAGCTTATTTTAAACTCTGTGGTTAATACACTCGCTTCTTTATAGATACTTAACTATCCATTCTGCCAACATACTCTCCGCTGTTTGGAAATCCATTTTTATAATCCTGTACGATCTTTTTAGTTAAGGGCTTAGGGTAGAGGTTGTCTGGCAAATTATTAAGATTCAACCATTTTGGCCACTTTTTGCCATCATATTCTGGATCTGGTCTTTCATCTATCTCCATAAACTTGTTAATGTCTCCTAAAATAAATAGCTCAAGGCTGTGTTCATTTTTCTCTGGGAGGATAAAATCTCTAATGTATAAGATCTTCTTGAATTTGAATTCAACATCGTCGCCCAATTCTTCTTGAATTTCTCTTTTCCATCCATCTTCAATGGTTTCTCCAAACTCAAGCTTACCGCCAATGTAGAAATAATAATCATCCATCGAATCATAATATGCCAACAACTTTTCTTCCTTGATAATTATTAGTCGTAGTCTAACTTTAATTTTGTTCTTCATATTCTGTAATTATATTACGCGCATAGTCAATTTCACTTTTATTATCTTTTTCTACACCTCTTTCTTTTAAATAATAACTTAATAGATTGATTTCTTTTATAAGTGCAAATGTCTCCAATAGATCATTATTATCTGCGAGTCCGACTTCTTTCATTAGCTCGGACACTAAACTATCGGCATCATTTGAAACATATTGTCTTGCTAATTTTCTAAATTGTGCAATATCATAAAAACCTGGTGACTTAATTGCATTTGCCCAATCTAAAACACAAACATCCTCTTTCTTAGTGTCAAAAAGTAAGTTCTGGATTTCCAGATCAGAGTGATCGAGCACCATTGGCAGATCAATTTTGTCTAATGCCTTAAGTAAATTGGGTTGCAACTCTAACAACTTCCCTTTAACATCAGATTCTATACTTTTATTACTTAAGATTTGCTTGATAGGATGATTCACCATCCATTCAGCATGTTTTAATAAACTCCTTGATTCATTTGTGAATAATTTGCACGACTTACTATGTTTATTAATAATCCACTCTCTCAGAAGCTTTAGTTCACTCAAAGACAGCTTGTTTAAAGTTTTGCAATCCTCTAAGAACTCTATAATCAAAACTTCGTTATTGTACTCACCTAAAAATCTTGGAGTACTGATATCAAGTTTACTTAAATAATCTCGAAAAACATGGATCTCTCTCTTTTGCCAATCAGTTTTTGGAATTTTTACAACAACACATTTGTCATTTTGATTCGTGACTTTATAGATACTGGATTCTTTTCCTCCAAGTAGAGAAGTGACTGTAATATTTTTGACGTCAATTCCAATGCTGGGATTATAGAGAAGTGCCTTTTTAATTTTTGTTTCCATACTTAGCCAATATCCTATCTATAGGTTTTAGTCCTTGGTCAGCTAATTCTTTGAACTTTCTTATTTCCTCTTTGTGCCAGTCACTTTTGTTCCATTGAGGGAGGTTACTGTGTTTTCTGTTAAGGTATTTAAGGTTTTTCAACAGAGATTTATAAGTAGCATCGTTGCAAATACCTGCTTCACCATATCTCCTGACATAATTCACCAATGCTTGATTTATGTATCGCATACCCTTGGGGTATTTCTTGGCAAGTTGAAGTGAAAAATCATAATCTTCATACAAATCCAGTTTTTCATCCCAGACAATTGCTTTGTCTACATCAGACCGGTGAACAAAACCATTCGGATCTCCCTCAAACTCATGAGACCATAACATGGCTACTGTAGGAGGGTTCGCAAATCTCACTTCTGAAATCAGTGTTACTATATTTTCATTCTTATCAACATAATCAACCTTAAAATTTAATGCGGTATACGCAAAAACTGCACTGCTATCGCTTTCAAACAAATTGACTATTTCTTGTAACCACAATTTAGAAGCACTGTTATCGCTATCAAGGTATGCAATCAGATCACCTTTTGCATTTTTCTGTCCAAATCTACGGGCACCGGCTGGACTGTGTTTATACTCATTAAGAATATATTTTATACGTTTGTCTTGCTTGAACTCACGCATCATTTTGTAGGTTGCATCAGTAGATCTGTCATCTACTATTATCAACTCCCAGTTTGAGTAAGTTTGCTGCTGAATACTTTGAATGGCTTTCCACAAAATATAATCCCTGTTGTGAGTAGGAATAATAATGGAAATTAAGGAATTCTTAAGCTTTTGCATATTTTTCTAAAATCTTACTAATAATTTTGGTTGTGGAATAATTCACTCCTTCCTCATACTTAATGAGCTCAATTTTACCTAAATCATATTTTTCAAATTTGGAAAAGTTGTTTTCACTTAAAGCCCACATATCAGGTGAAATTTGTTTCAACAGCTCGATATCTTTATCTTTAGAGTACTTATTCGTTTTGCTATCTCGTGAATCATAATCAATAAAACACTTTTTTACAGGTCTTAAGTTACTTACAACCTTTTGTCGGGCAGATTCTGGCAAGATAGGTCTACCAGGCTTTATGAGTGACGCAGCCCAATCAGGGATTAGTAAGACGATGAGTTCATCGGCAAGTTTGCTTAATCGCTCAAGTGTTTGTATATGATCAGGGTGGATAAGATCAAATACACCTTTGACAATAAGAACAGTTTTACCTTTTTTATGACACTTACTGACGTAGTCCTTAACTAACTGAACTTGGTTTTGACCATCATTTTTTTTCATCAATCAAACATCCTCCTGTATTCTTTATCTATCAGTCGTCTTAATAGTTCTGCCTTAGTCATGTCAAGCTCACGGGTTAGCTGTTCAAGTTGCTTTAAAGTCTTTGTTTTTAGTACAACATTGAATCTTCGTTTGGGGGGTTCAAGATCTTCAATATATTCAGTAACAATTTCCTGAAGCTGATTTGTCGAACTATATTTCCTAACTTTTACATAGTCTTTGCCGTAAGAAAGCAGAGTTTCTGGAAAGTTGTTATACGCACTTTCATGGACTAAACACAATGCTGGCGTCTTGTTCTCTAGCGCCATTATTGTTTGCAAAAAGACAATGCGTGATTTGTCGCTGAAAAAGGAAATTACGAAATCTACAGAACGCAGTAGCCTTTGTGTACCATCAACCAAAGATTTACCATCGTTTTTTAATTTGCTTACTGACTTTGGATAGTCTTCAATAAGTTTTGAATTATACATTTGAGCACCAAGCTTATCTGTAGCTTTTAACACTTCTCGATAGGCCTCGATGTTTTTGTCGATATATTTAACTGTAAAGAAAAACCCAAATTTTTTAGCCTTCATTTCTGTAAAAATAATTTAAAAATAAATAATGAAATAGTTGTCTTGGTAGATATTTTTCCAGAGTGCACATAACCCAATCACGATTATTTATATATTTAATATTCTGCGGTTTATTAATAAGGGAGAGTATTCCTTCTGCAACGTCATCAGATGTATTTCTTATATTGAAAAAATTACGGAATCTATTTTCCCATTCGGAATATAAATTATTATAAGATGACTTTTTATAGTTTTTTGGTAATTTAATGTTCTTCCCAAAGTTAGTTTTAACAGCACCAGGGATTAGAAGACTCACAGATATGCCAAAAGCTTTAACTTCCTGTCTTAGAACCTCACTTAGCTTATCTAATGCAACTTTTGTGGCAGCATAATATCCTAAAGTTGGAGTATTCACACTTGAGGCAACAGAGCTAACATTTATAATATGTCCTGTATTCTGTTTTCTCATAATAGACAATATAAGATTAACCAATACTGCTGGGCCAAAAAGGTTTACTTCAAATTGTTCCCTCATTTCTTTAGAAGACAGATCCTCGAATGTGCTTCTATATGCAAAGCCAGCGTTGTTAATCAGAACATTAACCCTTTTAAATTTCTTTATTACTTTGTCCACAGCGACCTTAATTGTTCTCTCATCTAATAAATCAACTTTATAGAAAAAATAATTTGGATCGTTAACCTCTTTATTGTCTTTTCTACCTAATCCAATCACAGTAAATTCACCAGAATTAAGAGCCTTTTTTACAAAAGCCATTCCAATTCCTGAACTTACGCCGGTAATTACAATAATTTTTCTATCCATTTTTTACAGATTTTGCTAATTCATAGAGAATTCCAGAGGATATATTGTTATTACTTGGAATAATTGTGTTCAAACTTAAATAATCACATATTTGGAAGATATTGATGAGGGCATTTTCAGCAGACCACATATAATACGGCTCAGCTGGAAACATAGTCATTCTTTCTTCATAGGGATATTTAACAATCTCATCATACACGGGCAAAAGTTGATCTACTCTGGCTCTATATGGGTGATCAACAGAATTTCCATTCTTCTTGAGATTTACTTTCATGGCATTAAGAAAATCAATAATATTAGTAGTTCCGTAAACTAATAATTCCGGTTTGTGCTTGCTCTTAGCAAGGGATTTCATTTCTGCTTTAGTGTATTTTTTTGCATTTGCAAGCTCTTTTTTTGTTGGATGATGTGTCTTCGAAAGATTCTCTTGCATAAAATAGGTACCAGTCTTAAATAAATGCGTTTCAAAGATCTCGTCGTCTCTGCCGATAACAACCTGAACACTTCCACCTCCAATATCGGAAACTGCTATTGTTTTATTTGGAAAATCTTTCGAAACAGAATTGAAATATATTTTTGCTTCATCGTCATGAGTCAAAACCTCTAAGCCAATTCCTGTCTTATCCTTTATCTCATCAAGTACATCTTTTGAATTCTTTGCTTTGCGAATAGCTTCTGTTGTAACTGCCTTATGTTTATGCACTCCCAGATCCTGCATTATTGCTTTGAACTTATTTAAGGCTTCAACTGTGGTATCAATGGCTTTCCTAATTATCATTCCATCATTTTTATCTAGATCTCTGCCCAATACAGTGAGCTCCTTTTCTCTGGTTAAAACAGTTGAATTAAATTGCTCATCATATTCTCTAACCTCAAATTTACTCTTTAAGGTTCCTACATCTATTACGGCTGTTTTGATTGTATTATTAGTTTTTGACATTGATTAGATCTTTAAGTAAAGGGTAACGACTTGCTATATTTTCTCTCAAATATATACCACAGACAACATTAGTTAGTTTACTGTGTTCAAGGGACATTACTACTTTATCATCAATACTTCTATCTAAGGTTATTAGGGGCTGAATTTTTGTAGAGTATCTAACTAGCTTCAGAGCACTCGTTAAATTTTGTATTCTGTCATCATGATTTGAGGACTGCATGCAAATTAGTAATTTTCTTTTAATAAATTGCTCCCAAGGAAACAGCTCATCTACAATATCTTTAACATCTAACCCAAAATATACATTTTCACCATTTAAAAAACCACTTTCAAAATTAGAGTAGTTATCTCTATTTATATGAATATATATTTCCAGATTAGAATAATCCTTTAAACTTAATTGACTTTCCAACTCTTCATAGTTAGATTGGGATTCGACGAAAAAGTGTAACTGATTCATCATGTGTGAATTAATTTTACGAATTGAATCGATCAACCTTTTTAACTGACCCACATCTGTCTTTTCTCCCACAAATCCATCTGAAATATCAACATGGAAGAAATCAACTTGGTTATCAAATGCTTCTAAATACAATTCTTGATTCTCTTGATTAATATCCTGAACCGCAAATCCCACTAAACCACCTCTATTTATATTCTTATAACCCAATAAACCTGCGATAGAAGTCATCTTGAGATAGTCTGAGTTTTCAGTTTTGTTATTGCTATCACTTTTGATTGCAGACTGAACATCAAATCCTGCAATCGGTAGATTTATATACTGATATATATTAGCTGGAGATATCCCCCCCGCTAACAAGATATTTTTACCTTTTAGATTATCTAATTTATCTGAAACGTCATCTAATGGAATGCTTTGTCCTGTTCCTCCAAGATATGATTTATCTAAAATTACATAATCCGAATATTCTAGATCAAAGTTTTTACTCTCAGGGGATACAACTTGTATTACAATAAAATCTTTTCCAAACAAAGTTTTTAATTTTGATGCAATCTTTTCTGAATCTGGATAATGTAGTTGTACTCCTGAGAATTCTACATCGTTAACAATATCGATTAATTTCTCTACATCTTGCTCTTTTGTAACAAGAATAGCCTTGGTATTAGGATAATATTCTCTAAGTTCTTTAACACATCTTTTAATCGCTTTAAATCTTTGAAAATCGTTTTGAGAGATCAAGTGATATCCAAGAAAAGAAATACCGAGAGTGCCAGCAGTGCGAGTTTCAAAGATGTTTTTGATATTACAAAGTTTTAGTAATTTCATTGTTTTATGTTTTTAATTAAATCCAAAAAATCAGTATCTTTGTCGACATACATGAATTTACCACCGCAGGCTTCAGCAAATTCTTTGTCAATAGAATCATTGTCACCGATATAAACATTCATTGGATAGTTAGTCTTTGTAAGCACTGCCTTGAAATAGGAATGAGGCTTGTCGTGCAAAGTACCCGTTTCATCGGTTAAAGATTCTTCGCCCCATATGTAATCAAATAGATCTAGCAATCCGCACTTGTGTAGATAACTAGACACAATTGTCTCTCTGGACGAAGAGACTATACTGATAGAATTATTTTTTGACTTCAAACTATTCACTGCCTCAATAAAATTGAACCCCAATGTTTTTAAAGTTTGAGAAATATCCTCTTTAAGTATCGAAGCGATCGTCAAACTCTCCTTTAAATCCATTATCTTTCGAGCAAGCAGTTCTTTATCAGTCAGTCCAAAATATACCGAGGCAATTCCATAATCAACATCATCATCCAAAAAACCTTTTTTAATTCTTCTATAGCTATCAAATCGTTCTTTTAAATTTTCTTCATATGGAAGCAGCTGAGACAATTCCTTCTTTAATCCTAATTCTTTTATTGCCTGCTCCCAGCCGACACGATGGTACTGAGTAGACTTGGCAATTGTTCCGTCGAAATCAAATATTATATTCATATTAACTTATAAGGTTTGGAAAATACGTTCTTTGCATTTGTACTATTTGCTCTTTCTCTTTATTAAAAATCCCTTTTCGATTCGTATAAGAGGTTTTAGAAAAAGTCTGTGTATAGTTAGATGGATACGAAGCTGTTCTCGAATCAAATATGATTGGGTTAACACCTCCATGTTCAAATCTAGTCAAGTGATGATATCTATTTGTATTAGTAAAAGATATACAGTAAAAGTATGTATGCTGTATATTCTCAGGTAATAGTTTGACCAGATATTCTAAAGTCCTTCCCGTTGTAATGGCATCATCAAAAATATAAGCGGATCTAAATTCACTCAACCC